>NZ_JAIUZS010000006.1:0-247663 GCF_020171505.1 Ruegeria profundi | reverse complement strand
AGACATCTTCAAGCTGACCCGCAGCGCTGCTCTCGCCGAGTGGCGTCAACTTTGTTCCGGATAGGTTCGCAGTTTCCGCGGCAAACTGAGACTGGTTCGAATTCGTCTGACAGCACCCCGACTGGGATGGTACGGTAAAAGTTGCGCTGGTCCCATCTGACTTGCCTGCGCTGACGCAAGCACTCATGAAGGAGGGGCTCTCTGAAGCCCAAATTTATAAGATTATGGGGGGCAATCTCTTACGGGTCCTACGTCAGCGTCTCCACCCTTGAGCTTGGTTCTCGTTTCACTGCAATCCAAAAACTCATTGGCAAAGCTGAATAGATGTTATTGGCGATGGCCATGAACCAACGAACGCTTTGGGCTCAAGGCAGTCATCTGGGTCTTTCAGTCAGATGACGACTTAGGAACGGATAGTGGTCATTGTTGGTGGTCATTCCGAGAAATTTCGCCTGAAGGTCTACATTGAACAGCAGCGGACGTTCGCTGATATCTGCTGAACGGCCGAGTTGCGGACAAAGCCGCCGCCACCCCATCAGGCATATCGAAGGCGCCACTGGCTGCTGTCCCTTCCGCAAGCGAGTTCGGTTCGCAGTTTAAAATGATTGTATCAACGATGGACTCCAGTGTTATTGTTGAGGAACTGAATGATCGTTTGGGAGGCTCAGAATGAAGATTGTCCTTAACATCGCACTAGCATCAGCGCTCTGCCTGTTTTCGAATACTGGGTCGGCCCAGTTCGTGCCGTCAGAGGATTCTCTTCAGGGCCTCTATCCTGGGAAGGCTTACTCGCCATATGCCCAACGTAGCTTTCCATCGCGTGTCTTCTGGGGGGACACCCATGTTCACACGGGCCTGTCGATGGACGCTGGTCTGTTCGGTAATACGACAGGGTTGGAAACGATGCTTCGGTTCGCTCGCGGCGAAGAAGTCGTCTCTGCAACTGGCCAGCCGGTCAAGCTTTCTCGGCCACTCGACTGGATTGTCACCACTGAGCATTCCGATGGCATGGGCATGATCACCGATCTGGCGCGCGGAGCGCCCAATGTGCTTGCCTCCGAGCAGGGCGCCCGATGGGCCGAGGGGCTCCAGCAAGGTGGAGAGGCATCTGCGGCCGCGGCGCTAGATCTTATAACAACCTTTTCGCAAGGTGAGATGGATCCGGCGCTACTTGCAGATTACTCACCTGGCTCTCCCATCTACACCAGCGTTTGGGAAAGTATGGTGGACGAGGTCGAAGCCTTTAATGACCCTGGTGACTTTACGGCATTCCATGGGTTTGAATGGACCTCTCTGATCCGAGGCAACAACATGCACCGGAATGTGGTGTTCCGTGACAACGCCGACCGGGTAAAGCAGATTCAACCCATGACCACACAGCCACCGATCGGCTCTCCAGACCCAATGGCTTTGTATCAGTGGCTCGAAACCTATGAAGCAGAGACCGGAGGTCAGGCCTTTGCTCTTTCGCATAACGGCAACCTGTCCAACGGGATCATGTTCCCATCCGAAACCCGTTACAACGGGGAGCCGGTGGACGAAGCCTATGCCATGGCCCGCGCCCGTTGGGAACCGCTTTATGAGGCCACACAGATCAAGGGCGACGGCGAAGCGCACCCCGCGCTCAGCCCCGACGATGAATTTGCGGACTATGAAACATGGGACGTGGGCAACCTTGACCTGACCCAAGCCAAAACCCCTGAAATGCTCGCGGGTGAGTATGCGCGAGAGGCTCTGAAACAGGGCTTTGCCATCGAGGCCCGGACCGGCATCAACCCGTATCGTTTTGGCATGGTGGGCTCGACCGACACACATACATCGCTTGCGACTGCAGACAGCGACAACTACTTCGGCAAGGCCACCAACGCAGAGCCCTCCACCACCCGTGCGGCGCATCCGTTCACAGAAACCGAAGTGGGCATTTTCCCGGGTTGGTCGCTCGTGGCGTCTGGCTACACCGGTGTCTGGGCCGAAGAGAACACCCGAGCCAGCCTTTGGGACGCTATGGTACGCCGCGAAGTCTATGCCACAACCGGACCACGTATGGTGGTTCGCTTCTTTGGCGGATGGGAGTTCAGCGAAGACGACCTGCGCTCCCGCGCCCCCGCCTTCGTTGGCTACGACAAGGGCGTGCCGATGGGCGGGGATCTACGCGCGGCGCCGGATGGTTCCGGGGCACCGAACTTTATGGTTTATGCCCTTCGTGACCCGATCGGCGCCAATCTCGATCGAATCCAGGTCGTCAAGGGTTGGATGGAAACCGACGGTACATTGCAAGAAAGGGTCTACGACGTCGCCTGGTCTGGAGACCGCCAACCGGATACCGGTGGCAAAATCCCTGAAGTGGGAAACACCGTGGACCTTGAAGCGGCCAGCTATCGCAATACCATCGGAGCCTCTGAACTCGGTGCGGTCTGGACTGATCCAGATTTTGATCCTGCTGAACCAGCCTTCTACTATGCCCGTGTCATCGAGATCCCGACACCCCGCTGGGTGGTTTACGACAAGGTTCGCCTCGGCGCAGAGATTCCCGACGGAGCGACGCTGATCGGCCAGGAACGCGCATACACTTCACCGATTTGGTATTCAACCGAGTAGCAGATTGGGCTCGATGTGGTCATTCGCTTTACTTAGCGGGAACGACCGGAATGCGGACTTAGCAGCCTGATGCAGATGCGGCGAACTTCGCGATCGAACTCGCATCCCGTCGCGGAGAACACCTCGACGCCGTCGCCCGGGAGCTCAACGAGCGGCCGAGAATAACCTTGAATTACTTCTCACTCGCGGAAAAGTTCGAGGAGCGTGTTGCGGCCATCGGTTGAACCGGCAGCGCAAACCGGACATTCACGACCATGCATTGCTAACTCCGAAATATACAACAAAACTGCCAGTTGCAGAGATTGCATCGATTTTGGCAACCCACCAATTAATGCCGTCGGCTAATTTATTAACGTCGCACTACAACTTCTCCAAACTGATCCAACGAGGACCTCATCTTCCAAGTTTTCTTTTGGCTCAAGGGAGCAGGGAACGAGTCACTGATTTCGCCGATATTCGTTCGGTGTGACACCAGTCCACCTTTTGAACGCTCTGGAAAAACTTGTTGCACCGGAGAAACCAAGCAACTCGGCGATCTCCTCGTTCGGTGCGGATCTATCGCTGTCAATGATTTCTAGGGCCCTCTCTCTACGCCCCTTGTCGCGGATCTCTTGGAACGAGGTGCCCAATTCAGACATCGTGCGCTGTAGGCTCTTTGGATGGACGCCGAGGTTACGCGCGAGTTCCTCGAGGCCGAAGGTTCGCTCACCAATCTTTTGGAAGCAGACCTTTTCGACCCATTTCAGGATCGCATCGCGCGGGGAAGTATCGCGGAACTCTCCACGCGAGGTGGGCGGGATTTTCCAGTTCAGGGCTAGTGGCCGTTGCAGCCACTCAGAGGGAAACCCGATCTGAACACTGTTGCACTTTCGTTTCAAGAAAGAAGACTTCGGAAGCAGATCCAGCGGAATACCTGCGTTTTCCTGCGCCGTAACTGTTATGCGAGACGGATTGAAATCGTCTTCGGTCACTAACCGCAGGAGGGTCAACCACAGGCTCGCAGTGGCGGCATCTGCCTGAACGACGGGTGCTGCCGGTAAGAAAGTCCTCTCAGCTCGGATCACGGTGACATTTGCATTGATTTGGAGGGAGTATCGAACGTTGTTGATCTGCCGGTCGAGTTCGAGAATAGCCAGCGGTAGGAACTCTGCGAGGGTGTGGGATATCGCATAGCTCTCCCGGACAAAGACGGGGCCCGCCTCGACGAATGTCTCAGCTGCGCGCGCCGAGAAATACGGGTCGTTGAGCACATCGGCCATTTTCTCGACGGCCTTGTAGAGTGCATTGCCGGTGATCATCGCAGCCGGGTCGGTGAGATCGACCTGGTCAAGCCCAGCCGCCTTGAGAACAGGGCCAGCCTTGCCGCCGCGCTTCTCGAACAGATCAAGGAAGGGGCGAAGCTGCAGAGCGCGGTTGAACGCGATTCGCTCAGAGACCATTTGTCTGTCGTCCGTTGTTAGTTCTACACGACGATGTACATGCCGTTCACTACGAATACTCCCAGAACGCACTTTCAAGGACAAGTTTCTACACTACCTGTCGCGTGAGGGCATACAGTTTTGTTTTGATTAGCGTTTAGTATCCTTTTTGCGAAAGACCACGATTCCAGAAGGTGGTCGAAGGTAAAGGTACATCGCCTATGAAACCAGAAAGAACTTTGTCCGCAATCGGCACCTTGGCGGTTTTGGTCGCGACCGCAACGACAGCGTTTGCCAACGATATCGTGATCTTAAATGGGCGCGTGATCGACCCGGAGACGGGCCTCGATGCGATCCGCAACGTTGGCGTGGAGGACGGCCGTATCTCGGCGATCAGCGAGTTCTCGCTTGAAGGTGACACGGTGATCGATGCTAAGGGGCACGTCGTCTCGCCGGGGTTCATCGACCTGCACGCTCACGGGCAGAGTATTGGTGACTATCGGATGCAGGCGATGCAGGGGGTGACAACGGCGCTAGAGCTAGAATCTGGCGTTTTGCCCATCGCCGACTGGTATGACAGTCAGGCTGCCAAGAACCTGCCAATCAATTACGGTGCGGCGGCGGGCTGGACCTATGGCCGGATCGCCACCTTCGACAACACCGACCCGCTGGCAACCGTTGAGTTCTTCCAAGCGGCCCAGGCCGAAAACGACTGGAAGATGGACATCGCCGACCAAGATCAGTCCGAGCGGATTCTGTCGCTGGTCGAACAGGGACTCAAGGAGGGGGGCCTTGGTATTGGGGTAAACGCGGGCTACGCGCCGGGATACGGGCAAAAGGAGTATTTTGCGCTGGCCGAACTGGCCAACGAATACGGCGTGGCGACCTTCACCCATGTTCGTTACGCCAGCAACATCGAGCCGCAGAGTTCATTCGAGGCGCTCAAGGAATTGATCTCGAACGCCGCCATCACCGGCGCGCACATGCACATCTGCCATATCAACAGCACGTCGATGGCTGATATCGAGGCCACACTCGCCCTTGTCGAAGAGGCGATGGACAAGGGTATCAACATCACCGTGGAAGCCTATCCCTACGGCGCGGCGAGCACCGTCGTCGGCGCGGCCATGTTTACTGGGCCCGACTGGCGGGACCGGATGCAATCGACAGCCGAGAATTTTCAGCTCGGCCAGGATCGCATGACCGAAGACCAACTCGACGACTATCAGGAGAACAAGCCGGGCACTTTCATCACCTGGCACTTCCTCGATGAGAGCAAGGCAGAAGATTTGGCTAAGCTCGACCTGTCGGTGACTCATCCCGCGACGCTGATCGCCTCGGACGCAACTTTCTGGTCGTACTTCGACGACAAGGGGAACATTCAGACTTACACCGGCGATGAATGGCCACTTCCTGACAACGTGTTCGCCCATCCGCGATCTGCCGGAACCTTTTCGAAGGTCCTGCGCAGCTATGTACGCGAGCGTGGTGTGCTTTCGATGAGCGAGGCGATCCGCAAGATGTCGCTGATGCCAGCGCAGACGCTGGAAGACTTCGTGCCGCAGATGCGCCGCAAGGGACGTCTGCAGGTGGGCATGGATGCCGACATCGTGGTGTTCGACCCTGAGACGGTCTCTGACAGGGCCAACTACGAGAACGCGAACCAGCCTGCCGTGGGCGTGCAGACCGTGCTGGTAAACGGCGGATTCGTTGTCCAGGATGGCGCGCTTGTCCTCGACGCGCCGCATGGCCAGCCGATCCGCAGGACGCAGACGCAGTAAACACCGGGCCTCCAACAAAATTTGAAAGGAGCACCTTGCTCATGAAGCCGCTCTCGACCCTCGCGATAACCACGCTCGCATCTGCGTTCTTCTGTGTCGGCATCGCTCAGGCGCAGGATTACGATCTCGTCATCTCGAACGGCCGGGTCATGGATCCGGAGACGCTATACGACAGCATCGCAAATGTCGGCATTTCGGACGGCCGTATCGTGGCGATCTCCAAGGAGGCGCTGAGCGGTGCCGAGGAAATCGATGCAACAGGTCACATCGTGGCGCCTGGATTCATTGACACCCATTTCCACTGGCAACAACCGATGGGCTATGCGCTTGGCCTGCGTGACGGACTGACTTCGAGCATGGACCTCGAGGAGGGCTGCGCAGGAACATTCATCGCGCGGTGGTATGAGGAACGCGAAGGCAAGAACCAGGCGAATTTCGGGTGCGCCTCCAGCCACGAACAAGCCCGCGCCATCGTGCTCGACGGTTTCGACGACGAGGAAACCCTTCTGCTGGGGCCGGCGGCGGCGCTTACCTCCCGCAAGGGATCGGGTTGGAGTTTGGACAAGGCGGATTACGACACTGGTAACAAGATTCTGCAGATCATCGACGAAGGCCTTCAGGCTGGCGCGCTCGGTATCGGATCGACATTGGGATACATGCGCGATGGTGTCACCACGCGTGAGTTGTTCGAGGTGCAGAAGATTGGCGCGCGATATGGTCGCCAGACTGCCGTTCATACGCGTTTCACACCCGATGGCGACGTGTTGGAAAACGTCGGTGCGCAAGAAGTCATTGCCAATGCATTGGCTCTGAACGCGCCCGCAATACTGCAGCACTTCAACAATCCCGGCTGGCGACTCACGCATGAACTCATCGCGCGGCTTCAGGAGAACGGACATAATATCTGGGGAGAGATCTACCCCTATTCCGCCGGATCGACCACGGTGAACGCAGTCTTCCTCAAACCCGAAAACTGGGTTGAAAGACAGGGGCATCGCTACGAAGACACGATGCAGGATCCGATTACAGGTGATTTCTATACGCAGGAAAAATACGATCAGGTCCTGAAGGATAATCCGACCCAAGAAATTCTGTTGTTCAAGACTCCGCCAGAGGACTCAGTCAAATGGTTGACTCTCAGGGGGACAACAATGGCCAGCGATGCGATGTTCGCGGAGCCTCTTATGGCGCCTTGGAATACTCCATTTGAGAAGTTGGGAAACATGCATCCGCGCGGCGCCGGGGCGCGCGCTGCAACACTGCGCCTTGGGCGCGAAAACGACATCCCGATGATGCAGCTTTTGTCGATCCTCAGCTACAACGCGGCGCACCATCTGGGCCGTACGGGGCTGAAGGCCATGCAGGAGCGGGGCCGGGTTCAGGAGGGCATGATCGCCGATATCGTGGTGTTCGACCCCGAAACCGTTGCCGACAATGCGACCTATGATCATGGATCAATCCCCTCGACCGGGTTCAAGGCGGTTATTGTGCATGGCGAGGTGACCGTGCGTGACGACGAACTGCTGGAGGTCTTTGCCGGCCAGCCGATCCGCTTCGAGCCGGAAGACAAACCGCGGTTCGAGTCGGTGTCGGAAGACGCTTGGAACCGGGAGTTTTCCACCGGCATGCCGGATGTGGCGCCGGGCGTTCCTCCGCAGGGAGGGAATTGAGCGATGCAGACATTGGCAGCCAAGCTGCGCACGCGACTGCTGCGGAGCCTCATCGCCGTCTTTCTGACAGCCACAGGCGCGTTCGCCGAGCAGGTCGCAATCTCGTTTCGCGACTTGCCGGACCCGGTTGCGCTGCAGTTCGACGACCCTTTTCGCGACATGGGGTTCGAGATGATGGGGGAACTTCGAACTTTTGTCCGTCTTGAGCAGCGGCTTGCGAACGGGGAGGTTCCGGAGGAGGCGCGACCGCGGCTCGAGGCGCGGCTTGAGACGGCACGCGGCGCGCTAAGGCTTGCCGGCCATGACATTGAGGGACTTTTGGCACAGCGATGGGTTGTAGCCAAGGCCCGCAAGCGTGCGTTCTTTTCAACCAATCCAAACCTCCACCAGGCGACGGTAACCATCACCGGATTTCTCATTCCAGCTGGCACAAACGAGGACGGTTTCACCGTCGGCTATCTTGTTCCGGAGGTGGGCATGTGTAGCCACATGCCTCCGCCACCTCCAAATCAGCTGATCCGGGTGACGTTCGACGCAGGCTCTCCCGCTAGGTCGCTCTACACCCCGGTGACAGTGACGGGGCTGCTTGCGCCTCAGGAGAGCAACGAAACCATCTTCGTCCTCGACGGCGAAGCGCGGATGGCGAGTATGTGGAACCTCGAAGCAACCCAAGTCACGCTGGCGGTGAATACGCCTCGAACCCCTTTGCGCACCGCGTCGCAGATCAGGAACGTCTCCCACTCCACGCCCACCGGGGAAGATCAACAAACCGGCAATAATTGAGGCTTCGAATTGATGATTTGGCTCTCAACCCCAATCAGGATGCTTGGTCATTACAAGTGCGCGCAGGACGCGTCACATAGCCTCAAAGAAACAGACGAGCGCACGCCACATCGGTTTGTACTTAGCATTTGTTTCGTGGTGTCAATTTTCCTCCTGGCTGCTGCTGGTTCGACCCATGCGAAAGATCGACCGACCACAGTCATCACATGGAACGACCTGGGTATGAGCCTCGAGGCCCAGAAAGACGATAAAGCGGATGATGGAACGTATGCGGGTCAGTCATCCTTGAGCGGCCCGCAAACGGTTCTGCCGCCGGACGACCTCTTCGATCCGCTTTCGTCTGACGGCATCGCGGTCCAAGACTGGGACGAAACGGCGTTTGAGGTCGCATCGGGCTTGCTGGAATCTCAGGTATCCATTGACGGGTATGTCTTGCCGCTGCGCCGGGAAAAAGGGCGCGTCGTTGAGTTTCTTCTGGTGCCGTGGATAGGAGCATGCATACACGCCCCTGCGCCTCCACCGAACCAGATCATTCATGTCGATTATCCCGAGGGGGTCGATTCCATTGGTATGTTCACGCCGGTACGGCTTGCGGGGCGCCTGACGCATTGGCCGGCAAGTCACACTCTGTTCCTTGTAGACGGTTCGCGCAGCATTCCGACGTCGTACGCGATGGAGCAGGTTGTGGTTGGCGGGACGCCAGGGGAAATCGTTGCAGCCGACTCGGCGTTCGGGGACCTTTCTTATTTGGCGCGCGCGCAGGCCAAGATCACCAATATCTTCACCACAGCGATGTCGGACATGGAGCAAGGCCGGTCTGCCGGCGGAGTCGGGCTCGCGCTGTTGATCGCGTTCGCCTACGGTACGCTGCACACGCTTGGCCCGGGACACGGCAAGGCCGTCGTCGTCTCCTACTTCATCGGAACAGGTGGCAGTCTCAGACGTGGCGTCGTCATGGGCGGCCGGATCGCCGTTATGCACGTGCTGTCGGCGGTAGTCGTCGTCTTCCTGCTCGACTTCGCCGTACGACAAGCGACGGGAGCGGCGCCCTCGGATTACAGGTTGATCCGGCTCGGAAGCTACGCGCTGATCATGGCAATAGGTGCGGTGATGTTGTGGCATGCCATCGCGAACATACGAGCAGCTCATGACGATCACCACGGCGGCCACGCCCACGCCGGATGTGCGGCCTGCTCCGCTGCAAACACCGAATCGCAAGGCGGCGGCTGGATTGCAGCCGCGGTAGGTGTGGTGCCTTGCACCGGCGCGCTTATCGTCATGCTGTTTGGCCTCGCGAACGACCTTGTGGTTCCCGCGGTCATGATGGTGATCGCGATTTCGGCGGGTATGGCGCTCGCCATGTCGGCCCTCGGCATAGCGGCGATCCTGGGTCGCAACTGGGCCGAGGCGCGCCTCGGGAGCACCCCCCAGAGACGCCTGAGATTTGAAGCCCGTTCACGGCTCGCAGGCGCGGCCTGCGTGCTAGCTATCGGGAGCACCTTATTCGCCATGACCTTGGCTCAGCCGCCAGGCGCGGATCGACCGCAGCAAACATCGGTCCTCGGGACGAGCTAAGCGAGCTCATAACATATAGTTGGCCTGCGAGGCGTTTGTCCCCTCAATTACCTGCAATTGGAGTTGATAAACTATGTCACAGGCACCTGATGAGCAGAGCATGCAAGGCGCATTTGACCCTCATTGCGTCTGTGTCGCGATGCGGCGTTATGTTTGGTGCCGATGGTTGCGATATACCCTGACGGTCGTCTGCGCGCTACTCGCCACCATATTTCCCGCGGAAGTCCGACCTGAAGGCCTAAGCCGTGATGGGTTTTCATCTCCAAAAAGCGTTCTCGGAACGCTGGCAGCCACGTCCGATCAGCAGGATCTGGGGGGGGTGCAGGCGTACCGGGACTGGAAAAATGGGTTTGAGAACCGCGTGGGGCTGACATTCGGTCTCGAGGAGATGGCCCAGTATCTCGGTACCGACTCAGACCTGACGCCGTCCGATGCGGCAAGCAACGTGTTTCGGTTATTCGGCACTTGGACAGCGTCCGGACGCGGCACTCCCTACGCTGGCGCTTTGGTCTTCAAGATCGAGAATCGGAGCGCCTTCGGAAGCCATCTCTCGCCCCAGGCGCTCGGGCCATCCCTTGGATATGCGGGGCTTTTTTCGTCGACCTTTAGCGATGCGGGGTGGTTGTTGACCAACCTCTACTGGCGTCAAGTGTTTGCCGATGGTCGGGGCAGCTTTGTCATCGGTCAGGTTGATGTCACCGATTACATTGACATCAACAACCTCGCCAACCCATGGACTGCCTTCACAAACCTCGCCTTTGAGCAACTACCAACTGTTCCAGCGCCCTCTCAGGGATTGGGAGCCGCGCTGCAGTGGAGACTAAGCGACAGTTGGGCGATCCTCGCTGGCTTTGCAGATACCAACGCAGACCCGGCAGACCCGGTCGGTAGCGCCAGAACTCTTTTCGACACCGGCGAGACCTTCAAACACTTCGGCATAGGTTGGGCGCCTGATTGGGACAATCGATACGACCAGTCAGTTCAGCTGACTTTCTGGCAGATTGATCAGAGAATGCAGGCTGGTGTGCCCGGCGGTTACGGCGTTTCTTTTCTGGCGAGCGGTCGCCAGGACGCGTGGAGGCCGTTCTTCCGTGCAGGCTATGCCAAAGATGGCGGAACGCTTCTCGACCGATCGATCAGTGTTGGAACCGGGTACGACGCCCGCGACGGCAAGGATCTTGCTGGAGTCGGGGTGAACTGGGGACGGGCACCCGGTAACTCACGAAACCAGTTCACAATGGAGGCATTCTACCGGTGGGACGTGACGGATTTCTTCCAGATCACACCAAGTGTGCAGCTTGTTACCAACCCTGCGAACGACCCCACGACCGAAAACATGGTGGTTCTCGGGTTGCGCGTGCGTGCCCACTTCTGATTCGCAAAACGAGACAGGGATGCCGCGCCCAAAACGGAGGGAGCCGGATATATGGCTGTACCGATGACACTTGATGCAGCCGCAGTTCGAGGCTGTTCTTACTACAGGGCATTTTGCTCGTTCTCGCCTGCGTTCTCGCTCTCATTTACCCTCTGACGACCAACGTCGCGCTTGCGGTGTTTCTCGGGTGGAAGCTGCTCTTCAGCAGCATCGTTCAAGCCGCTACACTGATAGGTAGAAGCAAGACTCCGGATTTCTGGCTGCAACTGATTTCGGCCGCGATGTCGGCGATCGTGGGCTTTGTCCTCCTGCGCAATCCTGCTTGCCGCGATTGTCGGAAACGCTATGTCAGGACAACGCCAGAAGCCTCCTCCAATCATAGGGCCATAACTGAAGTTCGGTCCAAATTCGGGTGATGTGAGCACAAGGACGAATGGCAGTTTCGTCCGCGATCTATTGGTTCGAGTAACAAATTTCGTCGCGCTCTGATCGAATGGCCGGTTTTCTTGCCGCGTTGCGACAACCAAAGCTCAGCAACCGCAGAATAATCCGCGCTGCGTGCGCACGCAGCAGGATTTGGACACTTCTCCTATGGGCTCGAAGCCGTCTTCCGAGTTTTTTTGATTAACGTCAGCTATCGGGCCATTTGCAGCCGCTGATTCCCATGCGGTTTGGATCGTGAGGTCACGCATTTTGCGGAAACGTCACACCTTTTCGCCTCGGTGTGTTTAGTGTCAATAGCTTAGCCTTGGTACTTGTCACGCTTTCCGGGGCTGTGACCACATACTTCCAAACTCTGAACCGTCAGATTCTCAATTGTAGAAGCGGACCGAATTTCCTCGTACCGCAGTGAGCAATTGAGGTTGATATGCCAAAGTTGACGCAAGATCAGCTGGCGGAGCGGTGGCACATGTCGCCGCGGACGCTGGAGCAGTGGCGCTGGCTCGGAAAGGGCCCCAGGTTTTTGAAGATCGGCGCGCGCGTTTTATACGATGAAGGCGTGATCGAAGCCTTTGAGGAGGCGCAGGTCTGCCAGAATACATGCGGACCGATTTCCGGGGAGGGTGTGTAATGGCAAAGTCCTTCCCCTCACACAAAGTCAAATCGCACCTTGTCTACACAGTCTGGGAGGTGGCGGACGTTTTGGGCTGTCATCGCCAGACCGTCATTCGCTGGATTGGGAACAACGGACTTGCGGCTAATACCAGCAGCAAGCCTTGGCTGATCGAAGGACATGTGCTCAAGGACTTCCTCGGACAAAGACAACGCAAGGCGCGGTGCAAGTTGGCATTGCATCACTGCTACTGCCTCAGCTGCAGAGGTCCGCGCGAACCCGACGGAAAGATCGCTGACTATGTTCAGGAAACAGCTTCCAGCGGCCGCCTAACCGCCCTCTGTCCGACGTGTGGTGCGGTCATGAACAAGATCATTCGCCGTTCAGATCTGGAAGCCATTCAGGCCAAACTGGAGGTCACACTTCAACAAGCCTCCCCAAGATTAGTGTCCTGTACCGAACCCCATTCAAAAGTGACCTTGAAAGAGGAGCCAGAGACCCATGCCAAAACACACCTCGGATAACCTGCGCATCAAGCGCAAACACCTTGTCTGGCTGAAGGACGCAAAGGGGCTGTCGCAATCTTCGATCGACAAAGCCGCAGCATCGATTGCCATCTATGATAAATGGCTCAAAGGTAAGGACTACAAGGCGTTCCATTCAGAAAGGGCGCGCGCGTTCAAACGCCATCTGCAAGGTCTGCGCAATGAACGAACGGGCGCGCCACTGTCGGCAGCTACGATCAACGGAGTGTTGCGCGATGTCATGAAGCTTTTTGACTGGATGGCGGACCAACCGGGGTACAAGTCCAGGATCTCGCGCGCAGACATTGCCTATCTCACGCCGGATCGCAAATCGGAACAGGCCCGTCGCAGCACCCTGTGGAAGCCGCATCCGTCCCCTGAACAAGTAAACCACCTGTTGTCCATCATGCCTGCAGAAACAGTGATCCAGCGCCGTGACCGCGCCCTGATCGCGTTCCTTTTCTTGACCGGATCACGTGAAGGTGCCGCCATCACCATGCAGCTGCGTCATGTCGATCTAGCCAATAAATGCGTGCAGTTTGACGGCCGTTCCGTGGATACAAAGTTTGGAAAGTCCTTCACGACCAGTTTCTTTCCCTTCGGTGATGATGTCGAAAGGATTCTGCGAGACTGGATCACGGAGCTTCGCCAGGACCATCTTTTCTCGGACACGGATCCTCTGTTCCCAAAGACGCGCGTCGCTGTTGGCCCGACCAGACGCTTTGAGGCAGTAGGTGTCGCGCGCGAGCCGTGGGTAGGCCCGTCGTCAGCGGCCAGGATCTTCAAACAAGCTTTCGTCAACGCCGGGCTGCCACCGTTTTCGCCGCACCGCGTTCGAGATACGATCGCAGAGCTAGCAAAACTTCACTGCAGGACACCAGAGGACTATAAAGCCTGGTCGCAGAACATGGGACACGACGACGTGATGACGACGTTCAGCTCCTATGGTTCTGTTTCACCTGGCCGCCAGGTCGAACTGATGGGGCGGTTTCGCCGCCGTGGACCGTTGCCAGACGAGGACGCGGTTATTGATGAATGATCAGCTCCGGTGGCGCACCCGAACGACCACGCGCTCGGGAGCAAGCCGGTATCCGTTCCAAGAGAGGTTTTCGATCAACTCTTGGGGCTTTTCAACTGACAGACCAGCAGACTCGAATCTCTTTGCAATCGTTCTTCGCGCGGTCAGTATTCTCCGCCTAACGACTTCGTCGGTTTCAACGCCTAATTTTTTGACGAGGTCGCCAGACTTCAAGCAGGGATACTCCAAAGGTTCGAGACCTTTGCCTGCCGCACGGAGCCACTCTTCAGCCAAAACGATCAACAGATCCACTGTGGCGTTTTTCTTGAGCTCAATATGTTCGCCGATCAAAACCAAACGTGAGGTTTTGTCGATTTCTATGGTCAGCGGTGGTTGCTCTTTCTCGTTTTTTTCAACTGACGCAGCAGGCACTGCCGGCATGGTTAAACCGCTCTGCATCTCACCATATAGACTTGGCAAACTCTGTTCAGGGAACTCACCGGGTGACTTGCTTTCGAGAGTTCTGCGCATGACAGATGTGACCGCCTTGCCGTGGCGGTTAAGCAAATCTGCGATCATCGACATTGCTGTGTCTGGTGGACTGTCGAGATGATTGACCGCATCCAGAACAACCGGGAAACTCCGGGCCAGTGCATCTGGTGTGGCGTTCCCGAAGAACACTGCATTGCGTACGTAGGACAACGCCATCTCCCGGTCGGTCCCGTTCGGTCGAGCGTCCGACATAAGGTCCACGCGATAGGCATCTTCCGGGTCAAATCGCTCCAACCCCTTTGAAAGCATCGCGAACCGCCGATCGATACACTGCGAACAGCGCCCACAATGGAAGTATTGATGGGTTTGATTATGCACATCAGCGCAACTACGCGTCTCAACAATCTGGTCTGCCATGCCAAGATGGGAGATACGTTCCACAACGTCTGCTTTTGTTCGAGCAAAGAATGGATTGTCGACCCGCATGTCATTTTCAAAAACAAGCCGCAGAAGACCGGTGAACAGCTTCAGTGTCTTTGGGTGCGTGGTTCGCGTCGCTCGTGTTCCAACGACGTTGCCAACCGGCGGTAGGTTGAGGCTCACGACCCCGTTTTCATGGAACGACACGCGGTCCAGTCCGAAGGCCGTTGCAGTGATCGACCCAAGTACCGCAAACAAGAATGAGCGTGTGCGATGCGTTCTTTCCGCGGTCGATCGGCTCTTCAACTGGGCGGTCATGGGAATGTGACGGCACGTTTCCGGTCCGTACCGTTTGCTCAACGCTGAGATCAGCCGTTTCTGGACCGGCGCTATTTTCGTGGACGAGGCATGACTGACCAAAGCAACCCGATGCTTCTGTTCTACGATTTCTTCCACAGCGCCCGCAAAGGAATCGAGCCCGCCGGAAAACATCAGGACGCGGTGGGGCTTCCATGAACTATTTCGGCCGAATTTGAAGAAGCGCGATCGCTCTGCATCCGGTTCGTCTTTGGTCGAAAAAGAAAATTCAAAGCGGTCGCCGGATAGAAACATCAACGTTTCTTCCAGAGCCTGTATTACGCTCTCACGTTGCCAGAAATCCAGATCGCGTACCGGCATGGTGGCTACGAACCGTCTGTGCCACTTCTAACCCATCTTCTGATCCGCCGGGCCACCACGGCTGACTGCCGCGTCCGCGCAATAGACAAGCGCGGCAATCTCCAGCAAATCGAGTGCACGATCCTGCAGGCCCTCGACCAATTGACGGTTCAATTGTCCAATCCGCAGCGTCATTGCGACTTCGCGGCCAGCAATGTCGAGACGCAGGACTTCATCACCGCCGCTTTTTGTCAGGGGCGGCAACCATCTGACTTCAACTTCAGACAACGGCGCGACGGCGCCCAAACTCCGAGCGCATCTTTTTGAACGCGTAAGCTGTGAACTTGTCTATTGCATCGCGATCAAGCGCCTGCTTCTGCCAGACGGTTTTGCCATACCAGCCGCCCGCATATTCTTCGACAATTCTAGACACTTCAAATGTGTGCTGGGCGAGGGCTTGTTGAAATGTCACTCGCTGTGCATCGGTGGAAAAGCGTCGATCCTCGCCAGTGTGATTGGCGAGTTCCCGGCTCAGATAGTAGTCTAGCGAACGGTATGTCAGCCGGGCAAAGAAATCCCGCGAGAGTCTCGCAAATGCATCGCCCGAGGCGAAGCTCGCGAGTGCTTGGCGAATTTCTTGCGGTGTCGGTTCAAAGAGGGATGGCAACCGGTCGTGCAGCTGAACGGAAAGGCTTTCCAAGAGCGCGACCTTCGCCAATTCTCCTGCATCTGAGGAACTTCGGAGATCGAAGCTGTTGCGATCAATGGCACGATCCAAACCGGCCAGAAAGCCGGTCACTGAACCGAGTTCCGAAGTCGCAATGCCCAAGTCAGCCAAAGCGTCTTCGAAGCCCGGAGCCCTTGCAAGCAAAGGCAGCCTCACGAGGAGATCACTTACAAACTGAAACCTGGGGTCACGACTCGCCCGTGCGAGATCGCTATCAGATGCATCCGCTGCGGCCTCGGCGATCTCTTCGACTGACGCATCGGTTGCGATCAGATCAACGACCTCGCGCCACTTCCTGGACCGAGGCAAAGTGCCAAGCCTGATGTGTCCCATCAGTTCCTCCCTTGTCTGCAGAGTCATGCAACCCTCGGGCGAATGTAAAGGGAAAAATCGGCATCTACGCTTACCCTGCGCTTACCCGAAGCGAATGTTAGGCATGAGATCGCCTCGTAAGTCTTTGAAAACAGTGGTGAGCCGTGCAGGATTCGAACCTGCGACCCACTGATTAAAAGTCAGTTGCTCTACCAACTGAGCTAACGGCCCACTCTATGTTTGATCTTTCGATCTTGCGCGCTCACTAGGACAATTTGCCAACTGGGTTCAAGCCCTAAATTTGCGCATCGTTTTGCCGTTACACAGCGTGTATCCGGCGTCCCGATAGGCGGCCTAATTAGGCAGGTGGCGCGGGGGGGTCAACCCCTTTTTTCAGGAATCTTCACCGCAGGGTGGATTCCTTTCTGGCGCAAGGTTATATGCGCGCCATGCAAGGAATATTCACCTCTGGTTTGCCCTTCATGAAAATGCACGGGCTGGGCAACGACTTTGTTGTCGTGGATGCGCGTGCGCAAACGGTTGAGATCACGCCCGCAATCGCTCAGGCGGTCGGGCACCGGCATTTTGGTGTTGGCTTCGATCAGCTGGCCGTAATCGAAAACGGCGCTGCGGATGCGCATTTGGTGTTTTTCAATGCAGACGGGTCCACCTCGGCCGCCTGCGGGAATGCGACCCGCTGTATCGCCCGCTTCCTGATGGAGGAAACAGGCCGGTCCGAACTAACCCTGACCACCGAGCGCGGCACGCTTCATGCGCGCGATGCGGGGGATGGTCTGACCTCGGTCAACATGGGGCAGCCGCAACTGGACTGGCACGAAATTCCCCTGGTTAAAGAGACCGATACGCTGGAACTGCCGATTGAAGGCGCGCCAACTGCCACTGGTATGGGCAACCCCCACTGCACTTTCTTTGTGGAAGACGCCGAGGCGATCCCACTGGCTGAGTTTGGGTCGCGGTATGAGCATCACCCGCTTTACCCCGAACGTACTAATGTTCAGGTGGCGCAGATCATCGGGCCGGATCACATCCGCATGCGCGTATGGGAACGTGGCGTCGGGATCACGCTGGCCTCTGGGTCATCGTCCTGCGCGACGGCTGTTGCTGCCGCTCGGCGTGGTCTGACCGGGCACAAGGTGCAGATTGATCTGGATGGCGGCACCATCTGGGTCGACTGGCGCGACGATGGCGTTTGGATGACCGGGCCCACCTGTCATGTCTTCTCGGGTACGCTGACGCCCGAATTTCTGAGGACACTGGGATGAGTGCCCCGAAATTCACCACTCTGGGCTGCCGTCTGAACGCCTATGAAACTGAGGCGATGAAAGAGTTGTCGCAGCAAGCGGGTCTGTCCAACGCGGTTGTGGTGAACACCTGCGCAGTAACCGCCGAGGCCGTGCGGAAAGCCCGACAAGAGATTCGTAAATTGCGCCGCGAAAACCCGGATGCGCGGCTGATCGTGACCGGCTGTGCCGCACAGACCGAGCCTGAGACGTTTTCAGCGATGACAGAGGTCGACGCTGTCATCGGCAATACCGAAAAGATGCAGCCTGACACCTGGAAAGGCATGGCTGCGGATTTCATTGGCGAGACTGAGGCCGTGCAGGTCGATGACATCATGTCGGTCACTGAAACGGCCGGTCATCTAATTGACGGGTTTGGAACGCGGTCCCGGGCCTATGTGCAGGTCCAGAATGGATGTGATCACCGCTGCACCTTCTGTATCATCCCTTATGGCCGTGGTAACTCGCGCAGCGTCCCTGCGGGCGTGGTGGTGGACCAAATCAAACGGTTGGTGGACAAGGGGTACAACGAGGTCGTGCTGACCGGCGTAGACCTGACCTCATGGGGTGCTGACCTGCCCGCGCAGCCCAAACTGGGCGATCTGGTAATGCGGATTCTCAGGCTTGTACCCGACCTGCCGCGCCTGCGGATCAGCTCAATCGACTCGATCGAAGTGGACGAGAACCTGATGCAGGCCATCGCGACCGAGCCGCGCCTGATGCCGCATTTACACCTGTCACTGCAGCATGGTGACGACTTGATCCTCAAGCGGATGAAACGCCGCCATTTGCGCGACGACGCCATCCGTTTCACCGAAGAGGCGCGGAAACTGCGGCCCGAGATGACCTTTGGCGCCGACATCATCGCCGGTTTCCCGACCGAGTCCGAGACGCATTTCGAGAATTCGTTAAAGCTGGTTGCTGAATGTGATCTGACCTGGTTGCACGTCTTCCCCTACTCCAAGCGTGAAGGCACCCCGGCCGCCCGCATCCCGCAGCAGATCAACGGCAAGACTATCAAGGACCGGGCAGCCCGCCTGCGCAAAGCCGGTGAGGCGCAGGTTGCCAAACACCTGGCCGCTCAGATCGGGAAAACCCATCACATCCTGATGGAGAACCCGCATATGGGCCGGACTGAGCAGTTCACCGAAGTGGCGTTTGCATCGCCGCAGTACGAGGGGCAGATCGTGACGGCCAAAGTGCTGGGCTCAACCAAAACACAGCTGATTGCCTGAAGCAGCCTTATTCAGCTCATAGCGGCGGATACCGCAGCCGTATCGTAGAATTCATCATACTCGCAGATCCGACCATCATGGAACCTGCATATAATCACGATAGGCGTTTCTATCGTCTTGCCGGTGCCTCTATGCCTCCAGGCGCAGACACCGATACCAACGACGCGGTCATCCTGTGCGATGGTGTCTTTTAGCGTCCAGTGCTGCATCTCAAATGCTGTTGTCAGCTCTGTAAGGTATTCCAGCATCTGGGTCTGGCCATCGCGTGCGCGGCTGAAATCCAGTCGGTTTTGCCCCTGACCCAAGGAGCGCAATCTCAGATCCGTGGTTGTGTATTTTTCCCACATCCTGATATCCGACGCCTTGCAGTCATTCCATTCTGTGAAGGCTTTCCGCATCGTTTCAACATTGCTTTGCGTGCTCATGATCAATCCTCCCAATGAATACAACTGAAATGCGCTTGCCCCAAAATACGAAAGGGCCGGGCAAGTATAGCACCGGGAAACGGGGAAACAAAAAAGGCCCGGTGCTGTGCACCGGGCCATTTGGGATTTATCGAGCTTTCCGATCAGCTGATCTTTTTGCCTTTATGGGGTGCCCACAGGCGCTTGTTTACAAGATACAGCAGCACCGATAGCACCGACAAGAAGATCACGCCAACAAAGCCTGAATACTTGCGCTCCATCATCTTTGGCTCGGCTGTCCACATCAGGAAGGCAGCGATATCTTCGGACATGGCTTCTACGGTTGCCGGATGACCATCAGCGAATTCCACCTGATCTTCAGCCAATGGCGGAGCCATCGAAATCCATCCACCGGGGAAGGCTTTGTTTTCGTACAGGATGGTGCCCGCCTCTTCCTTTTCCTTACCGGTATAGCCATCCAGCAATGAGGCGATGTATTCCGGGCCACCCATGCCTTTGAGCAGCTGGTTTATGCCCAGACCATAAGGGCCATGGAAGCCAGCGCGGGCTTTGGCCATCAAGCTCAGGTCAGGCGCACCCAATGAATCGTTGGCCGGGAAATGATCCGTAGGGATCGCCGGGCGGAAATCGTCCAGCTCGGGATCGAACACCTCGAAATTGTCCGCCGAATAGGCGATCACTTCTTCTTCCGAATATCCCAGCGCCTCAAGGTCGCGCAGCGGAACGTATCTCAGGCCGTGGCAGGCGGCGCAAACCTCGGTATAGACCTGAAGGCCACGCTGCAACTGGTTCTGATCCCACGTGCCGAAAGGTCCTTCGAACGAGAAATCGAAATCCTCGATATGGGTGTCGTAGGCCCCTGCCGCGAAAGACGCGGCAGGAGTAAAGGCCAGAGCAAACGCGGCGCCGATTGCAAGTTTCTTGAACATGTTTCCGGTCCCTCTTGTCATTCGGCCGGGGCCGCTGCGGGTGTGGCATCGGCATCTGCCTTGCCATAATGCGCGTTGAAGTCTTCTTCGATGGTCTCGGGCTGCGGCAGCGGCTTCTCAATGACGCCTAGGATCGGCAGGATCACCAGGAAGTAGGCGAACCAGTATGCCGAAGCGATGAGCGAGAAGGTTGCATAAGGTTCTTCGGCGGGCATGGCGCCCAGCCACATCAGCGCAAAGAAGTCGATGACCAGCAGGTAGAACCACCATTTGAACATCGGACGATACTTGCCCGAGCGCACGGTCGATGTGTCCAGCCAGGGTGCCAGAGCCATCGCCAGGATCGCACCAAACATCGCCAGAACTCCAAAGAACTTGGCGTCGATGATACCGCCGGTGATGAAGCTGGCGAACTGCACGACCCAAACCTCGGACGTGAAGGCCCGCAGGATGGCGTAGAACGGCAGGAAGTACCATTCAGGCACGATGTGTGCAGGCGTAACCAGCGGGTTGGCCTCAATATAGTTGTCCGGGTGGCCCAGATAGTTCGGCATAAAGCCGACAATGGCCCAAAACACGACCAGGATTACGGCAAGCGCAAACAGGTCCTTGATCACGAAGTACGGCCAAAACGGCAACGTGTCCTTCTCGGCCTCTGCTTTGGAAGTCCGACGCACTTCAACACCAGTTGGGTTGTTATTGCCGGTGGTGTGGAAGGCCCAGATATGCACAATTACCAGTCCGGCAATGATGAACGGCAGCAGGTAGTGCAGCGAGAAAAAGCGGTTCAGCGTCGCGTTGTCCACGGCGGGTCCGCCCAACAGCCAAGTCTGGATCGCCTCGCCAACAAACGGGATCGCGCCAAACAGGCCGGTGATCACAGTCGCACCCCAGAAGGACATCTGACCCCAGGGCAGTACGTAGCCCATGAAGGCGGTGCCCATCATCATCAGGTAGATCAGCATGCCGATAATCCACGTGACCTCGCGCGGGGCTTTGTAAGAGCCATAAAAGAGGCCGCGGAAGATGTGGATATACACTGCGACAAAGAACAGAGACGCACCGTTTTGGTGCAGATAGCGGATCATATAACCGCCATTCACGTTTCGCATGATGTGTTCAACGCTGGCAAAAGCCAGGTCAACATGCGGCGTATAGTGCATAACCAGGACGATACCGGTGATGATCTGCAACGCCAGACAGAATGTAAGGACGATACCCCAGATCCACATCCAGTTCAGGTTTTTGGGCGTGGGAATCATCAGGGTGTCATAAAGAAGGCCGACGATTGGCAAGCGGCTGTGCAACCACTTTTCGCCGTTTGTCTTCGGCTCGTAATGATCGTGGGGAATTCCGGACATGAGTTGGGTCTCCCTTAGCCGAGTCTGATGGTGGTTGAGTCAGTCCATTCCGCAGGCGGAACAGGCAGGTTCTCAGGGGCGGGGCCTTTGCGGATCCGCCCAGCAAGATCGTAGTGCGATCCGTGGCAGGGGCAAAACCAGCCGCCAAATTCACCGGCATCGCCAAGCGGGACGCAGCCAAGGTGGGTGCAGACGCCCATCTGGACCAGCCACGCACCAGGCGCTTCGCCTTCGGGCGACGGCATCACGCGGTTCGCATCGGTCGCGGGTGCATCTGCGGGCAGGTTCACATTACGTGCCAGAGGGTCAGGCATCGCCTCCACACCATCGGCGTCTTGCTCTTGCGCCGCCTGGATTTCGGCTTCGGTGCGGTGACGAATGAATACAGGTTTCCCCAACCATTTCACCGTCAGCTGCGTACCCTGTTCGACGCCGCTGACATCCACGCGGATCGAGGACAGCGCCTGAACGTCTGCCGAGGGATTCATTTGGTTGATCAGGGGCCATACGGCTGCACCCGTGGCAACGACACCTGCGCCGCCAGCGACGTAGTAGAGGAAATCTCTGCGGGTGCCTTCGTTGTCTTCTGCGTGGGACACGAGGTTCTCTCCGATTTGTAGCGCCCGAGCACGGGCATATAGCTCGCGCACCGCACGAGTGCGGTGTCTCAAGCCGCGTATCTAGCCGGGAGAAATCGGTTCGTCCAGCGGTCATAGGCGCGCACTACGCCGCATCTGGGCATTCATTTCAGTATTGAGGGCAAAATTTTCAATGCCTGGCCCGGTTTATGGGCAAAAATCCGGGGTTCAACCGGATTTTGGTCAATGTGATTCGGTGAAATAATTCGTTGCCACAAGCGCCTGAATCGGAACCTGTCGGCCAAGGTGGAGTGTTGGGTTTGAAAAACCTGCCGCTCGGCGGCGCGATTTCACGCATCGCCACACTTAGCCGCCATACGAAATCTTTCGGCTTGTTGCCTAACTTGGCGGACGGGTGGCGACCATGCTGGGTCGTTCGCTGAATGCGGCATACCAAGCCGCCAGCGCATCATTGCCGGCGCGCCAACCACGTGCATCATGACGCAGGTCCAGATAGCCCAGCGCACAAGCCACAGCGATCTGACCCATATCCAGCGCACCTGACAAATGAGCCATCCAGCGCTGGTTCAGCGCAGCACAGGCGCGTTCAATCTTGACCCATTGCGCCTCGACCCACTCATCCCATTGCTTGTCCGCAGGGCGCAAGCGGGCTTCGTATGTCATCAACAAGGCAGCATCCAGAATGCCATCAGCCAATGCTTCAAGCGTCAGAACGTCCCAACGCCGCGCGCCTTCGGGATAAAACCCCGCTTCGGCGCGCGCGTCGAAGAACGCACAGATCACGCGGCTGTCAAACAGGGTTGGCCCGTCCGGGCGTTCCAACGCTGGAACTTTCGTTAACGGATTCTTACCTTCCAGCGGCGCAGCGGGCGAGAGCGGCGTTCCCGCAACCGTTTCCAGCTCAACATCTTGCAACTGGTTGGTTTCGTGCAACAACACCATGACCTTGCGCACATAAGGTGACGTCTGACTGTGATAGAGTTTCATTCGCGCTCTCCTTGGATGGGCCGACCTTACAGCACGGTGGCTGAAACGAAACCCGCCATTTTCGCGCCGTGATACCTCTTGCAGAGACACGCGTACCTTGGCAAAGTCGCCGCGTTCTCAGGGCGGGGCGGAATTCCCCACCGGCGGTATGCGGGCGATGATCCGTAAGCCCGCGAGCGGCCTCGGACCTGTTCGGGGTGTCAGCAGATCTGGTGAGAGGCCAGAGCCGACGGTTAAAGTCCGGATGAAAGAGAACGTGCAACGCGCCGTTGATGCGGCGTGTCTGCTCGTGATCGCCTTGGGTGACGTGTCTGTTTTGCTAAGGAGATCATGATGACACACACCCGCTATGCCTTCGTCAAAGCCAACTGGCATTCTGATATTGTCGACCGCGCGCTCGATGGGTTTCTGCAACTCATCCCCGCCGGGCAAGTCGATGTGTTCGACGTCCCCGGCGCGTTCGAGATGCCCCTGCTGGCGCGTGATCTGGCCCAAACCGGGCGCTATGCTGCTATTGCCTGCGCTGCTTTCGTGGTGGATGGCGGCATTTACCGGCACGATTTCGTGGCGCAGGCCGTGGTTGATGGCCTGATGCGCGCCGGATTGGACACAGGCATACCAGTGCTGTCTGTGTCTTTGACCCCGCATCAGTATCAGGAAACCGACCATCACAACGCCATCTACCGCGAGCACTTTGTGCAAAAGGGTCGCGAAGCGGCCCAAGCGGCTCTGCAAATCACTAAGACGCGCGCCGGGTTGGCCGTCGCCGCGTGACGTGACCAAAGGTTGAGGCTGTAACGCCTCAACCGCAAATCCCCTTGAGGCCGCGGGCCTTGCCCGCTAATCACGACGCGCAAAGGAGCATGCCCCATGTCGATGAACAGTTTTGGACATCTTTTCCGCGTCACCACCTGGGGCGAAAGCCACGGACCCGCCTTGGGCGCCACGGTGGACGGCTGCCCGCCGGGCGTGGAAATTGACGAAAGCATGATCCAACACTGGCTGGATAAACGCAAACCGGGACAAAACAAATTCACCACGCAGCGGCGAGAGCCCGATCAGGTGAAAATCCTGTCCGGCGTGTTCGAGGGGCAGACCACCGGAACACCCGTCCAGCTGATGATCGAGAACACCGATCAACGCTCGAAAGACTACGGCGATATCATGGACAAGTTCCGACCGGGCCATGCCGATATCACCTATTGGCAGAAATACGGCATCCGGGATTATCGCGGCGGCGGGCGCAGTTCGGCCCGCGAGACTGCGTCGCGGGTGGCGGCTGGCGGGCTGGCACGCGAGGCCATCAAACAAATCGCGCCAAACGTTCAAATCACCGGCTATATGACGCAAATCGGACCAAACAGGATCGACCGGGCAAATTTCGACTGGTCCCAGATCGAACAGAACCCGTTCTGGACACCTGATGCGCAGGCGGCCGCGGATTGGGCGACCTATCTGGACGACCTGCGCAAATCCGGCAACTCGGTCGGCGCGGTCATCGAAGTCGTCGCGCGCGGTGTACCTGCCGGGATCGGAGCGCCCGTTTACGCCAAGTTAGACACTGATCTGGCCGCAGCGATGATGTCGATCAACGCCGTCAAAGGTGTTGAGATCGGCGAAGGTATGGCCGCCGCCGAACTGACGGGTGAGGCCAACGCAGACGAGATTTTCATGGGTCAGGACGGCCCGCAATACAGCTCGAACCACTCCGGCGGTATTCTGGGCGGGATTTCGACCGGGCAAGACATCGTGGTGCGGTTCGCGGTAAAACCGACCTCGTCCATCCTGACCACCCGCAAGACGATCACGAAATCGGGAGAGGAAACCGAAATCATCACCAAGGGCCGCCACGACCCCTGCGTGGGCATCCGCGCTGTGCCGGTTGGCGAAGCCATGATGGCCTGCGTAATCCTCGACCACCTGCTGCTGCATCGCGGCCAGATCGGAGAGAACCGTGGACGGATCGGCTGATCTGCGTTCGCGCCTGCGCGCCGTGGTCGCGCAGCGGATGGAGACCGATCCGGCGCATGATCTGGCGCATTTGGATAGGGTTTGGGTGAACGCTCAGGCCATTGCAGACGCGCAGACAAATCTGCCGGTTTTGCTGGCGGCCAGTTATCTGCACGATTTGGTGAATCTGCCTAAGGATGATCCCCAGCGGCACCTGGCCTCTCGGCGCTCGGCTATAGATTCAGAGCCTATACTTAGCAAATTTGGCTATAGCGCTGATCAAATCCACGCCATTCAGCACGCGATCGAAGCGCATAGCTTTTCTGCGAATATCATGCCTGTGTCACCCGAGGCCTGTATCCTGCGCGACGCGGACAGGCTGGATGCGCTGGGTGCGATTGGCATTGCGCGCAACTTTTCCGTCTCGGGCGCACTGGGGCGGGCGTTGTACGACCCGGCCGATCCGTTTGCTGCGAATCGCGGCCTGGATGACCTGACCTACTCTCTGGACCATTGGAAGGTAAAGCTGTTGGCGCTGCCCGGCGACATGCTGACAGAGGGTGGCCGCGCAATCGCTCAGAGGCGTGTTCAACGCATGATCCGCTTTTTAGAGGAGTTTTCCGAGGAAATTGGCACCGCACTGCCCGCCGATTGGATCACACGCTGAACCCGCTGACTTGCCGTTGATCTTTCCTGCGTAAAAGCGCAGGGTCGCGCGCATGGTGAAATCGTTAACATCGCATCGACCTCTGCTTGCCGTCGCTCTTAAGGTGAGCGCGGTGTTTCTGTTCACCGTCATGGCCGCGCTGATCAAGGCGCAGTCCGATCACTTCCCACCGGGTGAGATGGTGTTTTTCCGCTCGCTGTTTGCTATTCCAGTCATCGTGATCTGGCTGGTCGCGCGCGGAGAATTGGCGCAAGGTTTTGTCGTGCGCAAACCGATGGGGCATTTCTGGCGAGGTGTTCTTGGGACGACGGCGATGGGTCTGACATTCACCGGCTTAGGTCTAATTCCCTTGCCGGAAGCCACTGCCATCAGCTATGCAACACCGATTATTACCCTTGTCCTGGCCGCAATCATGCTGGGTGAGAGTATTCGTGCAATTCGGATCGCCGCAGTCTCAATCGGGTTGCTTGGGGTTCTGATCATGATCTGGCCCCGTTTGAATGGTGAAACGATGCAGGCGGCAGCCACACTGGGTGCCCTATGTATTTTGGGTGCGACCGTCGCCCGCGCCTTTGTTCAGATTCATATCCGGCAACTGGTGCAGGTCGACCATCCCGCCGCGATCGTATTCTATTTTTCGATGACGGCGACCATCCTGTCGGGGTTGACCGTGTTCTGGGGTTGGGTGCTGCCTACGTGGGACCAAGCCGCTATACTAATTCTGGCCGGCCTGATCGGAGGAGTGGCGCAAATCCTTGTCACATCGTCCTATCGATTTGGTCAGGCGTCTATGCTGGCGCCCTACGACTATACCTCGATGCTGTTTGCCATCGTGATCGGCTATGTCTGGTTCAGCGAGCTGCCAACACTGGTCATGCTGGCCGGTGCAGCGCTGGTGATTGCTGGAAATATCGTGGTGATCTGGCGCGAACATCAGTTGGGGCTTGAACGCGGCAAGGCCCGCGCCGTGACCGACCCCAAAGCATGATCTGTAGCCCTGCCGAACATGGCCTGGAATGTGACCAGCACTAGTTTAGGGTTTGTCACCAGCGACGTGCAGGATGTTTAAAACTGTGCAAAATCAACATCGCAATGCACTAAGAATATCGATCAGGATATCGGTGGGTTGAATGCACGGTCGGACAAGACACGCGTTTTCCTGACGGGGCGTGATGCCCCCAAGCGCGGTGGAGATTTCCAGGATTTAAACACAAGCGGCCCCTGACTGGGTCCGTTAGCGGAACGCGTGTTCGAATAGATGACGAACTGATCCGCGTCGACTGTCAGCGCTTTCGGGCAGGTGATCTGCCTCGTCGGTTTTTTCACGTGTTTTCTTCTTTTCGACATAGGCGCAGAAGTCGTCATCACAGCAGCATCCGCAAGCGCTTGCGGCTTCGTACATTGCCAAGATTTCGTCCAGTTTTTCGTCCATGTCAGTAATCTAACCGTGCCAAGCGGCGTTCGTTTCCAAGGCGGCGGAACGTTGTCACCAAGTTTTGCGCTAAGTACGCAAACCAAATCGAAACTCTGTGCCGTGTTGTTTTGCATCGGGCACTGGCTATTATCTGATTTTTTTTGTCGGACAAAGCAAGAGGAAAAGTAATCCCGCCATGGCAACGTATGCGTGAGCTTTACGTGATCACAGATCGCGCACTTGCGGGTCGAGAGTGACTGACCACAGCTCGGTATCGGCCCGGTCCATCAGGCGCACCGTCATCTGCTGCGTGTCCCCGTCGATATCGACAAGACCAAAAAACTGCAGCCCGGCGTTTGGTGGTAAATTAGGGCCCTGCTCTTTGCTCGGAGCTTTGAAAAATTTTGCTTCGGGCCCAAAGGTTCCATCCAGCACCCGAGGCCCAAATGTCCCGGCGTGCAGCGGGCCCGAGACAAATTCCCAGAAAGGCTCAAAATCCTGAAATTGGGCTTTGTTAGGGTCGTAGTAGTGCGCCGCGGTATAGTGAACATCCGCTGTGACCCAGACAGTGTTTACGATACTTTCAGCCTTGATAAACCGCAGCAGGTCCGCGATCTCAAGCTCGCGCCCCTTCGGCGGGCCATTATCCCCGTTCGAAATCGCCTCAACCCATTTTTGTCCTTTCCAACGATCCCAAACGATCAACCCAACCGGCATGTCCGACGCGATTACCTTCCAGGTGGCCTGCGAAGTGGACAGCGCACGTTTCAACCAATCCAGTTGTTCAGCGCCAAGAATACGAGAATGATCCGTAATCTCTGCTTCCATCGATGGCCCATTCGGCCCACGATAGCTACGCAGGTCCAGAAAGAACACATCGAGCATGGGACCGTACGAAATTTTGCGGTAAACCCGACCCGGTTCGGCTGGCGTGAACCGCAAGGGTGTCATTTCATGGAATGCCCGGCTTGCGCGAGATTGCAGCACGTGAACCGATTTCTCTGTATATCTCTCATCCTCTGTCAGATCCTTGGAGCCGGACCAATTGTTGACCACCTCGTGATCGTCCCACTGGAAAAAGGTCGGGCAAACGGCATTCATCGCGCGCACATGCTGGTCCATCATGTTGTATTTCCACTGGGCACGGAATTCGGGCAGCGTCTCGGCCACCTTGCGTTTTTCCTCGATCAGGGTGGTGTTTTTCCAGATCAGTTGCCCGTCCTTTTCGACCTCGTCCTGCATAGGGTTGTCGGCATAGATGGTGTCGCCGGAGTGGATGAAGAAATCCGGTCTGTGCTGCAACATGGTGGCATAGGTGCGCATCCCGTCGTCATCAATGCCCCAGCCCTGACCCGCCGTGTCGCCGGACCAGACGAAACGGATGTTTCTGCGGCTAGTGGGCGCGGTACGGAATTGGCCTGTAATAGGCTCTGACAGGACGTTTATTTCGCTCAAGTCCGCTGCAACGAACCGATAGAAGATATCCTGACCCGAGGGCAGCCCTTCGATCAGTCGTTTGACGGCAAAATCGCGGTTTGGGATGGCATCTATTGGGGCCAGCTTGCGGGCATCGGCAAAGCTTTCGGTGGCCGACACCTCCATCATCACGCGGGCCGGGCGGTCGGTTCGGGTCCAGATCATGCCGGTTGTCGTGTCAACATCTCCGGATTGTACGCCGTGCGTAAACACCGGTCGCGCGCTGGCGCGACTGATCGCAGGCATCGACAATGACACCGCAAAGGCAACGCTGCCGGTCAAGAGTGCACGGCGGTTGGGGCGGAGAATTCGGCTCATTACTGCGCTCCTGTCTGGCGACCGTTTCAAGGCCCCGCGATTGGTGAGCGGCAGTAAGCCGCCTGTCAGACAACAGGCGGCTCATAATCATGAAAGTATCACGACGGTGAGGTGATACTGCTTAGAAAAATCGCTCAGGCAGTTGCCCTTTGTTCCGGCGCGCTGAGCGAGATAACGGCGACCACCGCCGCGCCGTTCAGCCAGTAGTATATCGCATCAATGCCCGAAAACCCAAACAGGCTGGGTGCGGCCAAGAATGTAAGCCCAACCAGCAGATCAACGGCCAGGTGGAATTTATAGGGCAGCACCCGCCACATTCCCAGGTGGTGATCGGTCAGAACGGTCAGTACAAACGCCGCCACACCGGTGACAATCGACAACCAGAAAGCCATCGGGTTCGAGTCCCCAAGACCCAGAACAAAAGGCAGCGCCATCAGCGCCACGGCCACTGGATAGTCCAGATAGGCATGAATGGTGCGGGTAACGAAACGAACGGACATTAAGATTTCCTTTCCTTGCTTGGCATGGCTTCAAGCTAGGTTAGGGGTTCCGTACGTTTAAGTCTGGATCGTCCAGAAAACATTGCAGATCGTTCAGAGTTGAGTCCGATCAGTACATTGACCGGTATGCTGCCGGTGACAGGCCGATCTGTTTCTTGAAAACGCGGGAAAAGGCGGCCTCGGACGCATAGCCAACCTCTGCCGCCGCATCAGCCACGTTCCAACGATTTTCAGTCAACCCGTGACAGGCGATCTGCATCCGCCAGTCGGTCAGGTATTGCATTGGCGTGGTTCCGATCTTCTCGGCAAACAACTGCGCGAAAGCGGTACGCGACATGCCTGCCTGACGCGCCAACGATTCGACGCTCCATTCTTGCGCCGGGGATTGATGAAATGCAGTCAGCGCCCGTGAGACCCGGGGATCGGCAAAGCCAGCAAGGGCAGTATCACTGGGACATTGACGCTCAAGATGTGCGCGGATGGCTTGCGCGAAAAGCACCTCGGACATTTTCATCGCAATAAGGTCACCACCGATCCGCGCGCCGTTGATCTCGGACCCGATCATACGCAGGGTGGCCTCAATCCAGATGCCCGCATCTTCACCATAATTTTCGATCAAGATGTAAGGCGGCAGGCGGTCGATCAGCATATGACCGGTGCCTTGCCGGCCCGGCGGGCTGGTAAACGAGAAATGGCCGCAGATCAGTTGCGTATCCCGATCTTCGTCCCCACCACCGTGAATCAAGACGCCGTCACCCTTGTAGCCCGCATCTTCCAAAACCTGCTCTAACGGCAGAGCATCAAGCGGCGTGACCTCGTTGCACAGCAATGCATGTGCCGATCCATGTGGGATAAGGATCAGGTCTCCTTGCTTCAGACGCAGAGTTTCCCCAGCGTTAGAGACATGAACTTTCAGCTCACCGCGTTGTACGAAATGGAAACGCGCTACGTTCTGAAAGGCCGGCACCTGAATGCCAAAAGGCGGTGTAAAGGACGTTCGAAAATAGAACGTCCCACGCAAAGACAGGCGAGTCAGGATATCGCTAAGCAGGTCTAACATGAGAGTAACGTACACGCGGCTGCCCATTCGTCCAGCCGTTTGAACCATCTGCACAAAAGCTTGAACGGCTGGCAAAGAAAAACCCCCGCGAACAACGGGGGTTTTGGGAAATTGCCGATAACGCGGGTCAGGAGCGGACCAGCGACTCGTAATCTGCGGCGATCTCGCGGGTAATATCACCCACCTCGAACGTGTAATCACCGATCTGACCAACGGGCGTGACCTCTGCTGCGGTACCAGTCAGCCAGCATTGTTCGAAGTCAGCCATCTCTTCGGGTTGGATGTGACGCTCGATCACGGTGATGCCCTTGTCTTTCAGCATCTGGATCACTGTCTGGCGCGTGATGCCGTTCAGGAAGCAATCCGCCAGGGGTGTGTGAACCTCACCATCCTTGACGAAAAACACGTTGGCGCCCGTCGCCTCGGCGACGTAGCCGCGGTAGTCCATGAACAGAGCATCCGAGCAGCCTTTGGCCTCGGCCTTGTGTTTCGAAATCGTGCAGATCATGTAAAGACCCGCCGCCTTGGCATGGACCGGAATGGTTTCGGGGCTGGGCCGTTTCCATTCGGCGATGTCAAGCTTGGCACCCTGCATCTTGGCGTCACCATAATAGGCACCCCAAGGCCAGACCGCGATGGCCATATGCACCGGGTTACGGGCCGACGCCACGCCCATATCCTCACCCGATCCGCGCCAGACCAGAGCGCGAACATACGCATCCTGCAAGCCGCTGGCTTCCAAAGCCTCTTTCTTGGCGGCTTCGATCTGGTCAATCGTGTAGGGCATCGGCATGTCCAGAGCCTCGGCCGACGCAATCAGCCGTTTGGAATGCTCACGGCTTTTGAAAATCTTGCCGTTATATGCGCGCTCGCCCTCGAAAACCGAGGATGCATAGTGCATTGCGTGGGTCAGGATGTGAACATTGGCGTCACGCCACGGCACCAGCTTACCATCCATCCAGATCACGCCATCACGATCATCATACCCCGCCATCCGAAACCTCCTGAACCGGGTTGAATTTATCGATTGTTGCGCCATTTTACACGTTTGCGGAAGTAAAGTTGCGCAAAAACTGCGGCTCGATACCTGTCCACTCTTGGAATGTCAATAACGCTGACATAAAGTCGACTTATGTAACGAATGAGGCAAACTATGTCGGATACGCGCCCCGCCCAAGTCTTTGGCGGAGAAAGCCTTTTGTTTTTGACTGACGAACAGTTGCGGCAAGGGATCGAGGCGATGTTTTTCGCTTACCGCGGGTTCACTGCCGACCCCGACCGCATTCTGACGCAGATGGCCTATGGCAGGGCGCATCACAGGGCCGTCCATTTCATCAACCGCGCGCCCGGCACAACGGTCAACAACTTGCTGGCCATTCTTGGGGTTACGAAACAGTCGCTGAACCGCGTTCTGCGAACTTTGATCGAAGATGGCCTTGTCGAAAGCCGCGTGGGCACCACTGACAAGCGCGAGCGGCACCTGTTTCTGACTGAAAAGGGAAAGGCGCTTGAGGCTCGGCTGTCCGAAGCCCAGCGTGTACGGATGCGTGCCGCTTACAAGGAAGCTGGCCCCGAGGCAGTATCAGGATTTCGCAAAGTGCTTGAAGCAATGATGGATGCTGATATGCGTCATGCCTATACAAAACTGCGGGACACGACCTCATGAGCGATATGGACGCCCATCTGCTGATCGTCGACGACGATGAGCGTATCCGTGATCTGCTCAAGAAGTTCCTGATGAAAAACGGATTTCTGGTGACGGCTGCCCGTGATGCCGCCCATGCACGGCGGGTCTTGTCCGGTCTGGATTTCGACATGATCGTTTTGGACGTGATGATGCCCGGTGAGGATGGCGTAAGTCTGACCAGAACGCTGCGCGAGACACATACGACGCCGATCCTTCTTTTGACGGCGCGCGGCGAGACCGAGCATCGCATCTCCGGGCTAGAGGCGGGGGCAGATGATTACCTTGCCAAACCGTTCGAGCCAAAAGAACTGCTGCTGCGGATCAACGCAATCCTGAGGCGCATGCCGGAAACGCCTGCGCAGGATACTGCAAGCAAGATCCTGAACCTCGGCCCGATCCGCTATGATGTTGAGCGTGGCGAGATGTGGCAGGGCGAAGACCCCGTGCGCCTGACCGCAACAGAAAGCCAGTTGATGAAGATTTTCTCGACTCAACCCGGTGAGCCGATCAGCCGGGCCAAGCTGGTCGAGGATCTGGGGCGCGACAAGGGTCAGGCGCAGGAACGTGCCGTTGATGTCCAGATCACCCGCCTGCGCCGCAAGATCGAACAGGACCCGAAACAACCGCGATACCTTCAAACGGTGCGCGGCGCCGGATATATGCTGGCACCGGATTGATTTTGCTACCAAAGACGGTTTTATGTCCTCTGCATAAGTTTTTCAGCCGAATGAACAGGGGATCGTGATGAAGACCGCGCTTTTGACCCATGCGGATTGCCTCAGGCATGTGACGCCGGGCGGGCATCCTGAACGGGTTGCGCGGCTTGAGCATGTTTTGCATGCGTTGGAACCGCTGGACCTTCGCCGGACAACTGCACCTTTGGCCGCCGATGACGATCTGTTGCGGATTCATCCGGAAAGCTACATCCGGGATATTCGCGAGTCTTGCCCCTTGGACGGGTTTGCGCAGATTGACGGCGATACATTCATGTCTGCCGGGTCTGTCGATGCCGCCTATCGTGCAGCAGGGGCTGTGGTGCGCGCGGTGGATATGGTGCTGGGCGGAGAGGCTCCGAATGCGTTTTGTGCGATCCGGCCCCCGGGGCACCACGCTGAATCAGAGACTGCAATGGGTTTCTGCCTGTTCGGCAATGCAGCGCTGGCGGCCAAGCATGCGCTGGATCATCACGGTTTGAACCGGGTCGCGGTGGTTGATTTCGACGTGCACCACGGCAACGGCACGCAGGATTTACTGTGGGATGAACGGCGCGCGCTGCTGATCACCAGCCAACAGATGCCGCTTTGGCCCGGTTCCGGGCGAGCGGATGAGACAGGCGCGTATGAGACCGTTCTCAACATACCGCTATCACCGGGAACCGGAGGGGCCGAGATGCGCGCGGCCTATGAAACGCGCGCCTTCCCCCGCCTGCGCGCCTTCAGGCCCGAACTAATCATCATCTCTGCCGGTTTCGACGCGCATCAGGACGATCCGCTGGCTAATCTGAACTGGTCGACCGGCGATTTCGCTTGGATCACGGCCGAGCTGTGCAAGATCGCCGATGAGATGTGCAACGGACGTATCGTCTCGACTCTGGAAGGCGGGTATGATCTGAACGCATTGGCCGAGGCCACACGCGCCCATGTGGAAGAATTGATGAAGGCAGCCCGATGACCGATACCCCCGTAGACCAGATGACATTCGAACAGGCTATGAAAGAGCTTGAAGCCGTGGTTGGCCAGCTTGAGCGCGGCGACGTGGCGCTGGATCAGTCGATCGCTCTTTACGAGCGCGGTGCGGCGCTGAAAAAGCGCTGCGAGGATGAGCTGAAACGGGCCGAGGAAAAAGTGGCCGCGATTACCCTGGACGCCAATGGACAGCCAACCGGGACAACGCCTGTCGAAGGTCAGTAATGTTTCGCGAAAGACTGGCGCAGGATGCGGCACGGATTCAGAAGCAGTTTGATCTGGTTCTGGGCGCGCTGAGCGATGTGGATGTCACGCAGGCGATGGCCTATGCCACGCAAGGGGGCAAGCGGTTGCGCGGTTTTCTGGTGCTTGAAAGTGCGCGCATGCATCAGGTGGATACCGACCGCGCAATCTGGCCTGCCACGGGGATTGAGGCATTGCACGCTTATTCGCTGGTGCATGACGATCTGCCCTGCATGGATGACGACGACCTGCGTCGTGGTCGACCAACTGTGCATATGAAATGGGATGAGGGCACGGCTGTTCTGGCGGGGGATGCGTTGCAAACGCTGGCATTCGAACTGTGCACAAGGCCCGAGGTTGGCACAGCCGACGTACGCGCTGATCTGGCCCTGACACTTGCCAAAGCCGGCGGCGCTCAGGGGATGGTGCTGGGGCAAGCCTTGGATATTGCCGCTGAGACGGCGGCGTCCCCGCTTACGCTGAGCGAGATCACGCGTTTGCAGGCCGGCAAGACCGGCGCATTGATCGAGTGGTCGGCCTGCGCAGGCGCGAGGCTGGCACAGGCCGACCCTGCGCCGTTGCGCCAATATGCCCGGGCGCTTGGCCTTGCCTTTCAGATCGCAGACGACATTTTGGATGTCGAAGGTGATGCCGAAAAAGCCGGGAAACGCCTGCAAAAAGACGCCAGAGCCGGTAAAGCCACCTTTGTTTCGTTACTGGGCTTGGATTCGGCCAAGGCCCGGGCTTCGGAACTTGTGGAAGAGGCCTGCGCCGCCCTTACAAGCTATGGCGCTTCGGCTGAAACCTTGAAGGATGCCGCCCGCTTCGTTATTGCCCGGGACAGCTAAGCCAGGATCGCCAATGACTGACCGCCCGAAAACGCCTCTGCTGGACCTTGTGAACCGCCCTGCGGATCTCAAGCAATTCTCAGATGCGCAACTGACCCAGCTTGCACAGGAATTGCGGTCCGAGACGATCTCGGCCGTTTCGGTTACTGGCGGACATCTCGGCGCCGGGCTTGGCGTGGTGGAACTGACGACTGCGTTGCACGCCGTTTTTGACACCCCGCGCGACAAGATCATCTGGGATGTGGGGCATCAGTGCTATCCCCACAAAATCTTGACCGGGCGTCGCGACCGAATTCGTACCCTGCGCATGAAAGATGGCCTCAGTGGTTTTACCAAGCGCAGCGAAAGCCCCTATGACCCGTTCGGCGCGGCACATAGCTCAACCTCGATCAGCGCGGCGCTTGGGTTTGCGGTTGCCCGTGATCTGGGCGGTGTCACACCGGAGGGGCTGGGTGACGCGATTGCCGTGATCGGCGATGGCTCAATGTCGGCGGGCATGGCTTTTGAGGCGATGAACAACGCAGGCCATTTGAAAAAGCGCCTGATCGTGATCCTTAACGACAACGACATGAGCATCGCCCCGCCTGTTGGCGCTCTGTCGAACTATCTGTCGCGTATCTACACCGAAGCCCCGTTCCACGAGTTGAAAGCCGCCGCCAAGGGCGCGGTGTCGCTGTTGCCCGAACCGTTCCGCGAGGGCGCCAAGCGTGCCAAGGAAATGCTGAAAGGTATGGCCGTGGGCGGCACATTGTTCGAAGAGCTGGGGTTTTCCTACATCGGCCCGCTTGACGGCCATGACATGGACCAGCTTCTGCCGGTGCTGCGCACGGTGAAGGCACGGGCGACCGACCCGATTCTGATCCACGTGCTGACCAAAAAGGGCAAGGGCTACGCCCCGGCGGAGCAGGCCCGCGACAAGGGCCATGCCACCGCGAAATTCGACGTTGTGACGGGTGAACAGAAAAAGGCGCCGTCCAACGCACCATCTTATACCTCGGTCTTTGGCAAGACGCTGGTGGACGAAGCCGGGCGCGACGACAAGATTGTCGCCGTCACCGCCGCGATGCCGGATGGAACCGGACTGAATCTGTTTGCCGAACGCTACCCTTCACGCTGCTTCGACGTTGCGATTGCCGAGCAGCATGGCGTGACATTCGCCGCTGCGCTGGCTGCGGGGGGAATGAAACCGTTCTGCGCAATGTATTCTACGTTTTTGCAGCGCGGGTATGACCAGGTGGTTCATGATGTGGCGATCCAGCGCCTGCCGGTACGCTTTGCCATTGACCGTGCCGGTCTGGTCGGTGCCGATGGGGCAACCCATGCGGGGTCGTTCGATATCGCCTACCTGTCCAACCTGCCCGGTATGACAGTCATGGCGGCTGCGGATGAAGCCGAACTGATGCACATGGTCGCCACTGCGGCGGCGCACGATGAAGGGCCCATTGCCTTCCGCTACCCGCGGGGTGAAGGCGTGGGCGTGGACCTGCCAGAACGTGGTGAGGTACTTGAGATCGGTAAAGGCCGCCTGATCCAACAAGGTGCACGCGTCGCGATACTTTCGTTCGGAACCCGGCTGGCAGAAGTTCAGAAAGCGGCTGAGGCTCTCTCGGCCCGGGGCATTACCCCAACCATTGCCGATGCCCGGTTTTCCAAACCACTGGACCGAGATTTGATCCTTGAACTGGCCGCGAACCATGAAGCGCTGATAACCATCGAAGAAGGTGCCATTGGCGGATTTGGCAGTCACGTGGCACAGCTTTTGGCGGATGAGGGCGTATTCGATCACGGGTTGAAGTACCGCTCAATGGTGCTGCCGGATACATTCATTGATCAGGCCAGCCCATCCGACATGTACACTGTTGCGGGCCTGAACGCCCAACAGATCGAGGCCAAGGTTTTGTCGGTGTTGGGCGTTGCGTCCCTTGGTGAAAAACGCGCATGAGACGTTGGAACTGTCAGACATCAAAACGCCACCTCTGATGAGGATTCCTTTTCGGCTGCACCTCAGGTTGAATGCCTGCCTTTGAGACCCAGCGCACCGCTACGGCCCCGTTTGCGGAGGCAGGCTGATTCACTTCGGGTGAGTTATTGAGAACACAGGATTCTCTCATGTTTTTTGACGGCATTTTTGCGTCCGGGTTTTTCTGCTACAGGTAGTCAAAACAAAAAACCACCCTTGAGCAGGCGGGCGGATGAGAAACATGATTGCGGCGCTGGTGGCATGCTTTCTGGCGAGCGTGCCAGCGGCATCAAAAGATATACAGGTCGGCAACGATTCCGGCGGGCGTATCTTGGACCGTTTGGTCCAGATTGAAATCGCCAACCGAACCAACACACAGTTCCGGATAACCGGGGACTTTTGTCATTCCAGCTGCACTATGCTGCTGGGTGCGGATGATGTTTGCATTTCTCGCAAAACAGTTTTTGGATTTCACGGCCCCTACCGGTTGAATCGCACGGAAATGACGGCCAGTGAATTCGAAAGAAAAAGCGCGTCTCTATCCAGCTACTACCCGACTCCGGTCAAAAACTGGTTTATGTCCAAAGCCAGATACGCCGGACCCAGCGAACTTTTTCTTGTTTCCGGTGAATATCTCATACGCCTTGGCGTGCAGGAATGTCTTTAGCGGCTGATGCGCTTTGAGCCTTGGCAGACTGTAACCCAACGTGAATTTTTCACAGACTTGGGAAAATGGTGCCTCAAGAGGGACTCGAACCCCCGACCTTGTCCTTACGAATTGTTTGTCGGTTCCGGTGGACCGTGTTGCACGCAGGCGCACGGCACCTGTTCAATCCATACAAAACTCTGGTACGAAACGCAATTTTCTAGTCTTCATCTTGCACGGCGTCGCACCCGCCCGTCACCGGTTGTACCCCGCTCCCCTACTAATCCCCTACAGATTTCGGTTTGCCCTACTAATCCGACAAAAGCATGTGCCGAGGCGGTCTCTGGGCCACTCGCTTTCGGCACCCCCTACACCCCACCCCAAGCACGGTGACAGCAAAGCTAGGCGGGGTAGGCCCTCTCGCTGTGAGGCCTCTCTGGAGCAAGGGGTGGGTTCGTTGGAGAAACCCCGTCGCTGGCTCGAAAATGGAATACAGTGTGAAAGAAGCTGATCCATTGTTGTGGTTACAACAAATCTCTCAAAAGCCGTGAATGTAATGCATGACGATTTTTCGATACTTTTCAGATAGTTATGTTATCTCATTGAGCAAACGGACTTGAGGATGCCCATGAGAAGACGTGCTTGGCTTGTAGCAGACACTGTAAGAACTGACAGAAAAGACATTTTCTGTTTCACAGAGGGAGACCAGCACCATGTTGGTACAATTATCTCTGGAAGCAGAAAGTACCTTCAACGATTTGAAACTGAAGTTTCGCTTATCCGCAGAAGCCCGGAAATGAAGCGTCTCCTACAATCCTTGGTCGATGAAGGGCGCTCCAACAGTATTTCTCTTGATCGTATTCGACAGCTTGCATTGGATGCTAGGATCATACTCAACGAGATTGAAGCACCCTACGAGGAAGGCTGACGTATCAATCCGGCCTTAGCTCGGCAAACTTGTCTGATCGAGATTTAAGCGAGTCAGAGATGTGAACTGGCTTAAAAGATGCAAGTTGGTCAAGCACCTTTTGATCCTTGATACGCGGCAACAGCCAGCGCCTCATCCACCCATCAGAAATTGCAGCGGCGGTATTGGAGGTTCTGTCTGCGTCACCTTCGAAACTATCAAACCCAAGTAGTTGGTCTCGTGCTCCCTCGAACATTTCACAGCCATAGACCTTCTTCCTATTGGGTTGCTCAAGAAGCTCGCTGTTGTTGATACCTAGAAGGTTTAAGCCCTCTCGAATCTGGCGTGTTCTCGGACTGCTGCCTTCACCAAAAACGCTGTTTATTCGGCGGCGTCCATATTCAGAGATACCCAAAGCACGCATCATTTGGACTGTTTCGTCACTTATATGGGTGACTGTAAAGCCCGTGCTACTGTCAATCTTCTTCCAGACAACATCGCTGACAAGACTCGGGTGTTTTGATTTACGCAGGACCAAGCTGCTGTACTGGTTGCTGCCAACACCATATAGCGCCGTGGTCGTTAGCAATTTCAAGTCTGAGGACCGTAGAACCCGCTGTCCTTTGATTTGTGAGGAAATTTCGCTTACCTGTTTCCCATACCTTTGCTTGTATATTTCCCGCACTTCTTCGGAAGCCATAACCGCTGTAACCAGCTTCCCTCCAATTAGCATGTTATAGGGAGCGACTGCACCACAAACTGAAAGATCAGCGACTTCCGAAGCTAAATGTACTTTCTTTATTTCCCCGAGTGCGGTTTGGATCGCTTGTCTTCCGTCTTTTTCAACAAGCGCTTCGTACAAAGCAGTTCCCGGGTCTTTTTCAAACCCGTACTTTTTCATTGTCCCAAGCGCCTTCAGTAGCGGAATAAGTTGCTCAGCGCGTTTTTTTCGGAACAACGCTGTCTCGGATAGTTCCTTCCACTGCTTGTTGGTGATCTTTGACTTATCTAGTCCTCGGATATCAACAAGGTAATCAGTGGATTCCGCCTCCAAATCTCTAGCCCGATCCCGCAACGCTTTGTGAACTGTTTGATCAAGAGCGAAGAAGTGCTCGGGCTTCGGGTAGTTAAGCGCGCTTGGAGGGACTAAGTCGTCAGTACGTATCTGCTTGATAGCAGACTTAATTGCATCAAAGAGCTTTCGACCCACACTATCGGCGCTCCACCGACCTTCAAGAAGACCGGAAACTACTTTCTCAAGTGTCCATCCAATCCATTTGTCGCGGCTCAAAAGGTTGGCTGTAGGACTGGCCAGAAGTACAATGCCGATTACTGGTCTGTTTGGCCGCGCGGCATTCCTAACCAATAACCTCATCGTCCGGCCGGGCAGCAACTTATACTCAAGGGACCAAGTATGGCGGAAATACCGCCAAATATCTTGGAGTCTATATCCCGTGTAGGGACACTTCTCGTCTCCACGGCACTCAACCAACTCCGGGTGAATAACTGCTTTGGCACCATCCAGGGCATTTTCAGTCGCCTCTGCTGCAAGTTGTTTGAACGTCAGCGCAAGCTCCGCTCCGTCGTCAATAAGGTCGAGAACGGACACCGTCTTGCCTTCGAACTCCCGTGGTATTTCCATGCGGCGAATAAATTCGCGGTTAGTTGGGTCGGCGAGCTGGCGATTGCTAACGGCCTCAAATCCTTTTCGAATCCGTTTCTTTATTTGTGCTTCAGTTTCGCCCTTGGTGCCTTCTATGGAAGGTTGCTCCACGTATATGCGATTGTCCTGAGCGGAGACGCTCCAACCTTGTTCGATGAAATCTGCTAACATTGAGTAACATACGGCGAGGCGGATCTGATCCGACTTTGTACTCTCGCCGGCAACTGTAGCGGCGTGTTTACGCGCTTGGGTTCTGTAACAGACGGCTGCATCGTGCGCGTCTTCTTGAGCCTGAGCAATAACTGTCGCAGCAAGCTCATTGATTAGTTTCTTTGGCAACCTATTGGGGGCGAAAGATTTTTTATAGTTCTTATTGTTCATGTTTCACAATAGCAGAAAAAGCCCACTACTGTGGGCTCTTCCGCTGTTCCTCAAAGGTTATGCTGCTTCTTCGTCGTCTTCGTCTGCGTACTCGCTCAGCACACCAAGCATCACGTTCATCTTCTTCGACCACTCAAGTTTCTCAACGTGGTAAAAGCTCTCTTTGCTTACGTTTCCGATTGCGTCGAGTTCACCTTCACCAATTGAAAAGAGGACAACTTCCAAGGCATACCGCATGAAGCTGGTGGACGACTGGTTCGCATAGATATCTCGGTAGAACCTGTGGGCCATGTTAATCTTGAGAACCTTCATCGCTCCGCGCTGCTCCATTCGATAAAACGGCGCATCAGGCATGGTCTCAAATTCGACCTTATAGGGACGTTCCTTTGTTTCCGCTTCCAATTCCTCTTTGGCTACCTTTTCGGGGACTTTTCGCTCCTTCGCAGCGTTTTTGAAAAACTCCTCGAAGTTCTTCTTGGCTTGCTCCTCCCGCTCCTGCGACATGGGATGCACACGTCCGGGACGAGACTGTTCTGAACCTTCCTTCGCAGCCACCTCCGACGGGCGCGGCTTGTTGCTTTCTTCGGCGGGCTTAGACTTCTCCGCAGCTTTGGCGTCGGAGTACATCTTTTTCAGCGACTTTAGGCCCGTCAGCACCCCGCCTTCTTTGAGAAGTTGCCAAATTCGGTCGGACATAACGACATCCTGCTTGGAGTTGGAAATAGTAAATTCTTCATCCAAGTCTGCCGGAAAGTCGATCTCAAGCCCCCAATAGCGATCGTCGTTATTCGCAAGGCGTCCAATCCCCGCCCATCCTTGGGTGCCATCGTTAGCTGTGATTTTATCCACAACGTGGATTTGTCGGCCCATGCGACAAACAACGATACCCAAGTTATCGTTCTTCACGCGCATCCTTGCATTTGCATTACTTCCAGACGCGGGTTTCGTCTTATCCGATGCATAGAACCCGACAGGCATCGAAGCATAGCGGACTTTGATTTTGCACGGCTTCCCTGTCCGTGCTGAACGAACGGTGATTTCACCCGGCTCCAGTGCAACTGCTCGCTGAGAGTCTTCATCAAAGAAGCGTGCCCCCGGTGTGATGAACAACGGGTCAACGGCCCCCACAATCGTATTGTCAAATACGATCTGGGTCTGGGAAAGGTAGTTCCGATAGATCGTCCCGAAATGCGAAAGCAAATTATTCCGCAAACCATTCACGGTGGACCACGTCAGTCGGTCCAGTTTTTCCCAGACGACTACCGTACCGTGATTGAGCTCGCCTTCGGGGAAGTTCTCCTCGACGTTTTTCAGAACCCAGTCCGGCGGGGAGGCTTTCTGATAACCGGGAACCTCCACCTTTCCTGGAACAGAGGAGTACTTCAGTTCGGCAACTTCATCCAAATCGACCGTGACAGCATACCAGTCCTCGCCTCGCAATTTTGAGTAGATCGTAAAGCGCTTGCCCTGATTTACAGAGGCACTGGGAAGACCGAACCCAAACCGGCCCATGCCTTCGCGTGTTTCATTTTGATGGCGGTGAGTGCCGCCCCATGAAGCTGCACGACGGACCATGTTAGGCGGCATACCGTGCCCATTGTCGATGATTGCAATGGCATCCGGTTTCTTTTCCCCATTCTTTTTGAAGCCAAAAGCAACACTCACAGTGTTGGCACCGGCCTCGATTGCATTGTCGATCAATTCATCAATAGCGGTACCAGTGTGTTTGTAATGGGTGGAACGCATACTTTCGACAAAAGCTTCGCCAATTGCGAAGGTATAGTCGACCTTGTTTGCATCGAGGGCGTTCGCATATTCGATTTGGAGTTCAAGTTGAGTAGCCATGATATTTTCCTTCTTGTTTGCAGCCATTTTCGACCGCGTAGACTGAGGGGGTGGCCCAAGTGGGCCACCACATTGTTTTACTGAGCGAGCACAGGCGCCAAATCGCGTTTTCCCAAGCGCGTAACACGAGCCAACGCATCATAGATGGCGGGGCGGCGGCGTCCGAGGTCATCGGCGATTTTCTGGGGAGAATGATTCATCCAAAAACGACGGATGACAACACATTGCAGATAGGGTGTCAGACCTTCCACGAAGGCGCGAACCTCTCCACGCATGTCTTCGAGGATCATCTGTTCTTCGATGGTGGGCTTGGGGTCAGCGATGGTATCACCTACCTCGACCACGGAGCCGTCTTCAAACTGCATCGTTTCATTGGTCGAGCCGACGTTTGCCAGACCATACAGGGTCTCAAGCCCCGCATTGCACATAGGATAGAAATGGGGATCCATTGGGGAACCTCCTTACTCAAGAGTCATCATTGAGGAGGTTCACAAAATCAGTGTACTCAGTTCTTTGTCATACATGCAGCCATTTTCGACCGCGTCGATCCGAAGAACCTCCGACGTATTATCAATATAGCAGCAATCTGGGCGGATTCGAGTTGCTTGTTCAGAAAATTCTGCGTCCTGACGTTTTTTCTGGACTTGGATGCACCATCATTCTCTCGTACTACACCGCACCGCCCTTCATAACATTATGAAAAGTCGAGCTTTTTCTCGAGATGTGCCTATAGTGGAGCGTGGCCAAAAGGAGGTCACGATGCCCAGCTTGCGTCTTACCCGCCGCGCGATTGATGAAATTCCCTTCACCCAGAAGGGGCAGGTTCTGTACCGCGACACGATGCTCCCCGGCTTTGGGTTGCGTGTCGGCGCGCAATCCAAGGTGTTCTTTGCCGAGGGGCAGGTGAACCGTCGCACGCGGCGCGTCACGATAGGCCGCGCCGATGTCTTTGCTCCCGAGGTTGCCCGCAAGAAGGCGTTGACAATCTTGGGTGACATGGCCGATGGGCACGACCCCAACGCTGAGAAGCGCCAAGAAGCTGCCGAACAGGTAACGCTGGAATTGGCGCTGAAACGCTTCTTGGAGGTCCGCAGCCTGTCCGCACACACAATCAGCCACTACCAACGCACCGAACGTCTGTACCTCAAGGCGTGGCGCAAGAAGCCGCTGAACGAGATCAACCGCCAGATGGTTCTGAAAAAGCATCAGGACATAAGCAAGAAGCATGGCGAGACCACGGCTAACAATGTGATGCGGCATTTCCGGTCGATCTACAATTTCGTTGCCGCGACCCAAGACGACTTCCCGCCGAACCCGGTGCAAATCCTCACGCAGGCACGCGCTTGGTACAAGGAGCGGCGGCGTCAGACGGTGATCACCGCGCTGGACCTGCCCGCATGGTGGAAGGCTGTGGCGGCGGAGCCGGAGTATTCGCGCGACTTCCTCTTGACCGCGCTGTTCACGGGTATGCGCCGGGGTGAACTGACCACGCTCCGCTGGGAAAATGTGGACCTGAAAAGCAGGGTGCTGCACCTGCCGACCACGAAGAACGGCGACCCGCTGTACCTCCCGCTATCGGAATTTCTAGCCGACCTGCTGAGCGAGCGCTGGGCACGCAACAACGGTTCGCCTTGGGTGTTTCCGGGGCCGGGCAAGAGCGGCCATCTGGTAGAGACCAAGAAGTTCCTGCTGCGAGTGTCAGCCGGGTCGGGAGTCAGCTTCACTCTGCACGACCTGCGGCGCACCTTTATCACCATCGCAGAAAGCATCAATGTACCCTACTACGCGCTCAAGCGCCTGCTGAACCACCGTACCAACGGCGACGTGACCGGCGGCTACATCGTGGTGAACGCCGAGCGCCTGCGTGAGCCGGTGGAACTGGTGGCCAAGCGTATCCTTGAACTCAAGGAACCCCGTGACTGACCCCGCCCCATCAACGCCTAGGGACATCGGTGAGTATTGTGCCTATCCAGTTCAGGCAGAATCCGGGAGCCGCAGGTAACCGATGGTACCTGCGCTCGAAGTCTTTAGCCCCTGATCTTCGAATTGTTCGCTCGCGCGCACGCGTACGAGACGACGTTTGATTGTCTTGGACGGGTTTGCATTGCGTGATTCTTGCCGTTGAAAATGTAACCCAATTTGATAATGTGGCAACGCCTACAAGAGGAGTGCCCCAAGCGCGTAACGACAAACGCAGGGCCGGTGAGAGGCCGGTAGTAGGACGGTGGGATCAGTTGACGTGTAGTGGTCCCTTAAAGGAACGGAAACCCCGCGCCGTAGTCATCCACTAAGCATTCTGCTGCACCCGCAGCAGATGTGTTTCAGCTTGGAGATGACTATGGCTGATTCCAAAAAACTTGACCTTTTGACGACCGATCAGGTCGCCGAATATACTCATATGAGCGCGTCCTTTTTCGAGAAGCGTCGCACTTACAAGAAGAGCCCTGCCTATCTGAAAATCGGTGCGCGCGTGTTCTATCGCCGCGCCGTGATCGACGAATGGCTGGAAGCTCGTAGCTGTGAGGATTTCACTCATGGCGCATAATCTGAAACCCAACCCGTCCCGCGCCATTGAATTCCTCCGCTGGCTGAACCCGGAGGCCTCTCTGTATCTTGAGTCGATGGCGAACAAAGGCAAGGCGGCTCCGAAGGCAAAGGTCTTCGGCCCCTCGGAGCACCAGCAGGCCGTGTCGTTCGTTGCGTCTGGCAACTCGGATGAGACCCAGCGCAACATGTACTTCCTGCCGAATGCCGAGTTTTTGGAGGGCGCGCGCAAGAAAGAGAACCTTTCTGCCGTGCGCTTCCTGCATGTCGATCTCGACTACAAGGACTACCCCGGTGATGAAGACGAACAGGCCAACTTCGTCATCGGCATTCTGCATGATGACAAGAAGCGCCCGAAAGGGGTGCCGCTGCCGTCCGCCATCTGGGAGACGGGTGGCGGCTGTCAGGCGGTGTGGAAGCTGGATGAGCCGCTGGACATCCAGAAGGCCGAGGAACTCAACAAAGCCCTGCTGTTTGTACTTCAGGGCGGACCGGGGACGCACAATGCCGACCGGTTGTTGCGCCTGCCCTGGACGATGAACTGGCTGAATGACAAGAAGCGCGCGGATGGCCGTGAACCTGCCTTGGCGTGGGCTTTCGAGCCGATGGACCTGACCAAGCCGCCCCGCACCTATTCCGTAGGTGACTTCCGGGTGAAGTTGCCCAAGGATTTGGCCAAGCCCGACGGGAAGCCCTCGGCATTGACCGCACCTGTGGTCGAGATCGAACCGCTCCCTCTGCCCGATCATCTGTATGAGGTGCTGCCGCCGGAGCCGGAATGGGCAGAAGCGGTGATGACCGGGAACAATCCCCCCGGTAAGAGCTACGCATCCCGTTCGGAACTGGTGTACGCTGCCGTTATCTGGATGCTCGGTAAGGGAATGCAGCCGGGGCACGTCCTGTCGATCATAGTGTCCCCGGATGTTGGCATCAGCGCCCATGTGCTGGAAAATCCCAGCCCGCTTGCCTATGCGCATCGCCAGGTCGTGCGTGCAATGGCTGCGATTGAATTGCGTACCGGCGGCTGGCCGATCCGCGATGATGATGGCCGCCCCATTCGGAATTTCCCGCAGAATATCCGCTATGCTCTGACTGTTTTGGGGGTCGATGCCCAACGCAACACGTTTACGCAATCGGACGAGTTTCGCGGCTACGGGCTCGATGGGCGTGATCTCAACGATATCGTGGAAATTCTGTCCAGTGCGTTCCTGCGCGATTTGGATTTCGTTGCAGCACCAGCCTATATCAAGCGTGAGTTGCTCTCCATCGCGCATGAGCAGAAGTACCACCCCGTCGAGGATTATCTTGATAGCCTTGTATGGGACGGTACGCCTCGCAACGACAAATGGTTGGCCGAGTACTGCGGTGCCGAAGACAACGAGTTGAACGCCGAATTTGGCAGCAAACTTATGATCGCAGGCGTGCGTCGCATCAAACAACCGGGCGTCAAGTTCGACACGATGCTGGTACTTGAAGGGGCGCAAGGTGCAGGCAAATCCCAAATCGCCCAGCGCCTTGCGATCCGGGATGAGTGGTTCTGCGGCAGCCTCGATCTCAAAAGCGACGATAAGACCAAAGCTGAGCAGATGGCGCGCGCATGGATTGTCGAGTGTCAGGAGTTGGATGGTATGAACAAAACGACGAGCCAGAGCCTGAAGAAGTTCCTGAGCACATCCGTCGATATGTTTCGCCCGGCTTATGCGCGCAACGCTTCGGAGTTTCGCCGTCATTGCATCATCTTGGGCACAACGAATGAACTCGCCTACCTGCGCGACCTGACCGGCAATCGCCGTATCTGGCCGGTGACCGTCGGGCAGATTGATCTGGAGCGGTTCAGCTCGGATGTGGATCAACTCTGGGCAGAGGCGGTTGTGCGCGAGGAGGCAGGCGAGTCGATTACATTGTCCCCGCATCTGTGGGCTGCTGCTTCGAAGGTGCAGGGGCAGCGTATGGTCGAGGATGCCATAGCGGACGTTCTGGAGGATGCTTTTGCCGAGAAGAAGGGGCGGGTGTCGATGGACAGCGTCAAGCTCCTCGTTGATCTCGAAACCGCGCGCATGAAACCGCTGGACTCCCAACGGATCAAAGCGGTCATGGCCGGGTTGGGGTGGGACTATGGCACCCACCGCCTCCATGATCTCGGCAAGGTCGAGAAGGCCCAGCGCAAGGGGTTCGCTCGTGGCGACGCGGATGAGCGCAAGACCGAGTACATCGCGCAGCGCATGGACGGTGGTGTGGTCGTGATCGTGCCTCTTGATGCGCGGTATGACGATGAACCGCCGTTTTGAGCCGCCCAGCGCAACCTGTAACGTAACATAAGGCCCAAACTGGCCTGCACTACCCGGCGGGGCGCTACGGTGCCCCGCTTTTTACTTTTCTGAACCCTTCCGAGCTAAGTTACGGTTACAAGTTACAAAAAGGTCAGCAGGAGACTGGTGAGCCTCTGATATTGGGCGCTGTAAGGCCGCGTACAGGGCGCATTGGGCTTGTTGGCATGGGGTAGGCAAGGCACGCCCACAACACGGCCTCTACTGCCCTCTCCGGACCCCTCAAGCGAGCATATACGGGCTTACCACCCATTCCGACTTTTCACCTTGGTCTCCTGATTGGCCGTGGTATTTATCCGCTATGGCTATCACACAGAAATCAATAAAGATTCTATGGTCGGCGTCGGGCGGACGCTGCGCGTTTCCGGGATGCTGGGAGCGGCTGTGCTACCATGAGGCCGAAGACGCAGCACCCTTCACGCTAGGCGAGATGGCACATATCTGCGGGGACAAGCCGGGGGCAAATCGGCACAATTCCAGCCAGTCGGATGCTGAGCGAGACGATTATCAGAACCTCATCCTGCTCTGCCCAACGCACCACACGCTGATCGACCGCAAAGAAAACGAGGCCGAATACACAGTCGATGCCTTGCACAAGATGAAAGCCGAACATGAAGCGGGTGTGCTTGCGCGCTTAGAAGTTGAGCCAATGATGACAAAGGCGGAAATTGCCCGTGCGTTACTGCCTCTGCTGGAAGAGAACAGGCAGTCCTGGGCGCAATATGGTCCGCACTCCGAGCTTGCTTTGTCGCAACCTCACAATGAAGCGGCGCATGCCGTTTGGGTGTCAGAACGGCTCTCGGTCATCGTGCCAAATAACCGCAAGCTGGCGGCGGAGCTCGAAGCGCACCGGGGCCTGTTCGACACGGGCGAACTGGCGACCATCACGACCTTCCTGATGCATGTGCGCAGTTATGAGCAATGGGTGCAGGATGCGATTCCTTATGCAGCGGTGAAGCGCTTTCCTGTGGATTTTGATGATTTGATAAGAGGTCTTGCCGATGGCGGCACGTAGCGAAAATTTCCCCTGGCCCAGCCATTACGGCCATTACAAGTACTTCGAAGACCAGATGAACAAACATGGCAAAGTGGCCTCCCTGACTGCGCAGGGCGACGGAGTCTATGAATTGACCCGTGAGCAGGGCGATACCCTGCGCGTGTTCATCTGCGAGTGCTACGCCTTCGGCGTGGCGCAATACATGGAAACTGTGGAGAATGTCGGCGACGTCGATGTCGTGATCATCAACTCTGCATGGTGCGGTTATTCGCCGGATGCCAAGTTACATTGCCGTGGATCCAATGTCGGATTGTTCTCGATCGGAGAATTCATGGGCGCCCTGCACCGGGAAGACTACTGGCGCTATCTGACTGACAAAGAAGAGGAATATTTCAAGAAACAGGGCTGGCTGTGATGCTGCGCATTACAGTGTATGGCTTCGGCTCCGCCTTCGCCAATACAGACGCGGCCAAAAAAGTCGCAAGCGATGTAGATCTCCTAATCGTTCACCAAAACACGGCTCCCGCGTCCTGCAAGTTGGCCATCGAATGCAAACGGAGGCTAGTCGAAGCCGTACCCCATGCACACGTCACCATGCTCTCGGAAGGCGAAGAAGATCTTCTTCAGTTTATCCAAACCGCCAATGCGACCCCGATAGGGACCGTTCGCGCACGTCTGTTCCATGGTGATTTCGAACTCTTGTGTAAGGGTCTAGCCTTCATCATTGGGAAGGAGAATTTTGCAAGGAATGACCCTTTAGATAGCGGTGAAGAGGCGCAAAGCTCGAAGCGCCTTGATGCGGTCATCTGACCCTTGGGCAGCACGACAGTACTTACCCCTGCCGCAAAGTGGCTATGGTGCAGGCTAGTGCTCTTTAACTGATTGTTTTATTTGGAGGAATGGTGCCGCTGAAGGGACTCGAACCCCCGACCCCATCATTACGAATGACGTGCTCTACCAGCTGAGCTACAGCGGCATTCCTCTCTCGTCACGGCCCTACTATGGCCCTACTAATTACTGTGCGCCGCTTGTAAGCGGCTGGTTTTGAACATCAATCGCGAGCGGACCCGCTACTTACGAAGGACCTGCTCTACCAGCTGAGCTATTGAGGCAGGCGACTGTTCTGTAAACGGTCAGGCTGAAACGCGCAAGCCTCCTTCTGCGGATTGCATAAGCTGCTTTTCAAAACCTTGGGTGCCACCGAATGCGACGCAGCAAGGTCGAAAGGCTATTGCTCTGTCTGTCCCTGTTTTTCGATTGTGAATTTTCTGTAACAGCACCGATTAAGGATTGCGGTACGGACTTTATTTCCATATTTCATGAAATATGCTAGAATTAATTTCAGACCAACTGGCCATTCTCGGCCACTCGCAACGTATTTCAGTGTTTCGCATGTTAATGCGACGCTTTCCTGACACTGTGCCTGCGGGCGAACTGGCAAACGAACTGGGCATCAAACCCAGTACGTTGTCGAACTATCTGAACGCGCTTCAACGCTCCGCCCTGGTAACGCAGGAACGGTCGGGAACTTCTCTGCTTTATTCGGTTGATATGAAGAACGTGCAGCACATGCTTGGCTTTCTGCTGAACGATTGCTGCCGGGGTCGTCCGGATATCTGTATGCCCTTACAGCAAGGAAAAGGCACAATGACAGATCGGAAATTCAACGTATTGTTCATTTGCGTCGGGAACTCTGCGCGCTCCATCTTCGCTGAATCGCTTCTGCGGGATTTCGGCGGTGACCGGTTCAACGTCTATTCGGCCGGGACAAGGCCTTTTTCCGAACTGAACCCGTTTGCGGTGCAGGTTCTGGCGGACAAGGGGCATGACACCTCCTTGCTCCGGTCCAAGACAGTGTCAGAGTTTTCCGGAACTGACGCACCAGAAATGGATTTTGTGTTCACCGTCTGCAACAAGGCCGCAAATGAGGAATGCCCAGCGTGGCAAGGGCAGCCGATCAGCGGCCATTGGGGCATGGAAGATCCGGTGAAAGCTGAAGGCACGGATGCTGAAAAAAGCCTCGCGTTCCAAAGAGCCTATGGCGCACTCAAGCGCCGGATACAGGCCTTCACCGCGCTACCCGTCGAAAGCCTTGACCGGATCGCACTGCAATCCGCAGTCGATGACATCGGCCGAACACCTGTTGAGGACATAAAATGACGACGTTTGCGGTAAACGGTCTGGGCCGGATCGGAAAGCTGGCGTTGAAACCGTTGCTTGAAAAGGGTGCCAAGATCGCATGGATCAATGATGGTGTCGGCGATCCGGCGATGCACGCGCATCTGCTTGAGTTCGACACAGTTCACGGTCGCTGGGACGCGCGTTTCGAACATGACGCCGATAGCGTGACAATCAACGGGACCCGACTGCCTTTCATTGGCACGAAGGACCTTGGCCAGTTACCGCTGGACGGCGTCGACGTGGTGATCGATTGCACCGGTGTCTTCAAGACCGAGGCCAAGCTGGCCCCTTATTTCAAAGCCGGGGTGAAAAAGGTCGTGGTGTCGGCCCCGGTAAAGGACGGCCCGACCGCAAATATTGTCATGGGTGTTAATGACAGCATTTACGATCCTGCTGCTCATCACATCGTCACGGCAGCGTCCTGCACCACCAATTGCCTTGCTCCGGTGGTGAAAGTGATCCACGAAAACCTGGGCATCCGTCACGGGTCGATGACGACAATCCACGACGTGACCAACACCCAGACCATCGTAGACCGACCCGCGAAGGACCTGCGGCGCGCGCGATCAGCACTGAATTCGCTGATCCCGACCACCACGGGGTCAGCCACAGCGATTACATTGATTTACCCCGAACTCACGGGGCGGCTGAACGGTCATGCGGTGCGCGTGCCGCTGCTGAACGCTTCGTTGACGGATTGCGTGTTCGAAGTAGAGCGAGAAACCAGCGTTGAAGAGGTCAATGAAGCGTTCAAAGCCGCAGCCGAAGGCGAGCTCAAGGGCATTCTGGGCTATGAAACGCGCCCGCTGGTCTCAACTGATTATACCAACGACGAACGGTCTTCGATCATCGACGCGCCCTCAACCATGGTGGTGAACGGGACGCAGGTTAAGGTTTATGCGTGGTATGACAACGAGATGGGCTATGCCCACCGCCTCGTCGACGTTGCGTTCATGGTTGGGAACACGCTGTGACACAAAAGCCCGAAGGTCTGTCGGCCTACATCGCCGTTACCGCGGCGTACTGGGCGTTTATGCTAACCGACGGGGCCCTGCGCATGCTGGTGCTGCTGCATTTTCACGCCCTGGGCTTCTCACCTGTGCAGCTGGCCTACCTGTTTGTACTGTATGAGATCGCGGGTATGGTCACAAATCTTACCGCCGGATGGATCGCGGCTCGGTTCGGCTTAACCTTGACCCTGTATGCCGGCCTGGGGCTTCAGGTCGTGGCGCTTTTGGCGTTGACCCAATTAGACCCTAATTGGGCGATCGGCGCTTCTGTTGCCTTTGTCATGCTTGTGCAGGGTGCCAGCGGAGTGGCGAAAGATCTGGCCAAAATGTCTTCAAAATCCGCCGTCAAACTCTTGGCTCCGCCCGAGGGCGGCGGACTGTTCCGCTGGGTCGCTATGCTGACCGGCTCAAAGAACGCGGTCAAAGGGCTGGGCTTTTTACTGGGGGCTGCGCTGTTGGCCGCATTGGGTTTTGTCTGGGCTGTGCTGGTCATGGCGATTGTGCTGGCCGTCATCCTTGCGGCGGTCATTCTTTTCATGCCGCCTGGCCTGCCGAAAGGGCGTAAAGGTGCAAAGTTCTCAGAGGTCTTTTCGAAATCCGCCAACGTGAATTGGCTGTCGGCGGCGCGGGTCTTTCTTTTTGGCGCACGGGATGTGTGGTTCGTCGTCGGTATACCGATTTACTTTTATGCTGTGCTGTCCGACGGCAGCGAAGATGGCAACCGTGCTGCGTTCTTCATGATCGGTACCTTCATGGCCGTCTGGGTCATCCTTTACGGCGCCGTTCAGGCCATCGCACCCGGTATCCTGCGCGCATCTAGGCGCAGCGAAGGCGACCTGATCCGCGCCGCGCGTAAATGGGCCGCAATACTGTTTTGTGTTCCCGCCGCTTTGACGGTTGCAGTGCTTGCCTCATCTGGGCCCGAGGCATGGCTGACCATAACGCTTGTCATAGGTTTGCTGGTGTTCGGGGCAATTTTCGCTATGAACTCATCTTTGCATTCCTATCTGATCCTGGCTTTCACCAAGTCGGAGCGTGTAACGATGGATGTAGGGTTCTACTACATGGCCAACGCGACAGGCCGCCTTGTGGGCACTGTTCTGTCTGGCCTGACCTACCAGATCGGCGGGCTTCCACTGGTTTTGGGCACGTCTGCTGTAATGATAGCATTGGCGGCGCTGACATCCGGTAAGCTGACAGATCAAACAAATGAGGCTTATGCATGAGCATCTTCGAACGCTACCTGACCGTCTGGATCGCTCTGGCTATGATTGGTGGTGTGCTGATCGGCCTCGCCGCACCCGGTTTTGTTCAACTGGTTGCCTCGGCTGAGGTCGCCAGCGTTAATCTGGTGGTCGCCGTTCTGATCTGGGCGATGGTCTACCCGATGATGGTCGGTGTCGACTTTGGCGCAGTAGCGGGGGTCGCGCGCCAACCGAAAGGTCTGATTGTGACGCTAGTTGTCAACTGGCTGATCAAACCCTTCACCATGGCCTTTCTGGCGGTTGTGTTTTTCAACTATGTCTTTGCGCCCTGGGTTCAGCCCGAAGACGCCGCACAATACATAGCCGGCCTGATCCTGCTGGGCGCGGCCCCCTGTACCGCGATGGTGTTTGTCTGGTCCCAACTCACCAAAGGGGATGCGACTTACACGCTGGTGCAGGTCTCGGTGAACGACCTGATTATGGTCGTGGCTTTTGCCCCTATCGTGGCTTTCCTGCTGGGCGTGACTGACATCGAGGTACCATGGCAAACCCTTGTTCTAGCGACGGTGCTTTACGTGGTGCTGCCGTTGATCGCCGGGCTGATCACGCGCCGCAAGCTGGGTTCACAAGACGCCATTGATGCCTTTTCATCCCGCGTAAAGCCATGGTCAGTCATGGGCCTGATCGTAACAGTCGTTATCCTGTTTGGCCTTCAGGGTCAGACTATTCTTGCCAAGCCGTTGGTGATCGTGCTGATCGCGGTTCCAATCCTGATCCAGAGCTACGGGATTTTCGCACTGGCCTACGGGGCGGCCTATGCGCTGAAAGTCCCCCATCGAATCGCAGCCCCATGCGCCATGATTGGTACGTCAAACTTCTTTGAGCTGGCCGTCGCTGTCGCCATCAGCCTGTTCGGCTTGAACTCGGGCGCTGCTTTGGCGACTGTCGTTGGGGTTCTGGTCGAGGTTCCGGTCATGCTGTCGCTTGTTGCTTTTGCCAATCGTACCCGCTCGCGGTTTCCCGAACCCGAAAGGTCCGGAGTAACGGGCACCAAGACCTTGAGATCTTAGGAAAGCCAACTCTCGTCTTAAAAAATGATTAATTTTTACAGTATGTTAACCATAAAACAGCGGAAGAGAGGAAAAATAAGGCTCACTTAGATTTTATTAAGAGCCAATCGTGCAGTGTCCGGTGGAATTTCGAAAACCACGGGAGAATACCAATGCTTCTCAAAAAGACGATGCTCGCCGCGGGCATCATGGCGGCTCTGCCTTTTTTCGCTGCGGCTGAACAGGGCGTTACTCACAATAGCGTAACATTTGCACAAGTTGCCGCCTTTGAAGGACCCGCCTCGGCACTGGGCACCGGCATGCGGCTTGGCTTGACCGCCGCCTTTGAAGAGGCGAACGCCGCCGGTGGTGTGCATGGCCGTAATATCAAACTGGACAGTATGGATGACGGGTACGAGCCAGACCGCTCTGCCGAGCTGGTGAAAACGGTTGTCGAAGACGACAAACACATCGGCCTGATCGGTGCCGTCGGGACGCCAACCTCGTCGGCCACCCAGCCTATTGCCACCGAAGCTGGCCTTCCCTTTATCGGGCCCTTTACGGGTGCCGGATTTCTGCGCGAGGCAGGTCACGGTAATATCTTCAACGTGCGCGCAACATATTCTGCCGAAACCGAGGCGTGGATTGAGTATCTCGTCGACCAGCAGGGCATGAAGTCCATTGCGCTTCTATATCAGGATGACGGGTTCGGTCGCGTTGGTCTGAATGGGGTCACCGCCGCGCTGGAAAAACGCGGCATGACGCTTGCCGCAGAAGGCACCTACACCAGAAACACCACGGCCGTGAAAAAGGCGCTCTTGTCGATCCGCAAAGCCAAACCGGACGCCGTAGTCATGGTGGGCGCTTACAAACCGGTTGCCGAATTCATCAAACTTGCGCGCAAAATGAAACTTGACGCCACTTATGTGAATATCTCTTTCGTGGGATCAGACGCATTGGCGAAAGAACTTGGCGATGCAGGTGAAGGTGTGATCGTCAGCCAGGTTGTGCCCTTCCCGTGGGACGACTCTAATCCGCTGGTTAACCGCTACACAACCGCGCTGGCAGCCGTCGATGCGGCTGCGCAGCCTGGGTTTGTCTCGCTCGAAGGGTATATCGTCGGCCGCCTCACGATTGCGGCGTTGGAGGACGCAGGCAAGAATCTGACCCGCGAAAACTTCCTGCTGGCACTTGCCTCGCTAACCACGGTCGATCTGGGCGGTGTGACCCTGCACTATGGTCCGGGTGACAACCAGGGCATGGATGAGGTCTTTCTCACACGTATCACAGCCGACGGCACGTTCGAGCCGGTCATATCCGGAGGCGGCTCCTAAGGGCCAATGGCAACGCGTTCTGCGCGTTGCCTGACTGCAAACATCCTGCCCGCCAATCGGGCAGGACTAAGTGCCATCCAGATAAATTACCAAGGATATGCATATGCTTCGCTTCAAAGGGTCTAATTTCTTGCGCCGTCTCAACCTACTTTCCAGCATTCGCGGCAAGATAACTTTCATCCTTGTTGCACTGTCCGCTGTTGCAGGCGGAGCGGGCTACCTGACCTACCAATCCTTCAGCCGCGTGGCTGTCAGCGCAGATAACATGACTGCGCGGGACCTTCCGAGGTTAAGCCAAAGCACTGCGCTGATCTCAGCGGCGAGCGCCACCAAGGACGCAATGGTTCTCACCCTCATGCAGCAGGATCTGGCTGGGCTGACCCGAGCAGAGGAAACCCTTGAGACGGCGTCGCAGGCCCTGACTAAAGCCGTTGCAGCCCAACCCGATGAAAGCCGCGCGGCGTTCAGCGCCGATCTGGCGCATGTCATGCAGACCCTCGATACGCTTGTTGAAGCGCGCGAGAGTGCCTTTGATTTCAATAATCGAGCGGCAGAGATGACCCACGAATTGCAGGAAGGGGTCACTGCCTTGCAGACGATCCTGCTGCAAACGGCCGATGACGCCTATTTCAACATCGCAATCCAAGGCGAAGACACGATTGCCGCGATTGAGGAAACGATGGTCGACCTCGTTGACAATAAATTTACCTCATTGCAGGAGCTACTTGAAACGCGGGCTCAGCTAAACCTGATGTCCGGTGTGTCGCTGGCTCTGTCTACAACCCGGGATCAGGCCATGCGGTCCATCCTATCGGACCTGGCGTCTTCCTATCAGAAGCATCTTTCCAAAGGCCTGGAGGCATTGGCTTCGCGGGACTACGGCGCGGATATCGAAGCGGACCTCACGAATGCCGTGGGCATCCTCGACAAAGCCATCGCCTTGGGGCAGTTGGGCAGACCCGTCGACCGCGCGGCGCTTCTGTCTGGGCGGCAGCAGGCAGATGCTGCGCTCTCCACCGCGATTGATGATATGGTCTTCGAGTTAACTATTGCGGCAGAGGACGCGGCCTCTGGAAACCGGGATGCAATCCAGGGTCTTTTGGACAATGAAGTCGCTTATATGAACGCCCTGCTCGAGATTAACTCCTGGCTGTCCGCGTATCAGATCGAGGCGCTGAAAATTGCTGGTGCCCAAACCCTGGAACAGGCAAGGATTGCCGGAGACGCACTGGCCGCCGCGGCTGGCTCTTTGTCCAAATATGCGGATTTTGGCGATGGTTCACTCGCAGGTCCGCTTTCGCGCCTGTCCGAGATGGCCTCAGCGGATCAAGGGCTGGCTTTCCTGCGCATGAAGTCTCTGGACTCTGACCGGATTGCGACCGACGCCGCAGAGGAAACCGTCAAGGCGGTTTTGAAAATAGCTGGCGCGGCGTCGTTGCAGGGTGTAGCGAGCCAAGAAACGATCACCGAGAACGCACGGTCGATGGCTGCCGATGCCACCGAGGTCCAGGGAAATCTTGAGAAACTAGGGGCTTTTGCGCTCGGGTTCGTTTTTCTGGCTTTGCTAATGAATCATTGGCTGATTATTCGTCCGCTGAATGCAATCAGCCGAACAACTGAGCGCCTGTCGCAAGGCGATATGACCCCAGTCACCGGGTTTGAGCGCGCTTCTGACGAGGTCCGCCGCATCGCCAACGCCTTGAAAGTGTTCCGCGACGGCCTGGTCGAAAAAGAAGAAATGGCCCGTATCGCCGAGAAAGAACGCGCGGAAAATCAAGCCAAGCAAACTGCTGCGGTTGATGCGATCGGCACCGGTCTCGCGCATTTCGCCAAAGGCGACCTGACCTACCGCATCACGCGGGAACTGACCGATGGCTATGCGAAACTGAAAGACGACTTCAACTTGACCGCCAGCACACTGAACGCGACTGTCGTAGAGGTTTTTCAGGTTGCAGACTCACTGCGCAGCGGTTCCGCCGAGATTCAACAGGCCTCTAACGACCTCTCCCACCGGACGGAGAGCCAAGCCGCGACGCTTGAGGAAACTGCTGCCGCGATTGAGGAACTCACCGCCAGCGTTCGTTCTGCGGCGGAAGGCTCCCGTGATGCGGAAAACACCACGAACGAAGCGCGCGACGAGGCGATTGCCAGTGGTCAGATCGTCGAGGAAACGGTCTCTGCTATGAAGGATATCGAAGACAGCTCCACCCAGATCTCACAGATTATTGGCGTGATCGACGATATCGCGTTCCAAACCAATCTGCTTGCACTGAACGCAGGTGTGGAAGCTGCCCGCGCAGGCGAGGCGGGGCGCGGCTTCGCCGTTGTCGCCTCCGAGGTTCGCGGTCTTTCGCAACGCACCACCGACGCTGCGCGGGAAATCAAGGGTCTGATTTCCAAGAGTACACAGCAGGTGAAATCCGGAGTAAGCCTTGTTGGCCGGACGGGGACAACGCTGCGCAGTATCTCTGATCGAGTGTCGCATATCTCGAACCTGGTATCCGCGATTGCAGACTCGACATCGGAACAAGCGACTGGGCTGAGTGAAGCGAATATAGCGGTGTCTCAACTGGATCAGGTGACCCAGCAGAACGCGGCCATGGTCGAGGAAACCAGCGCAGCCGGTCAATTGCTCAGCCAAGACGCGATAAAACTGTCCCGCCTCATCGATGCATTTACCATTGATGTTCAAGACGTGGGTACTGATCAACACAAGAGAGGTTTTGCACCGGATGAACCGTTTCACAAGGCAAAGCAATTCGTGGCGTAGGCCTTCTGCGGTTGCAAGTACTGTGTAGGCATAAGTTCGCAGTCTGAGAAAAGGATCTGCCCCAAGTCTTCAGTGAGATAAGTCTCACTGAGGATGTGAGGAGTGACGCGCCCTGCCCCTCCGGAAGTTCGCTGAATTGGTTGGGCGAGGGGCGCTCTTCCTCCTAGTGGATGAGTTCTTTCATCAATCCTACGTGTCGGGTGACCAGAAACAGGTCTGTGATTTTTTCAACCTTTTACCGCCATCGGCCAGAAGGGATTTCCTGTAGTGAGCGTCGGAACTAAGCCCGACCGCAAGACCTCAAAGCCGTGACAGGTGGGCAGGGACATGCCGTCAACTGTCTCGGTCAGACCTAACGCCTGTTCAGTGCTTTTGGGTCAAAGCGTAGCCGTGGCGCCGGAATATACGCCCGATGACTACTGGATGCCGCGTCTTCCTCGTCTGTGCAGATTGACGTAGTCCGACAGGCAGGTTGGATCGCAGCGTTATCTGAAAATCATCCATGTCGGAAAATCGAAATTCAACGTTTCACCTGAAATATCACAGCGATCCGATCCAAGATCTGTGTGTTGGCGTTTCTTGACGCTTGTTCCGCCGCGCCGAACAACTCTTCCATTCGAGCACGCACTTCCGAGAGCGTCTTCGATGGCTGCTGCTTAAAGAAACCATAAATCGCATCGATCCCCAGATAGTCCGGGATATCTCTTTCTTTTTCGCTGCGTTGGCTGACGTCCTTCTTGGCTTCAATCCAATAGAGATCCAGTTCCTGAGCCCAAGCCTCCGCCAGCTTTTCAAGCGACGGGAGCGTTAGATGCCCGAACCTGTTGTAGCCTTGGTTCTTTGATGGCCCGGACGCAAGAAACCTGTCTAAAGACTCCAAGAGCGATACCGTTCGCTCGGGACGAATATCCCAGTGTGACAGACCTTCCAATGTCGGCTGGAGGCCCTCGATAACAGAACTCAATTCTGCTTCTGTGGGTCGGTCCTGGTGTTTTCCGGCTTTGACGGTTTCGCCATAGGCCTCGCGCAGCATCCTTGTCACTTCCGGCTGATCTCGGATGATTTCTTGGCGATCGTCTGTCTCGCGGACGGCCAATAATCGGGGTGGCAAGTATGACGCCTCGACCAGCGATGGTGAGCGTCCACCAAGGGCAATGATGGTCATCGGCGACTTACCAGCGAGAAGACACAGCTCAGCGCCCCAAAGACTTTGAGGCTTGATGCGCTCCATGGACTTAAGGATTTTGTTTGGCAGCTTACGCCGCATCTCTTCGACCAGATCGTAGAGGTTGTTCCGGCGTAATAGCCGTGGCTTCTTGTGCTGTTCAAGGATCAGGTCTGTCAGGTCACCAGCAGAGAACTCGAGATACTCGTCTGCGAGATCTGAGGCGCCGACCCCTGAAAGCAGAGCGATAGACTCAATACGATCACGACCTTTTCTGTCAGACGACAGGACGAGCCCGGGAAGATCGAAGGTGGTGTAGGTGATCTTGGAATGTGGGCTGTCGATACGGTCGATTCGCCCCAAGCCCTGAAGCATGCTCTTGATGTCCGAGGTCACGCCGACAATGCCCAGGGCACGTGCGCGCTGGAGATTGATGCCCTCTGCCATTTGAAATGTCATGAACATGGCTCTGCGTTTTTCATCGGATGCTTTCTTGCCATCGAGAGCCAGGTATTCTTGGGCTTCCGCTCCATTCTTGGCGACTTGAATACCACTACCTGATCCCAGCTTATGGCTAGCGGCCACGAGGATCACTTCCGGTTTGGGTCCTTTACGGGTGGATAGGAGGCGAGCGTAGACCTCCAGAACTCCTATCCGCTCAGACAGGAAAATCACTTGCCGATGCTGATTGAGCATCTCCGCCATATGTTCGGCTCGCTGCTCATCAATCGCATCAAGTTCCGGACTCTGCAGCAGTTCACCGATGCGGTCGCAAATAGGCGTAGTCGTTCGTTTATCTAGAGGAAGCTCACCGCTCTTCGGCGTGATAGTAATTATTGCGGTCTTACCACTGCGGCTTTCACGTTCTGAGCGCCTAAGGCTCTCGCCAATCGACGTGCGGCCGCGCGCATCTGCATCTGCGGCCCGCCTGCGTTCCCAATCTTCCCGCGCGAAGGTGATTGACGACCTCAAGATCGCGAGAAAGTTCCGAATGTGGATCCGCGCCTTGTCATGAAAACGAACTTCCGTATGGCCTGCTCTTTTTGGGTCGGCAGATACAAGAGTTGTGCCTGTAGAGATGCTCTCAGCCAGCCTTCTGATTTCGCCCAGGATGACCGATTGCTCGGGCGTAAGATCGGCGTCGATCCTGATGCTTTCGATCTCTGGGTACGCATAGATAGCTGGTCCGCGTTTATTGGATTCTCCAACGCAATGGCGCTGGCGCCGAACGACATAGGGCGCCAGAGCATCCGCCATGTCAGCTTGGATTTCGCGCGGATCGAGCCGCTTTACAGCGAGACGTTCTTCGGCTTCCTCAATTGGTTTTGCGAGGTCTGCCTCGGACAGGAACATGTCTTCCATTCCAGACCGCTGACGATCCTCGAAGTTCTGCCTAAGAGCGCGGAGTTCGTTCAACTCGGATGCTCTCTCGCGTCCTCGCTTGAGGTTGTCGTTGATCCTCGCAGTGATTTCTGGGGGCACATAGATCGAGGCGCGTCGTTCGTGAAAGGCGAGCAATCCATCCAGGCCCTGGTTCCCCATAAGGGTTGCTGACAGGCACGACGTCCAGATCGCAGGGCTTTGCTCAAAAACCAAAGAACGTCTCGATGGGGCGAGATAGCGAGAGTTCAATCGATGGCTCTCGTCTACGATCATGGATGCTGAGGATCGAGCGTCTCGGTTGATCTCCGCAAGCTCCTCAAGTTGATCGCCTTTTTTCTTCATTGATAGCTGGCTGTGTTTGATTAGATGCAAGTTGGAGGGTTTAGCTTTGATCCAATTGCTCAGCACGCTCGCCGGAATGATACCGAGTGCACCATTGCGCGTTTGATCCGGGCGTTCATTTCCATGACGAAGAACGACACTCGAGTGCATTGTAGGCAAGACCGTGGCCAAGTGCTTGCCGATATCGGTCTTACCTGCGCCTGTCGGTGCTTCTACAAAGGCAAACCCGTGTTCGTAGGCTGTCCCTGCGGCTTCGTAAACGAGATCGGTTTGGAACGGCAGCGGCGGACGCCCTGCGGTGCCGTCGCCACCGACACGCCAGGGCGAGAACGATGTCATTTCGTGAACTGTTCGGGCGAGGGCTTCTTCGGCGCTTACAGGCCTTAGAAGAGCACGCAAGATCTCGAGAGCTTGTTCCGTCCAATCGGTGCCTAACGTCCAAAAGTCTTCAGCGGCCACGCGACGCGTTGCGGCAAGGTCAGGAAATGCTTGAAGTTCGTCGACGTACTCAAGATTGCGTTTAAGGCCGCCAACCGAAAAGTTGGCGCTACCTGCGAGCGCGCCTGTGTCACTGATAAAGAGCTTCGCGTGAAGCATCGCGTGGGTGCGACCGAACCGTTCCCGAGCTAAATCATTATCAAAGATACGGAGCGAGATAGCTCCCGACGCGATCGCATCGTAAGCGAGGACAGCCCGCAACTCGTCGAGAGAGCGCAGCGAAAGCCCACGCGTTTCGAGGAAATAGTCACGGGCCTCTTCCGAGAGCCCGCGTCCGCTTCCGTCGAGGCGGTTTTGGTTGTCAGTATTCGTTCCAAATATGATTCTGATCGTCTCAGGGGGCTCGGATACAATGTTTGGCCGAACGCGAAGTATTATCGACATCGCGGACAGAAAGTCCTGGTAGCCAGTAACGACGAGAGCGTGGGATCCATTCAGAGTGCGCTCAACGAACTTTTGGACGGATCGTTCCCCATTTGTCGCCCAAACCAGTTCATTCTGGGCAACAGTTTCGGACGGGGACGATAGCTCAACATCGACGCCCACAGTCTCTTGCTCGCGTTCCTTGGAACCACGAAATAAAAACCTTGAAATGAAACTGTCTGCTCGCTCTCGCGCCATTCCGGTCACCTCCGTGACACTCTAACCAACTTAGCCGCAGTTCCAATCCATCGAACCCGCAGAATTGTCGAAGCACAAATCGTACTAACAACAATCAAGCGCCAAAAGCTGGGGTTGAGAACGTTCTTTTCCAATACAGAGCACGTTGGCTCATCCAAATTTTCCAACCTTCACAACATTAAAGTTGAGTAAATATGGAAGTAAGAACGACAGCTGAAACCCTAGGCCAGCCGCCTCAGCTGACTTCCGAAAAAGGTTGTCGAGAGTAAAAACATAACTGGAAGCGGGCACTTAATTAGCAAGGGCATTGTGAGTGGTCATTTCACAGTCTACCGTTGGGAAAAGATAATTGAGTCAGGCGGGTTTTAAAAACATTGGAAGTAGAAGAGTTCATTTCTCGGTGGAAGGAGACGGGCGGCAGCGAACACGCTAACTACCAGTTGTTCGTTATCGAAATGACAGAGTTGCTCGGCCTCGAACGCCCATTCCCGGCAACGGATGATAACGCTAATGATCATTACCGGTTCGAACGGCCCGTCACCTTTGTGCACACGCACAAACGCAGCACGGGCTTTATCGATGTTTATCGCGCGGGCCACTTCATTCTGGAAACCAAACAGGGCGTGAACCAGAAGAAGAGCCGGAAAGGCGATCTGGCCGAAGGCACCGCTGAGCGCAAGCAGAAGCGTACCGGGCATGGCGTACGCGGCACAGCCGCTTGGGATGACACCATGCTCAAGGCGCGCAACCAGGCGGACAATTACGCCCGCGCCGTCGCAAAGGAGGATGGCTGGCCACCATTCCTGATGGTGGTGGATGTGGGCCATGTGATCGAGCTTTACGCCGACTTCTCCAAGCAAGGCCAAGGCTACAACCAGTTCCCGGACGGTAACCGTTACCGCATCACGTTGGATGACCTTCACGACGATGACATATGTGATCTGTTGCGTACGATTTGGACCGATCCCTATAGTCTTGATCCATCTCTCAAGTCGGCTGAGGTCACGCGTGACATCGCCGCCCATTTGGCCGAACTGGGCAAGAGTTTCGAAGGCCAAGGCCACAACAGCCAGACCGTGGCCAGCTTTCTCATGCGCTGCCTGTTCTCGATGTTTGCCGAGGATGTGGACTTGATCCCGCGCGGCAGCTTCACAGAGCTTCTGCGCAAGTTGCGCGGGCACCCGGAACACGCCGAGCCCGCGCTCAAAGGGCTGTGGGAGACGATGAACACCGGCGGCTTTTCTCAGGTTCTCATGCAAGACCTTAAGCGCTTCAACGGTGGTCTTTTCAAAGAGGCCGACGCGCTTCCCCTCAACGAATTGCAACTTGGCCTACTGATTGAGGCAGCGGAGGCAGATTGGAAACAGGTCGAACCCGCGATCTTCGGTACGCTTCTCGAACGCGCGCTCGACAAACGTCAGCGCCACAAGCTCGGTGCGCACTATACCCCGCGCGCCTATGTACAGCGGTTAGTCACCCCGACGATCATCGAACCCCTGCGCGAGGATTGGCGCGACGTGCAAACCGCCGTTCAGCGCCTTACCGAGGATGGAAAAACCGACCAAACGCTCAAACTCGTCCGCGATTTCCACGCCAAGCTCTGTCAGACCAAAGTGCTCGACCCCGCCTGCGGCTCAGGCAACTTCCTCTACGTCGCACTGGAAATGATGAAGCGACTGGAGGGTGAAGTCACGTCACTTATGCACGATCTGGGTGACACCCGGCCCCTGATCACCGTGGACCCGCACCAGTTTCTTGGGATCGAGTTGAACCCCTGGGCCGCAAACGTGGCCGAGCTCGTGCTGTGGATCGGCTACCTGCAATGGCACTTCCGCACCTATGGCAACGCTGCTCCGTCCGAGCCTGTGCTGCGTGACTTCAAAAACGTCCGCCAAGGCGATGCCGTGCTGGAATGGGCGGATCGGACTGAGCGCATGGACGAAGCCGGCACGCCCGTCACCCGTTGGGACGGTGTAACCACCATGCGTCATCCTGTGACAGGGGAGGAAGTGCCGGACCCCGACGCGCGCGTGCAGGTCTATGACTATGCCAAGCCTAAACCGACCGTCTGGCCGCAAGCCGATTTCATCGTCGGCAACCCGCCCTTCATCGGGGCGTCACGCCTGCGCGACAATCTGGGTGACGGCTATGTCGAGGCGCTGTGGAAAGCCTATCCCAAGATGCCGCAGAGCGCCGATTTGGTAATGTTCTGGTGGGAAAAGGCGGCGCTGGCTACGCGCGCGTTCAATGCCAAGACGGGCAAAGGCACGCGCCGCTTTGGCCTGATCACCACGAACTCCCTGCGCCAAACCTTCAACCGCCGGGTGCTGGAGCCGCATTTGAACGACCCGAAAAAGCCGCTCTCGCTGCTCTTCGCGATCCCGGATCACCCTTGGGTCGATACGCTCTATGGCGCTGCGGTGCGCATCGCCATGACGGTGGGCGCGGCGGGGAACCGGGCGGGGCGGCTGCTGACTGTGGCGACCGAGAGCAAGGAAAAGAACGAAGCAGATGGCCGCCAGGTGACGTTTGAGCATCAGATCGGGAAGGTTTTTGCGAACTTGCAGATCGGGGCGGATGTTGCAGGCTCAAAGCCCTTGCTGGCGAACGAAAGGCTTGCCTACCGTGGCGTTCAACTGATCGGTTCTGGATTTATCGTTTCACCTGAAAACGCCAGGGAGCTGGGACACGGTAGCATTGATGGAGCAGAGCGGCGCGTCCGCGAATACCGCAATGGTCGCGACCTGACAGCAAGCCCTCGCGGGGTCATGGTGATCGACCTTTTCGGTCTAAGCGAAACGGAAGCGAAGAATGGTTTTCCGGCTATTTATCAACATGTCTTGGACAACGTTAAGCCGGAGCGCGACCAAAACAATCGCGAAGGCTACCGCAAGAATTGGTGGATACACGGTGAACCGCGACGTGACTTGCGACCTGCTCTCGATGGTTTGCCGCGCTACATCGCAACCGTCGAGACAATGAAGCACCGCGTTTTTCAGTTTCTAGACGCCTCAGTTCTGCCTGATAACAAACTGATCGTGCTTTGCCTTTCGGAGCCTGAACGTCTCGCCATCCTTTCTTCGCACCAACACGTATGTTGGGCGCTGGCCGCTGGCAGCTGGTTAGGTGTTGGAAACGATCCAGTTTACGCAAAGACGAAGACCTTCGATCCCTTCCCCTTTCCAGAACTCAGTGACGATCAACGCACCCGTCTGCGCGCCTTAGGTGAAGAGCTAGACGCCCACCGCAAGCGCCAGCAGGCCGCTCACCCCAAGCTGACCCTGACCCAGATGTACAACGTGCTGGAAAAGCTCCGCGCTGGAGAGACCATCGAGGGCAAGGACCGCGAGATTTATGATCAGGGCCTGATCGGCATCCTCAAGGACCTGCACGACCAGACCGACGCCGCCGTGGCCGAGGCCTATGGCTGGCCGGTGGACCTGAACGACGAAGACATCCTCTTCCGCCTCGTCGCGCTGAACAAAGAACGCGCCGAGGAAGAAGCGCGCGGCCAAATCCGCTGGCTCCGCCCCGACTATCAGAACCCCGAAGGCCGCGTGGCCGCGAAGGGCAAGACCAAGGACATGGATCTAGGCGTCACGGCCAAGGTCGAAAAAGCTCCCTGGCCCAAAACCCTGCCCGATCAGATAGCCGCCGTCCGCGAAGCCCTCACCGAAATGGGCGAAGCTACGCCCGACCAAATCGCCCGCCGCTTCGTGCGTGCCCGGACTACGAGCGTACAGCCTCTGTTGGAGAGCTTGGCCGCACTGGGACAAGCGGAACTGATTGGAGAGAACCGCTATGTGGCTTGAGGTCGGAAGTGAAGGCTGAGTTCAGCGAGTTTACGTATGGGTTTTCGTTGGTCAGCGAATTGGCCAAGACTATGTCGCTATCGGCAGTTCCGATCTTTCCAAGCCTGCTGGAAGAAGGAAAAAAAGGCGGAGGATACGATGCCAAGCTCAAAGGCAAATCGGGCATTATACTAAACCTGCAATTCAAACTGTCTGACTGGATGAAAGCGTCAAACGCCCGCGAGTACGGCATCCCCGGCCATACCATGACGCTGCCGTACTATCGCTTTGAGATCACTAGCAAGCGCGTTTCGGAGCAACAGTCCCTCTTGCTGGCTCTGGAAGCTATAGAGCCGTTCACCTTCTATGTTGCCCCGGCTTTCCACACCAGTGAAGAAATCAACACACATTGGCTTTCGAGCGATGTCGCGAAGAATTCCGTGTATCTAAAGCCTAGCACAGTCGGTGTTCTACCCGATATGAACCCTCATCGAATTTGCTTTGACAACACCTTGAAATCAAAAGGCAAAGCCTACTTCTTTTCTGAACCTAAAGAAATCGAAGTTGATGAATTCTCGGGCTTTGCCGATCACGTAACACAAGCGGTCACGACTTCCTCGACGGCGCTCATGGATCGTGTCGATGGGACCCTGAGTCGTTATAGAGAAGCGTTATTAGATGCCAGACGGCGGGAAGACGAGCGGGCTGCTTCTGTGGATGATGGCGTGAGACAACTATCTGGCCGAGTACTAGTCGAAGAAGCGCTAGGTCGATTGGACGGTCGCCTACTTCGATTGGATCAAATCCTGGCATCAGATGACGATCCCGACGACAGCCAGCGTCTCTGGCAAATGGCGCAAGTCTCAACCAGTCTTTTTGGCGTTCAGACCTTTGCACTGTTTAAGTGATGCCCGGCCTAAAAAAGATTTGAAATCGACGCAGATACCCATCCTGAAGGTCCGCTTTCAGCTTCGTATAGTGCCCGCAACTGACGCCTTGCTAGCCACGTGAGTGTGCGTCACGAAGCGCGACCAAGTCCCCACAAAAGTCAATTCCGAGTATCCGATATGCTACCCTGTACAGCATACTTACTGCCACTTATTTTCTAAACAGCGTAGCCAACTGAACCCCAGCAGGATCAACTTGCCTGTGTTCTCTTGCAGCGTCGCGCCATTGCTGGTCAAGCCATTCTGCTAGGCGGATAGCAGCGCTGTATCGACCCGCTGATTGTAGCCAAGCCGATGCGTCTCGAAGTGACAATACTACACGATTGTTGGAGATGCGTTTGGCCCGCGGCCCTTTTCCTCTCGAGCGTGACATTCTTAGGGTGCTAGGTTTTACTCCGGTAACCCGGCAAAACTCATGAGCGTAGATTGTGCCGTCGTATCGGATCATCTCTGTCAGCGTTGGGAGAGAAGCGATTGAAGCACCGGAGTTCCCGATTGAACTCGGCGCGTGGCCAGTCGTTTCATCACTAACACTCTCTGTTCTTGGCATCTTGCCCTCCTGTCATCGAAGGCTCTGACTGGATCCTCACAACTGGGTTTAATTGTACCATTTGAGGGCTGGATTGCCATGCTCGGCTGGCCGTGATCCGACATATCCAACTTGTCCAACTTCATTTTGTGGCCGCCAACTTGTGCTCAAGGATTTGAACGGGCGCACTACCAATTCAACCCCGCAATTAGGTCGGCGATGTCTGATATCTTGGATCGATAAGAGGGGCCATTTGCATGTTACTGTAGTGTGGCACATGCTGTGTAAGCCATTGTCCTACATAGAATTTTTACATGACTTACGATAGTTCACCATGGATCATTATGATATCTCGATCAATCGAGCTAACCTGACCGCGCGGGTTGAGCGCGAGACGCCTCCCGGGCCATGCCTGAAGGCAATAACCGCAGGAAACTGCGAGACCAGCATGTGACAACAGAGATCACAGCGGATCCACCGAAAAACTGAAACCAAAGCGATGTGCCGGTGCACTTTCGCTGAAATGAAGGAATTCGCCATGCAAGCGAAGACTTATTCAATCGATGAGTTCTGTAGTGTTTTTGGTCTGAGCAGATCTTCTTACTACCGACTACGGAAGGCTGGCGCTGGACCCCGAGTTGCTAAGATCGGTGGTCGCGTAGTTGTGCCCGCTGCCGTCGCGGACAAATGGTTGGCACAGCGCACCGAAGCATCGACATAAAAGAAACCCGCCATCTCAAATTGAGCAGCGGGTCAGACAGTACGCTTCTGAATAATATAAGAAAAATATGCGCTGTTCAACTTGAGGCTGGCTGCAAATGGAGGCAGCTATGCCCAGAAATTTTCCGACCTCAGAAGAGGTCTTAAAGTACATGAACGGGCGGTACGCAGTAGTGACCGTTGGAAACAAGGTGCGGATAGCCGAAATGGTAAAGGACCCCGATCTTGGCATCACGCGCGTTCGGTTTTATGACCCGGCGAGTTTCAAGTTGAAGTACTCGCACAAAATGGTTGAGCTCATTTCAATGGGCCCAGATGATCCTAATTTTCTTCCTTGGGGCGAGTTCTGGCTGAACAACATGGACCGAGCGCAGTTTGAAGGTGTTACCTTTGATCCCGCCAACCGACGGAACGATCAACTTAACCTTTGGCAAGGTTTCGCCGCGAGACCCATAAAAGGCAATCTCGACCCGTTTCTGAACTTTGTAGAAACAATCATCTGTAGCGGCGATCAAATAGCTTCTGAGTTCATTCTTTCTTACTTTGCTCATATGGTGCAAAGACCTTGGGAATTGCCTGAGAGCGCAATCGTGCTTCTGGGCGGTCAGGGAGTCGGAAAGAGCTTCTTCGTTCGTCAGATGGGATCCTTGCTGCCCGATCATTTCGTACATCTAACTCAAGTCAGTCACCTGGTGGGCAGCTTCAACAGCCATCTGGCGCAGGCAGTTGTCATATTCGGAGATGAAGGTTCGTTCGCAACCAAAAGAGCTTCGGCCGTCCTCAAGGGCAGAATAACTGAGCCAACCTATATGATGGAGCAGAAAGGGATAGATGCCCTTCCTATGCGAAACTATGCTCGCGTGATTGTAGCTAGCAATGACCCTCACGTTATCCATGCGCAGGGTGATGAACGCAGGTTCTGTGTTCTTGAGGTATCCAACCAAAAACAAGGTGACACCAAGTACTTTGGTGACCTTTGGCAGTTCATGCTTGATGGTGGTCGCGACGCTTTAATGCACTTTCTCAAGACCCGCGAGATATCTGACTTTGATCCGAGAACCCCACCAAAGACCAAGGCACTTGCCGAACAGAAAATATTGTCGATGTCCGATATCGAAAAGTGGTTCTTCGAAGTCCTCCACCGAGGTGATTTGCCAAAGGACACTGGGTTTTGGCCCGTTCAGGTCCCCTGTAGGTCAGTAGTTCGTGACTACGAAAATTTCTGTTGGGATGTTGGCCAATGTCGGCGCAGTGCGGAAACCCAAGTAGGTAAATACCTACACAAACTGTTGCCGGGGTTGAGAATAGTCAGACCTGGAGGGGGCGAGCGTCAATATGTGCTGCCCTCTTTGGCCGAATGTCGAGCAGCTTTTGACCGTGCGATGAGATCTCAAACTGATTGGCCGGTCTATGATGAAGACTGAGTGAAGAAGTTACAGGGGTGGCTTTGATCCGCCGCCCCAAAAATTGAATTCATGGTAGATCTTGCAACTTCGCCACAATATCAGCAGCCTGCAAGTGCACGTAGCGTTGCAACATGTGCAGCGTTCGGTGGCCGCTGATTTGCTGTACTTCGATCAGCGAAAGGCCGCGCTCGACAAGTCTGCTGACTGCTTCGTGGCGCAGATCGTGAAAGCGTATATCATCGACACCTGCGCGCTTCCGCAAGCGTCCGAAGCCCTGACGAACGCAGTCGCCGCTGAGTGGCAGAACGCGGTCATCGGCGCGCAGCAACTCGCCCAGCGTCTTTAACGCTATCGGGCTGAGTGGCACAGTACGCGCGTGACCGTTCTTTGTCCTCGGCAAAAGCACTGTGCAGCGTTGCAGATCGACATGTCGCCACTCCATCGCGAGCAACTCACCTCTACGCATCGCAGTCTCAACTGCCAGTACAAGAAGCGGACGAAGCAGCTTGTTGCGGTCTCGGTCACATGCCTGCATCAACCGTTGCCACTCACCAGCCTGCAATCTTCGTTCCCGTCTATCATCGACGCGTGGACGCTTAACTCGCTGCACGACGTTCGCGGCATCAGCATCAAGCGCGTGGCCGACTGCACTCTGCAAAAGCGTCAACTCGCGAACGACCGTGCTTGCGGCGACCTTCTGCAACCGCTCATCACGCCACTTGGATACGTCCGCAACTGTCAGGGTATCCAATCGCAGGCGCGTGAAGCGCTGATGATGTTTCAACATCGCATCGATGCAACGCTGCTCTCGGTCTCCGCTGCGATGTGTCGGCGCTACAGTATCTCTGAACTTAGCAAGGGCAAAGCCCAGCGTCCGCTTGTCAGGCGAGCCGCCTCTGCGTTGAATTAGGACACCGCGCTCGGCTCGCATCTCGGTCTCGCGCGCCCACCTCACCGCGTCTGCTCTTTTAGTGAAGGACTTGCTGGCGCTTCGTCCTTGATACCTTACCGTTGCCTGCCACTTACCGCTTGGTCGCTTATTGATCGTCGCCATTTCGCATCACTCCTTCGTGCGTTTAAGGGCGATCTGCGTGCGGCGTTGCAGCTGTTAGTGCAGCGGAGGCGCAGCGCTTGGGGTCGCGTGCGAAGCTCACAAACACATGCTTTGCACACAAGCCACTGACAAAGCTGATAGTTGTGATGGCGACCCCGGCAGGATTCGAACCTGCAACCTGCCCCTTAGGAGGGGGCTGCTCTATCCAGTTGAGCCACGGGGCCGTGCAAGGCATTCTCTACCTTGGTTTTTCAGGCTTGTCATGGCCTATGTGCAACAGTTGTAAACAGCGCCCTGTTCACGCTACCATCGGTCAAAACAACAGTGCAGGTGCCACCGGTGACCACAGAAACAAAACGCCCGCTTACCCTTCGTGATGTCTCGGAAGCGTCAGGAGTATCCGAAATGACGGTCAGCCGGGTTTTGCGGAACCGGGGCGATGTCTCGGACGCAACCCGCACCCGCGTTCTGGCTGCCGCGAAAGAGCTGGGATACGTGCCCAACAAAATCGCTGGTGCGCTGGCCTCAAGCCGGGTTAACCTTGTCGCGGTGATAATCCCCTCTTTGTCGAATATGGTCTTCCCCGAGGTTCTGACCGGCATCAATCAGGTGCTGGAAGACACTGAGTTGCAGCCTGTGGTCGGCGTCACGGATTACCTGCCCGAGAAAGAAGAAAAAGTACTGTATGAGATGCTTTCGTGGCGGCCTTCGGGTGTGATCATCGCGGGGCTGGAGCATACCGAGGCCGCCCGCGCCATGCTGGATTCGGCTGGAATACCGGTGGTTGAGATCATGGACACCGACGGCAAGCCGGTTGATGCCATGGTGGGAATCTCGCACCGCCGCGCCGGGCGCGAAATGGCCGAAGCAATTCTGAAGGCGGGCTACAAGCATATCGGATTTATGGGAACCAAAATGCCGCTGGACCACCGTGCCCGCAAACGGTTCGAAGGTTTCACCGAAGTGCTGGGCAAGAACGGGATCGAGATTGAAGATCGCGAGTTCTATTCCGGCGGCTCGGCGCTGGCCAAGGGGCGCGAGATGACGCAAGCCATGCTGGAACGGTCACCCGAGCTGGATTTCCTGTATTACTCCAACGATATGATTGGTGCCGGGGGATTGCTGTACCTGTTGGAACAGGGCGTTGATGTCCCCGGGCAAATCGGGCTGGCGGGGTTTAACAATGTCGAACTGTTGCAAGGTCTTCCGCGCAAGCTGGCTACGATGGATGCGTGCCGCTTAGAAATCGGGCGAAAGGCGGCTGAAATCATTGCCGCGCAACTGGCCGAGCCGGATGCCGATATCGAAACCCGCATCACCCTGACCCCGAAGATCAGCTTTGGCGAAACGCTAAAGCGGCGCTGAATTAATGGTGCTTCCACGACTGGACAACAGGGCGGCCCGCGCCCTGTTTATGGATCGTCATGCGCTGGCCGAGAAACCTTCGGGTGGGGCCAGCGGAGCCGACTTGTTGGAGTTGATCCACAGGTTGGGTTTCGTACAGCTGGACAGCATCAACACGGTCGCCCGCGCGCATGACATGATCCTGTTCTCTCGCAGGCCATCGTACCGCGCGAAAAACCTTAAGCGCCTGTATGAGCGCGACCGTGCGCTGTTCGAGCACTGGACACATGACGCCGCCGTTATTCCGATTGAATTCTATCCGCATTGGCATTTGCGATTTCAACGCGACGCGGCGCTGCTGAAATCCCGCTGGAAAAACTGGCGACGGGACGGGTTCGAAAAACAGTTCGACACCGTTCTGCAGCATATCCGTGATCATGGACCGGTCTCGTCGTCGGATGTTGGCAAGGATGAGAAAAAGGGATCCGGCGGATGGTGGGACTGGCATCCGTCCAAAACAGCGCTTGAGTTTCTGTGGCGGTCTGGTGCGTTGACCGTTGTCGGGCGCAGCGGTTTTCAGAAGCGGTATGATTTGACCGAGCGGGTGATCGAAACGCATCTGTGTCCGGGCAACCTGCGCTGTGATGTCGAGGAAACGGTAGACTGGCTGTGCAACGCAGCACTGGACCGTTTAGGTTTCGCAACACCCGGAGAGCTGGCTGCATTCTGGGATACTGTCAGCGTTGCTGAAGCTCGGCAATGGTCAGAAAAGGCTCTAACAAACGGTCTCTTGCAGGAAATCGAAGTTACTTGCGCTGATGGCAAGCTGCGCAAACTGCTCGCCCGACCAGACCTGATCGAGGCTGAAGTGCCATCGGTTCCGGGGCGCATGAGGGTTCTTAGCCCTTTTGATCCGATGCTGCGTGACCGCAAGCGGGCCGAGCGGCTTTTCGGATTTCATTACCGCATTGAAGTATTCGTTCCTGCCGCAAAGCGGTCCTATGGGTATTACGTCTTTCCCCTTTTAGAGGGCGATCGCATGATCGGGCGCATCGACATGAAAGCGCAACGCGATCAAAGCGTTCTCAAGGTCAGTGCCCTGTGGCCGGAACGATCCGTGCGTTGGTCGGGTGCACGTACGAAACGGCTCCAATCAGAGCTGGATCGCGTTCGACGTTTTGCGTGTTTGGACGACGTGAAGTTCGAAACAGATTGGCTGAAAGACCCTAAATAGGGTCTATACCGCGTCAGACAGTGTAAGTTGAACTGGGTCCAGACCGTCAATTCCACCGGAAATCTGGTCCCCGGCCTGTACTGGACCCACGCCAGCGGGCGTGCCGGTTAGGATCAGGTCTCCGGGTCGTAGATGATAGAAACAGGACAGATGGCTGATGATCTCGTCAATTTTCCAGATCAACTCACCCAGCGTGGCATCCTGACGCGTTTCGCCGTTCACAGTCAGGAAAATGCGCGTCCCGTCTTTCGGCGACCAGTCCGCGGCCAAGGTCAGCGGCGCAAACACGGCACCGGCCTCTAGGTCTTTGCCCAAATCCCACGGACGCTGCTGGTTGCGCTCGCGAATCTGCAAATCGCGGCGGGTCATGTCCAAAGCGCAGCCATAGGCAAAAACCGCGTCCCACGCTTGGGCACTGGTGGCCTGAAAGACAGGTTTCCCGATGGCAACGGCCAACTCCATCTCGTGGTGGAAGTTTTTGGTTCCGGGAGGATATGGAACAGTTGCCCCGGTCAGCACGGCGTTTGCCGCGGACTTGGTGAAGTAGAACGGCGCCTCGCGATCAACCTCGTGGCCCATCTCGGCGGCATGTGCTGCATAGTTGCGACCAACACAAAATATCCGACCTACCGGATAGACTGCATCCCGCCCCTGCACCGGGATCGCTATCGGGTCGGAAAGAGAAAACAAAATGTCCGGCATTGGGGTCCTCACTAAGTTTCGGGCATCTTAAAGTGGTGATCTGGAGGAGCAAGCCGCCCTTGTGGCAAGTCATCACATTCCGGTCGCCCTGTCTTGGAAATCTGCAACCGGGTCCTAAATAGAAGTAAGAGAAAGAAATCGGCAGCAGATTGGTGGCCGATCATTCTTGCCACCGATCAGTTGTAAGACGGAAATACCAGTACGGCTATTGTGTTTTGGCACCCTGAAACTTGGGTACGACACAACGGTCGGGACGTCACAATTTCAGAGAACCATGGCCTGAGACATAACCCCCAACAAGTCTCTGCGTCACAGAGTCGGTTTTATTTCAAACCGGCGCGTTCTCTGAAACGCAGGCCGGACCGTTGGGCATATCTGACGCAACCGGCTTGGGGCCAGGCAAATAATCCAGTACACGTCTGGCCGCCCCGTCAGGGATACCACTTGTCTCTGGCGGGGTTCGAGGGACACCCCTTAGGTTTCCAAATCCCGCAATTCGTTCAAAAGGTCCAACAAGGCTTCGTGACGTTCAGGACCCATTTTGGTGCGCAGATCCTCGGCCAATTGGATTGTTACCTGAATATTATCCTTAATGATCTGATCCCCTTTGTCAGAGATGTCGATAATCTGGCGGCGCCTGTCACCTGGATGCATACGCCGTACGATCAGGTCCTTTGCCTCAAGCTTTTGCAGAATGCGTGTAAGGCTGGGCAGCAGTAGACAGGCCCGCTCTGCAATGTGGGTCGGTTCTTGCGGGCCTTCTTCGTTCAGGACACGCAATACGCGCCATTGCTGTTCGGTAACACCGGCATCCGCCAACATCTTTCGAATGGGTCCCATGACCCGTTCCCGAGCCCGCAGCAGCGCGATAGGCAATGAGCGTGACGTCAAAGGTACATCATTGGTCATACGAAAGTCTTGCCGAATTCCAACGGCACTGCAACGTCATAAACCGATTTCCGCAGCGTTTTTCGGGGTATTTAAGGCGGGGTTTTCTCTTGTCTGCCCATATCGCTTTTGCCCGTCTCCGGAAAGGGATACGTGCACCGAAAACAGTGAAATCGCTGAACAGCCCAATCCTGTAGTTTGATAATTTGGTAGTCTTCTTCTGGCCTGGTCCGCTAAATAGCAACCAGAACGCCGGCTACACCGGTGTCGCCCGCTAAATAACTGAAAGGTGCTCGTATGCCCGCTGCGCAAAATTTGCTTAAACAGGCTCTATCAAAGGGTGATCGGCTGATTGGCTGCTGGAGCAGCTTCGGTGAGGCCGTCACCGCCGAGATCATGGGCTCAGCAGGGTTCGACTGGCTGGTGATAGATGGCGAGCACGCTCCGAATGATATCCGCTCGATGCGTGATCAGTTGATGGCGCTTGCGGCAAGCCCGACGCATCCGGTGGTGCGGGTGCCCGTTGGGGATACGGCCCTGATCAAGATGGTGCTGGATATTGGCGCACAGACCATCCTGGTCCCCATGGTGAACAGCGCTGAGCAAGCCCGCGAACTGGTACGGGCGTGTCGATATCCACCCGAAGGCGTGCGCGGTGTGGGTGCTGCCGCGGCGCGGGCGACCGGTTACGGGTCTGTCACGGATTACATACAATCTGCGGACGACCAGATTTGCCTGCTGGTTCAGGTCGAAAACCGCGCCGGTATGACCGCGCTGGATGAAATTCTGTCGGTCGAAGGTGTCGACGGTGTCTTTATCGGTCCGGCGGACCTGTCTGCGGATATGGGATTTCCGGGCAAAAGCGATGCGCCCGAGGTTCAAGCCGCCATCTCCGACGCGATCGCGCGCATAAAGGCTGCAGGTAAAGCACCCGGAATTCTGGCAACCAATGACATTGCCAGACAAGCCTACATGGACATGGGTGCTCAGTTTCTTGCAGTGGGGATCGACGTAATGTTGCTGACACAGGCGGCCCGGGCGCTGGCGGCCGAATGGACCGCAAAGTAGGACCTAGGTCTGCATCGCAGCCGCGGCCTGTGCATAACCGCCCGCGGCACCATCTACGAAATGCACATGATCATCGCGAGTGGCCGAGGGTACAAAACATGTCATCATCGCCTCATCCTGCGCGTGCACACCGTACCGGATCTTGCCCTGCGCGCGTGCCTGTTCCAGCATGATCTCAATCTGCGAGAATGTCGCTGAGTCGCAATCCAGCGTCATTTTCAATCCATCATCAAATTTGCGGAAATCGGCATTCCGGCTGACCATATTCTTATAGTGTTCAGGGTCGAATTGACCCAGGCTTTTGCCGGACTTGAACAATAGAGCGATCAAAAGGTTCTGGCCCAGCAGCTTAACCTTCTGTGTAAACAGGTTTCGCCCCGATCTGGACACACTCGCGTCAAGCGCCAAATTGGGGGGCGGCCACTTAATGGGCGGGCCGTTTTCCGGAACCGGGTGGCCCGCGCGTTCCAACCCTTCAGCTGCTGACAGGACCGATTGCGCCAGATCGGCAAAATCGCTCTCGGTTGCTTGGGGCGTTGGCTCAATCACAAGAGATACGACCTTACCGTGCTGCGCCTTGATGTTGGACCAACGGCAAGACAGTCCCGTCAGGTCGGGCTGAGCACCGGGGTCAGCAGGCGGAACCTGGAACTGCCCCTCTTTCATCATTGCCTCGGCCCAAGCCAGACCTCCGCCTGAAAACATGGCATAGTCCACGCCGTTCGAGGGTGCATAACGCGCGACACGCAGGTCACGCCCTGCCTGACGAAGCTCGGACACTGGCACCAAGGCCGCGCGCAAGGCGATCGAGAATTCTTCCTCCGCCCAGCGCCGCAACTCGGCCAGGACCGTTCGGGCGATGTCGACAGCACTTGCAGGGATCGCAAACGCAGCCCCATCCCCCCCAAAGACATAGGGAAATTGCTGCCCCTTCAGGGCGTTTATCATGGCCGAGATCACAGCGGCGCCAACCATGTTGACCGTCTTGTATCGCCCGTTGGCAATCTCACCGGTCGAATCAACAATATCAGCGACACCCAGCGCCCAGTCGTCGGGCACGGCCGAAAACCGCGCGGGTTGCGCCAAACTCGTAAAATCCCGCTGTAGGGGAAGGCTTTCGTAAAAAGCGGCCTGGGCGTCTTTCATTTGCACCTCTGGGTGATGTTCTTAGTCTAACGATAGCCCAAATGTGAATACTGTCCGGTACAAACAGTGTAACACACGCGCTTGTGTAATGCATTGCGACATGCCACTGCTTCCCGCGCTGGTGAAGAAGAAAGGCATCTCATGAAAGCGGGTCTGGTGGTATTGTGTCTGGGCTATGTGCTTAGCCAGTTTTTTCGCGCTTTTCTGGCGGTGCTCAGCGTCGATCTGGGGCGCGATATCAACGCCACGCCCGAGGATTTGGCTTTTGCATCGGGGCTATGGTTCCTGATCTTTGCGGCAATGCAACTGCCGGTAGGATGGGCGCTGGACCGGATCGGACCGCGCCTGACAGCCGCGAGCCTGCTGCTGGTTGGCGGTGCAGGCGGCGCGGCGCTGTTTGCCGTTGCCAATACGCCCTTTCACATCGCAATTGCGATGGGATTGATCGGCGTTGGGTGCTCACCGGTGCTTATGGCGTCCTACTATATCTTTGCGCGTGAATACCCCCCTGCCCGTTTTGCAACGCTGGCCGCGGTCATGCTGGGTGTCGGATCCGTCGGCAACCTTGTGGCCTCGTACCCAACCGCGCTGGCGGTCGAGTTGATGGGGTGGCGGGCAACGATGTGGGTTCTGGCTTTGTTTTCGGGAGTCATCGCGCTGGGAATCTGGAGCACGGTGAACGACCCCAAGAAGGTCGAGACCGAGCATCGAGGGTCCGTACTGGACTTGCTGAAAGAACCTGCTTTGTGGGCGATCCTGCCATTGATGCTGGTGGCCTATGCGCCATCGGCGGCCACGCGCGGCCTGTGGGCCGGGCCTTACCTCAGCGATATCTTCAACCTCAGCACAACTCAGATCGGAACAGCGACCCTCATTATGGGAGCGGCCATGATCGCCGGAACATTTGCCTACGGACCGCTCGATCGGGTGCTTGGTACACGAAAATGGGTGATTTTTGGTGGCAACACGATGGGCGCAGCAGCACTGGCCCTGATGTGTCTGTGGATCGACAGCGCGGTTTGGCTGTCAGTGGTCCTGATGGCGGTGATCGGCTTCCTTGGGGCCAGCTTTCCGGTCATCATGGCGCATGGCCGGGCATTTGTGGCACCGCATCTGGTGGGTCGCGGCATGACCCTTTTGAACCTCTTTGGTATTGGCGGCGTCGGCCTTGCGCAATTCGTCACCGGACGCATCCACGCGGCCACGGTGGACATCAGCCCAACCGCGCCTTACACAGCGATATTCGGCTTTTTCGCAATTACGCTCGCCCTTGGCTGTGTGATATACCTGTTCAGCCGCGACAGCGTTGATTAACGCTGAACCCGTCAGGAGCATCCATGTCTGATCCGCGCGTCATTGCCCCCAACCTCAAACGCCGACTCTCTGGCGTAACGGCAACGATCGCTCGACTGGTGCCGTTGCAGGCGCAATGGATCGATATCGCGGCCACAGGACCGGGGTTGCCGTCGGATACCCCGCATATTCCTTTGGGTCGCCTGCCCTTTCTGTCGCGCAAGACCCTGCGCGTCTGGCATGCACGGCGCAATACCGAGATGCTGCTGGGCCTGATCCTGCGCGATATCCTGCGGCTGCGCTTGAAACTTCTGTTCACCAGCGCTTCGCAACGCGCCCATACCGGCTATACGAAATGGTTGATCGACAAGATGGACGCGGTTGTCGCCACCTCGCGCAAAACCGCCGGGTATCTGGAACGTGACGCGCAGGTGATCATGCACGGCATCAATTTGCAGGATTTCACGCCGCCCAAGGACAAAGCCGAGGTTCGGACGCGTCTGGGCCTGCCTGATGGCGTACTGCTGGGGTGCTATGGCCGTATCCGCCACCAGAAAGGCACTGACGCTTTTGTTGACGCGATGATCGAGCTGTGTGACCGCTTTGAAGATGTTCATGGCATCGTTATGGGCCGCGCGACCGAAAAACACACTGCTTATCTGGCCGAGCTGAAAGACAAGGTCGCCAAGGCCGGTCTTTCTGAACGCATCCTGTTTATGCCCGAAGTGACCGTCGACCAGATCGCCGCGTGGTATCAGGTGCTGGACCTGTTCATCGCTCCGCAGCGATGGGAAGGGTTCGGCCTGACCCCGCTTGAGGCGATGGCTTGCGGTGTGCCGGTTGTTGCCACCGATGTCGGTGCGTTCTCCGAGATCGTGACGGACCCGTCGTTGGGTCGCGTGGTGGAGCCTGGTGATATCCCCGCGTTGACCGATGCCGCGGCTGAAATGTTATCGAACCCTGATTCCCTTTCGCAATCCGGACTCGCCGCCCGCGCCCATGTTGAGCGGAATTTCGATATCAACGGTGAGGCCAGGACCCTTGTGTCCCTTTACGAAGAGCTTCTGAACGACACCTGACACGCGCTGTATCGGAAAATCGGTGTCATAGCGGCAAAAATCCCCGATAACCCTTTTTTCTTCGCTGCAACGCGGCTATGAACGCGCGTCCTTAACTTTGGAGACATGAAATGGGCTATCGCGTCGTTGTCGCCGGCGCCACGGGTAACGTGGGCCGCGAAATGCTGAACATCCTGGCAGAACGCCAGTTCCCGGTTGATGACCTTGCCGTGCTGGCAAGCCGTCGTTCACTGGGAACCGAAGTAAGCTTTGGCGACAAGACACTGACGACCCAGGACATCGACACCTTTGATTTTACCGGCTGGGATATGGCGCTATTTGCCATCGGCTCGGACGCGACAAAGACCTACGCCCCCAAGGCGGCGGCAGCGGGCTGCGTGGTGATCGACAACTCATCTCTTTATCGCTACGACCCTGATATTCCGCTGATCGTGCCGGAATGTAACCCCGAGGCGATCCACGACTATAAGAACAAGAACATCATCGCCAACCCCAACTGCTCGACCGCGCAGATGGTTGTCGCGCTGAAACCGCTGCATGACCGCGCCAAGATCAAGCGTGTTGTTGTGTCAACGTATCAGTCGGTCTCAGGCGCCGGTAAGGAAGGCATGGATGAGCTTTGGGATCAGACCAAAGCGATCTATAACCCGACTACTGACGTTGAGCCAAAGAAATTCCAGAAACAGATCGCGTTTAACGTCATCCCTCAGATCGACGTCTTCATGGAAGATGGCTCGACCAAGGAAGAATGGAAGATGGTGGTTGAGACCAAGAAGATCGTCGATCCGTCGATCAAGGTCACCGCAACCTGCGTCCGCGTGCCCGTGTTCGTCGGCCACTCTGAGGCTGTGAATATCGAGTTCGAGGAATTCCTGGACGAAGATGAAGCCCGCGATATCCTGCGCGAAGCACCGGGCATCATGGTGATCGACAAGCGCGAAGCGGGCGGCTACGTCTCGCCGGTTGAATGCGCGGGCGATTTCGCCACCTTTATCAGCCGTATCCGTCAGGATTCTACCGTTGAAAACGGCATCAACCTGTGGTGCGTTTCTGACAACCTGCGCAAGGGTGCGGCCCTGAACGCGGTACAGATCGCCGAATTGCTGGGCCGTGAGGTTCTGAAAAAGGGCTGAGCGTCAGCGCATTGACTTCTTGAAACCCCGTCGCATCTTCGGCGGGGTTTTTATGTACCAGGTATGTTCTTCGGCGTCGGTTGGACTGAGACGATCTGGCACGTACCTGTCATTCAGACAGCCTCGAACCTTTTGTTGTGCGGGTCATAGCATTGCAGACCACCTTCGCCGATATCGGTCCACAGCCCATGCAGGCTGAGCGAACCGTCTTGCACTGCCGAAGACACAAACGGGAAGGTCATCAAGTTTTCAAGCGAAGCCACAACAGCGTGCCGCTCAAACTGTCGCGCTTGTTCATGTGCATCTTCGACGTCGGCGACCAGCGCGTATTTCGGTTTCAGAATATCCATCCAGCGGCCAACAAAGCTTTCCTTTGCCTCCAACTGAGGGGCATGGCCCGCACACATATCGATGCACCCCTGCACACCGCCGCATTGCGAATGTCCCAGTACGATTAGATGCGCCACTTTTAAAACCGTGACAGCATATTCGATCGTCGCACTGGTGCCGTGGTGATCTCCATCGGGTTCGTAAGGTGGAACAAGGTTGGCGATGTTTCGATGAATAAAGAACTCACCCTGATCTGCGCCAAAGATCGAAGTGACATGGACGCGGCTGTCGCAGCAGGAAATTACCATCGCACGCGGGCGCTGCCCCTCGGTGGCAAGACGTCGATACCAGACCTGATTTTCCGTGTAAGTGGTGGCTTTCCAACCATGATACCGCTTCACCAGATAGGACGGCAGAGGTTTGGCATAGTCCATAAAGTTGTCCCTTGATCAGTCTTTGCCGGTCGCTCTAGCCTGAATTCATCAAAAATTCGAGCAATTTTCCGGTCAGAAGGCAAGGTTTTGCAAAGGATTTTGTCGCCAATGTCGCCCTATGCCGTGGGGGCATAAAGAATTAGGGTGAATGTGGTGGATAATATACTCACGCTTGAACACAAGGAATCCGTTCGGCTGGACTCGGACCGACTGAATGGGCTGTACCGGCAGATGGGCGACAAGGACGCGATGGACGTGCTGTGCCGCACGGTCGAAGAACTAGCCATTCGTCTGTCAAATTGCGAAAGGTTCTGGCGGCAACGCGACTGGGCCGCTCTGAGGAAATGCGCGCGCTCATTGGTGGCAATCGCCGAACAAATCGGCATGGTCGCCTTGGCCCGTGTTGCAGGCGATGTGGCGCAATCCGTCGATGCGGGGGATGCGGTCGCAACTGGTGCTACCCTGTGGCGGTTGATTCGCGTCGGGGAGAAATCTCTGACAGTGATCTGGGATCAGCAAGACCTTTCCATTTAACGGGGCTTGCGGACAGGCCGTGGGTGGTTAGGCTGGGCGCAAATCGAACTTACTGAGATCTTTATGACCCTGTCCTTCGCTTCGCCTTCTGATCCGACATTGCCGCTATATGTCATTGCGCAACCCGATCTGGACGACTGGCTGAATGATCAGCCGCAATCGTTGACTAATTGGCTGAAATCTTGTGATTTTACAGGTCGACTCGGTCAGGTTGCGCTTGTCCCTGGGCCGGATGGAACACCTAGTTTTGCCGTCGCGGGTTATGGCAAGCCCGCAATCCGCAGGCGTAAGCGTTTCCCTCTGGCCGCCGCGGCCGAGGCGCTGCCTGAAGGGAATTATCAAATCGCGTCGGGTGTACCTGCGGACGCGCTGGAGGCTGAGTGTTTGGGCTGGTTGTTGACGGGTTATACCTTCGATACCTATGCCAAGCAGACTCCGGCCAAGGCCCGCCTTGTCGCACCCGACGGCATTGATGCCGAACGGATCGAGATACTGGCCCGGTCCGAGGCGTTGACACGCGATCTGGTCAACACACCAACGGCAGATATGGGGCCAGATCAGCTTCAGGCCGCAGTGGAGACGTTAGCGCAAGACTTCGGTGCTTCTTGCCAAGTGGTACGGGGGCAAGCCCTGCTGGATCAGAATCTGCCAATGATTCACGCAGTTGGTCGCGCGGCCGCGCAGGAGCCACGCCTTATTGAGATGAATTGGGGGAACTCTGGTCCCAAACTTACTCTGGTCGGCAAAGGTGTATGTTTCGACACCGGGGGTTTGAATCTGAAACCCGGAAACTCCATGGCGCTGATGAAGAAGGACATGGGCGGGGCAGCCAACGTGCTGGGTCTGGCGCAAATGATCATGGCGATGAACTTACCGCTTCAGCTGCGGGTTCTGATACCAGCAGTTGAAAATTCAGTGGCCGGCAATGCGTTTCGACCCGGCGACATCCTGACATCCCGCAAGGGTCTGACGGTCGAGATCAACAATACAGATGCCGAAGGTCGACTGGTGTTGGCAGATGCACTGACGTTGGCGGATGAGGGCGAGCCGGATTTGGTGATCTCGATGGCGACCCTGACCGGCGCGGCACGGGTGGCGGTCGGTGCCGATCTTGCGCCGTTTTACACCGACGATGAGACTGCCGCCCAAGCACTGATGCAAGCCGGACAGAAGGCTGCGGACCCGGTTTGGCGGATGCCCTTCCACGATCCTTACGAGGCTATGATAGAACCCAGTATCGCCGATCTCGACAATGCGCCATCGGGCGGGTTCGCCGGGTCGATCACTGCCGCATTGTTCCTGCGCAGGTTTGTTGGGAACAGCCGCTATGTGCATTTCGACATCTATTCCTGGCAACCCAGAAAAGCACCGGGGCGCAGTAAAGGTGGCCTTGGCCAAGGTCCGCGCGCCCTTCTGACCGCCTTGCCCGAGGTTTTGGGCCTATGAGCCGCCAGCGCATCATCAACCCCGTGGTCAACCTGTTGCGCAGCCCAGACGGCGCGCGGGACCGGCAGCTTTTGTTTGGTGACGCCGTGAACGTGACCGAAACGCAGAATGGTTGGAGCCGGATCATCGCAGACAAGGACGGTTACGCGGGTTGGGTCGCCTCGGATCAACTGGGTACAGAAGTATCCGACACGCACTGGATCACAGCGCCTGCAACTCATGCCTATGCCCAGCCGGATATGAAAAGCCCCGACCGGATATCGCTGAGTTTCGGCAGCAGGGTGCAGGTTCTGTCGGAACAGGGCAGGTTTCTGGAAACAGAACTCGGGTTCATCCCCACCGTACACGCCAAGCGCCGTGAAACGCGGTTTTCGGATCCTGTGGTCGTGGCAGAGCTGTTTTTGGGTACACCCTACCTTTGGGGCGGCAACAGCCGGCTTGGGTTGGATTGCTCGGGTCTGGTGCAGGCCGGACTGCTGGCCTGTGGCCTAGCCTGCCCCGGCGACAGCAGCGATCAAGAACGTGAATTGGGCAAGGTCCTTCCTGCCGGTACGGAGCCGAAACGTGGCGACTTGCTGTTCTGGAAAGGCCATGTTGCCTGGGTCTATGGCGACAACATGCTGTTGCACGCAAATGCCTATCACATGGATGTCACGTTTGAGCCTATGGACCAGGCAATAGCCAGAATTCAGCAGCAGGGCGACGGGCCAGTTACTGCTCACAAACGGCTCTAATCAAGGTCAACGGAGCGGATCAGCTTACGCTCCAGCACCCGAAGCACCGTCCGCAAATCGTGGCCGCGTTTCAGAATTCGGCCATCCATGCCAACTACCGAATACATTCCCTGCTTTTGGCGCAGACGCGGGTGCTTCTCGACCCGGTAAATCGGATGCTCAGCAGTGCGTCGAAAGATGGAGAAAACGGCCATGTCCCGCAGGTTGGAAATACCATAATCGCGCCATTCTCCGGCGGCGACCATCCGACCATAGACGGATAGGATATGGGACATCTCGCGCCGGTCAAACGCGACAGGCATCTGTGCCGAATTTGCAGAAAACCGGCTTGGAGGCTGCATGTTCATAGGACCAGCCTTGCCGGAAAACGCGTTTGAATCAAGCCCGAGCGCACAGCTATGTGATATTTTGGCCCATCGCGCCTCAGCGACGACCAACCTGTCGACAGATCAAAATCACTGGCAAAAGCCCCACCGCCAGAATGACCAGAGACGGCACGGCCGCGCCTTCCAACCGCTCATCCGAGGCAAGGCGATAGGCCTGAACGGCCAAAGTATCAAAGTTAAATGGCCGCATGATCAGCGTAGCAGGAAGTTCCTTCATCACGTCAACAAAGACGATTAGCAGCGCAGTCAGAAGCGACGGCGTCAGTATCGGCAAATGAACCCGGCATAGCGTACCCAGCGGCGTTTGCCCCAATGATCGTGCGGCCGCGTCCATGTTGGCGTGAACTGTGCTCTGCCCGCCTTCATAAGCGCTCAGCGCGGCAGCAATAAAACGCACCATGTAAGCTGCAACCAGCAACCAGATTGAACCCGTCAACAGCAATCCGGTCGAGATATCAAAGGTTTGCCGAATCCATGAATCCAAGGCGTTGTCGAGGCTGGCAAAAGGCACCAGCAGACCCACTGCGATCACGCCGCCTGGCACCGCATACCCCAGCCGCGCCAGATATCCTGCGGTTGCAGATCCCCGTCCAGGGCGCAGACGCTGAAAAAAGCCCACACAGATCGCGGCACTTACAGTGACCACCGCCGCGGTTCCGGCAAGCGTCAGCGAGTTCTGGATAAACCCGATATAGCGACGCGAGAGCAGGTTCTGCTCTGACTCCAATCCCATTTCCACCAGAATGAAAACCGGCAGCAAAAAGCCCAGCAACACTGGAACAGCACAAAGGCTGATCGCCATACCTGATTTCCATCCCGTCAATTGCGCAACCGGCAGCGAGGCGTGACTTTTACCGGCCTGATAGTATTTTGCCCTACCGCGCTGCGTTCTTTCGATCACAGCGAGGGTTAACGCAAAACCCAACAGGCACAACGCCAACTGCGCAGCAGCGGCGCGGTCCCCCATAGAAAACCAACTGGTGTAGATACCGGTGGCAAAAGTCTGTACGCCGAAATACGCCACTGTACCGAAATCCGCGATGGTCTCCATGATCGCCAACAATACGCCGCCAGCAATTGCCGGGCGCGCCATCGGGAGCGACACAGTCCAGAATGCCTGCAACGGGTTTTTTCCAAGTGCGCGGGCGGCGAGGAATGCGCTGGCGCTTTGCTGCAAAAAGGCTGCGCGAGCCAGCAAATAGACATAAGGATAAAGAACCAGAATCAGCATCAAAGCCGCACCCTCGGTCGAGCGGATCTCGGGGAACCAATAGTCCCTTGGCCCCCAGCCGGTCACGTCACGCAGGGTGGACTGAACGATGCCGGGATGATCCATTACAAACGTATAGGCATAGGCCAGCACATAGGCTGGAAAAGCAAGCGGCAGCACAAGGGCGATCTCAAAGAAACGAACACCGGGAAACCGCGTCATCGTGACAAGCCACGCTGCGCCCACACCGATAGCCAAGGTGCCGACGGCCACCAGCACGACCAGGATCAAGGTCGTCATCACATAGCGGGGCAACACGGTATCGAACAGGTGCGAAATCGTGTCTGTTCCACCAGTGACTGCAGCCAGAACGACCGCCACCATCGGCAACAGGCATGCAGCTGCAACCAGATAAGCCGCAGCCGCCAGAAACCGCGTGCCTGAAATGCCGCGATGACGCGGTCTTTGTTCTAAAGATTCGATGTCGGCCATGGTTCCGATCGTGACAGGCAAACGCAGAATGCCTGCCTTTATTCGACCAAAACGCTCGGAATAGCCAGTGGTTGAGCGAGAAAACTGCGCCACAAATGGACGCAGCCTATGCTTGGCTCATTCGTAAACGCGCTGATCCTCGATCACCAATCCGTCTTTGGGCAAAGTTCCGGGGGCCACGACCTCAATCGCGCCTTTCAGTTTCAGAACCTCAACCACGGATTTCACGTAGGCTGCATCATCCCCGCCAGAGCTTTCGATCTGAACGGTCATTGCGTCCATTTCACCCTGCCGCGTTGCGATGACGCGGGCCTTCACGATCTCTGCGTGTTTGTCGACCAATGCAGCCACTTGCTCAGGCCGTACGAACATACCTTTGATCTTGGTGGTCTGGTCAGCCCGACCCATCCATCCCTTGATCCGCATGTTCGTGCGTCCGCACGGGGATTGACCCGGCATGATCGCAGACAAGTCTCCGGTTGCAAAGCGGATCAGCGGATAGTCGGGATTCAACGAGGTCACGACAACTTCGCCCACCTCCCCTTCGGCCACGGGCGTACCGGTTCCGGGGGTGACAACCTCGACAATAACGTGTTCGTCGATGATCATCCCTTCCATCGCGGGGCTTTCATAGGCGATATTGCCCAAATCGGCGGTTGCGTAACATTGAAGGCATGAGATTCCCCGGTCAGCATATTCCTGTCGCAATGACGGGAATAGCGCCCCACCACCGACAACCGCCGAACTGAAATTCAGCGACACGCCCATCTCATCGGCCTTGTCCAGAATGACCTTCAGGTAGTCCGGCGTGCCAGCATACGCGGTGCAGCCCACGTCGCGCGCGGCCGTGACCTGCAATTCTGTCTGACCTGTGCCAGCGGGCAGCACTGCGGCCCCCACCGCGCGTGCACCGCTTTCAAAGATCATGCCTGCCGGGGTCAGGTGATAACCGAAACAGTTATGGACAATATCACCCGGACCAACACCCGCCGCATGCAAAAAGCGCCCCATACGCCACCAGTCCGGATCAATGCTGCCCGGCTCATAGATCGGGCCGGGGGATTGGAACACATGATGAAAGTGTCGCGCTGGCTTAACCGTGAACCCCCCGAACGGAGGGCGCGTCGCCTGCGCCTGTGCCAGATCCGCCTTGCGCAGAACCGGCAGTTTTACAAGATCTGTAATTTCGGAAACCTGGCCAATATCCGCCCCGGCAAGATGCGCCTCGAAGCCCGGCGCGGACTGCACCCGCTGCAGCTGTACCTTCAAAGCCTTCGCCTGATCTGACGCCCGTTGATCGGCGGAGCGGGTCTCGAGCGCATCGTAGAAAGTGGTCATGGTTTGATCCTCCATCCGCTTACAGCCATCTCTTGCGGCGGCGATACGAACGCACATCCCGGAAGCTTTTACGCCCCTCGTCAGACATGCCCAGATAGAATTCCTTTACATCCGCATTCTCGCGCAGATCAGCGGCCGGCCCATCCATGACCACTCGGCCCGATTCCAGGATATAGCCGTAATGCGCGAACCTGAGGGCGACGTTGGTGTTCTGTTCAGCCAACAGAAACGACACGCCCTCTTTCTCGTTCAAATCCTTTACGATACCGAAGATTTCTTCGACAAGCTGCGGGGCAAGCCCCATCGAGGGCTCGTCAAGCAGGATCGTTTCGGGTCGCGACATCAAAGCACGGCCCATCGCAACCATCTGCTGTTCACCGCCCGAGGTATATCCCGCCTGTGACCGGCGACGCTCTTTCAGGCGTGGGAAATATGTATAAACAAGTTCAAGGTCCTGCTGGATTGCAGCCTTTCCATCTTTGCGGGTATAGGCGCCGGTCAGCAGGTTTTCTTCAACCGTCAGATGCTCAAAGCAGTGGCGGCCTTCCATAACCTGGATAACGCCCTTCTCAACAAGGTCAGCCGGGTCGCTTTCGTGCACGCTGGTCCCGCGATACTTGATCGAGCCTTTTGTCACCTCGCCCCGTTCCGAGTGCAGCAAGTTCGACACAGCCTTAAGCGTCGTCGTCTTGCCCGCTCCGTTGCCACCCAGCAGCGCCGTGATACCCCCTTTGGGAACGGTCAGGCTGACCCCTTTGAGCACAAGGATAACGTGGTTGTAGATCACCTCGATATTATTGACTTCAAGCAGAGTTTCCGCCTGAACTTCGGTGGTTTGAGCCGCATCCAGCATCTGCGCATATCCTCAAGCGAGTGTGGGGTGCGGGGCGGCGCTGTCCGCCGCCCCGGTTTTCAAAAGCGCCGTATCAGCAGCGCGGTTCGATGTTGTTTTCCGATGCGTAGTTACCGGAATCTTCGGCAATCAGCGGACCGATAACGTCGCTGTCGGTCGGCTTGAACTCGGAAATCATGCTCCAGGTTTTGCTGGCAGCATCCCATTGCGTCACGCCAACCAGCGCATCCCCGCCATGGTTTTCACAGCTGACCGAAAAGGCCGGGCCAAAGTTTGGCAGCCCCAATTCAGCCATCCGTGCTTCGGTGATTTCCAACGCCTCCATTCCGTCACGCATGTCGGCGGCGGTGATGTCAGCGTTACCCGAGATCTCTTGCGCTTTCCTGGCAGCTTCCGCCGCCAACATCGCAGCATAAATGCCACGGTTGTACAGCACCGAACCCACCTGATCCCCAGCACCAGCCGCTTTGCCTGCGTCGACCACATATTTCTGCAGGTCGTCATAAAGCGGATAGTCCGAACCGACGTTGTGGAAAGTCAGAGCCTTGTAACCGTTTGCCGCCTCTCCCGCTGGCAACACGTCATTTTCAGAACCGGACCACCAGATTCCGATGAAGTTTTCCATCGGGTACCGGATGTTTGCGGCTTCCTGCACCGCAACCTGGTTCATCACACCCCAACCCCACATCAGGACAAAGTCGGGACGGTCACGACGGATTTGCAACCACTGTGACTTCTGTTCCTGACCCGGATGGTCGACCGGCAGCGCGACAAGCTCAAACCCATGCTTCTTGGAAAGTTCCTCGAGCGTGCGGATCGGTTCTTTGCCGTAGGCCGAGTTATGATAGACCAACGCGATTTTCTTGCCGCTCAGGTCACCGCCATTTTCTTCAAGCAAATAGTTGATCGCGCCCGACGCACCATCCCAGTAGTTTGCTGGATAGTTGAATGTGTGGCTGAACACACTGCCGTTTTTCGCAGAGGTGCGGCCATAACCCATGGTGTGCATGGGAATACCGTCAGCGGTAGTTTTTGGGATCAGCTGATAGGTGATACCGGTTGACAGCGGCTGATACAGCAGCGCCCCTTCGCCCTTTGTGGACTCGTAGCATTCCACACCTTTTTCGGTGTTATATCCGGTCTCGCATTCCACGACCCGAATAGGTACGCCACCGATACCACCGTCACGCTCGTTCAAAAGCGTGAAGTAATCCGCGTAGCCATCGGCAAACGGAATGCCGCTTGCTGCATATGGTCCTGTGCGATAGCTGAGCGACGGGAACACAAGGTCTGCCATGACCGGGCCTGCCGCCAGTGCGGCGCCCAGCGCCACGGTTGCCAGTTTCAATTTCATCGGGTGTATCCTCCCTTGATTGGTCCGATGTTTATGGTCGGGCTTTGCACCCGTTATCTGATTGGGCCGCACCTAGTGCGGGAACGGCCAGAGTCTGAGTTTTTCCTTTGCCAGGCGCCACAACTGCGCCAGACCATGCGGTTCAAGGATTAGGAACATGATGATCAGCGCACCCACGATCACCAACTGAAGATGCGCCACGATGTCGGTGGGCCATCCCAGCCAATCAGCCCCGACAACCTTCAGCACCACGGGCAATGTTACCAGGAACGCGGCCCCAGCGAACGAGCCGAAAATAGAGCCTAACCCGCCAATAATGATCATGAAGAGCACAAGGAATGATTTCTGGATGCCAAACACCTCTCCGACCTCGACCGCGCCCAGATAAACCGAGAAGAACAAGGCGCCAGAGATGCCAACGAAGAACGAGCTGACAGCAAAAGCAGTGAGTTTAGCCTTCAACGGGTTCACCCCGATGATTTCGGCCGCGATATCCATATCGCGGATCGCCATCCAGGTCCGCCCCGTTGTGCCTCGCGTCAGGTTACGCGCGATAATGGCGCAAATGGTCAGAAAGATCAGGCAGAACAGATAGGTTGCCCAGGCCGAAGCATTTGGGCCAGTGATGACAATGCCGAAAACGTCCCGCTCAGGCGCGTTAATCTGGCCCGAGGCGGAATAGTTGTAAAACCAAGGCACCCGATTGAACAGCCAGACAAGAAAGAACTGAGCCGCCAGCGTGGCCACCGCCAGATAGAATCCTTTGATCCGCAGGCTCGGCAGGCCGAACAGAACGCCGACGATTGCGGTAATTCCACCCGCAAGGATCACATGAATAAACATGCTGACATCCGGGAAGGCGGTCATCAGCTTGTAGCAGGCATAAGCGCCAACAGCCATGAAACCACCAGTACCCAGCGAGACCTGTCCGCAATACCCCACAAGGATGTTCAGACCGATTGCAGCAATCGCATAGATCAGGAATGGCAACAGCAGCGCATTGGCAAGGTAGTCATTCATCACAAACGGGATGATCCCAAACGCCACGGCAAGGACGACATAATAGCGATACCGGTCAAACTTGATCGGAAAGGTCTGGTTGTCATCAATGTAGGAGGTTTTGAAATCCCCGGCCTCACGGTAGAACATACTTTACTTCTCCCACTCTTGCTGCGCCCGGTTGCGCGCTTCGGCATCCAGTTGGTTCGAACCTTTGGCGTATCCGCTCGCCTCGGAGCTGCGCACCAGTTTCATGTAGGCCAGTACCCCGGTCACCAGTCCCACAAAGGCGAGAATCGCGGCCACGACCAGTTGGCTGTCGGTCAGATCGTCCGAGGTGAGTGCGATGTAGCCAAAGGCCCAGAAGCCCGCCCACGCAACCACATTGATGATGGCGATCAATTTCTGCACGGCTAGACCCTCTCAATGATCTTCTCGCCAAACAGACCCTGCGGCCGGAATACGAGGAAGATCAGAGCCAGCACATAGGCAAACCAATTCTCGGTTGCGCCGCCCACCAGCGGGCCCACGGCGAACTCGAACAGCTTCTCGCCCACACCGATGATCAGGCCACCAACGATGGCGCCGGGGATTGAGGTGAAGCCGCCCAGCATCAGCACTGGCAGCGCCTTGAGCGCGATCAACGACAGCGAGAACTGCACACCCGATTTGGTGCCCCACATGATCCCGGCGACAAGCGCCACGAACCCGGCCACCGACCAAACCATGATCCAGATGAAGTTCAGCGAGATACCGACCGACAGCGCCGCTTGGTGGTCATCTGCCACGGCGCGCATAGCCCGGCCCTGTTTGGTATACTGGCTGAAGGCCACCAAGCCCGCCACCAGAAGGGCGGCGATCACCGTGGCCACAATGTCCAGATTGTCGATAAAGAAACCATAACCAAAGATGTTGAAGGTAGCCTCATCAATCGACAGGTTGATGCCTTGTGGCAGGCCGACATCCAGTGTCTTGATCTCGGACCCCCACATGAGGTCGGCCACGCCTTCAAGGAAATAGGCCAGACCAATTGTGGCCATGAACAGGATGATCGGCTCTTGCCCGACCAAGTGCCGCATGACAAAGCGCTGCACAGCCCAAGCCAGAAACACCATGACAGCCATTGTAAGCAGAATCGCCAGCAGTGCAGGCACATTCCAGCCAAAATAGTGGATATGCGTGCCAAAGGTCGCGTTTATCAGATGCGCAAAAGGTACCTGACCGTTCATGATCCCGACCAGTGTCATCGCTGCAAACAGGGCCATGACCCCTTGGGCATAGTTAAAAATCCCCGAGGCTTTGTAGATCAGCACAAAACCCAGCGCGACCAGGGCATACAGCACCCCCGCCATCAGGCCGTTGAGGATGACCTCCATCGCGAAAACGAGTTGTTCAGGCATCTGCGCCTCTCCTCATGTCTGTCTGATGTTCAGTCATGGCTGACCCCCAGATAGGCGTCGATGACGTCTTGGTTGCTACGCACCTCGTCCGGGGTGCCGTCGCCGATCTTCTTGCCGTAGTCCATCACTACCACTCGGTCGCTCAGGTCCATGACCACGCCCATATCGTGTTCTATCAATGCGATGGTGGTGCCAAATTCATCGTTCACGTCGAGGATAAAGCGGCTCATATCCTCTTTCTCTTCGACGTTCATGCCGGCCATCGGCTCATCCAGCAGCAGCAGCTTGGGTTCTGCCGCCAGGGCACGGGCCAATTCGACGCGTTTCTTCAACCCGTAAGGCAGGCGCGACACCGGCGTCTTACGGATATGCTGGATTTCCAGAAAATCGATGATCTTTTCCACAGCCTCGCGGTTTTCTACCTCTTCCGCCTCGGCCTTGCCCTTCCACACCGCCTGCTGAAGGATGTTCGTCTTCATGTAGTTCAACCGCCCGGTCATGACGTTGTCCAGCACGCTCATACCTTCGAACAGAGCGATGTTCTGAAAGGTCCGTGCAATCCCCTGGCGTGCAACCTCATAAGGCCGCATCGGCGGGCGCTTGGACCCATGGAACCAGACCTCACCTTCCTGCGGGACATAGAACCCCGAGATCACGTTGAGCATCGAGGACTTACCCGCGCCGTTCGGCCCGATGATCGCGCGAATCTCGCCTTCGCGAATGTCGAACGAGATATCCTTGATCGCCACCACACCGCCAAATCGCAAGGTGATGTTCTTCATCTCCATCACCACGCCGCCGATCTTGCGGCCGTCCTCGGTGACATATCCTTCAGTGTTATCCAGCATCTGTCACTCCTTGGTGTTCGCAAAAACGGGACGGCGGGCGGGGCGATGACCGCAGGTCAAGCGGCGCACGACAGGCCCTCATTCCGCCGCCACCTTGTGCTGGCCAACCGCAACAACCGGCGCATCGACGATCTGAAGTGTCGCGCTGATCGAACCCTTGCGACCGTCTTCATAGGTCACTTCGGTCGTGGTCGAAATAGTCTGGGAACCATCATATAGCGCGTCGATGATGTCCTGGAATTTTGTCTCAACGAACCCGCGGCGCACTTTTCGCGTGCGGGTCATTTCACCATCATCCGCATCCAGTTCCTTGTGCAGCACTACGAAACGATGCACTTGGCAGCCTGACAACATCTCGTCCGCAGCGACCGACTTGTTCACCGCTTCCACGTGGTTGCGAATGGTCTCCAATACGCGGGGATGGCCCGCCAGTTCCTGATACGACGCATAGGCGACGTTATTCCGCTCGGCCCAGTTGCCTACCGCCGTCAGGTCGATATTGATGAACGCAACACAGTAATCGCGGTTATTGCCGAACACGACGACTTCAAGAATATCGGGATAAAACTTGAGCTTGTTCTCGACGTATTTCGGCGCGAACATTGAGCCGTCAGCCATTTTGCCGACATCCTTGGCGCGGTCGATGATGCGCAGATGCCCTGTGTCTTCCTCGATAAATCCAGCATCTCCTGTGGCCACCCAGCCTTCGGCATCCTTGGTTGAAGCGGTCGAGTCGGGGTTCTTGAAATACTCGACGAACACACCGGGTGAGCGGTAGTGGATTTCGCCGTTTTCATCGATCTTCAGTTCAACGTCCGGTGCAGGAACGCCAACCGTGTCCGCACGCACTTCGCCATCCGGCTGCACGGTGATAAATACGGTGGCCTCGGTCTGACCATAAAGCTGCTTCAGGTTGATACCCAGCGAGCGGTAGAAATCGAAAATCTCGGGCCCGATCGCCTCGCCCGCTGTATAGCCAACCCGGAAACGACCATAGCCCAACGTATCTTTGAGCGGGCCGTAAACCAGCAGGTTGCCCAGCGCGTATTTCATCCGGTCGCCAAAACCCACAGGTTTACCGTCCAGAAGCAATCCACCGACTTTTTTGGCATGGGCCATGAAATAGTGGAACATGCGTTGCTTCAGCTTGCCCGCGTCCTCCATCCGGATCATCACGTTGGTCAGCTGAGTTTCAAACACGCGCGGCGGGGCAAAGAAATAGGTCGGTCCGATTTCGCGCAGGTCGGTCATCATCGTGTCGGCGCTTTCGGGACAGTTCACACAGAAGCCGCACCAATAGGCCTGACCGATCGAGAAAATGAAATCACCCACCCACGCCATCGGCAGGTAGGACAGGATATCCTCATTGCGGGTCAGGTGGTCAAACTCCGCCGAGTTCTTGGCGCTTTCGATAACGTTTCTGTTCGACAGCACAACGCCCTTGGGTTTGCCCGTGGTGCCGGAGGTATAAAGCATCACGCAGGTGTCGTCATAAGTGATGTCTGCGATGCGCTTATCCAGTTCCGCATCGAAACGCCGATGCCCTGCGCGACCCTCAGCCATGATGTCGTCCAGCGCGTTCATCTGGGAATGGTCGTATTTCCGCATTCCGCGTTTGTCGGTATAGAGAATCTGATTGACCTGATGCAGGTTCTCTTGGATCTCGATGACCTTGTCGACCTGCTCCTGATCGCCGCAGACCACGTATTTGGCGCCGCAATGCTCCATTACATAGGCCATCTCTTCGGCCACGGCATCCTGATATAGGGGAACGGGTACGGCACCGACCATCTGTGCGGCCACCATTGACCAATAGTGCGCGGGTCGGTTGCGACCAATCACGGCGATGTGGTCACCTTTTTCAACGCCAAGCTCCAGCAAGCCCAGCGCAAGCGCGCGCACCTCGGCGGCGGTCTCCGCCCAGGTCCAGCACTGCCAGATTCCGAATTCTTTTTCCCGATAGGCCGGGGCATCCCCGAACTGCGTCGCATTACGGTGTAGCAGCGCAGGAAGGGAAACGATCCCTTCAGCGCCCGACTGCGTCTGAGCCAATCTTTCTCTCCTCCCAATCCGGCCTCTCCTCTGGCCAGAAACGGCGGACCCGAGGAAGCCCCCGGACGCCAGCGCCCCGATTAAGGAACGCCTGCACGATCAGCGTCAACTATTTCCTGATGTTTTCTCAATTCTTACGAATTGTAACAGGGGCATCCGGAGTTGGTGCGCGACATTCGAAATGGCAATCCTGAGCCCGAAGCTCATAATGATGCAGCGTTCATGAATGTAATTTGAAAGAAGAGATCACACGGCTATGCGCAGCATATCCACGTCATCAACGACTTGCGCGAGATGCCTTGAATAAAACGCCCGAGCTTGTTCGTTTTCCTTCCAGACCTCAAATTTGAGGGCGTTGCATTCCCTCTCACAAGCTATTCGGCAAAGAAACTCCAGAAGGCGTTGACCGATGCCGATCCGGCGAGTTTTCTCGCTTACAGCTATGTCGGTCACGAGAAGAATTTTAGAATTTGTGTGGAGTTCAAAGCTTTGGGTGTAGGCGGCGAACCCGACAATCCTATGATCAAGCTCTACAACAAGCGCTTCAAACCAACGCTTGGGACCAAAGGCCAATTCTTCGACAGTCTCTGCCGTTAGTTTTGGGTCTGGGTCTTTGACATGGGCCGCGAGTTGCCGACTGAGCTCAATAATATCCGGAATATCCTTTTTCACCATCTCCCTGACAATCATGCTATCGACTTCATCCCTTTGTTCTATCTGCGTTTTCGCGAACGGCGTCTTTGTTGCGCCAGTCCTTCATCCGAGCAGACCATTGGACCGGCGGCTCAAAACCACCCCTACAACCAATCCCGCAATACAGGAATCAGCGGCACGTCGGCCGCAGGCATTGGATAGTTCCGCAGGTCTTTTGCTCGCACCCATTTCAAAGCCTGACCCTCTTTCGACTGCGGGATGCCGTCCCATTTGCGGCAGGCAAACAGCGGCATAAGCAGGTGGAAATTATCATAACTGTGGCTCGCAAACGTCAGCGGGGCGAGGCAGGAAGCCCAGGTGTCGATCCCCAATTCCTCGTGCAATTCGCGGATCAGGGCGGCCTCAGGGGTTTCGCCGGGTTCGATTTTGCCGCCGGGGAACTCCCACAGGCCAGCCATGGACTTGCCCTCGGGACGCTGCGCCAGCAGCACCCGCCCCTCTACGTCGATCAGGGCAACGGCAGACACTAATACAGTTTTCACGAGCGGTAATCCGCGTTGATCTCAATGTAGCCGTGGGTCAAATCGCAGGTCCAAACCGTTGCACTGCTATCACCCAACCCCAGATCGACCGAGATCATCAGATCCTGGCCTTTCATGTAAGCAGCGGCGTCTTCCTCACGATACTCCGGGCTGACCCAGCCCTTTTCGGCCACAAGTATATCCCCGAAACGTATACTCAGCAGGTCGCGATCCGCAGCGGCACCGGATTTACCGATGGCCATGACCACGCGACCCCAGTTCGGGTCTTCGCCCGCGATGGCGGTTTTCACCAGCGGCGAGTTTGCAATGGCAAGACCGTGTACCTTTGCATCCGCGTCCGAGGCCGCCCCCGTTACGCGAATTTCTACGAATTTCGTGGCCCCCTCACCGTCACGCACCACTTGCTGCGCGAGATCCAGCATCACGCCTTCCAGCGCTTCGGCAAATGCCGAATTCCCGGTTGCGTCCACGCCAGATGCGCCGGTTGCGCACAACAGCAACGTATCCGAAGTCGAGGTGTCGCTGTCGACAGTGATACAGTTGAAGGTGCGTTCCGTCTGCCCCGACAACATCGTCTGCAACGCCGATTGGTCGACCTGCGCATCGGTGAAGATGTAGACCAACATGGTCGCCATGTCCGGCGCAATCATACCGGAACCCTTCGCAATCCCCGCAATAGAGACTGTTTTGCCATCAATCTCGACCTGCGCCGATGCCCCTTTCGGAAACGTATCCGTCGTCATGATAGCCCGCGCGGCATCCTCGATCGCGTGGCGGCTGAGGCCGGATTTCAACACCTCAAGCTGGGTTATGATGCGGTCATGGGGCAACGGCTCGCCTATAACTCCGGTCGACGAGGTAAAAACCCGCTCGACCGGGACGCCGGTGGCTTTGGACACTGCTTGGGTCACTTCAGCCACCGAGGTTTGACCATAGTGGCCGGTGAACGCGTTTGCGTTGCCCGAGTTCACCAGAATCGCAGCAGCCCCGTCGCTGGCTCCTCCAATCTTGGACTGACAGTCCAGAACCGGGGCCGCACGGGTCTTGGATCGCGTAAACACCCCAGCCACCGAGGTTCCCGGGTCCAACACCGCAAGCATAACGTCGGTGCGCCCCTGATAGCGCACACCAGCTTCAACAGTCGCAAAGCGCACCCCGTCAATCGCGGGCAAATCGGGAAATGCCGCTGGTGCCAGCGGGGAAACCTTAGTGATCGTCGCCACGGGGTTTACTCCTGAATCAGTTCGATCTGGCGCATCACTTCTGGGCCGGCCCCCTCAAGCGCGGGGCGCTCGATCTCGGCTGCTTGGGTCAAGTCGTCGATCTGGGCCTGGATCACGCCCTGTTGCAAAGTCTGGGCCAATTCCGCGCGTACCTGTTCCAATTCGGGCGCTTCGGTTTTGCGCTTGTCGTTCAATGTGACCACGTGCCATCCAAATTGGGTTTGCACAGGGGCGGACACCTGACCTTTTTCCAGCGCAATCACTGCAGCCTCAAACTCAGGCACCATCTGACCGGGTCCGAACCAGCCCAATTCCCCGCCGTTTGGCCCGGACGGACCAGTGGAATGTTCTTTGGCCAGTTCCGCAAAATCGGCCCCGCCATCCAGTTGTTCCTTAAGCTCAGTGGCTTTTTCTTCGGTTTCGACAAGGATATGGCTGGCATTGAATTCGTCTGAACCCTCGAAATCCGCGTATTTCGCGTCATACGCTTCCTGGATCGCCTCATCGGTCAGGTTTTCCTCAATCAGCGCATTCACTGTCTGCACGGCACGTAGTGAGCGCGCCTCATTCTCAAGCGCCAAGGTATTCAGCTTGGTAAGCGCTTCCTGCTGCTGGCCAAGCAATTGCTGCTGAATAAGCTGGTCGATGATCAGTTCATACAGAACGTCATCCTCGATCTGCTGATACTGCTCGGGCAGAACGGCAGCGGTCGCGATGACGTGACCCAATGTGATCTCATCACCATTTACACGCGCGATCACGGTGCTTGCGTCAGGTTTTGTTTCGGCGGCCAGCGGCAGGGCCATCACGGCGGCAAGCGCCACCGAAGGCAGAAAAGTGAGGCGTTTGGGCATGGAATCATCCTATTTCTTGGCCGCGACAGGGCACAGCGTTGACACTCTGGAACCTGCCGCTTACATCGCTTTGAAGCCTTGGACAGGGCCGCCTTTCACCCCCCGTATCTATGGGTTGCGCGCAAGGTGGGCAAGCCTGTCGCAACCAAGACAAGAACTGATCCGCTGGAGTGAACATGCTGGGACTCGGAACGCTCGCCAAAAAGGTGTTCGGAACACCGAATGACCGAAAGATCAAGGCGACCCGCCCGCTGATCGAAAAGATTAACGCGCTGGAGCCCGAGTTCGAGAAACTGTCAGATGACGGCCTGAAGGAAAAGACCGAAGAGCTGCGCCAGCGCGCGCTGGACGGTGAAAGCTTGGATGACCTACTACCCGAAGCCTTTGCCAACGTCCGTGAAGGCGCCAAGCGTGCGCTGGGTCTGCGGGCCTTTGACGTACAGCTGATGGGCGGTGCGTTTCTGCATCAGGGCAATATCTCGGAAATGAAAACGGGTGAGGGCAAGACACTGGTCGCCACCTTCCCCGCCTACCTGAACGCGCTGACCGGCAAGGGTGTGCATGTGGTCACGGTGAACGAATACCTGGCCAAGCGCGACTCGGAATGGATGGGTAAGGTCTTTGCCGCTGTTGGAATGACGACCGGCGTGATCTGGTCGGGCCAGCCCGATGCCGAGAAAAAAGCCGCCTACGCCTGTGACATTACCTATGCCACGAATAATGAGCTGGGTTTTGACTACCTGCGCGACAACATGAAGGCCGATCTGGCCGAGATTTACCAGAAATACCATAACTTCGCGATCGTGGACGAAGTTGATTCGATCCTGATCGACGAGGCGCGGACACCGCTGATCATTTCGGGTCCGTCTCAGGATCGCTCGGATCTGTATACTGCGATTGATGGCCTGATCCCGTCGCTCAGCGATGATCACTTCACCCTGGATGAAAAGTCCCGCAACGTGACCTTCACGGATGAGGGCAACGAGTTTCTGGAAGAACAACTGATTGCCGCCGGACTGATCCCCGAAGGGCACTCGCTTTACGATCCCGAAAGCACCACGGTCGTGCACCACGTCAACCAGGGTCTACGCGCGCACAAACTGTTCACGCGAGACAAGGATTACATCGTTCGCGATGGCAACGTTGTTCTGATCGACGAGTTCACTGGCCGCATGATGCCGGGTCGCCGTCTGTCCGAAGGTCTGCACCAGGCCATCGAAGCCAAGGAAGGCGTGGCAATCCAGCCCGAAAACGTGACACTGGCCAGCGTGACGTTCCAGAATTACTTCCGCCTATATGACAAGCTGGGCGGCATGACCGGCACGGCGCTGACCGAGGCAGAGGAATTTCAGGAAATCTACGGTCTGGGCGTGGTCGAGGTTCCGACCAATAAACCGATTGCCCGAGTGGACGAAGACGATCAGGTTTATCGCACGGCCGCCGAGAAATACACTGCGATGATCGCGGAAACCAAAGAGGCGCAAGCCAAGGGCCAGCCTGTCCTGCTTGGCACCACTTCGATCGAAAAATCCGAGTTGCTGAGCCAGATGCTGCAAAAAGAAGGCATCGCACACAATGTTTTGAACGCCCGCCAGCATGAGCAAGAGGCGCAGATCGTCGCCGATGCGGGCCGTCTTGGTGCGGTCACGATTGCCACCAACATGGCAGGGCGCGGCACCGACATTCAGTTGGGCGGCAATGTCGAAATGAAGGTTCTGCAGGCGCTGGCCGAAAACCCCGAAGCCGATCCGGCCGAACTGCGCGCCGCGGAAGAAGCACGCCACGCCGAAGAAAAAGAAAAGGTTCTGGCCGCCGGCGGCCTGTACGTGATGGCGTCTGAACGCCACGAAAGCCGCAGGATCGACAATCAGTTGCGGGGCCGTTCGGGCCGCCAGGGCGATCCGGGACGGACGGCCTTCTACCTCAGCCTCGAAGACGATCTGATGCGTATCTTCGGTTCGGAACGGCTCGATAAGGTGCTGACCACGCTGGGCATGAAAGAAGGCGAGGCGATCGTCCACCCCTGGGTGAACAAGTCGCTGGAACGCGCGCAATCCAAGGTCGAAGGCCGTAACTTCGACATGCGCAAGAACGTTTTGAAATTCGACGACGTGATGAACGACCAGCGAAAGGTCGTGTTCAGCCAGCGGCGCGAGATCATGTCTTCGGACGACCTGTCCGAGATCGTCTCGGACATGCGCGAACAGGTGATCGACGATCTGATCGACGAATACATGCCGCCAAAATCCTATGCCGACCAATGGGACACTGACGGTCTGCACGAGGCGATCAAGGAAAAGCTGACCATCGATGCCCCGGTTCAGGATTGGGCTGTCGAAGAGGGCGTGGATGACGAACAGATGCGCGAGCGTCTGGTCAAGGCAGCGGACGAGATGATGGCGCAAAAGGCCGTGGCCTTTGGCCCGGAAAACATGCGCAACATCGAAAAGCAGGTCTTGCTGCAAACCATCGACAGCAAATGGCGCGAACATCTGCTGACGCTTGAACATCTGCGTTCGGTCGTTGGGTTCCGTGGCTATGCCCAGCGCGATCCGCTTAACGAATACAAGAATGAAAGCTTCCAGCTTTTCGAAAGCATGCTGGATTCCTTGCGGGAAACCGTAACTCAGCAATTGTCTCGCGTGCGTCCTCTTACAGAAGAAGAACAGCGCGAGATGCTGGCCCAGATGGCAGCCCAACAGGCGCAGGCCCAGAAAGCCGTTGATCAGGCAGCCGACAAGGCCGAACCCGTAGCTGAGGCCAAGGCCTCGGGTGATGCGCGGCCCGGCTTTGTCGAAGATGACCCTTCAACCTGGGGGAACCCATCGCGCAACGATCCATGCCCCTGCGGATCGGGTAAGAAATTCAAACACTGCCACGGGCGACTGACCTGACATTCAAACATTCGCGACACATTGAGTCCCCCTCACGGCCACATATTGGCCGTGATTGGGTATCAACATGCGACTCGCTCCTTCAACTGGGGAGGGTGTTTTGTTTGTAATAAAGAATTACGTGACAACCGGCGGTACTGTCGTTTGTGCGCTGGCTATCGGTTACCTGATGCAGAATGGACTTCCTGCGTGGTCTGATCACGCGCAGGGTTCCGATCACGTTGCCATCAATCAGAACGCAGATGTTTCCGAGCTGGAGGGTATTGTGCTGACCTCCTCTACCCCCGCCTATGGAACACACACCCATACCACTTCTTTACCACGGACGCTGCAACCCAATCGGTCGACCCCCTCGGACCGTGTAGATTGCAGCGTCAGCGCCCGGGCGTATGCCGTACCTGGCGCAGCCGCGCAGTTGCGCGTCAAGGCGCCCTGCCACGGCAATCAGCGGGTCGAAGTGCATCATAGCGGTTTGACGGTAACTCAGCTGACAGACGAACATGGCGCACTGACTCTGACGGTTCCGGCCCTGTCGGAATACGCGATTTTCCTGATCTCATTTGAAGATCAGAAAGGAACCGTAGCGACCACGCATGTCCCTGACATTGGGCAATATTCACGCGTTGCCGTGCAATGGCAGGGCGAGGCCGACTTGCAAATTCATGCGTTGGAATTCGGTGCAAGCTATGGCGACGTCGGTCATGTGTCATCGGACGCTGATGCGCAGGGCACAGGGAACGTCGTACATATGGCTCAGCCCGCGTTTGCCGATGCCCGCAATGTCGAAATTTATTCCTTTCCTGCGGCACAGACAGACCGCTCCGGTTCGATAGAATTGACGGTCGAGGCCGAAGTTACTCCGGAAATTTGCGGCAGGGATCTGAATATTCAACTGCTGGACTTGCGAGACGGGCAAAGCTTGCAGTCGCGTGATCTGATGCTGAATTTCCCGGACTGTTCCAGAACTGGTGAGTTTCTGGTGTTGAATAATCTGTTCCAAAACCTGACAATCGCGGGAAACTAAATCCGCAGGCAGGCTTGAACTTCAGATGACATTTCTTCGTGTGGTGGCAGCCGCACTTTTTTCGGCGACAATCGCCACAGCCGTTCACGCTCAGGACATTTCGCTGACGTCACATGACGGCAAGATCGAAGTGACCGGTACCTTGCTGGGCTTTGACGGGGAATTCTATCGCATCGACACCCAATTCGGAGAGCTTACGGTCGATGGGTCCGGGGTTACATGCGATGGTCCCGCCTGCCCAAGTCTTACAGATTTCGTTGCCGAAGTGCGGTTTTCAGGGTCATCGGTCATGGCAGAGAAAGTTATGCCAGCCCTGCTGATAGGATTTGCAGATCAGGAAGGTTTGACGATGAAGGCCGGTAACTCTGCGCCGGGTACTCTGACTTATGAACTGTACCGGGACGGGCGCGAAACACCGCTTGGGCGCTTCTTCTTCAATATCGGGAACACAAGCAAGGGCTTTACTGATTTCACCGCAGATAGGGCCGATATCGTGATGGCGTTGCGCGAAATTCGCCCCGGCGAACAAGAGGCAGCCGAGCAGGCCGGGTTGGGTGATCTGACCCGCACACGACGGTCGCGCGTCGTGGCGTTAAACGCCTTGGCGCCCATTGTCGCGCCCGACAATCCGGTGCCTCATATTTCGCCGGCAGATTTGGCGCTTGTGCTGTCTGGCGCTATCAACAATTGGTCTGCTCTGGGCGGCCCGGACGCGCCCATTGCGCTGCACCTCCCCGATGCACAGTCAGGTTTGGCTCAGGGTATAGAGGATCATTTACTATCGACGGCAACTGACGAACCGCCTGAGCATGCTCAGCGACATGATCGCAGCAGCGATCTTGTTCTCGCTGTTGCCAACGACCCGTTTGCCCTTGGTATTGCCAGCCAGGCCGAAGCTGACGCAGCTCGCGCGCTGCCCTTGACCGGTGGATGCGGCCATGTCCTGAGGGCCACGCGGCAGGCGATAAAGACCGAAGATTACCCGCTAACATTTCCCATGTTTCTTTACCTGCCCGAGCGCCGCTTGCCCCGGATCGCGCGACAATTCTTGGCCTATACGCAAAGCTCCGATGCCCAAATGGCGATCCGTAGGGCGGGGTTTGTGGATCAAGCCCCTGAAATATTGGGCATCGGGCTTCAAGGGGATCGACTGGCCAATGCAGTGGCATCCGGAGGTTCTGAGGTCGGGCTGGAAGAGTTGCAGCGTATGATCAACACACTTAGACCCATGTCGCGTCTATCCCTGTCTTTCCGGTTCGAGGCCGGTTCTTCCCGTCCCGATGCGCAATCGCGATCAAATATCCAGCAACTTGCGCAGCTGCTCGAAGCCGGCACACTGGACGTACAACAACTGGTCTTCGTCGGCTTCAGTGACGGTGACGGTGCGGCTGCTGCCAATAACAGAATTGCTTTGCTGCGCGCGAAAACAGTACGCAACGCGGTACTGGCAGCCGTAGAAACCGCGATCCCCGAGCGTGTAAGCCTTGAGGTCGACGCCTTTGGGGAGGCGATGCCAATGGCTTGCGACGACACAAGTTGGGGCCGCAAAGTCAATCGCCGGGTCGAGGTTTGGGTAAGATAGCGATTACAGATACCCCTGCGAGCGAAAGCTCAGCTCGGTCGATTTGCCGATTATCAGATGGTCGTGCAACGTTAGCCCCAGCGCCAGACAAGCGTCCTGTATCCGGTTGGTCATGTCGATATCCGACTGCGACGGCGTCGGATCGCCCGACGGGTGATTGTGTACGAGAATAAGTGCCGAGGCATTAAGTTCAAGCGCACGTTTTGCCACCTCGCGCGGATAGACCGGAACGTGATCAACGGTTCCTTTGGCTTGCTCCTCATCCGCGATCAACACGTTCTTGCGATCCAGATAGAAGACGCGGAACTGCTCAGTCTCGCGATGGGCCATCGTTGTATGGCAATAGTCCAGCAGCGCATCCCAACCCGAGATCACATGCCGCTGCATCACCCGTGCACGGGCCATGCGATGGGCGCAGGCTTCTAGGATCTTCAGATCAGTGATCACCGTATCGCCGACGCCCTTGATCCGGCGCAGCCGTTCTTCCGGTGCAGTCAGAACACGGTTGAAGTCGCCAAACGTGTCCATCAAAGCCCGTGCCAGCGGTTTTACATCCTGACGGGGGATAGATCGAAACAACACAAGCTCGAGCAGCTCGTAATCCGGCATCGCGGCAGACCCGCCGGACATGAACCTTTCGCGCAGGCGTTTGCGGTGGTCTTTGATGTATGACGGCAACCGCCCAGAAGGCAGCGGCGTCACCGGGGCTTCGTCGCTTTCGAACAATGAGAGGGCTTCGGCGAAGGCGTCCTTTGTCATGCGCTAAGATTGGCGCAGAATCAGTTTCTGAAAGGTTAACGCGCCTTACCTTTACTGCGCGCCAGATTACTCCTTCATCGATGCTTGGGTATGATAGGGACTTCCCTTTCGGAAGTTTCTACCGAATCCAATGATCAGGCACTATTGAAGGGACCATTGCCCCTGCGTTTGAAACAAAATTGAGCCAATCCGCAAGGATCGGCTCAGTTTATTTGACCAAGGGATATGAAACTAACCCTTCATACCGTCCCAGAAAGACTTCACAGACGAGAAAAAGCTTTTTGATTCCGGGTGGTTATCCTCACCCAGATCATCGAACTCTTTAAGCAGTTCTTTCTGACGGCTGGTCAGGTTGACCGGGGTTTCCACGGCCAGTTCTATGAACATATCACCGACGCCACCACCGCGAAGGGCAGGCATGCCCTTGCCGCGCAGGCGCATTTGACGGCCCGATTGGCTACCGGCCGGGATCTGTACGCGACCGCGCCCGCCGTCGATGGTGGGAACCTCAATCGAACCGCCCAGCGCGGCCTTGGCCATGCTGACCGGTACACGGCAATAGAGGTTCACGCTATCGCGTTCGAACAGCTTGTGATCGGATACTTCGACAAAAATGTACAAATCACCCGGAGGGCCACCGCGCATTCCGGCTTCACCCTCACCCGCCAAACGGATGCGGGTTCCTGTTTCAACACCGGCGGGAATATTGACAGACAGAGCGCGTTCTTTTTCAACGCGGCCTGCGCCACCGCAGACCTTACAAGGATTCTTGATTATCTGACCCAGCCCGGAACAGGTCGGGCAGGTACGTTCCACTGTGAAGAAACCCTGTTGCGCGCGGACTTTGCCCATACCCGAACAGGTCGGACAGGTGGTTGGTTCCACCCCGCCTTCCGCCCCCGTACCATCACAGGCCGAACAGGCCACGGCAGCTGGTACGCTGATGGTTTTCTGAAGGCCCGAGAACGCCTCTTCCAGCGTTACGCGCAGGTTATAGCGCAGGTCGGACCCGCGTGCAGCACGTCGGCCGCCGCCGCCACGCTGGCCGCCCATAAAATCACCAAAAAGGTCATCGAACACATCCGAAAAGGCGCTGGAGAAATCGCCCTGACCGAATCCACCGCCGGGACGCGCGCCAGCGCCGCCCATGCCGTTTTCAAACGCAGCATGGCCAAACCGGTCATATGCGGCCTTTTTTTCAGCATCGCGCAACACGTCATAGGCTTCGTTCGCTTCTTTGAACTGCGCCTCGGCGTCCGGGTTGTCTGTGTTACGGTCGGGATGCAGCTCTTTCGCTTTTCTGCGAAAACCTTTTTTGATCTCGTCCGCCGATGCGCCCTTGGATACGCCGAGCACATCGTAGTAGTCGCGTTTTGACATCAGTGTTTCCTTCTGCCTCAACGTAATCGGGCCGGCCCGGCATCCGGACCGGCCCGCATTGGCCCGGTTACCCGTTAGTTACGCTTGTCGTCGTCAAGATCTTCGAACTCGGCATCGACGATATCGTCATCACCCGCCTGAGCAGCATCTGCCGCCGCAGGCTCATCTTCGGCCTCTTCGGACTGCGCCTTGTAAATGGCCTCACCCAGTTTCATCGCGGCTTCGGTTACATTCTGGATACCGGACTTGATCTTGTCGGCATTGTCGGTTTCCAGCTCATCCTTCAGCGCGGCAATGGCCAGCTCAATGGCTTCGATGGTGGTCGGGTCGACCTTGTCGGCATGCTCTTCCATCGACTTTTCGGTCGAGTGGATGAGGCTTTCCGCCTGGTTCTTGGCGTCGACCAGTTCGCGGCGTTCCTTGTCGGCTTCCGCGTTCTCTTCGGCGTCCTTGACCATCTTTTCGATGTCTTCATCGGACAGACCGCCCGAGGCCTGGATGGTGATCTTCTGCTCTTTGCCGGTGCCTTTATCCTTGGCCGAAACCGAGACAATGCCGTTGGCGTCGATATCGAAGGTCACCTCGATCTGAGGCATGCCGCGTGGTGCCGGCGGGATGTCTTCAAGGTTGAATTGACCCAGGATCTTGTTGTCCGAGGCCATTTCACGCTCACCCTGGAACACGCGGATGGTCACGGCGTTCTGGTTGTCCTCGGCGGTCGAGAACACCTGAGACTTCTTCGTCGGGATCGTGGTGTTGCGGTCGATCAGACGGGTGAACACGCCACCCAGCGTCTCGATGCCCAGCGACAGAGGGGTCACGTCCAGCAGTACAACGTCTTTGACATCGCCCTGCAGAACACCGGCTTGAATGGCAGCACCCATGGCGACTACTTCATCCGGATTCACGCCCTTGTGCGGCTCTTTACCGAAGAATTTGGTAACCTCTTCGATCACTTTCGGCATCCGGGTCATACCACCGACCAGAACAACCTCGTCCACATCGCCCGCGGACAGGCCCGCGTCTTTCAGGGCGGCCTGGCAGGGCTTCATCGACTTCTTGATCAAGTCGCCAACCAGCGATTCCAGCTTGGCGCGGGTCAGTTTCATGACCATGTGCAGCGGCTGGCCGTTCGAACCCATCGAGATAAACGGTTGGTTGATCTCGGTTTGTGAGGTCGAAGACAGTTCAATCTTGGCTTTTTCAGCGGCTTCTTTCAGGCGCTGTAGCGCCATCTTGTCTTGCGACAGGTCGACACCGTGTTCCTTTTTGAACTCATCTGCCAGATAGTTGACGATGCGCATGTCAAAGTCTTCACCACCCAGGAAGGTGTCGCCATTGGTCGATTTGACCTCGAACAGACCATCGTCGATTTCAAGGATGGTCACGTCGAAAGTACCGCCACCAAGGTCATAAACCGCTATGGTGTGGGTTTCTTGTTTGTCCAGACCATAGGCCAGCGCTGCTGCAGTCGGCTCGTTAATGATCCGCAGCACTTCCAGACCAGCGATTTTACCGGCGTCTTTGGTGGCCTGACGCTGCGCGTCGTTGAAGTATGCGGGAACCGTGATAACGGCTTGTGTGACTTCCTCACCCAGATAGCTCTCGGCGGTTTCCTTCATCTTGCCCAGAGTGAAGGCCGAGATCTGGCTTGGGGAGTACTTTTCACCGCGGGCTTCCACCCACGCGTCGCCATTGCCGCCATCAACGATGGCGTAGGGTACCATTTTCTTGTCTTTTTCGACTTCCGCATCGTCAACCCGGCGACCGATCAGACGCTTGACGCCAAAAATCGTGTTGTCGGGGTTGGTGACCGCCTGGCGTTTTGCAGGCTGACCGACCAGTCGCTCATCTTCGGTAAAAGCGACGATCGAGGGCGTGGTCCGCGCCCCTTCTGCGTTTTCGATGACCTTCGGCTGCGAGCCGTCCATGATCGCCACGCACGAGTTCGTGGTTCCTAGGTCAATCCCGATTACTTTTCCCATGTGTTCAATCCCTTTCTCTTCAAGGCGATGTCCGAGGTCCGGACCCGTTATGGCACCCGGCCCCATCTGTTTTGCACTGTGGCTCTACACCATTGCGCGTCCCGGCGTATATAAGGGCGGGACGAATGGCCTGCAAGCATTGTAAAACGCAGGTTTTCGGGAATCTGTGGCCTTTTTCGGCAAGGTTTTGGCAAGGATTGGGGAATCTTGGATGGCACGGCTGCGTGTGCGCGGATTTGATATCAGAAAAGCGTGGCTGGACGGACCGGCACAAACGCGGATGATTGAATGCCTACGCCCAGTGCTGAAATCTGCACCGCTGTTCCGGCCGGTAACGCCCTCGGGCAAGGATATGTCGGTGCGCATGACATCGGCCGGATCGCTGGGTTGGGTCACCGACAAGGCGGGTTATAGATACCAGTCACAACACCCCAAAGGCACGGTCTGGCCCGCAATTCCGGATCAGATCATGGATATCTGGCGTCAACTCGGAAGCCCAGACCGCGACCCTGATTGCTGCCTGATCAACTATTATGGCGAAGGTGCCCGGATGGGGCTGCATCAGGATAAGGACGAGGCTGATTTTTCGTGGCCGGTCCTGTCGATCTCATTGGGCGATGATGCCCTGTTCCGTATTGGGAATCCGACGAGAGGCGGCAAGACCGAGTCGATCTGGCTGAACTCGGGCGATGTCGTTGTCATGGGCGGCCCGGCCCGTCTGACCTATCACGGCATAGACCGCATTCGCTTCGGCTCATCAAAACTGTTGCCCAAGGGTGGACGCATCAACTTGACCCTGCGTGTCGCCCGTTAACGCCGCGCATCCCAGCTTTGCGACACGTGCTGCCGAGTGAAGAATATCCCCAGCAAACCAATCAAGAGAAGGGCCAAGCCGACCCAAAGCGCATATTCCCAGCTTGTGTTACGCGGAAAATAGTTGCGAAAAACAAAGCCGCGGCACTGGTCGATGATGTGAAACAGCGGGTTCCAGGCAAACATGGCCAACGTGGCCCCGCCCAGCGCGTTGGCCACAAACATCTTGCCAGAAAAGATCATGTTCATCCGCCGGTAGACATTGGATAGGATGGAAACCGTGGTGGGGAACCACGGCCTCAACGCCATGAAAACCACTCCGGCCGCGCAACCGGTGAACCAGGCCATGATCAGCATGGCAAATGCACCGCCAGGGTCCTGAAGCTCAATCGGTGAAACTGCTACGCTGTATAGGAAGAGGATCACGATAATCGTCATCAGCTGGGTGTAAAGCATCCCGAAGGCAGTCGCCAGCAGCATCACCATCATGTTCATCGGCGAATGCAGCATCATCGGGTTGTTGCCGGTATTCAGAGCGGCAATGGAGCTGATGGATTTAATATGGGTCAGAAACAAGAACACACCAGACAGCAGGAATAAAATGAACTCCCCCCGGATTTTTGCGATACGCGGACCCATGAAAGACATGATCAGGTAGAACACGGCAACCAGGGCCAGAACCTGAAGGATGTTGATGAGAATGGCCAGAACGGCGTTGTGATGCTGCGACCGCACGCTGCGCACAACAGCGTGGAAGATGAGTTCAGCCGTTGTGAACGCATTGCCCAGTAATGTACGGTTTCGCCTGAAATAAAACACTCGACGCGTCTTTCTCTTTTTTCACCTGCAATTTGATACGAAATTCTTGCCGTTCCGTAACCAGCACATCATAAGGCCGACAGATTATTCGATCAACAAATCACAGGAACGGAGCATTTTTGTGACCCATGACGCCCTCATTCCCGTTATCCGACGTTTGGCTTTGGAAGCTGGCGACAAGATCATGGAGATTTATGAGGCTGATGATTTCGACGTCAAAGTGAAATCGGATGCCAGCCCCGTGACCGAAGCGGATGAGGCCGCGGATACCCTGATCTCGGCGGGCCTGCGCGAGGCATTCCCCGACATTCTGCTGGTGACCGAAGAGCAAGCGGCCTCGCATTCCCAGAAAGGTGATACGTTCCTGATCGTTGACCCGCTGGATGGCACTAAGGAGTTCATCAACCGTCGCGGTGATTTCACGGTGAACATTGCGCTGGTTGAACACGGCGTTCCAACCCGCGGCGTCGTTTATGCCCCGGCCAGGGGACGCATGTTCTATACCTTGCCAGATGGCCAGTCGGTTGAAGAAACCGGCGCGTTGGATAAGGCTAAAGCCGGGGATATCCGGCCAATTTCCGTCTCTAATCCGGACAATTCGGCGTTGATGATTGTCGCATCAAAGTCACACCGGGACCAGGCGACCGAAGATTACATCAACAAGTACCAGGTTCAGGACAGTAAAAGCGCGGGCTCGTCCCTGAAATTCTGCCTGGTGGCCACAGGCGAAGCCGATCTGTATCCCCGTGTTGGCCGAACGATGGAGTGGGACACGGCCGCAGGTCATGCCGTATTGAGCGGAGCGGGCGGCAAGGTCGTGCGCTTTGATGACCATACTCCGCTGACTTATGGGAAGGACGGCTATGCAAACCCGTTCTTTATCGCATACGCTCCGGGTGTTGACCTGAAAGAAGCCTGATGTCCGTTCTGATCGCAATTCCCGCCCGGTATGCCTCGACCCGATATCCGGGAAAACCCCTTGTGCCGCTGACGGGCGCAAATGGCACTACCATGACACTGATTGAGCGGTCGTGGCGGGCGGCTTGTTCGGTCTCAGGTGTCGACAAGGTGGTCGTCGCCACTGATGATGACCGCATTCGCGAAGTGGCCGAAGGCTTTGGTGCCGAAGTCGCGATGACTTCGGAAGGCTGCCAGAATGGCACCGAGCGCTGTGCCGAAACGCATGATGCGTTGGGCACGGGTTACGACATCGTCGTGAACCTGCAAGGGGACGCGCCGCTGACGCCGCATTGGTTTGTCGAAAACCTGATCGCTGGCCTGCGAGCCGCACCGGAGGCCGAGGTGGCCACGCCCGTGTTGCGGTGCGACGGCGACGCGCTGAACAGCTTGCTGAACGATCGCAAACATGGGCGTGTCGGTGGCACCACTGCGGTCTTTGCCGCAGACCACAGCGCCCTGTATTTCTCGAAAGAGGTCGTGCCTTACACCGCCGAAACCTACGGGGGCGCTGAGACGACGCCGGTGTTTCACCATGTTGGTGTCTACGCCTATCGTCCCGATGCGTTGGCCGCCTACCCCACATGGCCGGTTGGCCCGCTTGAGCAACTGGAAGGGCTGGAACAGCTGCGATTTATGGAGAACGGCCGCAAGGTTCTGTGCGTCGAAGTCGAAGCCAGGGGACGCCAGTTCTGGGAGTTGAACAACCCGCAAGACGTTCCCAAGCTTGAGGAAATGATGGCGGCGATGGGGGTGGATTGATGCCACGTCCCCTAACCCCCGGGCACGCAGCAGGCGTGCTAAGTGCAATATTTTCGTTCTGGAAGGCTAGATGACCAATATCCTTGTCACCGGCGGGGCCGGGTACATCGGTTCTCATGCCTGCAAGGCACTGGCGCAATCAGGTTATACGCCAGTAACCTATGACAACCTGGTAACTGGGTGGCAGGATGCGGTTAAATTTGGACCATTCGAACAGGGTGATCTGCTGGATCGCGCAAGGTTGGACGAGGTTTTCGCCAAGTACCAGCCCGCCGCCGTAATGCATTTTGCCGCCCTCAGCCAAGTGGGTGAGGCGATGTCCCAACCCGGCAAATACTGGGCCAATAATGTAACCGGCTCACTATCCTTGATTGAGGCTACCGTAGCCGCGGGATGTATGAACTTTGTATTCTCATCGACCTGCGCAACCTATGGCGAGCATGATAACGTTGTATTAAACGAAGACACGCCGCAAATGCCGCTCAACGCTTACGGAGCCTCAAAACGTGCCATTGAAGATATCCTGCGTGATTTCGAGACCGCGCATGGGCTGAACCACGTGATCTTTCGCTATTTCAATGTGGCCGGAGCCGATCCGGATGGCGAGGTCGGAGAGTTCCACCGACCCGAAACTCATCTCGTACCGCTAATGCTGGACGCAATCGATGGGAAGCGTGACGGGCTGACTGTGTTCGGCACCGATTACGATACCCCTGACGGCACCTGCATCCGCGACTATGTGCATGTCTGCGATCTGGTGGATGCGCATGTGCTGGGGCTGAAGTGGCTTGAACAGGGCAAAGGCAGCCGGGTGTTCAACCTTGGCACCGGCACCGGGTTTTCAGTGATGGAAGTGATCAGCCATTCCAAAGCTGTAACCAATCGCATGGTGCCCTACTCCATCGGGCCACGACGCGCAGGGGATTGCACCAAACTGGTGTCAGGTTCACACCGCGCGCATGAAGAACTGGGTTGGACACCAAAAAGATCAACGTTAGAGACGATGATCAGCGACGCATGGCGCTGGCATCAAACCGGCAACTACGAAAAGTGAGCCGCATGTGACCGGTTACGCAACCGATATCCTTCCACACATCGGTTGGGTGCAAAAGTACCGGTTGCGCCTGAAAAGACGGCGGTTGCTCTGGCGATCTTTCCGCAGCCGCCACCAACTGACATGCCTCAAGGATCAGACCAAGCGGATCAGGCCCGGCGACGTTCTGGCCTTCACGACCCTGCGCAATGAAATCACACGGCTTCCGTGGTTCTTTCGCCACTATCGCGCGCTGGGGGTGGATCATTTTCTGGTGGTGGACAATGGCAGCGACGATGGTTGTGTCGAGTTTCTATTGGAACAACCTGATGTTTCACTTTGGCAAACGTCTGCCAGCTATCGCGCAGCACGATATGGGCTTGATTGGCTGACCTGGTTGCAAATGCGCTATGGGCACGGCCACTGGACCCTGATGGTTGATGCAGACGAGCTGCTGATCTACCCCGATCATGACCAAAACCCCCTACGGGACCTAACCGCAGCTTTGGAGCGGCGCGGCCAGATGGCACTTGGCGCACTGATGCTGGACCTGTATCCCAAAGGCCCGCTTGGCGCTCAATCTTACAAACCCGGGACGGATCCGACGAAAGTTCTGGACTGGTTTGATGCCGGGCCCTACCGCGCGCAGCGGCAAAGCCCGATGGGAAACCTATGGGTTCGGGGCGGAGTGCGAGAGCGCATGTTCTTCACCGGGCAGCCCCGAAAGTCGCCAACGTTGAACAAGATACCACTGGTTCGATGGTCGCGGCGCTATGCCTATGTAAACTCAACCCACTCTGCCCTGCCCCGGCACTTGAACGCGGCCTATGACGGGCCGGGCGCCGACGCCCCTTCGGGCGTTCTGCTGCACACGAAATTTTTGCCCGAAGTGGTCGCAAAGTCAGGGTCTGAGAAATCACGGCGTCAGCACTTTCACGATCCCGACCAGTTCGAGGCGTATTATGATGCCATTTGCAGCAGCCCTGACATGTGGACACCGCAGTCAGTGCGTTATGCAGGGTGGTCGCAGCTTCAGCGCATCGGGTTGATGGGGAAAGTGCGCTGAAAAGCTGCATATGCAACGAACGGCCTTAAAAAAGTTGCTTTGAAACACGCAACGATGGCATAAAACGTCAATGGCCCGGCACCACTCTGGATCGTCCAGCCCCCGGGCATGCTCGCGTAAACAAAAAAAGGCTGAGCAGACGCGTGAGCCTGTTGGATTCATACCGGATGAGATTGCGGCGCAAGCGCCGTCTTGTGCGCTGCCTGCTGAAACGGCACCAGTTGCAGCCGATCTCCGACAAGACGTCTGATATCCAGCGCGGCGACATATTGTTGATGAGCGTGCTTCGGAACGAGAAAATCCGTCTGCCCTATTTTCTGGAATACTACCGCAAGCTGGGCGTTGATCATTTCCTGTTCGTTGATAATGACAGCGCGGACGGCTCGGGCGACTACCTTGCCAGCCAGCCTGATACCTCGGTGTGGCGCGCAAAGGCCAGTTACAAAAAGGCATCGTTTGGTCTGGATTGGTCGAATTGCTTGCTGCGCGAATATGCGCACGGGCATTGGGTTCTGACGGTCGACCCGGACGAATTCTTCATCTACCCGTTTTGCGACACCCGCCCGGTTCGGGCCTTGACCGATTGGCTGGACGGCTGTGCGGTACGCAGTTTTGGCACCATGTTGATCGACATGTACCCACAAGGGCCGGTGGACCAACACCCCTATAGCGAAGGCCAGGACCCGTTTGAAATTGCCCGCTGGTTCGATGCGGGCAATTACATGATCACCAAGAATCCAGATTATAAGAACCTGTGGATTCAGGGCGGACCACGCGCGCGGGTGTTTTTCCGCGATAACCCCGGCAAGGCTCCGGCGCTGAACAAAATCCCTTTGGTGAAGTGGGATCGGCGCTATGTCTATGTCAGCTCGACCCATTCGCTGCTGCCGCGCGGATTGAACCAAGTCTATGACGAATGGGGGGGCGAAAAAACCAGCGGCGCGCTGCTGCACGCAAAGCTGATCAGCACCTTGGGTGAGAAAGCCCGAGAAGAGATGCAGCGGGGTCAACACTATCGCCGCTCGGGCGAATACCGCGCCTATGCCGAAGGGCTGGATGAGAAACCGGTATTCTGGTGTGACCAGTCCGAGAAATACATCAACTGGCGGCAGCTTGAGATTCTCGGACTTATGTCCAAGGGGAACTGGGCATGAGTAGGCTGGGAATTGTCATGTTGGTTCACACTGCCCTGCACAGGGCCGAGCAAGTGGCGCGTCACTGGACGGCCTCGGGTTGTCCCGTGGTGATCCATGTGGACGGCAAAGTGCCCGAGGGGGTTTTTTCCGAGTTCGCAGCCTCGTGCGCCGATGATCCGTTAATCCGGTTTTCCGAGCGTCACATCTGCGAATGGGGACGCTGGGGGATCGTCGCGGCCTCACAAACTGCGGCGGAAATGATGCTGGAAACGTTCCCAGAGGTGCACCACGTCTATCTGTCTTCGGGTGCGTGTCTGCCGTTGCGACCAGTACAGGAATTGGCTGAATATCTTTCGGATAGGCCACGGGTGGATTTCATAGAAAGCGCCACAACCGCCGATGTCAGTTGGACGATCGGCGGGCTGGACCAGGAAAGGTTCACGCTTAGATTTCCGTTCTCATGGCGCAGCCACCGCAAATTGTTCGACCTTCATGTTAAGTTGCAGCGCACACTTGGCATGCGTCGCAAGATTCCCGAGGGTCTGATGCCGCATATGGGCAGCCAGTGGTGGTGCCTGACGCGACAGACCTTGTCAGCCATCTTGCAAGACCCGAAACGGCAAATCTATGATCGCTATTTCCGACATGTCTGGATCCCGGATGAGAGTTATTTCCAGACATTGGCGCGCCTTTACTCAACCCATATCGAAAGCCGCTCGCTGACGCTGTCGAAGTTCGACTATCAGGGTCGACCTCATATTTTCTACGACGACCATCTACAGCTTTTGCGCCGGTCAGATTGCTTCGTGGCCAGAAAGATCTGGCCGCAGGCTGATCGTTTGTATCAGGGCTTCCTGACCGATCAGAATGGTGCCATGCGACCGACCGAACCCAATCCAAGCAAGATCGACCGGGTGTTTTCCAAGGCCGTCGAACGGCGAACCCGCGGACGCGACGGGCTTTACATGCAAAGCCGCTTTCCCCGCCACGGAAGCGAGAACGGGCTGACATCGTTCCCGTACTCGGTGTTTCAGGGCTTTACCGAGCTGTTCGAAGACTTTGAACCCTGGCTGGCCGAGGCCACGGGCGCCAGAGTGCACGGACATCTTTTCGACCCCGAACGGGTCGAATTCTCGGGCGGGGCCAAGATTGTGAACGGCGCGCTCAGCAATTGCGCCGTGCTACGCGACTATAATCCTACGGCCTTTGTCTCGAACCTGATCTGGAACACGCGGGGCGAGCGGCAGTGTTTTCAGTTTGGTCCCCGAGACACCCAAAAGATCAACTGGTTTCTGGCACGGGACAAGAACGCACAGATTTCAGTTATTACAGGGGCTTGGGCGATTCCACTTTTCCGGTCGAACATGAACTTCGCCGATATCCGTTGCGAAGCCGCACGTCTGCAACAGATCGAGACCAAGCAGCTTGAGGTTTTAACCTCGGTCTGGACCAAGGCGCGGGTTCGAACCTGGACACTGGCAGAGTTCGTGGAGTCCCCGATGGAACCCATGCAAAGCGTGATCGAAGAGATTGGCACCCCGCGCCCAACTCATCTGACAGAGGCGCCGAATATGGTGGATCTGTCCGGTTTTGGGAAATTCCTGCAAAACCTCAAGAACCAAGGAATGCACCCGTATCTGATGGGGGATTTCCCGACCGACGACCTATTTGGCGCGCAGGTTCGACCGTTCAAGAAACCCTATCTGGTGCAATAGCCCGCCATGTCGCAAAGGTTCGACTATTTCATCATCCTTGCGGCCATGCGCACCGGGTCCAACCTGCTGGAGTTCAACCTGAACGCACTGGATGGCGTCACCTGCCACGGAGAGGCGTTCAACCCGCATTTCATTGGTCGGCTTAAATCAGAAAACCTGCTGGGTGTAACGCTGGAGGACCGCGACGCGGACCCGATGAAGCTGGTGCGGGCGATCAAGGATGCTCCAGGTAAGCTGAACGGATTTCGGTTCTTTCAGGGGCACGATCCCCGTGTGTTAGAGTCTGCTTTGACCGACCCCCGATGTGCCAAGATCATTCTGACGCGCAATCCGCTGGACAGTTATATCTCGTTGAAAATCGCGCGGGAAACCAAGCAATGGCAGCTCAAGAACATCAAGCGCCGCCGCGAGGCGAAGGTTGAATTCGACGCACAGGAGTTTCAGGCATATCTGAATCAGCAGCAGGCATTTCAGGCGCAAACTCTAAATACCCTCCAGAGAACTGGACAAAGCGGGTTTTATATCACTTATGACGACCTGACTGATCTGGATGTTCTGAACGGTCTGGCGGATTGGCTGGGTGTTTCAGCGCGGTTGTCAGCGATTGACGACACGATCAAGCCGCAGAATCCCGAACCACCCCTATCCAAAGTCACCAATCCCGAGGAAACTGAACGCGCCCTCATCCGGATCGACAGTTTCAACCTGTTTCGCACACCAAATTTCGAACCCCGGCAGGCACCAGACGTCAGCAATTACGTTGCTGCCATTGATACCCCGTTGATGTACATGCCGCTGCGTGGTGGGCTAGCGCAGCCGGTTATTCAGTGGCTGGCCGATCTTGACGCGGTCGACGTTGACAACCTGATCAGCAATCAGAGCCAGAAGGAAATGCAGCAATGGTTGCTGGCCAATCGCGGCCATCGGAAGTTTACCGTGCTGCAGCACCCCTTGGCGCGGGCACATTTCACTTTTTGTTCGAGTGTCCTCAGCACTGGCCCGGGAACGGATCTTCAGCGGCGCAACCAACTGCGGAACCGTTTCAAAATCCCGATCCCCGGCCAGCTTCGCGACGGGAACTATCCGGTAGATCAGCATTATGACGCCTTCGCGGCCTTTCTTGCCTTTCTGCGCCACAACCTGGCCGGTCAGACGCCCGTGCCGGTGGATGCGATGTGGTGCAGCCAGTCTCAGGCGCTGGCTGGGATGGCCTCTTTCGCGTCGCCTGACCTGATCCTGCGCGAGGATGAGATCGCGACCGCCCTGCCGGATCTGGCCCGACGCATGGGACATGAAAACCCACCAGAACCTAACCCTGTTGCGGCGGATGTTCCATTCCTGCTGGCGGATATCTATGACGACAAGTTAGAGGCGCTGGCGACCGAAGCCTACCAGCGCGACTATATGCAATTCGGATTCGAAAATTGGAAACCGACTACGCGCGCAGCGTGATCAACGTGCCTTCGCTGACCATCGCATAAATCTCTTCAATCTCATCGTTCTTGACGGCGATGCAACCCGCAGTCCAGTCCGGTGTTTTTCTTGCACGTTTCAGTTCCGACCGCTTTTCGGGCTGGCCGTGAATGAAAATGTCACCACCCGGATCAACGCCGGCGGCTTCGGCCTTTGCGATATCCTCTGAGTTTGGATACGAAATACCAAGCGACAGATGATAGCGGCTGTTGGGGTTGCGACGGTCGATCAAATAGCTGCCTTCAGGTGTGCGTCCATCGCCGCGCCGGGTTTTGGTGCCGGTCGGCGCAAAGCCAAGATCAACCTTGTATTCCGTTAGAACACTTTCATTGTGCAGAAGATACAGCTTCCGCGCGCCCTTGTTTATGACCAAAGAGGTCACCTGAGGGCCATCATAAGTCAGAAATCTCGGGCCAGCCGAGGCACAGGCCGAAAGACCCAAAGTTGCCATAGCGCCCATTCCAAATGCTCGACGATCCATGTTTCACTGCCTGCTCATTTTTTTCAGCATTATGCCAGAATCGCGAAAAACTTAAAATCACTTTTTGGCGTTCTGCTGCTCGGTCAGGCGACGTTCGATGCTTTCCAGCCGTTCCAGCACTTCATCACGATAGGCGTCGGTTTTCACTTCATCCTCGGCATGGTGCGCATCTTGCATCGAGTTCACGATCAGGCCAACCAACAGGTTCACCACCGCAAAGGTCGTGACCATGATAAACGGCACAAAGAAGATCCAGGCATAGGGATAGACCTCCATCACCGGGCGTACGATTCCCATGGACCAGCTTTCCAGCGTCATGATCTGGAACAGCGTGTAGGCTGACAGACCCAGATCACCGAACCAGCCGGGAAACGACGCCGAGAACAGCTTGGTTGAGATCACCGCACCGATATAGAACAGGATTGCCATCAGAAGGAATACGCTGGCCATACCCGGCAAGGCCGAGATGAAGCCTTCGACCACGCGACGCAGGCGCGGTGCGACCGAGATAACACGAAGAACCCGCAAGATCCGCAGCGCCCGCAGAACCGACAGCCCGCCCGCAGTTGGAACCAAGGCAATGCCCACGACAACAAAATCGAAAATGTTCCAACCGTTGGTAAAGAACCGCCGTCCGGTGGCAACAAGCTTCATGGCGATTTCAGCCACGAAGATCGCAAGGCAGATTTGGTCCAACGTTAAAATCAGTGGCCCGGCGGCCCCCATCAGCGTTGGCGACGTTTCCATCCCTAACAGGACGGCGTTAAAGATGATGACTGCGGTAATGAACCGGCTAAAATTGGGACTATCAATGACCCTCAGCAGGCGCTGATTAAATCCCATTGTGGCTGTCTCCTGTCTGGTCATGATGCGCGCTTGTGTATGAATCGTGCTGCAAGTTCAGTATGTGATGACCATCGAAATTGGTCGACCACCTGCACCCATTCAAGGGTGTAGCCCGCGTAAACCAGCATTTTTGCGTCCCGCGCGAAGGTCACGGGGTTGCATGAGACGTAGGCGATCACAGGCCGCTGCGCCTGCGCAAGCTCCGCGACCTGCGCTTCGGCACCCGCACGGGGCGGGTCGATGACCACAGCGTCAAAGGACGTCAACTCATCGGGCATCAGCGGGCGGCGAAATAGATCGCGTGCTTCAACCGTGACGCGCTTCAATCCCTGAGTGCGACGCCAACCCTGATCCAAGGCATCTGTCATCGCGGCTTCGCCTTCAACGGCATGCACCTCGGCTGTCTCGGCTAGGGGCAACGAGAATGTGCCACTTCCTGCGAACAGATCTACCACACGCCTAGCGCCCTTCGTTGCATGCAAAACAGCCTGTAACAGAGCCTGTTCGCCGTCTTTTGTGGCTTGCAGAAACGCACCGGGTGGCGGGACAACCCCGGCCAAGCCAAATCGCTGCACCGGGGGCTGGCGCATCGCAATCACCTCACCATCCCAGCTAAGCCGCGCCAGCCCGTGTTTCTCGGTCGCTTGTGCCAAAGCCAATTCCAACGGGCCATCCAACGGCTTGCCACCTTTGACGGCGACATCCAGCCCGCCTTCGGACAAGGTCAGTGTTACGGCCAACAAGCCCTTGCGGCTGCCCCCCAGAACAGCCAGTGCCTCGGCTACTGGAATGGCGGCGATCAAGGCCGGGTCCAGCAGGTGACAATCGGTAATTTCAGTGATCGTGTCCGAGGCGCGGCTGTGGAACCCGGCAAGCGTACCCTTTTTGGTCCGCCTGACAGCGATCGTTGCGCGGCGGCGGGAATTTGGAGGAGAGGTGTGGATCGGGCGCATCTCTGCCTGTAATCCTTGCGCTGACAGCGCGTTTCGCACCACCTCGACCTTCCAGTTGGCAACAAACGCGTCCGAAGCATGCTGCAACTGGCACCCCCCACAGGCTTTGTAATGGCGGCACGGTGCCTTAACCCGTTGATCCGACGGTGTCTCAACCCTGATATCGGTCAGGTATTGCCCTGCTAACGTGCCGCTGACCACCTCACCTGGTAGGGTACGTGGCGCGTAAACGGGACCATCGGCAATACCATCGCCCTGATGGCCCAGTCGGGTTATCGTGAACTGCTGCGTCATAGGATGCCTGATAGCGGGGCTTAACCCCCAACGAAACCCCGTTGCGCGCCTGGCACGCTATTCGGCGGCTTCGGCCTGGATAAACCCACCCGATTGGCGATGCCAGAACCGGGCGTACAGTCCACCTTTGTCCAGCAACGCGTCGTGGGTTCCTGTCTCTACGATCCGGCCCTGATCCAGCACAATGATCCGATCCATCTCGCTTAGCGTCGACAAGCGATGGGCAATTGCCAGAACGGTCTTGCCTTGCATGACGCGGTGCAACGCTGTCTGAATCGAGGCTTCAACCTCAGAATCCAGTGCCGACGTCGCTTCATCCAGAACCAAGATCGGCGAATCCTTCAGAATTGCGCGGGCCAATGCAATTCGCTGCCGCTGACCACCGCTGAGCTTTACGCCGCGTTCACCCAAATGCGCGTCATAGCCCTTGCGGCCCCGAGCATCCTGAAGGCTTAAGATAAAGTCATGCGCTTCCGCCTTTTTTGCAGCGGCTATCATCTCTTCCTCGGATGCGTCGGGGCGGCCATACAAGATATTCTCGCGCGCAGAGCGGTTAAACATCGCCGTTTCCTGCGTAACCATCCCGATATGACGGCGCAAACTGTCCTGCGTCACTTGCGAGATATCCTGACCGTCAATACGAATGCTGCCTTCCTCCCCGTCATAAAGCCTGAGAAGCAGCGAAACCAACGTGGACTTGCCAGCCCCTGATGCACCAACGATCCCCAACTTTTCGCCCGGATGTACGGTCATGGTTACATCCGAAACGCCGCCTATGTCGCGACCGTATGAAAAGCTGACATTATCAAAATCAATCTGCCCTTTCTCCACGGACAGCGCGGGTGCATCGGCGACATCTTCGACCCTGTCGGGTTTCGAAAGCGTCTTCATGCCGTTTTCGATCTCGCCAACATTGGCGTACAACCCCATCAACGTGAAACTGACCCATCCGGTCATCTGCGCGATTCGAATTGAAACCGCACCCGCAGCGACAATGTCCCCCGCGGTAGCGCCACCTCTCTGCCACAACAGCAGGGTCGCGCCCAGCAGCAACACAGGCAAAACCCCGGCCAGTACCATCAGGATAAAACGGAAACTCGCCGACAGGGCGCCAAAGGCCAACATCTTTTCACGCAGATCGATCATCGAGTTGCGGGCGGCCTGATCTTCGAAATCGGAATGCGCGAACAGTTTGACGGTTTTGATATTGGTAATCGTATCGACCACCTGCCCTGATACCATTGCTCGCGCTCCGGCCCGAGCAGCCGAGCGCACGCGAATACGTGGCAGGTACCAGCGGATCAACAGAAAATAGACAACCATCCAGGCAACAAAAGGCAGCATCACCACTGGATGAATAGACCCTAGCAAAAGCAATGAACCCACAAGCGAGGCCAAGGCGAAGACAATTGCGCTGATCGTTTCCGACACGACCGAAGCCAGCGCGTTCGATGTTTGCATCTGCTTCTGCGCAATCCGCCCGGCGAAATCGTCATCGAAGTAGGTCACCGACTGACCCAGCGTCCAACGGTTCAGCTTGGCCAGAACCAGCGGCGGGATATTCGGCATGACGATGTAATTGTTCGTTACCGAAGACAGACCGAAAAGCGCGGGACGCAACAGCATAAAGAACGCCACCACGCCAAGGATCATCCACAGGTTCTGCGCACTCAGAAAGTTTTCGCGGCCGCTTTCCGTCGCAAGATCAATCACCTGGCCCAACATCCAGGCAGTCACGGCCTCCATCGCTCCGGCCATTGCCGAGAAACCGGCGGCAACAAAGATCATTGGCCAAGCGCCGGACAGGCACCAGCGTATAAACGCCCCCAGTGTTTGCGGCGGAGGCGTTTCTATGGTCCTGAACGGGTCGATCAGGTCGGCAACCTTCATTCCGCGGCCTCCGGGTTTAAGAAGCCGCCGGACTGCCGCGCCCAGAACTGCGCATAAAGCCCGCCTTGGGACAACAGCTCGGAATGCCCGCCCTGTTCAACGATCCGGCCGCCATCCATGACAAGAATCCGGTCCATCTGGGCAATGGTGCTGAGCCGGTGTGCAATGGCGATCACGGTTTTACCTTGCATCATTCCGTAAAGAGTTTCCTGAATCGACGCTTCAACCTCGGAATCTAGGGCGGATGTCGCCTCGTCCAACAACAAGATCGGCGCGTCCTTCAGGATGACCCGCGCCAGCGTTACCCGTTGCCGTTGACCACCGCTGAGTTTCACACCGCGCTCACCCACATGAGCGTCATAGCCGGAACGCCCCTGCGGGTCCTGCAGATCAAGGATGAAATCATGTGCCTCGGCCTGTTTGGCAGCAGCGATCATCTGTTCTTCGGTGGCGTCCGGGCGACCATATAGGATGTTGTCACGCACCGACCGATGCAGCAACGCGCTGTCCTGTTGAACCATGCCGATATGGCTGCGCAGGCTGTCTTGCGTCACCTGCGCGATATTCTGATCATCAATCAGGATCGCGCCCTGTTCCACGTCATAGAACCGCAAAAGCAACTTAACGAGGGTCGATTTCCCAGCGCCAGAGCGCCCGATCAACCCGATCTTTTCGCCGGGATGAATGGTCAGATTGATATGATCCAGCCCGCCGGCTTTGCGGCCGTAGTGGTGTGACAGGTCGCGAATGTCGATCCGACCTTTGGTCAGTTTCAACGGTTTCGCATCCGGTTCGTCCAGAAGATCAATGGGCTGTGCAATCGTCTCCATCCCTTCGGCCACAACACCAAGCTGACGGAAGAAACTGGTAAGCGCCCACATGATCCAGCCCGTCATTGCGTTCAGCCGCAGGGTCAGAGCGGTTGCCGCGGCAACAACGCCCACAGACGCGCTGCCCTGCATCCACAAAGCAATCGCCCAACCGACAACGCCCACGATCAGTAAACCGTTCAACGCAACCAGAACCGCGTCCATGATGGTGAAGATCCGCATCTCGATCTGGAAGGTCCGGCGGGTTTCTTCGATGGCTTCGCGGGCATAGTCCAGCTCTTGCGCATCATGGGCGAACATCTTGACCGAATGGATATTGGTATAGCTGTCCACCACCCGCCCCGTCACGGCCGAGCGTGCATCGGACGCGGCCTGAGAGGCCGGACCAACCCTAGCCACCGTCCAGCGCACCAAGAGCGCATATAGCGCAAACCAAATCAACAAAGGTAACAGCAGACGGGGATCAGCCGTCATCAGCAGGATCGCAGCACCAAGCAGGTAAGCCAGAGAAAAAGAAATGGCGTCAAAGACCTGAAACACGGCTTCACCCGCAGCGGGCGGGGTTTGCATGATCCGGTTGGCGATACGACCCGCGAAATCATTTTCGAACCAACCGACGGATTGCCGCAACACGTGCTTATGTGCGCGCCAGCGGATCAGCGTACCAAAATTTGGCAAGATCGTATTGTTCAGCAACAGAACGTCGATCACATGCAACATCGGGCGCAAAAGCAACACGAAGATGGCTACCAGGATCAGTTCAGTACCGTGGGCCTGCCAGACCTCGGCGGGCGGACCAGACAGCAGATCAACGACGCGCCCCATGTAGTAGATCAGCCCGACTTCGACGACCGCGACGAGGACCGAGATCAGCGCCGCCCAAAAGAACACCCGCTTGAACGGGCGGGAATAGTCCAACATGAACGGCCACAAGCGCGTGGGCGGTGTGTCGGTTTCCTTGTAGGCAACAAAAGGATCAACAAGGTTTTCGAAATAGCGAAACATGGAGAGTGCTCCGGTTGAGCAGAAATTAGGTCATGCGAAGAAAGATGGCGCCAGAACACCACCCCTACGGGTCAAGGTGTCCCGGCTTTAGCCGAACCAGATCCCGTAATACATTCGCACCCCTCCACTCCAATAATGGGCGCACGTAATCACAACAAAGTTGATTTGTCACCCCTTTTAGGACTTCATTTCAACTGGTCAGAAGGTCTTCGCGCGTCAAGGTGAAGCCCGACGCGATCCAGCGGGCCTCAAGCTCGGCCAGCTTTTTTCCCAGCGCCGGGCCGGTGAAATCGGGGATCAGGTCAGCGGACCTGATCGGAAATTCGGCAGCAGCCCCTAAGTTCAGGGCGTTTCGCAAGTCATCGGTCCAGGGTTCTTCCAGAAACGCGCACCGCAGTAAGGTTTCGTGCAACCCGCCCTCCGCGCCATAGCGGAATCCAAGTTCGGCAACGCTCGCGCTGCCGGATGCTTCATGGCGCATGCGGGTCAACCGCTGCAACTGCGCTTTGCTGAGGCGTAAGGTCTTGGCGATTTCGGGCGCAACAAGTGCGGCCAAACGGCGGATCGGTTCTGGTTCAGCACCGGCCTGCTGTTCCAGCGCGATCAAAGGTGCAAGGGCCTTGTCGTTCGCCCCCGGTAACAAGTGAGTCAAAACGCCCGTCTGACGCATGACAGCGACCGAGGGCGCTGGGTCATCCGCCGCCAGCAGTTTCAACAATTCCGCCCCCACCCGTTCGCGGGACAGGCCAGCCAAGCCATCCAGATTGGCGGCGATTGCCGCCAAAGCATCAGGATCAAACCCCGCTTCGGCGTCGCCGTACCAGGCGTGGAACCGAAAATAGCGCAAGGAGCGCAAATAATCTTCTCGAATCCGGTTTTCGGCCGTTCCGATGAACCGCACACGCCGAGCTTGCAGGTCGGGCAACCCGTTCAAAGGGTCAAGTATTCTGCCATCGGGCTGCGCGTAGATCGCGTTCATGGTGAAGTCACGCCGCGCGGCATCCTCCTCCACCCTGTCCGAAAAGGCCACGACAGCTCTGCGGCCATCCGTTTCGACATCGCGGCGAAAGGTCGTGATCTCATGCGGGTTGCCGCCGCTGACCACGGTAATGGTGCCGTGGTCGATACCGGTAGGAATAGCTTTGAGACCCGCAGCCCGCGCCAGTTTCATCACCTGTTCGGGCAACGCATCCGTTGCAATGTCGATATCCGAAACCGGTGCCCCCAGTAGCGCGTTACGGACACATCCCCCGACGAACAGCGCCTGTGCGTTGGCGTCCGTCAGCGCCGCACATACCTTCTGTGTTGTGGGATCAGAAACCCAGGCCTCGGTAATCTGTGTCATTCATTCACCCGCGCGGCCAATCCCCGCAATATCCGAGCCGTCGCCCCCCAGATGTAATAGGGGCCGAACGGCACCGTGAAATAATACCGTTTCTGTCCACGCCAGCGGCGCGATTCAACGATATAATTCGCAGGGTCGAGCACATGTTCAAGCGGAACCGAAAATACCTCATCCACTTCGCCCGGTTCGGGGATGGATTGGAACGGGTCGCGCAAGACGGCCACAACCGGTGTGACACTGAACGAGGTGACCGTTTCATGGGACGGAAGGTGGCCCAATATTTCGGGCAGCTGTGCCGGCAGGCCGATTTCCTCCTGCGCTTCACGCAGAGCCGTGGCCGTGACATCCACGTCGCCCTCATCCTGCTTGCCGCCGGGAAACGCAATCTGCCCCGGATGATGTTTCAAAGCGGATGAGCGTTTGGTCAGTATCAGCCGCGGCGTGCCCGCCGCCAGCGTGATTGGAACCAAAACGCCCGCCGGGCGCAGCTTGCGTCCTTCTGGCAGGACGGTATCCGGGTTCAGGTCAAAATCGCTCGACCCAGGGCCGGGGTGACTCAGCGCCACCCGCAGTCTTTCTATTGGATCAGGTGTTGTCCGCATCAAAGCCGACCGTGGCTGGATCCAACACATAATGAGCACCGCAGAACTGGCAGTCAGCAGTCACTTTGCCATCGGAGGTCGTCATCTTCTCGATGTCCTTGGCAGAATAGATCGACAGGCTTTGCCGCACGCGGTCTTCTGAACATGTGCAACCGAATTGCACAGCCTGAGCATCATAGACCCGAGGCTGTTCCTCGTGAAACAGGCGGATCAACAGATCGGTCGGCGCCACTGACGGCCCGATCAGCTCAAGATCTTCGACCGTGTCCAGCAAGATATTGACGCGGCTCCAGTTTTCACCCTCTTCGCCGTCAACCAAATCGGCGGCGGTCAGAATATCGCCAGAACCTTCCCCGGACGCCGCGAAGGGCGAGGCTTTGGGCATGTGCTGCAGCATGACCCCGCCAGCGCGCCAGTGCTCGTCCACGCCAGGCTCGGTTGATTTCCCGAAACTCAGTGAGAACCGCGTTGGCAGCTGCTCGGACTGCGCAAAATACGCCTCAGCGCACGCGCTGATGGACTCACCAGCAAGTGGCGTAATGCCCTGATATGGCTGCGTGCCTTTGCCCTGATCGATCATAATGGCGAAATACCCTTCACCAACCTGGTCAAACGCTGCGCCTTCGGTCAGCCGATCGCGGTCGAAACTGGCATAAGCGCGAATCCTCGCCGGTTCACCCTCTTCCTTCGGGGCAAAGTAATCGGTTGCAATCATACGCACCGCGCCCTTTGACTGAACCTGCAAAGACAGCTTCCAGCGCAACGAAACGGTTTGACCAATCAGCGCGGTCAGCAGGGCCATCTCAGCCACCAGCGCCTCGACGCTTTCGGGATAGTCATGTTGTTTGAGGATGCCGTCCAGCACACCGTCAAGGCGCGCCACGCGGCCGCGCATATCAGATACATCGAGTTGAAAGGGCAAGACGGTATCGTCCCACGCGATTTTGGCTCCAAGAGACATGGGGTTTCCTTACACGCCACAGGTTGGCATACCGGGACCATATAGGTCGAAGAGATTGGGTTTTAAGGGGCCATACATGATCAGGCGGTTCGGCGAAACCCCGGAAACGGGGCGTACATACACACGCAGACCCGGCGTTTATGCCCTTTTACCGCAAGGAAAAGACCTTTTGGTGACATGGTATGACGATGGTCTGAACCCAGAGTTGCAGTTACCAGGCGGCGGTATTGATTCTGGCGAATCCCCGATCACGGCGCTGCACCGCGAGGTTTATGAGGAAACCGGCTGGCTCATTGCGGCCCCGCGTCGGATCGGTGCATTTCGGCGTTTCACATACATGCCCGAATATGACCTGTGGGCCGAGAAAATCTGTATGATCTACAGCGCCCGTCCTGTGCGCAGAATTGGACCACCCGGCGAAACTTGCCACGAAGCGCTTTGGATCGAAACCACCGTTGCGGTCCAGATGCTGGGAAACGACGGGGATCGCTACTTTGCCAGCAAACATCTGAATCGGCTTTAGAGTCAGTTGTATTCGAAGAACACGGCCGATACGTCGTCATCCATACCGCCCCCTGGCGCCATCTCCTGCGTCAAACGCCAGAACATGTCATCCAGAAATTCGCTACCGCTTCGGCCGGGGGCACAATCAAGCGCCATTCGTCTTAGTCCGTCTTCATCAAGCAGACTACCGTCCGCCAGGCTGCACTCGGTAAAACCGTCTGAATAAAGCAGCAGTTTGTCGCCCGGTTGTAGATATGTCTCAACCTTTTGAAACGAGGCATCCGCCAGCAATCCAATTGGCAGCCCGCCCTGGCCTAAAAACTCAGTGCTGCCATCGCGGCGCAACACAAGCGGGTGCGGATGTCCTGCCTGCACCATCTGTAAAAGCCCGTTGCGCAGGTCGATGGTTGCATAAGCCATGGTGAAGTACTCTTCGACGGCGGTGTCCGACATAAGGAGGGAATTAAGCTTTTCGGCCACCTGTTCCGGCGGAAGCAGGGCGTAGAATTTGTCGCCGTCCTTTTGCAATGCCACGTTCCGCTCAAAATGGTTACTGGAAAGGTACCCCCCTAGTCGCGCCGTCATCATCGCCGAGGTGATGCCGTGACCCGACACATCAATGCTGTAAAACCCCAGCCGGTCGGCCCCGGGCGAAAACATCCCAACCAGATCACCGCCAATATGGCCGCAGGGCTTGAGCAACATGCTGATTTTCGATTTACCAAACTCGCCGGTCAATTCAGGGACCAGCGATTCCTGCATTTTGCGAGCTTGGACCAGGTCCTTGTCGATGGCGTCATGTGCCACGCGAAGGTTCTTCAGGGCGGATTCGATGATCCTGTTTTTCTCGGACAACTCGCGCTGCATATCCAGAATACGCGCCCCGGCCGAGATACGCGCGCGCAGCTCTTCGGCCCCAAGTGGTTTTATTAGAAAATCGTCTGCACCGGCATCCAGACCGCGCGCGACTTCTTGCTTTTCACTTTTTGACGTCAGAAGGATGAAATAGCTGTACTGATCATTGTCCAGCGCCCGGAACGCCCGGCAGAAATCCAGCCCGCTCATCCCCGGCATAACCCAATCGCTGAGGACAAGATCCGGTGGATCATCGGCGCAGATTTCAATGGCTGCGTCACCACTGTCGGCTTCGAGCACTTCAAAGCCCCACTTTTTCAAAGAGGCTTTCAAAATCCGTCGTTGCAGACGGCTGTCGTCGACGACCAGCACCTTCTGGATCGCACCAAATTTCAACTCAACCCTCGCCTCTGCCTGTCTCCCTTCTGCCACCTGAAACCTCTGCGCTGTGACCCTTACGGAACACCGCGACGCTAGCCCACGCGGGCTTAACAACACGTGAACACACATTTTCAGATCGATTTACCGGGAATTTACTTTGCGCGGGCTACCCAAGTCAGGTCGCAATTATGTGGAAGTGCCAAAGATGATCAACTGGTCCAGGGTCAGGCTGCTGCGGGATGAGTTGGGCATCGGCGAATTTGACGAGGTAGTGCAAGTCTTTCTGGACGAAGTGCAGGAAACCATCGACCGTCTGCAACAGGACACCAATCGCATCGAGTTCGAGCAGAACATGCATTTCCTGAAAGGCAGCGCCCTCAACCTTGGGTTCGATTGCTTCTCGAAACTCTGCCAGGACGGAGAACGCATCGCCGCCGCAGGAAAAGCCGGTGACGTTGATCTGCCTGCTATCTTGAAAGTGTATGAAGAGTCCCGTGCCAAATTCTTTTCAGAGAAAGACGCAAACCTCGCCTAGATTACGAACTGCGCCAGCGTCTCGTCTTCGGTGATGTCGGTATAGGTGAATCCGGCATCATCCAGATGGGCAAACAGACGCGCGAAGTTTTCGGGTTTACCCGTTTCTATGCCAATAAGGACCGACCCGAAATTGCGTGCCGATTTCTTCAAATATTCAAAGCGCGCGATATCGTCTTCTGGACCCAGAACCCCGAGAAACTCTTTCAGTGCGCCGGGGCGCTGCGGCAGGCGCAGGATAAAGTACTTTTTGACGCCAGAATAACGCTGCGCCCTTTCCTTGACCTCTGGCAAACGTTCAAAATCGAAGTTGCCGCCTGAAGTGACGCAGACAACCGTCTTGCCTCGGATAAAGCTTTGCACATCGGCAATCGCCTCGATCGCCAACGCTCCGGCCGGTTCAAGAACGATGCCTTCTACATTCAGCATCTCGATCATAGTGGTGCAGATGCGATCTTCGGACAGAACAAGCACGTCGGACAGGTGGCGATCTTTCAACAGCTCAAACGGCTTTGTCCCGATTGTGCCAACCGCTGCGCCATCGACGAAATTATCCACCCGGCCCAGCGCCACCGGATGCCCTGCCGCCATGGCCGCGTGCAGACAGGCGCCCCCTTTGGGTTCGACAAACAGACAATGGGTCCGATCCCCGAACCACGTCGCCACACCCGAGGACATACCGCCCCCGCCCACCGGCAGGAGCACGTGGTCAGGCACACCGCCCAGTTGCTCTTCAATCTCAACCGCGAGTGAGGCCTGACCTTCAATCACATCTTCATCGTCAAACGGTGACAGAAAATAGCCGCCCTGCTGGGCGCACCACGCCTGCGCAGCGGCCAAAGTGTCATCGAAATAGTCGCCGCTCAGATGAATCTCGATATTGTCACCGCCAAAGATACGCGTCTTTTGGATTTTCTGCTGCGGCGTGGTCACCGGCATGAAGATCACACCCTTCACACCCAGATGCTTGCACATATAGGCCACGCCCTGCGCATGATTGCCCGCGCTGGCGCAGACGAACAGCTCCTGCCCCTGCTGTTTGCGCATAGCGTTGAACGCACCCCGGATTTTGTAAGACCGCACCGGGCTGAGATCCTCGCGCTTAAGCCAGATATCCGCCCCATAGCGGTCAGACAGGTGAGCATTCCGCTGCAGAGGGGTTGGCGGAAACACAGTACGCATAGCTTGTTCGGCAGCGCGGGCGCGGGTCATGAAATCAGTCATAGCGATTTCACTGCCGCATCAATGCAGGAAGGGCAAGGAATACATATGTGTACGCGAGTTAGTAGAGTTGGCGATTTTCGACGCAAAATCCTTACACCGTCATCAGAATACTTAAACCAACAGTTGCAACCATCCATTGATTGATGGCGTTGAGTGAGTGGCTTAGTACAGGTGAAGTCGCTCCCACAGATCCGGTTGCAAACAAGAACCCTACTCCAATCACGGCCAGAAATCACCCATTCCAGCATCAGCCCCCATTTCAACCAATTCTTGCTCTCTATCCGCGTAATTCAGTTGCTTTCCCTCCTTGCGTCAACGCAGACAACTTGCCCCCGCGCGCAAAACCCGCTAGGGGCCAGTCGTTCTACGCATAAAGGGAAGTCAGATGTCCGCGCCCAAGAAAGTTGTTCTGGCCTATTCCGGTGGCCTTGATACCTCGATCATCCTGAAATGGCTGCAGACCGAGTATGGTTGTGAGGTCGTGACCTTCACCGCCGATCTGGGTCAGGGCGAGGAATTGGAACCCGCGCGCCAAAAGGCCGAGCTGCTGGGGATCAAGCCCGAGAACATCTATATCGAGGACATCCGCGAGGAGTTCGTCCGCGATTTCGTTTTCCCGATGTTCCGTGCAAATGCGCAGTACGAAGGCCTGTATCTGCTGGGCACCTCGATCGCGCGGCCGCTGATCTCAAAACGCTTGGTCGAGATTGCGCAGGCAACCGGTGCGGATGCCGTGGCCCATGGCGCGACCGGCAAAGGCAACGATCAGGTGCGGTTTGAACTGGCGGCCTACGCTCTGAATCCCGAAATCAAGGTTATCGCCCCCTGGCGCGAGTGGGATCTGACCAGCCGTACCCGTCTGATCGAATGGGCCGAGGCACACCAGATTCCGATTGCAAAGGACAAACGTGGCGAGGCTCCGTTCTCGGTCGATGCCAACCTGCTGCACACCTCATCCGAGGGCAAGGTTCTGGAAGACCCAGCCGACATGGCGCCCGATTACGTCTATCAGCGCACCGTCCACCCCGAAGACGCGCCCGATCAGCCGGAATTCATCGAGATCGGTTTCGAAAAAGGCGACCCGGTCAGCATCAATGGTGAGGCGATGAGCCCTGCAACCATCCTGACCAAGCTGAACGAATATGGCGGCAAGCACGGCATTGGCCGTCTCGACCTGGTCGAAGGCCGGTTCGTGGGCATGAAATCGCGCGGGATCTATGAAACGCCCGGCGGCACAATCCTGCTGGAAGCCCATCGCGGTATCGAGTCGATCACCATGGACCGCGGCGCAATGCACCTGAAAGATCAGTTGATGCCGCAATATGCCGAGCTGATTTACAACGGGTTCTGGTACAGCCCCGAGCGTGAGATGCTGCAAGCCGCGATCGACAAGTCGCAAGAGCACGTCACCGGCACGGTTCGGGTGAAGTTGTACAAAGGTCTGGCCTCGACCGTTGGCCGCTGGTCGGATCACTCGCTGTATTCCGAGGCGCATGTAACCTTCGAGGAAGACGCCGGTGCCTATGACCAGAAGGATGCAGCCGGGTTTATTCAGCTCAACGCACTGCGCCTCAAGCTGCTGGCAGCGCGCAATAAGCGGCTGTCCAAGTGACCGAGGACGACGGCATAAACGACGAACTTGATATGTTCATCGAAGCGCAGGACACGGTTTGGCCTGATGTCCTGCGCGAATTGGAATTGGGGCAGAAAACCAGCCATTGGATGTGGTTTGTGTTTCCGCAACTGGCGGAACTTGGCCAGTCGCATATGGCCCAACTCTATGGGATCGAGGATCTGGAAGAGGCGACTGCCTATCTGAAACACCCAGAATTGCGCCGACGCCTGATCCAAGTGTGCCAATTGCTTCTAGTTCACAACGGCAGTGACCCAGAAAGCATATTAGGCAAAATTGATGCCAAGAAGCTTCGGTCGTCGATGACGCTGTTCGCAGCCGTTCCAGATGCACCTGCTGAGTGTCGGGATGTCCTTGATAGTTTTTACGGCGGCAGCGTCTGTAAACGAACCCAAGAGATTCTGAACCAGGGTTAACTCTTCAGGTTCCAGTTCGGTCATCCTTGCCTGAAATACCGTTTAGTCTTTACGCAGTCTTTAACTGTGAAAGGACATTCTATGCTGCAAGACATCGCCGACGGGATTCAAAAGGGTTTGAATGGGAAAAGCTTTGAAGGCTCATTGAAGTTTGATTGCGGTGATGATGGCGTGATTGTTCTGGCCGACAACATCGCCTCAACCGATGATCAGGATACCGACTGCACCATCCGCATCTCACGTGAGAACCTGACCAAATTGCTGACCGGTAAGCTGAACCCGATGACCGGTGTGGCCTTAGGCAAGTTAAAGATTTCGGGAAATATGGGTGTGGCTATGAAGCTCGGGCAATTGCTTGGGTAGTTGGCGGTCACTGATAAACTCGCCTCACCAGCGCGTGACTAATGATGTCAGCGGATTGCGCTGGTAGCATTGTCAGGGCAGCCTTGTCTTGAAGGGAGACCTGCCATGACTCGGACTGCCAATCTCGGATTTTTGAAACCAGTGCTTTTGTCCGCACTGATTGTGCTGACCCTTTTACTGCGCGCAGCGCCAGCAGCGGCTGCGGAGACAGACACCTTGACGGTCGCCGGCGGATGTTTCTGGTGTGTCGAAGCCGATTTCGAGTCCGTCCCGGGCGTTATCGGCGTGGTGTCGGGCTATACTGGCGGCACCACGGCAAATCCCACCTATGATCAGGTCACCCGTGGCGGCACCGGGCATTACGAAGCCGTTCAGATCACATTTGATCCGGCCAGTGTCTCTCGTGAAACCCTTCTGAACATGTTTTTCCGCTCGATTGATCCAACCGATGCCGGAGGTCAATTCTGTGATCGCGGCGACAGCTATCGGACGGCGATCTTCGTCTCTGACACAGGGGAAAAAGCAGTGGCCGAGCAAGCAAAAGCTGACGCACAGACAGCTTTGGGTCAGAGCATTGTTACCCCGATCCTATCGCAAGAGACATTCTACCCGGCTGAGGCCTATCATCAGGATTACTACAAGGGCACCAAGCTGGTTTTGACCCGCTTCGGACCCAAGCGTCAGCACAGTGCATACAAGGCTTACCGAAACGCATGCGGTCGGGATGCAAGGGTCAAGCAGCTTTGGGGCAGCGAAGCCTTGTTCGCCGGGTCCTAGTCAAACTGCGCCTCGTGAACCTCTTTCAGGTCAGGAATAACATCCGCCGTACCGTGCCGCGTAACCATCAGGGCCGCGGCGCGGTTTGCCTGTGAAATTGCTTGCGCCATCGGCATACCACGATCCATTCCCGCCAGAACGTACCCGGTGAACGTATCCCCAGCACCCGTGGTGTCCACTGCCTCTACCTTCAGCGCCGGAAAGTCAGAAGGCGCACCGCGATGATAGTAGCGCGCGCCTTTGGATCCCAAAGTGACAATCACATGCTCTATCTCAAGGTCGGTCACGGATTGCCCCGACGTCTTTTGCAATTGCTCGGCCTCAATCTCATTCAGGATCAGGAAATCAAGGTAGGGAAGAACAGCTTCAACAGCATCGGCCTGAAATGGCGCAGCAGCATAACAGACCGTCAGGCCCAGCTCGTGCCCCATCCGCGCGGCTTCGACCTGAAGGTTGGTTTCATTCTGCATCACCAGAAGATCGCCTTGCGATGCCGAAGACAGCGCCTGCCCCAGTTGATCCCGCGAAATGGCATGGTTTGAACCGGGGAACAGAATGATGTTGTTTTCACCTTTCGTATCCACGGCAATGATGGCGTGGCCGGTGGGTTCCTGGACCCCGGCAATATAGCGGGTATCAACGCCATACTCTGTCAGACGGTCCAAAGCCCAGCGCCCATCCGGCCCAACAGCACCGATATGCGACACGCGGGCCCCGGCCCGTGCTGCTGCCACGGACATATTCGCGCCTTTTCCGCCAAGGAAGCGATCCAGCCGATTGGCTGAAAGCGTCTCTCCCGGCGCGGGCAAATGCGGCACGTCATAGATCATGTCCGCATTGATCGAGCCAAGGTTCCAGATCGTCATGGTTTCCCCGAGATATCGCAAGAGGCCAGAATGGCCATGTTCAGAATGTCATTCGCCGTCGATACGGTGGAACAGATCTGGATCGGCTTGTCGATGCCGGACAGGATCGGGCCGATTACGGTAGCACCTGCCATTTCCTGTATCAGCTTGGTCGAAATCGAAGCCGAGTGCCGGGCCGGAACGATCAGGATGTTAGCCGGGCCGGTCAGGCGTTGGAACGGATAAGCCGCCTGCTGATCCACGTTCAGTGCTACATCCACTGTCATTTCGCCTTCGTACTCGAAATCAACCTTGCGCTGGTCCAGAACTGCGGGGGCTCGGTGCATCTTTTCGGCCCGCTCTGAAACCGGATAGCCGAAGGTTGAGAAGCTGACGAAAGCAACGCGCGGCTCAAGCCCCATGTGGCGGGCCACGGCAGCCGCGCGTTCGGCGATATTGGCGAGGTCATCCTCGTCAGGCCATTCATGCACGAGCGTATCACCAATCAGAACGATCCGCCCCTTGTGCAGCAGCGCGGTAACACCGGCGGCACCGTGGGCCGCATCAGCGTCGAAAACGTGGTTTATCCGATCCAGCACATGCGCCGATTTCCGCGTTGCCCCGGTCACAAGACCATCGCCATGCCCATGCGCCAACATCAGGGATGAAAACACATGCCGATCCCGCGCCGCCAGTCGGTGAATGTCCTTTCGGTCAAACCCTTTGCGCTGCAGGCGGTCATAAAGGAAGTTCGAATAGGTTTCGAGATGCGTGGTATTGGCGGCATTCACCACCTCAAGCTCACGCACGGCGTCGCCCAGACCGGCCTCTTCGAGTTTGGTTTTCACATCATCCTGGCGTCCAACAACCAGCGCTTTGCCAAATCCAGACCGCTGATACATCACCGCCGCGCGCAACACGCGAGGGTCGTCGCCCTCGGCAAAGATCATCCGGCTTTGCGCCTGCCGCGCACGGGCGTTCAGACCGCGTAGAATGCTGGCGGTCGGATCCATGCGAGATTTCAGGCTCAACTCATAAGCGTCCATGTCGATGATCGGACGCCGCGCCGCACCAGTATCCATTCCAGCCTTGGCTACGGCAGGCGGGATACGGTGGATCAGGCGGGGATCGAACGGTGTTGGAATAATATAGTCGCGGCCAAAGGTCAGTGATTTGCCATAGGCCATGGCAACCTCATCCGGCACATCCTCACGCGCAAGCCGCGCCAGCGCATGTGCACAGGCAATCTTCATCTCGTCATTGATGGCGCGGGCATGGATATCCAGCGCCCCGCGGAACAGATAGGGGAAACCCAATACGTTATTGACCTGATTGGGATAATCGCTGCGGCCAGTAGCGACAATGGCGTCAACACGAACCTCATGCGCCTCTTCCGGCGTAATCTCTGGATGCGGGTTCGCCATGGCAAAGATAACCGGGTTGTCCGCCATCGAAGCAACCATATCCTGCGTGACCGCACCTTTGACTGACACGCCCAGGAATACGTCGGCGCCTTTCATGGCATCTTCCAACGTGCGCAGGTCAGTGGTGATCGCGTGGGCCGATTTCCACTGGTTCATTCCTTCGGTCCGACCCTGATAGATCACACCTTTGGTGTCGCACACGATGCAATTCTCATGCCGCGCACCCATCGACTTGAGCAATTCGATACAGGCGATGCCCGCCGCACCTGCCCCGTTCAGAACGATCTTTACATCCTCGATCTTCTTGCCCGAAATAAGCAGCGCATTCAGCAGGCCCGCCGCGCAGATAACCGCCGTACCGTGCTGATCGTCGTGGAAGACCGGGATATCCATCTCTTCCTTCAGGCGCTGTTCGATGATGAAACACTCAGGCGCTTTGATGTCCTCCAAGTTGATGCCGCCAAAAGTCGGCCCCATCAGTTTGACCGCGTTGACGAAAGCATCGGTATCTTCGGTGTCCAGTTCGATATCGATTGAGTTCACATCGGCGAACCGCTTGAACAGAACAGATTTGCCCTCCATCACCGGCTTGGACCCAAGCGCGCCCAGATTTCCTAAGCCCAATACGGCCGTCCCGTTTGAGATCACTGCAACCAGATTGCCCTTGTTGGTATAGTCATAGGCCGTTTCCGGATTTGCCGCGATCGCTTCACACGGAACTGCCACACCGGGGCTATAGGCCAGCGACAAATCGCGTTGGGTGGTCATGGGAACGGTGGCCTGTACCTCCCATTTTCCGGGGGTGGGTTCCAGGTGAAAGGCAAGCGCCTCTTCGTCGGTGATCTTGTTTTTGGGCATGGCGGACGTCGTTTCTTTTTTGTTGGGTGCGCCTGCCTCATACCTCAGCGGTTGCGCGTTCTCAACGAGATTGCGTTTTCGCCTTTCGTCATGCGGGGGGGATTTGTAAGGTCGCGCCCGGAACACGCCAGAAAGGGTCAGCCTTGTCCACAGTCACGCCAATGATGGCGCAATATCTCGAGATCAAAGAGGCACATGCCGATGCTTTGCTGTTTTACCGCATGGGCGATTTCTACGAGATGTTCTTTGATGATGCGGTCAACGCGGCCGAGGCGCTTGATATCGCCCTGACCAAACGTGGCAAGCACAATGGCCAAGATATCCCAATGTGTGGCGTTCCGGTACATTCGGCGGAGGGTTATCTGCTCACCTTAATCAGAAAAGGCTTTCGCGTCGCCGTATGCGAGCAAATGGAAAGCCCGGCCGAAGCGAAGAAAAGAGGCTCTAAATCAGTCGTAAAGCGCGATGTTGTCCGTCTAGTGACACCCGGAACGCTAACCGAAGACGCCCTGTTGGAGGCACGCCGCCACAATTTTCTTGCCGCCTATGCAGAGATACGGGATGAGGCCGCTTTGGCCTGGGCCGATATCTCAACCGGGGCGTTTCACGTGATGCCGTTAACCTCGGTGCGGCTCAGCCCCGAGTTGGCGCGACTGGCCCCGTCCGAGTTGATCATAGCCGACGGGTCCGAGCAAAGATTGCACGAAACGACCCGTGATCTGGGCATCTCACTCACCCCGGTCAGCCGGGCCAGTTTTGACAGCACCGCGGCAGAAAAACGCATCTGCGGCTTGTTTCACGTAGGCGCGTTGGATGCGTTCGGCAGCTTTGGGCGGGCCGAGGTTTCCGCCATGGGTGCGCTGATCGACTATCTGGAGATTACGCAAAAGGGCAAACTGCCCCTGCTGCAAACACCCATGAAGGATTCCGAGGACCGCGTGGTTCAAATAGATGCCGCCACCCGGCGCAATCTGGAACTGACGCGGTCGCTTTCTGGCGGTCGGGCCGGATCATTGTTGTCAGTGGTCGACCGGACGGTGACTCCGGGTGGTGCGCGATTGCTTGAGCAACGCCTGTCCAGCCCATCGCGAGCTTTAGATGTCATCCATGCAAGATTGGATGCGGTGGCTTTTGCGGTTGAGGACAGCCTAACCGCCTCAGACCTGCGCGACGCGTTGCGCAAAACCCCCGATCTGGATCGCGCCCTATCCCGCCTGTCTCTGGAACGGGGTGGACCACGCGATCTGGCCGCAATTCGGAACGGTCTGGCACAGGCAGCGGCAATTGCAGCGCTTTGTGACAATCAAGAGCTTCCCGTTTTGCTGGCAACCGCCGTCCAAAATCTGGTTGGGTTCGACGACCTTTTGGCCCTGCTGGACGCGGCACTGGTTGCGGAACCACCCCTGCTGGCCCGCGACGGCGGTTTCATTGCGCCGGGATTCGATAGTGAACTGGATGAGGCCCGCACCCTGCGCGATGAAGGGCGATCTGTTATTGCAGGATTTCAGAAGAAATACGCGGAACACACCAGTATCTCTTCGTTAAAGATCAAGCACAATAACGTTCTGGGGTATTTCATCGAAACTACGGCAACCCATGCCGAAAAAATGTTGAACCCACCACTGAGCGAGACCTTTATCCACCGTCAAACCACTGCCAACCAGGTGCGCTTCACAACCGTGGAGCTTTCGGAAATCGAAACCCGTATTCTGAACGCTGGAAACCTGGCGCTTGAGATTGAAAAACGGCTCTATCAAAGGATTTCTGACGAGATATTGGCCCTGGCCGCGCGCCTCAACCAGGCCGCCCGAGGACTGGCCGAGCTAGATTTGACAACTGCTTTGGCCGATCTTGCGCGTGGGGAAAACTGGTGCCGCCCGCGGGTCGATACATCCCGTGCCTTCAATGTAGAAGGGGGCCGCCATCCGGTTGTTGAACACGCGCTGCGTCAGCAAGACGGCGACGCCTTCATTGCCAATGATTGCGACCTGAGCGCCGCTGATGGGGCCGCCATCTGGCTGCTGACCGGCCCCAATATGGCCGGTAAATCAACCTTTCTGCGTCAGAACGCGCTGATCGCCCTGATGGCTCAGATAGGAAGCTATGTTCCGGCAGACCAGGCCCATATCGGTATTATCAGCCAATTGTTCAGTCGGGTCGGCGCATCCGATGATCTGGCCCGAGGGCGATCAACCTTCATGGTGGAAATGGTTGAAACGGCGGCCATCCTCAATCAGGCGGGTGACCGCGCGCTGGTGATTTTGGACGAAATAGGGCGCGGCACGGCTACCTATGATGGTTTATCGATCGCCTGGGCCACCTTGGAACACCTGCACGCAACCAATAAATGCCGCGCCCTTTTTGCGACGCACTATCATGAACTGACGGCTTTAGCCGGAAAGCTTGAGGGTGTAGAGAATGCCACCGTCGCGGTAAAAGAGTGGGAAGGCGAGGTGATCTTCCTGCACGAAGTCCACAAGGGCGCAGCAGACCGGTCCTATGGTGTACAGGTTGCACAGCTTGCCGGTCTGCCTGCCTCGGTGGTCGCACGCGCGCGTGTTGTTTTGAACCAGTTGGAAAAAACCGAACGCGAAGGCGGCAAGCAAAAGGCGCTGATCGACGACCTGCCACTGTTTTCCGCAGCACCGCCCCCTCCACCCCCGGCGCCCAAGGCATCACCGGTCACGGACATGCTGAAGGATGTGCTGCCCGATGAACTGACGCCGCGTGAAGCGCTTGATCTGATATACAAACTAAAAGAGGCGGCCAGATCCTGACCGCCCCATTTTATGATTTGCGCTGAATGCTTAACTTGCAGGCGTCGAAGACACACCAACCTGCGCTGGACGCAGAAGGCGATCGTGCAGCATAAAGCCCTCGGCAGAGACCTGAATAATGTCTCCGGCCTTGGTGCCCGGCACCGGTGCCTCGAACATCGCCTCGTGGATATTGGGGTCAAACCGATCACCGACCTCAGGCGTGATCACTTCGATCCCGTGTTTCTGAAACACATCCTTCAACGCGCGCATGGTCAGCTCAACACCTTCCAACAGACCGGCAGCAACCTCTTTCTGCTCATCCGTTGCGGCTTCAAGCGCGCGTTTCATGTTGTCATACACTGGCAGCATGTCACGGGCCAGCTTTGACCCGCCATACTGTTCCGCATCGCGTCGCGCCTTGTCGCCACGTTTTCGTGCGTTTTCGGCATCCGCAAGCGCACGCATGAACTTGTCTTTGTAATCGTCCCGCTCAGCGCGCAGTTCATCCAGTTCAAGCGCTTCGTCGCTGAACTCGGCAATTTCATCGGCCAGCTCTTCCGCTTCGGCCGTTGCGATATTGTCCAGGAAGTCTTCGTCTTTGGGCTCTGCCATTTCTTACCCTCTAGCTCCGGTCGGATATCAGCTTGCCGACCAGTTGTGCCGTATAATCCACGATCGGCACGATCCGTCCATAATTCAGACGCGTGGGCCCGATCACCCCGACCGCACCGATTATCTTTCGATCAGCGTTCATATAAGGAGACACCACCAAAGAGGAACCCGAAAGTGAGAAAAGTTTGTTCTCGGACCCGATAAAAATGCGCACACCCTCGCCTTCTTCGGTCAATTCGAGGAATTCGGCAATGTCCCGCTTGCGCTCCAGATCGTCAAACAGGGTACGAATTCGCTCCAGTTCCTCGGCCTCACCCTGTTCGCCCAGCAGATTCGCCCTGCCGCGCACAATCAACCGTGCTGAGTCGCCCCCATCCCCGTCCCAGACCGCCATGCCGCTTTCAACCATTTCACGGGCCAGCACGTCGATCTCTTGCTTGCGGGCGTCAATCTGAGTTTGCATCTGACGGCGCACTTCGCGCAAAGTGCGTCCTTCGATCAGCGCATTCAGGAAATTTGCGGCTTCGCGCATTGAGCTGGGCGTTTGTCCCGGGGGCGGCGTGAACAGGCGGTTTTCAACATGACCATCAGCAAAGACTAGAACCACCAAGGCGCGGTCATGGGCCAAGGAGACAAACTCGATATGCTTGATTTCGGATTCTTGCTTGGGGGTCAAAACCAGCGATGCGCCATGTGTGACATGCGACAAGGCCGACCCCACACGGTCAAGCATACCACCCACGTCACCTTTGTTAGAGCCTAAAGTCGCATCCAATTTCTGCCGGTCATCAGCACCCAGATCGCCAACTTCCAACAAACCGTCCACAAACATCCGCAAACCCATCTGCGTTGGAATACGTCCGGCAGAGACATGCGGGCTGTCGAGCAGGCCAAGAAACTCAAGATCCTGCATCACGTTGCGCACGGTTGCGGCGCTGACCTTCTCGGACAGAGTGCGCGTCAAAGTGCGGCTACCAACGGGTTCACCGCTGTCCAGATAGCTTTCGACGATCAGCCGGAACACTTCGCGTGACCGGTCGTTCATCTCATCCAGAATTTTACTCGCTTCGCTCATCGGCGGTCCCCTGCTGGGCGGTCATTAAATCGCAGGTACACGAAAGGTCAATCGGGGTTGCATCCTAGCGCCGCAGGGCGTTATCCCCAACCCAGCAAACAAAGGATTTTCGATGCGACCCTCAGGACGAGATTTAAGCGAAATGCGCGCCGTTTCAATCGAAACGGGGTTCACCAAACATGCCGAAGGTTCCTGCCTGATCAAAATGGGCGACACCCATGTACTGTGTAACGCAACGATCGAAGATCGCGTGCCGCCCTTTATTAAGGGTTCGGGCCTTGGATGGGTCACCGCCGAATACGGTATGTTGCCCCGCGCAACCAACACCCGGATGCGGCGGGAGGCGGCAAGCGGCAAACAAGGTGGCCGTACGGTAGAAATCCAGCGCCTGATTGGCCGTGCGCTGCGGGCCGGCGTGGACCGGGTCGCGCTGGGGGAACGCCAGATTACCGTGGACTGCGATGTGATCCAGGCCGATGGCGGTACCCGCTGCGCCTCGATCACCGGTGGTTGGGTTGCGCTACGTCTGGCAGTCAACAAGCTGATGAAGGCCGGTGACGTGATTTCCGATCCACTGGTCGATCCGGTCGCGGCTGTGTCCTGTGGCATCTATGCCGGTCAGCCGGTGCTGGACCTGGACTACCCGGAAGACAGTGAAGCCGGCGTTGACGGTAACTTCATCATGACGGGTTCGGGCAAACTGATCGAAGTGCAGATGAGCGCGGAAGGCTCGGTCTTTAGCCGTGCCCAGATGGATCAGCTGATGGATCTGGCTTCTAAAGGCGTTGGCGAACTGGCCGCTGCACAAAAGGCCGCCACCGCATGACACGCAAGTTCGACGGTGACAGGCTGCTGGTTGCCACGCACAACAAAGGCAAGCTGGAAGAGATGGCGCATCTCCTCGAACCCTTTGGCGTGACAGTTGTAGGTGCGGGCGAAATGAACCTGCCTGAACCGGAAGAGACCGAAGATACGTTCATCGGCAACGCCCGGATCAAAGCCCACGCTGCTGCTAAGGCAACGGGCCTGCCTGCCCTGTCGGATGACTCCGGTATCACGATAGACGCGTTGGACGGTGCACCCGGAGTTTACACCGCCGACTGGGCAGAAACGGACGATGGTCGCGATTTCATGATCGCCATGACCCGTGCCCACAACGAACTTGAGGCTAAAAACGCCGCCCACCCGCGTACGGCACAGTTTCGCTGCACGCTGGTTCTTGCCTGGCCCGATGGCCATGATGAGGTGTTCGAGGGCGTTGCGCCCGGGCATTTGGTTTGGCCAATCCGTGGCAAGGACGGGTTCGGCTACGACCCGATGTTTGTACCGGACGGTCACGACATTACTTATGCTGAGATGGACCGCTGGGAAAAGAACAAAATCAGTCATCGCGGTCGCGCGGTAGAGATGTTCGTGAAAGGCTGCTTTGGCGGATGATTGGCGCAACGGGGGCTTTGGCCTGTATGTACATTGGCCCTTTTGCGAGGCCAAATGTCCCTATTGCGACTTCAACAGTCATGTTTCAAAGAATATCAATCAAAAACAATGGCTTAACTCCTATCTGAGGGAGCTGGAGCGCTCTGGTGCTGAAACCCCCGGCCGCGTGTTGAATACGATATTCTTTGGTGGCGGTACGCCATCTTTGATGGATCCCGACACTGTTGGTGCGGTGATTGATCAGGCCCGTGCCCTGTGGCATCCCGCCAACGACATGGAAATCACCCTGGAGGCCAACCCAAGTTCGGTCGAGGCCGGACGTTTCGCGGCCTATCGCGACGCTGGCGTGAACCGTATCTCGATGGGCGTACAGGCGTTGAATGATGACGACCTGCGCCGTCTGGGGCGTATCCACACCGTTGCTGAGGCGCGCGCTGCATTCGACATCGCGCGCGCTTGTTTCGATCGGGTCAGTTTTGACCTTATCTATGCACGCCAACACCAAACCCCGGAGATGTGGCGCGCTGAGCTGAACGAAGCCCTGTCAATGGCCGTTGATCACCTGTCGCTCTACCAATTGACGATTGAGGAAGGCACTGCTTTTGGTGATCGCTATGCGGTTGGAAAACTTCGCGGCCTGCCCGAGGATGACAGCGCTGCCGACATGTATTTGGTCACTCAAGACGTCTGCGAGGCACATGGCCTACCTGCCTACGAGGTTTCAAACCATGCCCGGCCCGGTGCCGAGTCACAACATAATCTAATCTACTGGAACTATGGTGATTATGTCGGCATTGGTCCCGGAGCACATGGGCGGATCACGGTAAACGGTGAAAAGCTTGCCACCGAAACCTATTTGTCGCCAAACGCCTGGCTGACTGCCGTTGAGAACGGCAGCGGAGAGAGACTACGATCGACGCTTTCACGGCAAGATCAGGCGAACGAATACCTTATGATGTGTCTGAGGACTGCAGAAGGTCTATATATGGATCGACTTAGTAAGTTAGCCGGGTATTCTTTACCACAGAACAAACTGTCTGATTTGATTGAACTTGGAATGATTGAGCAGATGGATCGTCGATTGGTTGCAACCAAAAACGGTCGCGCTGTCTTAAATGCGGTGATCCGGGAATTGTTGGGATAGCTGATGCAATACCTTTGGGCCGCTTTAGGGTTGATCTGCGTAGCGTTTGCGATGGTCGGTATTATCGTTCCCCTTCTGCCAACGGTCCCTTTTCTGCTTTTGGCAGCGTTTTTCTTTGCGCGCTCGTCTACCCGTTTACACAATTGGCTAATAACTCATCAGACCTTCGGCCCACTGATCCAGGACTGGCAGACCGCTGGCGCCATAAGACCAAGCGCAAAAAAGGCGGCCACCTTCTCGATCGCCGCCGTTTTCGGACTGTCGATTCTGCTATCCGTGCCGGTCTTTGTTCTGGCTATTCAGGCCGTCGTGTTGGGTGCCGTAATGGCCTTTATCTGGACGCGTCCTAGCGGCTGAGTTTGGCGCACAGATCATCCAACTGATCCAGGTTTTCATATGTTAGAACCACCTGCCCGGTTTCTGATCCCGCCTTGTGGTTAATCGTTACTTTCATCGCGAGAATGGCTGAAAGATCTTTTTCCAGTGCGCGCGTATCCGCATCCTTACCCGCATCCAAGTTTCTGGACCTCGGCGCAGTTTTTTCCGGACCTGCTTGCTGTTTCTTTACCAGCGCTTCGGTTGCGCGCACCGACAGTTCGTCCCGTACGACAATTTTTGCCAATTCTGATGGGTTTTCCGCAGTAATCAGTGCCCGCGCATGACCCGCAGAAAGTTTACCTTGGATCACCAAGGTCTGCACATCCTGCGGCAGTGACAGCAGGCGCAGAAGATTGGCAATGTGACTGCGGCTTTTTCCCAGTGCTTCGGCCAGCTTTTCCTGCGTATGGCCAAAGCGATCCATAAGCTGTTTATAGCCAGCCGCCTCTTCAACGGCATTCAGGTCAGCGCGCTGGATATTCTCGATAATCGCGACTTCTAATACTTCGGTATCGTCGAAATCACGCACGATAACCGGAATATCATGCAATTGGGCCATCTGGGCCGCACGCCAACGCCTTTCGCCAGCGACAATTTCATAGTCACCCGCCCTGACCTCACGTACGATCAGAGGCTGAATGATACCCTTTTCCTTGATCGAAGCCGCAAGCTCATCCAATCGTTCTGCTGAAAATGTTCGGCGCGGCTGGTTGGGATTTGCGTGCAGTTTTTCAATTGGAACGTTCATGTCCGGTCGGCGCGGTTCATTTGGCGCCAACCCTGCGGTTTCTTGTGTTACATCGGCCATCAAAGCGGACAGGCCCCGACCCAAACCCCTGGGTTTTGTTTTTTTGGCAGCCACTTACCCCTCCTCACTGCCGCTTAGGCGGCGACATTCTTGTTCTTTTGAATAATTTCGCGCGCCAGATGCCTGTACGCCATAGCACCCAACGATCCCGAATCATATTGAAGTACCGGCAAAGCGAAAGATGGAGCCTCGCTGACTCTGACATTCCTGGGTATCTTGGTTTTAAACACCATCTCGCCCAAATTGTCACGCGCATCCTTTTCGACCTGACGAGACAAGTTGTTGCGGTTGTCATACATCGTCAACACAATACCTTCGATTCTAAGCTCTGGGTTTGCAGTTTGACGGACCTCTCGGATCGTCAACATGAGTTGAGACAGACCCTCCAATGCAAAGAACTCACTTTGCAGTGGTACCAACACGGAATGCGCCGCAACCATTGCGTTCACAGTCAACAGATTGAGTGACGGCGGACAGTCGATTAGAACAAAATCCAGGTTGAACTTGTCAATTGGTGTTTGCCGCAAGGCATCATGGAGCAAATAGCTGCGCTTTTCATTCGAAATCAGTTCGATATCGGCTGAACTCAGGTCAACTGTGGCCGGTATAACTAGCAGGCCATCTATTTCCGTCTCCTGAATCACCGCCTCAAGCGGTGCGTCATCCAGCAAAAGATCGTATGTTGTCCAATCTCGGTCCTCAACCCCCAGTCCAGTAGACGCATTGCCCTGCGGATCCAGATCAACCACCAGAACGCGACACCCAGCTTCGGCCAATCCTGCGGCAAGGTTGATCGCTGTCGTTGTTTTTCCCACCCCGCCCTTTTGATTGGCAACCGCGATAATCCTAGGCCCTGAGGGACGAGACAGATCAACCACGCGATACTCCTTTGATCCTTAGGATAACTGCTTGGGGCTCTGTTAAACTTGTAATTGGCTCATAAGTGAAATTCCATTCTTTGCGCGCGTCTTCTACCTCTTTTTTCCAGCTTGCGCCTTTCGGCAACAGCGCGGTTCCACTTTTTCCTAAATGTCTGTCGCAAAAGGACAATAACCTGCCAAGATCAGACAAAGCCCGAGCTGATAGGATATCAGCACTCATTGGGTCAACCATTTCAATTCTTTTCGAAAGCACGGCACATTTTACCCCGCATTCCCTTGCGACACTTCGCAGAAACGCAGCTTTGCGCTGATCACTTTCAATAAGTGTGAATTGAGCCCCTGGTGCGTCTTCGATGGCCATAATTGCGCAAACCATTCCGGGGAACCCACCTCCGCTGCCAATATCCACCCAGGTGTCGAACTGAGCCGCCAATCGGTAAACTTGCGCAGAATCAAGGATATGACGCTCCCAAATGTTTGATAAACTATTTCGAGAGACCAAGTTAATCTTAGGATTCCAGTTCTGCACCGATCGTACATAGGTTTCGAGGCGTTCAAATGTTTCACGTGAAACATCCAAACCGTCGAAAATCTTATCGCTCATGCCTTTCGAACCCTTTGCGCACGTCGAAGTTTCGCCAACAACAAAGTCAAAGCGGCGGGTGTCACGCCCTCAACCCGGCCCGCCTGCGCGATGTTCAAGGGTTTCGCCTCCGTCAGCTTTTGCTTGATCTCAGATGAAAGACCGTCAAGAGCAGAATAATCAAAATCTCTTGGTATCTCGTAAGACTCATCTCGTTTCATAGCCTCAACATCTTTGTTCTGTCGTGCAATGTAGTTTGCGTACAGGGCATCTCTCTCAACCTGATGTCGGATATCTTCTTCAGTATTTTCTAGATCAGGTACAAGGGGGAGTATGTCCCCGAAATGAACATCGGGAAATGCCAGCAGGGCCATTGCGTCACGACGGTTTCCATCTTGATTGATGTCAATTCCAACCGCGCGTATGTCTTTCGGGGTGAACGTTCGGTCAGTCAGTTTTGATTTAACTGCCGTCAGCCTATCCATTTTTTTACTGAAACTCTTCAAACGCGCCTGTCCGACACATCCTAGATCCACACCTATTGGAGTTAGCCGTTGATCCGCGTTGTCTGCGCGTAGTGACAACCGGAACTCCGCGCGTGACGTGAACATTCGGTAAGGTTCTGCTACACCACGTGTTGTCAAATCGTCAATCATCACGCCAATGTAGCTATCCGCGCGGGTGAAATGGATGGGGTCTCGCTCCATGACGTATTGTGCAGCATTCAGGCCTGCGACCAAACCTTGCGCTGCTGCTTCTTCATATCCTGTTGTTCCGTTGATTTGGCCAGCCAGATACAGTCCCGGCACCTCGGGCAAAGACAACGAGGATGAGAGAACCCTTGGATCGACATAGTCATATTCTATCGCATAACCGGGTTGCAGTATTTCCGCTTTCTCAAGTCCTTTTATTGAATGGACATATTCAACCTGTACGTCCTGAGGTAACGACGTCGAAATACCGTTGGGATAAATAGTGTGATCATTGACTCCCTCCGGCTCCAGAAAGATCTGGTGGGAATCCTTTTCTGCGAAACGGACAATTTTATCTTCGATCGATGGGCAATATCTGGGTCCAACCCCATCAATATGTCCTCCATACATGGCCGATCGCGATAGGTTATTCTCGATTATTTCATGCGTGTGAGAGTTCGTATGTGTGATTCCACATGATATCTGCGGCGCCACAACCGACGTTGACAAGAACGAGAACAACGTTGGGACTTCATCGCCATCCTGTCGTTCAAGATCTGACCAATCAATCGTACGTCCGTCCAGCCTCGGTGGTGTGCCTGTTTTTAATCGCCCGAGTGGAAGCGCAAAGCTGTCCAGCCTTTCAGCAAGTTTTACTGACGGTCGATCACCCATTCGCCCCCCCGGGCGCGAGACATCCCCGATATGAATTACCCCGCGCAGGAATGTACCAGACGTCAGAATAACGGCTTTGGCGTGAACTTCTGACTCATCTGCCAATCTGATGCCAGTCACCCTAGGGCCGTCCAGCAGGAAATCTACGACCTCGCCAACAATAATTGATAAATGCGCTTGCGCTTTCGTTTCCTTTTGCATCGCGGCGCGGTACAAAGCCCGATCCGCCTGCGTTCTTGGCCCTTGTACCGCAGGTCCTTTGCGTCTGTTTAATAGACGAAATTGAATGCCTGCCTGATCGGCAACACGACCCATGACACCGTCCAAAGCATCAATCTCGCGCACCAAGTGTCCCTTGCCAAGCCCTCCGATAGCGGGGTTGCAGGACATGACACCGATATCTTGAGCAGATAGCGTTACCAAGGCTGTTTCGACACCCATTCGCGCAGCGGCATGTGCCGCTTCGGTGCCAGCATGGCCGGCGCCAATAACTACAACATCGAACTTCGAATGTTTCACGTGAAACACTCCCTATTTTCCAAGGCAAAAACTGGCGAATATCTCATCCAACAGGTCTTCAACGCCAATCCTTCCAACCAGTGCTTCCAGCGCGCGAATTGCCGTTCGCAATTCCTCCGCTGCGATATCATACAAATCCGGTCCTGATTCCAGAACAGTCATAGCATCAGCCAATGCTGAATTGGCATCATTCAGCGCTGCCCTATGACGCTCTCGAGTGGCTATACCATAGCTAGTAGATTTAGCAGACAAAATACGCGATATGTGGGAGATAAGCTGATCGATCCCTTGACCCGTTTTCCCGGATATTCCCCCTTCGTCATCTTCTCGAAGATCAGATTTCGGTAAAACTTGGATATCACCTTCTATCATCGCGACACCAAGTTCGGCCGGGTTTTCGGTTAGAAACACCCTCAAGTCTGCAGCCTCCGCTCTTTTCCGAGCAAGCTTGATCCCAAGGTTTTCGACATGATCTTCGGTTTCGCGCAGTCCGGCCGTATCCAAAAGCGTAACAGGTAACCCACCCAGATCCATACGCACTTCGATGACGTCGCGCGTCGTGCCCGCATACTCTGACGTAATCGCTGCCTCTCGCCCGGCCAGGGCGTTCAGCAAGGTCGACTTGCCCGCATTTGGAAGCCCTACAATAGCAACTTCAAAACCGGTCCGGATGCGCTCGGCAATCTTTACACCTTCTGCCTCACGTTGAAGGTCGTGCATTACACCCGACACCAGCGTGCGGACCTCCGGGGACACATCCGTCGGCACCTCTTCGTCGGCAAAATCAATCACCGCCTCCAGTAACGATGCGGCGCGAATCAGATCACGGCGCCAGCGTTCTGCCAAACTGCCCAGTTCGCCGGCCAGTATGGTCTGCGCTTGCTTTCGCTGCGCCTCGGTTTCAGCGTCGATGAGGTCAGCCAAACCCTCGACCTGCGTCAAGTCCATCTTGCCGTTCTCAAGCGCGCGGCGGGTAAACTCACCCGGTTCAGCCAAACGCAATCCGTTTGTATCCGATAGGCAGAGCATCACCGCATGGACCGTAGCCGTGCTGCCATGGATTTGAAGCTCGGCCACGTCCTCACCTGTAAAACTCGCCGGACCTTGGAAGGTTAAAACCAACCCGTCATCCAGGCGTGACCCGTCACTTGCATGCAAAGACCTAACCCGCATACCGCGGGGCGGAAGCGGGCCTCCCGTCAGATCAGCCGCAGCAGAATGCGCCAAAGGGCCAGAGAGGCGGATCACCGCCACCCCTGCTTTGCCTTGCGCGCTGGCCAAGGCGAATATCGTATCCATTCGAAGGCCTCGCGTCAGTTAAGACCTGTGTCAGGTGTTCATCGAATCGAAGAACTCTCCGTTTGTCTTCGTCTGTTTCAACTTGGACAACAGGAACTCGATTGCGTCGGTCGTCCCCATCGGATTGAGGATACGGCGCAGAACGAAGGTCTTGGCCAGATCGCCCTTGTCGACCAGCAGATCCTCTTTCCGGGTGCCGGATTTGAGGATGTCGATCGCCGGGAACACGCGCTTGTCCGCGATCTTGCGGTCCAGAACGATTTCCGAGTTACCGGTTCCTTTGAATTCTTCGAAGATCACTTCGTCCATCCGGCTGCCGGTATCGATCAGCGCGGTGGCGATGATGGTCAGCGAACCACCCTCTTCTATGTTCCGCGCGGCACCAAAGAACCGTTTGGGCCGTTGCAGTGCGTTTGCATCCACACCACCGGTCAGAACTTTACCCGAGGATGGCACCACGGTGTTGAAGGCCCTACCAAGTCTTGTGATTGAATCGAGAAGAATAACAACATCTCGTTTATGTTCGACCAAACGCTTGGCTTTTTCGATCACCATTTCAGATACTGCAACGTGGCGCGTTGCCGGTTCGTCGAAAGTCGAGGAGACAACTTCACCCTTCACCGAACGCTGCATGTCCGTCACCTCTTCCGGGCGTTCGTCGATCAGCAGGACGATCAAATAGCACTCGGGGTGGTTCTGTTCGATGGAATGCGCGATATTTTGCAGGATCACGGTCTTACCGGTCCGCGGCGGCGCCACGATCAAAGACCGCTGGCCTTTACCAATCGGTGAGACCAGATCGATCACACGGGCCGATTTGTCTTTGATGGTGGGATCCTCGATCTCCATCTTCAGACGCTGATCCGGGTACAGAGGCGTCAGGTTGTCGAACAGGATTTTGTGCTTGGCTTTTTCAGGCTCTTCAAAGTTGATCTTGGTGACTTTGGTCAGTGCGAAATAGCGTTCGTTCTCATCCGGGGCTTTGATGTCCCCTTCTACCGTGTCGCCGGTACGCAGCGAATGCTGACGAATCATATCTGGCGAAACATAAATGTCGTCGGGTCCCGGCAGATAGTTCGCCTCGGGCGAGCGCAGAAAGCCGAAGCCATCCTGCAGCACTTCCAAAACGCCATCGCCGCCAACGGTCCATCCATCATCCGCGCGTTCACGCAGGATCTGGAACATCATCTCGCCTTTACGCATGGTCGAGGCGTTTTCGATCTCCAGCTCTTCGGCCATTGCCAAAAGGTCTTTGGGGCTTTTGGCCTTCAGATCGGCCAGATTCAGGGCTTCAGTTGTCATGATACATACCTTCACCGCAGACAGCGCGGCACGAAGTGGAATTTTAGAACGGAAAATACGCCGCCCGGACGGGCGTGTTGATCCCTACATATGCGCGACAGGCATCGGAGTCAAACACGCTGTCAGAGCACTTTTACGTTTGCCTTGAATCGAAACGCGCTGCCTCTTCCTTCGGTCGAACGCGCGTTTTGATCCTTTTCTCTTGCTTAGAACGAAAAGTGCTTAGAACTTCAGAATGACCGCCAGAACGATGAAAACCATCAAAACGGTCGGGACCTCGTTCATCATGCGAAACTGCCGCCCAGTGAGCTTGTTTCGCCCCTCTAAAAAGTCCTTGCGCCGCGCGATCAGCCAGTGATGAAACCATGTCATCGCAATTACGGCTGCGCCTTTGACCCAGGGCCATGCAAAATCCCATCCCACGATTCCCGGTGTCACCACCATGATCAGCCCGCAAGCCCAGGCAACAATCATCGCAGGGCCCATGATCACCCGCAGCAGTTTTTCTTCCATTTCAAAGAAAATGGTTTCTGCGCCGTCAACGGCCTGTGCTTTTTCGACGTGATAAACAAACAGCCGGGGTAAGTAGAACAAGCCAGCCATCCAGGCGATGACAGCCATGATGTGTAATGCCTTCACCCACGGGTAAATTGTGAAAAGCAGATCAGTCATTCCGGCTCCGGCCGTTGTTGGAAACTTTCCCTAATCAAAAAATAAGAAAAGAAAAAGGAAGATGGTTTTGTAGGCTGAACAAAATCCGTGGATTATTTTTTTACACATATGTTTTCCACACGTGGACAGATTTCAGTTTTCCCTGGCTGATTCTGTGGGTTTAAAAAAATAGCCATATAAAACAATTGGTTAAAATCACTCTATGAGGATTGATTTGAGGATAACTCTTTGGGTAAGTCGGGACTACACGATAATCCAAGCCTTGAAACTTATCCTTGTCCCAGATGGACAGCGTTCGGGCGACTCAGGGAAGTTTTGCGCGAAATTCCCGGGGTTGCGTGTCAATCTGAAAACCATACAAACCGTTCAAGAAGCTTCAACGACTTGCACACGGGGTTTTCCACATGTCTGTCCCCTTCATTCTGGCCTCGGGCTCATCTATTCGCGCAAAGCTGCTGGAGAATGCAGGCGTGCCGTTCTCTGTTCAGGTTGCACGCGTGGACGAAGAGACTGTGAGACGAGCGCTATTGGCCGAAAAGGCACCGCCCCGCGATATCGCCGATGCATTGGCCGAAATGAAAGCGCGTAAAATAAGTGACAAGACCCCCGGGGCAATGGTTCTGGGCTGTGATCAAGTCCTTGATTTCGAAGGACAGTTATTGTCGAAACCGGCAACGCCCGAGAACGCGTTGGCCCAGCTTAAGGCGATGCGCGGCAAACGGCATATGCTGTTGTCGGCCGCAGTTATATATCAGGATGGTCAGCCGCTTTGGCGTCATGTGGGGCAGGTACGTTTGCGCATGCGGATGAGTTCAGATGCATATCTGCGCGGCTATATCGATCGCAACTGGGACAGTATCCAGGATGCCGTTGGGGGGTACAAACTGGAGGAGGAAGGCGTCCGGTTGTTCGCAACCATTGACGGCGACTATTTTAATGTCTTGGGTATGCCCCTATTGGAACTGCTAAATTATTTGAGTGTTAAAGGGGTGATTGATCAATGACGCAGCACAGAATTCCGTTGGCCGGGGTGATTGGGCACCCGATTGCGCATTCGAAATCGCCGCAGCTCCATGGGTACTGGCTTAAGAAATATGGGCTGGCCGGGCACTATGTCCCCATGGATGTCGCACCTGATGACTTGGGTGTGGTGCTTCGGTCCCTGCCAAAAGCTGGGTTTGTCGGGGCGAATGTCACCGTCCCTCATAAAGAGACGGCTTTGCGCCTGGCGGATTTCGTCTCCAAGCGCGCCAAGCTGATCGGTGCTGCAAATACCTTGTTTTTTGGGGAAGACGGCAAGATCTATGCCGACAATACCGACGGCTTTGGTTTTATGCAGAATCTTCGCGATGGCGCACCGGATTGGTCACCCTCAGATGGCCCTGCGGTGGTGTTTGGGGCTGGTGGTGCATCGCGCGCGGTATTGCAGGGCTTGCTTGAAGCTGGCGTGCCTAAAATCATGTTGACCAACCGTACCCAGGCCAGAGCTGATCAGCTGAAAGAAGAATTTGGCGACCGCATAACTGTTGTTGACTGGATTCAAGCCGGCAATGTTATTGAAGAGGCCGAGCTGGTGGTGAACACGACCTCTTTGGGGATGCAAGGGCAGCCGGAACTTCGGGTGCCTTTGGACGGGCTGCAACCGGGTGCCGTTGTGACAGACTTGGTTTACGCTCCTTTGAAAACAAAACTGCTCCAAACAGCAGAAGACGCTGGCTGCACCACCGTCGATGGGTTGGGTATGCTACTGTATCAAGCCGTACCCGGTTTCGAACGCTGGTTCGGCACCCGACCTGAGGTAACAGATGACCTGCGCGCGGCGGTTCTGGGATGAGTTTTGCGCTTGGCCTAACTGGTTCGATCGGTATGGGCAAAAGCACAACAGCCCAGATGTTCGTTGATGAAGGCTGCGCGTTGTGGGATGCGGATGCGGCTGTACACAGGCTCTATTCAGTAGGAGGGACGGCTGTTGAGCCCATGAGGGTCGCGTTTCCAGAGGCCATTATCGATGACGCTGTAAACCGTGACGCCCTGAAAGAAATCATCGCGCGAAACCCCGACGCGTTGAAAAGGATCGAGGCCATCGTTCACCCGCTTGTGGCCATGGATCGGGCCGCTTTCCGCAGCCAAGCAACCACAGATATTTTAGTGTTCGACATTCCACTTCTCTTTGAAACGGGCGGAGACGCGGCGATGGACGCGGTGGCCTGTGTCTCAATTCCCGCCGACGAACAAAAACGCCGCGTCATAGCGCGCGGAACGATGACCGAGGCGCAGTTCGAACAGATTCGCGCCAAGCAAATGCCGAACGATGAAAAATGCGCGCGGGCGGACTATGTGATTGTGACCGATACACTGGACCATGCTCGCGCACAGGTGCAGGATATCGTCAGGCAGATACGGGCGGAAATTGTAGATGCGTGAGATCGTACTTGATACCGAAACAACAGGGTTCGATCCCGAAAGTGGTGACCGGATTGTCGAAATCGGCGCGGTTGAGCTTTGGAATCATGTGGCGACGGGTGAAACATACCATGTCTATATAAATCCCGAACGCTCAATGCCCGAAGAGGCGTTTGGTGTGCACGGCATTGGACCTGACCTGTTGGAAAACCCGCGCCCGCCGGAAAAAGGTGAGGTCACGCTGAAGGATAAGCCAGTTTTTGCGAAAGTTGGGCAGGGATTCCGTGACTTCGTTGGTGATGCCAAGCTGGTGATCCATAACGCGTCCTTCGACATGAAGTTCCTGAACGCCGAGCTTAAATGGATGGGTCTACCGCCAATCCCGATGGATCAGGCGCTGGACACATTGGCGATTGCTCGAAAACGATTCCCAGGGTCGCCAGCTTCACTTGATGCGTTGTGTCGGCGGTTCAGTATCGACAATTCGAACCGGGTTTTACACGGGGCGCTGCTTGACTCGGAAATTCTGGCCGAGGTTTATCTGGAACTGATTGGTGGACGACAACCGGATTTTGGGCTGTCCACCACCGTTTCGTCCATTTCGGGCAGTCAAGAGGAATGGCGCCCGACACCTCGCCCGACCCCTTTGACGTCAAAAATCACCGAAGAAGAACGTGCCGCGCACGACGCTTTTGTTCAGAAACTGGGCGAAAACGCCTTATGGACCCGCGCCTGAGGCTTTCCGCGACGCGGGTCAAACCATTCAGGCTTCGGTTTTTTGTGCTTCGGCCTGACGGCGCATCAGTTCGTTGCGGTACAACGCAACAAAATCGATATTGTCCAGGTTCACTGGCGGGTAACCACCGTCACGAGTGATGTCGCTGACGATGCGGCGCAGGAACGGGAACAACATGCGGGGGCATTCGATCAGAAGGAACGGGTGCAGTTGGTCTTCAGCAACACCTTCTACATGGAACAAACCGCAATAGTCGATTTCGCAAAGAAAGAGGATATCCTCCAATCCCTTGGCTTTCGACTTGAGGTTCAGCTTGATCGCGACTTCGTATTGATGTTCAGCCGAGCGTTTTTTTGCGTCGAGGTTGACCTGAACCGCAATCTCGGGCTGTACGTCACCGGACACGCCCTTTTGTGCCATGACGTTTTCAAAGGACATATCGCGGATGAATTGTCCCAGAACGCGCATCTGAACCTGGGGGGCAGCTTGGGCTGCAGTGTTTTCTGCAGCTTTTTCTTCGGCCATGGATCTACTCCAAAAATGTAATTTGCCACTGCTTAGCAAGTTGGGCGCGGCACCTCAATGCCGGTGCGGGCCCTCTACCCATTTCGACGGCTTCAAAGATTCCTGGCGTGGCCTTACCTCCGTAAACTCACCATCTATCACATCGCCCTGATCGGACCCCGAAGATCCGGGTCGCGATTGTGGACCGGGACCCATCTGAAACTGCGTGATAGTCACTTTGGACCGCAAGTAACGGAAAACAGACAATCGAACCGTGGGAACAAGCAGTGCAAATCCAACCGCATCCGTGAAAAACCCAGGCGTCAGCAGCAGAACACCTGATAGCAGGATCATCGCCCCATGGGCCAACGGTTCCGTCGGATCGTCCAGTTCAGCAAAGGAACGCTGTAGATTGGCCAATGCCATGCGACCTTGTGTCCTGACCAAAATGGTGCCCATCACCGCTGTAAGAACTACAATCGCCAAGGTTGGCCACAGGCCGATCAGACCACCAACCTGGATGAACAGGGCGATTTCGATAATCGGAACCAATAAAAATGCCAAGAACAGGTACATCTGCGCTATCCTATACTAGAGGTCGGGCGGTGGACTTGCCACGAACTGTCACCTACATAATGGCAAGAGGCTGCGCATACAAAGCCGCGGCCTGAAAAGAGGATGAAATGAACGAACCGATGATCCAGTTGCTGGTCCTTGCCGGAATTGCCGTTTTCCTGATCCTACGTCTGAGAAGTGTGCTGGGCACGCGTGAGGGTTTTGAAAAGCCCCCTGTGCAACAACAACCAGAAACACACAAGGCCCGTAGCGGGTTCGAGGTGATCGAAGGCGGCCCGGATCACGACATTACCGACCATGTCGCCGAGGACAGTGAACAGGCACAAACCCTTGCCGCGATGAAGCGGATTGAGCCGAGTTTTTCGGTAAGCGAATTTGTGCAGGGCGCGCGCGGCGCGTATGAAATGATCGTCATGGGGTTTGAAAAAGGAAACCTGGACGAAATACAGCCTTTCCTTTCCGAAGAGGTTTTCGAAACATTTGTATCCGTCGTCGCCGCCCGCGAAGATAAGGGTCTGACGATCGAGGCTGAGTTCATCGGTGTCCGTGAAACCACGCTGGCTGATGTGTCTTTTGACAAGGATACCAACCAGGCCGAAATAACGATGAAATTCGTGGCTGAGCTGACCTCGGTCGTACGGGATCGCGGCGGTGATATCATCGAAGGCAGTCCAAACACGGTCAAACGCCAGAAAGACAGCTGGACCTTTGCGCGCGTGATGGGCTCGGACGATCCGAACTGGCTGCTTGTTGCAACGGACGCATGATTGTCAAACTCCGGTCGCTCCTTCTTGTGGGCGCGATGACCACCGCAAGCGCCGCCGGGGGCGAGACGACACGATCCATACTGTCGTTTAATGAGCTTGAAGGCTGGGCCGCCGACGATCATGGGGCGGCACTTTCGGTTTTTCTGAATACCTGTAGTGATTTGAATGATCCGGACTGGCGCGCCCTGTGTGGCGTTGCCCGGACTTATGAGGCTGACGCCGCGCGATCGTTCTTTGAGTTGTTTTTTCGTCCCGTTCTGGTCGAAGATGATCAGGATGCCTTGTTCACGGGGTATTTCGAACCCGAATTGCAGGGGTCGCGGACCCGAACGGATCGCTTCAAATACCCACTCTACAAGATGCCCCCCGAAGCGCGAGTAGACGGACCTTGGCTGAGCCGCCGGGAAATCCTGAGTGGTGATGCAATGGCAGGTCGGGGTTTGGAAATCGCCTGGGTTGACGACCCGGTGGAATTATTTTTTTTACAGATCCAAGGTTCGGGGCGAATCCGTTTACCAGATGGAAGCACCTTGCGCGTGGGCTATGGCGGGGCAAATGGGCATCCCTATCGCTCAATCGGTGCAGAGTTGATACGGCAGGGTCTACTGGGCGCGCATGAGGTCAGCGCCCAGATGATCCGTGCCTGGGTGCGCAAGAACCCCGAAGCAGGGGCAGAATTGCTTTTTCACAACCCCTCCTATGTGTTTTTTCGCGAAGTGACTCGGGTCGCCCCGGAACTTGGGCCTTTGGGGGCGATGAATCGGTCCGTTACGAAAATGCGCAGCGTTGCCGCCGATCCGACTTACACGCCGCTTGGTGCTCCGGTCTGGATCGAAAAGGACGGTAAAACGCCGATGCGTCGACTGATGATAGCACAGGACACTGGCGCAGCGATCAAAGGAGCGCAGCGGGCGGATATCTTCTTTGGTACTGGCGACGCTGCCGGGCAGGCGGCCGGGCACTTAAAAGACCCGGGCCGGATGGTCCTGTTGTTGCCGATCCAGCGGGCCTATGCCCTAATCCCGGATGAATACTGATGACCCGGCGCAAACTGACCGAAGAAGAGATCGAGCTGTGGCGCAAGGTCACCAAACAGGCTGAACGTCTACACCCCGAGCTACCGCAATCTGTGCATCCCACCACGTTACCCAAACCAAAACCAACTAAAACACCACGGATGCGATTAGAGGGTTTTGAGGTAGGGCAGAATGTTCCAGTCAAACCACAGCACCACAGGTTGAAACCTTCGGTCGCGGACAGCTTGTGGGCCAGCCCGGTAAAGATGGACACCAAGGCGTTTGGCCGGATGAAACGCGGCAAGCTGAAGCCGGAAGGCAAACTGGACCTGCATGGTATGCGCGTAGACACTGCGCACCCTGCCCTGATCCGGTTCATTCTGACAGCGCAAGCGCAGGGCAAGCGTCTGGTTCTGGTGGTGACAGGCAAAGGCAAAGACCGCGACGAACCCGGCCCGATTCCAACGCCGCGGGGCGTGCTACGCAATCAGGTTCCGCACTGGCTTTCTATTCCACCGCTGGCGCAGGCCGTATTGCAAGTTGCACCCGCCCATATCAGCCATGGTGGCGACGGCGCCTATTATGTCTATCTGCGCCGCAACCGCTAGACCTCGGCCCGGGCGCGGCGGATACCTATCCAGACCAGACCACAGACAAGAACAAAAAACCCCGAAATCCACAGAAACTGCGTGCCAAGCGAAACATGATAGTCGATCAGGATACCGGTCAGCGCCGGGCCTATGGCTGACCCCAGCACCATGACTGCCGTTGCAAGGGCTTTGATCGCGCCGATATGGCGGGTACCGTAAAACTCGGCCCAAAAGGCGCTGGGCAATGTGCTATGCGCACCGACGGTAAGCGCCAGAAAGATCAGACCGATCAACGCGCCGCTAATGGAATCGGCAACCGAAAGACAAGCGAAACCCACGGCCATCGGCAATTGATAGAAGGGCATCATCCGCGCAGTCCCCCATTTGTCCAGCGCCCAGCCAGCGATAAACATCGATAGGATTGCCACTCCGGTAAACACCGGAAACAGGGCGACCAATTGGATATGCGGCCAATCCTTGACCTCGGCCAAATGTACCTGTTGAAAGAAAAACGCGGTGATGAAAGCTGATGGCGCAAGGATTGACGGCGCCATGAACCAGAACAAGGGATTGAACAGCGCTTCGCGCCGGGTCCAATGACGATCGCGCATACCGGTTGCAGTGTGTTCAGCCGAAAGACTTTGGGGGGTGCGTTCCTGACGCAGCAGCCTTATCAAAAGCGGTATGCCGAGAAGCGTCATACCTGCGGCCATCACCCACAACAGACGCCAATCAACCAACGCCATAGCGGCGACAAAAACCACCGGCAGCAGCGATTCCCCAATCGCATACCCCAGTGACGCGATTGACAAAGCCTTACCGCGCGTCGTGGTAAACCAGCGCGCCATGGCGACCTGCGCCAGATGAATGCTCATCCCCTGCCCGAATAGGCGCAGCAGAAAGATCACAACCGGCAACAGGAAAAGCGCGGTGTTCATCGCCATCGCCAAAGTTGCAAATGCCAGACCGGTCAGCACGACCGGCCCAAGGTTGCGAACGCGAAATATGTCCGTCAGACTTCCGGCCCAGATCATCACAATGGCAGATACGGTCGTGCCCAATGAATAAAGCCCGCCCCAAGCCCCGTGGCTTAACCCATAGGCCTCGCGTATCTCACCGGCAAAGATCGAGATGAAAAAGGTCTGCCCAAAGCTGGACAGAAACGTCAAAAGCACACCGGCGCCTAGCCAGGTTGCGTTCTGGATCAGAAAGCCGCGCAGTCTTGACGAATTCACGGATTAGACACCTGGGCCTGTCCCGTCTCTGTCAGGATGATTTCGGTCGCACCGTCAGGATTACGTTCATTGGGCGGAACCAGAATGTCGATGGGCCGTTCATCCGGCCCGAACGTATTACTGACACGGCGGAGTGAGCTGAGAATAGCCAGCAAAGCAGGTGACGTTGCCGCAACGAAATGCGAAGATTCAGCATCCCTGTTGAATGCGGTTGTGTCGATCACGTTGATCGGGAATTCCTCTAACATGCTGATTGAACTGATATTACCCAGCCTCTCACCCTCATCCGTACCCCGGAGGCGGGCGGAAACATTCAGAATCTTGTCCTTCTTGGAAACCATGACAATGAAAGGATCAGGCGGAGTATTTATCCGTTCCATCTGCGACCGGAACAAACCCACATCCAGGTCCGGGGAAATCAGGATCACGCCTTCGATGTTTTTGTTGGCCCATCCTGGTTCCCGTAACTCGGCCTGGCGCATCATCTCCATCGTAAGGGCGCTGCCCATGGAATGTGCTACGACGATAACGCGCTTGACGCGAATGGATTTCAATTCTCGAATGGTTTGTTCCAAGCCATCGCGGGCGAACAGCATGCTATCCAGATCGTAGGCATATCCAAAACCGGTCGCGCGACTGGGCCAGGAATAGACCAGTGTCGCGCCCGGAATACCGACATCATGAGTCAGTTGAGCGGCGCGGAAAATGGTTTCAGTCTGGGTGGAATTGTAGCCGTGAACAAAGATCGTAACGTCGTCTTGCCCGCGCAAACGCTGCCGCAAACCCTGCGGCCCGCTCAAGTCAGTTTCGTTTGCAAGAACAAACTCCTTTTGCGGGTTCGGGTTCGCGTACGAAAACTTCAGGGTTCCCGGTGTATGCGTCGGTGGAATGGAAACCGTAGTTTCTAAAAAACGCAGTTTTTCAGCGCGTCTGAAACCGTAAGACCCATCAAGTTCACGGGCCCGCGTTGTGCTAGCAAACACTGTTTTTGGCGTTCCAACAGACGCGGCCGCAGGCACGATTTCAGTTACCGTCCTGTCAGCGCAGGCACCGAGGGAAAGCGAAAAAAATAAAATGATCAGATAGCGCATCAAACAGGGTCCTTGCGACCTTTTGCGACAGGCTATCGTATTCTTGGCTCACGTCTAGCGACATGAGCAGAAAACCGTTCAGGGGCGTTACAAAACGTACCGGCTCAGATCCGCCGAGCGTGTCAGCTCGCCCAGATTATCCTCAACAAATTGGGCATTCACCGTGATTTCTGCCCCGGCCTGATCGGGCGCGGTAAAAGATAATTCCTCGAACACCCGTTCCATCACGGTGTAAAGTCGCCGTGCACCGATATTCTCAACGCTTTGATTTACATCTGCAGCAATGCGAGCCAGCGCGGCGATGCCGTCTTCGGTGAAACTGACGGTGACGTTTTCTGTTCCCATCAGCGCGGTGTATTGCAGCGTCAGCGCGTTGTCGGTTTCGGTCAGGATGCGAACGAAGTCTTGCTCGGTTAGGGCGCGTAATTCCACGCGGATCGGCAGGCGGCCCTGAAGTTCGGGCAACAAATCCGAGGGCTTGGCGATATGGAACGCACCTGATGCAATAAACAGGATGTGGTCGGTTTTTACCGGGCCGTGTTTGGTGGACACTGTGGTGCCCTCGATCAAAGGCAGTAAGTCTCGCTGTACGCCTTCGCGGCTAACATCACCGCCACGCGCGTCTGAGCGGGCACAGACCTTGTCGATCTCGTCCAAGAACACGATGCCGTTCTGTTCCACCGACTCCAACGCCACGCGGTTGACGGTTTCATCGTCCAACAGCTTGTCAGCCTCTTCCCCGATCAGCGCGTCATAGCTTTCTGCTACAGTCATGCGCTTCTTGACGGTCCGCCCGCCGAAGGCTTTGCCAAAGATATCGCCAAGATTCATCATGCCCATCTGGCTACCGGGTTGGCCGGGAATGTCGAACATCGGCATGGGGTTTGACGTATCCGACAGCTCAAGCTCGATCACCGTATCGTCCAGCTCACCGGCTTTCAGCTTTTTGCGGAACATCTCACGCGTGCCTTCGCGTGCGTCGGTGCCTGCGATGGCTTCGATAACGCGGTCTTCGGCGGCTTGATACGCTTTGGCCTTGACGTCCTCGCGCATGTATTCGCGGGTCTGGATAATGGCGGCATCGGCCAGATCGCGGACGATCTGTTCGACATCGCGGCCGACATACCCGACCTCGGTGAATTTGGTGGCCTCGACCTTAATGAAGGGCGCGCGGGCCAGTTTCGCCAGACGGCGACTGATCTCAGTCTTGCCGACACCGGTGGGGCCGATCATCAGGATATTTTTGGGATAGACCTCGTCCCGGATATCGTCGGCCAGTTGCTTTCGCCGCCAGCGGTTGCGCAGCGCCACGGCCACGGCGCGTTTTGCGTCTTTCTGACCAATAATGAAACGGTCCAGTTCCGAGACAATCTCGCGCGGGGTCAGGTCGGTCAAAACGCAGTCCTTTCGGTCGGCATGGCAAAACTTGGGTTTAGGTAGGTACCGTATTTGCGAAAACAACCAAGTCTTTTTCCTTGGCAGCGTTGGTTAGCAATGCCCCACCCCGTTTGCAAATGCTTTCATAAGTAAAACACCCGCACCCTATTACTGATATCAATACGTTAAAGGTCAGGAGCACAGAGATGTCGAGACCTGCCAAGATCACCCGCCAATTCTGAGTGTTCCTTGACCTGATCGACATGCACCTGCGCTGGTAGGGAAAAGAGATCAAGGCGTTGTTAGCCTGAGATCGTTTCAACCGTCAGTTTGCCATTGGTATAGACGCAAATATCGGCAGCAATCACCATCGCCTCACGCGCGACGTCTTCGGCCGATTTGTCGCTGTCCATCATCGCGCGGGCTGCGGCAAGGGCAAAGTTGCCGCCTGACCCAATGGCCGCCACGTTGTGTTCCGGTTCCAGCACGTCCCCTGCACCGGTGATCACCAACAGATCCGTACCATCGGTAACGATCAGCATCGCCTCAAGTTTTTGCAGATACTTGTCGGTGCGCCAGTCCTTGGCCAATTCGACCGAGGCGCGGGCCAGTTGGCCGGGCGTCGCCTCAAGCTTGGCTTCCAACCGCTCAAGCAGGGTAAAGGCGTCAGCAGTCGACCCGGCGAAACCGGCAACGACTTCGAAACCGCCTGGCGACAGGCGACGGACCTTGCGGGCGGTGCCCTTGATCACGGTCTGGCCAAGGCTGACCTGTCCGTCACCGGCAATGACCACGTGACCACCCTTTTTTACGCCAATGATGGTCGTGCCGTGCCAACCGGGAAAATCGCTGTCCGCCATGAAAATCTCCGTTTTCGTCTGCCGTTCTATATGGGCCGGACTCGCCCGCAGCGCAACAGTTCACAAACCGCACAAAAGATATGCAAAAATCGCAATTCGGGGTTACCGCACGAGCAATTGTGAGTCTTGCGCCAAGATCCTAAATGAGACCTGCAACCGACGACGGGTCGGCTGTTTCAGTTAGAAGGAATGCGCAAATGGCAACTACCGCAAATATCCATGCGCCGCTCGGAGCAGCTACCATCCTGCACGTAGTGGACGCGTTCACCGCAACGTTTGAAAAAGCAGTCGCGTGGAATGAAACTCGTAAAACACGTGCAGCCCTGTCACGGCTCAGTGATGCACAGCTTGACGACATTGGACTGACTCGCGAAGAAATCGACAAAATCTGACCTGCGATTAACTTTTGCAAAGTAAAATGCCGCCCATCCTTGGGGCGGCTTTTCTTTTTCAGGCAATGACATCGTTGTGGCACCGGCTTGAAACCGGCGTCTTTAAATGACACGGTTTTGGGAACCAGCAAAATTCAGCCTCAGCGGAGCGGCCATGCCGTCGATGCCCAAGCCCGACATGACGACAGCCGAACGACGGGCATTCTTTGCCGAGGTGATCAGGCCGTTTGAGCTTGGCCACAAACTGATCCGTGTCGGTGATTTTGGCGATGGCGGCTATTTACTGCCCAATGATCTTGACGGCATCGTGGCTTGTTTTTCTCCGGGTGTGTCCCAGCAATCCAGTTTTGAGCTTGATCTGGCAAAACACGGTATTCCGTCTTTCATGGCAGACGGATCGGTTGATGAACCGTTGCTGGATATACCCAATTCGGTTTTCGTCAAAAAACACTTGGCAGCAGAGACTGGCGAAAATGTCATATCATTGCGGGACTGGATGGATCAGTTCGCTCTGGATGAAGGTGACATGATCCTGCAAATGGATATCGAAGGGGCCGAATATAACGTCCTGTCGACCCTGCCGCCGGTCTATCTGCACCGGTTTCGCATTGTCGTGCTGGAACTACACCGCATCCCGTCAATCCTGACCAAACCGGCATCTTTCAAACGGGCCTTCCCGGCGCTGTCGGCGTTGAAAGACGGGTTTCTCTGTTCTCATATCCATCCAAACAATGCGTCTGGCACGGTGGATATCGAGGGTGAAACCTTCCCCCGCGTGATTGAGGCAACCTTTGTCCGGCGCGATCGCGTCAAACAGATGAGACCAGCAACGCAGTTCCCACACCCGCTGGACCGACGGCACAGGCCCAATGGTCCGTCACTTGATTTGCCTCCGGAGTGGATCAACGCGGCAAGGTCTGGCTAGCCAAAGAAAAACGGACGCCGCAAAGCGACGCCCGTTCGCCGAAATACGCTCAGCTTAGATGGATTCGTCGATCCAGCTTTGCAGCGCTGCTTTCGGTGCCGCGCCCGCACGGTTCGAGACTACCTGACCATCCTTGAAAATGAACAGTGCCGGGATGCCACGAACGCCCATTGCAGCCGCAGAGTTCGGGTTGCTGTCGACGTCTACCTTGGCGATTTTAATCTTGTCGCCATATTCAGCTGCCAGCTCTTCCAGTGCGGGGCCGATCTGCTTACAGGGGCCACACCACTCAGCCCAGAAATCGACAACAACGGGGATGTCGGAATTCTTGACTTCGGCGTCAAAGGTATCGTCGGTTACGGCTACGGTCGACATTTTCTGTCTCCTGAATGGGGTAAACTTGGGAAACGAACGTAGGGATGGGTCACACTAAGGTCAAGATATCTGGGTACGGGCCAGGGCATCCGTCACAAGATCGTGTGGCAACCACATCAAGTCAGCTGTGCGCGTCCACAGGATCGCCGTTCGAATGTTCCGACCGGGGTAGATTTGTGTCAACGCCTGAAGATATGCACCCATCTGGCGCAGCACACCTTCGGGGCAGGCCGCAGGGTCGTCAGGAACGATGATATTGGTTTTGAAATCAATTACCTGAACCTCGGTCTCGGATATGATCAGCCGGTCGATGACCCCATGGATACGCCGCCCATTCAGGTTGGCTGTTACCGGAACTTCGGCCAGGGTATCGGTCGCAAAAACGGGCTTTAGATGAACTGCCGTCAGGACATTCTGCGCTTCGTTCAGAAGCGTCTGCCGTTCCGAATCCTGCATATCGGGCAGAACCCGAGCGCAGAGCTGCGGCCAGTTTTCTTGAGGGACTACGGGCAAATGTTCAAGCAGCAAGTGTAGACGCGTGCCGCGCAGCTTGGCGGCCTCTTCATCCTGACCGGGATCACCGGGCAAGGCCTTCGCCCCACCCAGATCAGACGGGCTGAGCGTCTCAAGCGGTGGTTCTGGGGCAGCGGCCGCGGTTAAGAACTGCGCGGGTAGTGGCGTTGGCTCTGCCGTGGTTTCTGAGTGCTGTTCAAGCGGCAACGCGGTCCAATCCCCATGTGCCAGACGCAGTGTTTCCGAACCGGGGATCTGCGTGGCCCCTGCCCGTTTGATTGCGTCCTCAACCATCTGATACCAACTGGTTCCGTCCTTGCCGACATCCCCTGCGGTGCCCACGATTAACCACTTTTCTGCGCGTGTCAGAGCCACATAAAGCAGGCGAAGCCGCTCATTCTCTTCCCGCTGCCGCGCCTCAGCCCGTGCTTGCGCGATCAGCGCCGGAGAGGCATCGGCAGAGACTTTCCACAGCGGCGTTCCCTCGGCCACCATGATTTCTGCATCGCGTGGCGCTTGCCGTTTACCAGTGTCCGGCAGGATCACGATCGGGGCTTCAAGCCCTTTGGAGCCATGCACCGTCATTACCCGGATCATATTGCCGACGCCGCTCATCTGCCGTTTGATTTCCAGGTCGTCGGTCTGCATCCATACCAGAAACCCGGTCAGGCTGGGAATATCTGTCCTTTCATACGCAAGGGCTTGCGATAGTAGCGCGTTTATTCCGTCTTCGGCTTCGGCACCTAGTCGCCCCAACAACTTTCGGCGTCCGTCATGACGGGTCAGGATGCGTTCAATCAGGTCATAGGGTCGTAAAAAGTCGATCTGTCCGCGCAAATCGTTCAGGATCGCCAGCGTTTCCGGAAATTCAACAGCGCGCCGACGCAGCGCGGCCCATAAGAACTGCTCTTGCCTGCGATGGGCAAGATCAAAAAGCTGTTGCTCACTCCAACCGAACAGAGGTGACTTTAGCACTGTGGCCAGCGAAAGACTGTCTTCGGGCGTAGCCAGAAAACTCAGCAGTGCCGCAAGATCTTTTACCGCCAGTTCTGCACCTACCTTCAACCGGTCGGCCCCTGCGATGGGCAGACTTTCGGCCTTACAGGCGCGGATGATCTCGGCAAACAGGTCCGAGCGACGCTGGACGAGGATCAGGAAATCTCCCGGTTTCACCCTGCGCCGCACAAAGCTTCCCGGAGCTTTGCCATCTTCGGGAATCGTTTCGCCGCTGTTGATCATGTCCTTGATCGACTTGGCCACCTTCTCGGCCAGAAGGACGGTGTGATGCCGCGCGCCGGGGCGATCTACCGGGTCCGTCCAGTCCCCGTCGTCGTCTTCATCGACCTTTTCGATCACTGGCCACAGGTCTACACGACCCGGCAAATCCGACTTAAACGCACGATGCAAACTGTCCTTGTGAAATCCGGCATCTGTGCGGTTTTCGAACAGGATATCGACCAAAGACAGGATCGCGCTGGAGGAGCGGAAGGAATACTCCAATGTCGAATCCCACAATTTAGAGCCTGATTCCGTCAATCTACGCCCAAATTCCTGCTGCATCTGGTCAAAGGCCTGCGGGTCGGCACCCTGAAAGGAATAGATCGATTGTTTCTTGTCGCCGACCACGAAAATCGTGCGCTCAACCCCGGATCGGGCTCCTTCCCCGCTGGTGAATTCCTGCGCCAATTTTTCAATGACATCCCATTGATCGGGGCTGGTATCCTGCGCCTCGTCCACCAAGATGTGATCGATACCGCCATCCAGACGGTACAGCACCCATTCCGCCACAGCCGGATCGTTCAGGACCTGCCTTGCGCGAAGGATCAGATCATCAAAGTCCAGCCAACCGCGCAATTGCTTGCGTCGTTCATATTCGGGCAGGAAGGCCGCAGCAAAACGGTGTAGAACATGCGTTTTACGAGCCGCGACCAATGCCAGGCGGAGTTCGCGCGCGGCTTCAATGCGCAGCATGAATGCCTCAAGCTGAGGCATCTGATCAGCCAGTGGCCCCTCACGCAGGGCTTTGGTCGGAAAACCGTTGATCTTGGCAGAGAAAGGTTCTTTTGCGGATTTTCCAGTTAAAAGAACGCTTTCCAACAAGGGTAGATTGCCGATCTGCGTATCAGTGAACATGGACAGCTTGGCGGCGGCCTTGGCGTTGTTCCCGCCGCTTTCGGTCAGCGCGGGCAGCATTGAGCGGATCAGTTTGACCTCACCTCCGAGGAAAACCTGGGCGTGAAGGGTGTTTTCGTCAAAGCCATCTGGCAGATCGAACCGTTGCAACAGATCGGGCCACGCCATCGGATGCGCAAACAGATTGCGCTTGTGCGTGATCGCAGCAGTAAGGTTATCAAATCCAGTATCGGTAACGAACCGGGCAACATCCTCAATCAGCGCGGCCTGAGGACCCTCGGCAAAGTCTTCGACAATCTCTTCGCGCAGCAGGGCCGCCGCGCGGTCTTCCATTTCGGAAAATTGCGGGCTGACCCCAGCCTCCAGCGGAAACCGCCGCAACAATGAGGCGCAAAACGAATGGATCGTTTGAATCTTCAACCCGCCCGGCGTTTCGATGGCGCGAGCAAACAGGGTACGAGCCTGCGCGAGTCGATCCGGGTCGATTGCGCCTTGCAACCCCAGATCGTTAAGTTCCGCCGATAACTGATCATCCGCCAGCATGGCCCATGCACCAAGCCGTTTGAACAGCCGGTTCTGCATCTCGCTGGCGGCTGCCTTGGTGTAGGTCAGGCAGAGGATATGTTGCGGCTGTACCCCCCCCAGCAGCAGCCGCGCCACCCGGTCGGTCAGAACCCGCGTTTTGCCCGAACCCGCATTGGCCGCCAACCAGGTCGAGGCATCAGGCCGCGCCGCCTGCACCTGCCGTTCAGTTGCATCATTGCGGGGGCTCATTCCAGAACCTCAGGTGTTGTGTCGTCAGTCCGATCCCATTCACCAAAGCGGGCAAGATGGTCAAAGTCACCGATGTCCGAGTCCTTGTGCAGCATCCGACGGGATGTGAACCCCTGATCAGGCTCTAAATAGGCTGAAATCAGTTCTTTTAACTCGGCAAGAACCTTGTCTGGTGGCTCTTTTGTCAGCGGGGCCGCCACCTCTTTGTAGGTGCCGCCCATACCGATAAAGACCGCTTCGGCCACCGGCATGGGGTCAAACCCTTGGATGGCGCCCTGCTCGGCCATTGCGGCTTCGATCAAAAGCTGTTTGTCAAATTTGGCTTGCTGGGTTTCACTCGGTGGAATGCCGGTCTTGTAATCCACAATGCGCAATGCGCCCCGGCTGTTGTGGTCAATGCGGTCTGCCCGGCCCGCGATTGTGAATTCCAGAGGGGACAGCTCCAGTTTCATCATCGCCTCGAAGGCAACAGGCCCTCCGTCGCTGCGCCGCGCGATCTCGGCACTGAGGAAATCATCAGTGATCCGTTCCAGCCGCGCAAGCCATAGCTTGCGGGCCGTGGGCCATGCGACGTGTTTGTTCAACAGGGCGTCGGCGCGTTTCAGAAAGTTTTCTCGGGTTAACAAAGCGGGGTCGAGGACGCTGTCCTTGACGAAGTGTTCAAGGACTTCATGGATAACGATACCGCGCAGCAAAGCGTCGGGCGCTTGCACCAGCGGGTCCAGTGGGCGTAACCGCAATACGTGTTTGGCGTAGATTGCATAAGGATCGCGGATCAGACGTTTTATCTCGGTCACGCTCAGGCGTCGCGGACGGGCCGCAACCGGTGGTCGGGGCGACGGGCGCGGTGCCGGGTCTATGCGTGGCGCGGCCTCAAGCTGTTCTGACCATTGTATCCACTGCCGCCCACGGGCGCGCATCGCTGACAAAGCCTCGGGGCCACCCTGCCCCGGCAAGCCCTGCAACAGGTTCGTTATGCGGTTCAGCCAGCGCGATGGGACAGTTTCGGCATCATCCGACCGTGTGGCGCGGGTCAGCCAGACCTCGGGCGCGCCGACAGCCTGCTGGAAATCATGCGCCGACAATCCGATGCGACGTTCGGGCAGCAACAGCCCGGCTTTGGCGCGCATCTGCCGGTTCAGCCAAGGATCTGGTGCGGCGGCTTCGGGCCAACTGCCTTCGTTCAAACCGCCAAGTATCAGCATATCAGCCCCCTGGACCCGCGCCTCAAGCGTGCCCCAGATCATGATATGCGGATGCGGGGCGTCACGGTCGCGAACCTCTTCCCCAGCCAGCAGTGCCCCTAGAAGATCGGCGAAATCATGGGCCGTCATCGGACCGCCATACGCCGCCTCATCCTCCAACGCTGTAAGAACTGCCAAAGTCTTTTGACCGGCATTTTTGTCCCAAAGCGTTCCGGTTTCGCCTTCGCTGCTGGCTGAGATCGCCTCGGCCAGATTGCGCAGGCGCGTCACCCAATCCGACAAAGGTAACTCACCCGCAACCTGTTGGCCGCAAAACTGCGTAGCCACCCAGCGGACCCAGCCCTCTGGCACCTCCTTGCGGATGGTAAAGCCGGCCAAACTGGCACTGTCTGGGAACGGAGGGCCATGACGCCGCAAATCCAGTTCCAGATCGCGTGTGTGCAGCAAATGCGCACCGCGATCACCGCCACTGTGGCAAAGCGGGTGCTTCAACAGGGTCAGCAACGCCTCTCCCTCCAGCCGCCGTGCGAACAGGCCCGCCACGTGGCGCAGGAATCGTCCCGGAGGTGATAGCTGCAGCGGCAGACCGGCACTGTCATCGGGCAGGATGTTCCACCGATCCAGCGCCGCGCTGACTTGACGGGTCAGCATCCGGTCGGGCGTGATCAAAGCAGCGGTTTGCCCGGTTTCGGCGGCTTCGCGCAAACGTAAGGCAATGGCCAGCGCCTCGGACCGGGGGGATTGCGCCTCGACCAATGTCAGGTCTTTGGTTGCATCGTCCAGATCGGTCAGCCGGGGACCTTCGGACATCCAGGCGTCGGTGATTGGCGCTGGGCGCAACGCCAGAGATATCAGACGGTTACGCGCAGCCGACGGGGCCTTATCGTCAGTCCAGCGCCTGATTTCGTTGGGCTGTATCCTTAGCCGGGTCATCAGCTTGCGGAATCGATATTGCGGGTGATCTTCCGAAGCCAGTGCGTCGTCTAAACCCTGCCAGACATGATCCGGTTGATCGAAATCGTAGCCGGGCAGGATCAGCGCCCCTTGCGGCAGTTGGGCAACGGCCTCCATCAACAACAGCGTTGTGCCACGTGACCCGGTTGAGCCTGCAAGAACAACCGGGTGCTGCGGTGGTGCAGCCTGCCAACGGTCAATCAGGTTTTCCACCACACGTCGTTGCCGCGCTTGCGCGTCCAGTGCATCGGGGCCGGCGTCGATGAAATGATCTGCAATCCCGATAAACGCCTGCGCGCGTGCCCAGTGTCCGGACATATCACTGACATCCAGTTGTCGGATCGCATCAGGTGAAACACCTTCGCCCTGCATCTCGTCAATCAGTGCGGCCAGACTATCGGACAGGTCAAACAGGGATGACCGCGCGGCCAGATCAGGCTGTTGTTCCAGTAGCTTGGCAATCAGTTGGGTCAGCTCCAGCCTGCGTCGAAGCGCAGGTATGGCAGGCGGAATCTGCGCCAAATCCAAGCCTTCGCCCAAATCCGTCACCAGCGAAAGACGGGGCAGCAGACAGGCTGGGCCTTGATCGAACAGCTCGCGGACCCGGCGCGCCATGCGGCGGGTGTTCACCACGAGTTGCACCCGCGCCAGAGCCTCGGGCGGGTGATCTTTTACACGCAAACGCAGACCGTCTATCAATGCCCTTGGAAAATCGGTGCCTGGAGGCACGGCATAAACACGGGGCACAGTGCTGCTTTCAAACATCAGCGATCAAACCCTCGGCCAAAGCAATGCCTTCGGGGTGGCCCACGTCGCACCAGCGACCGGGATAGGTGGTTGCGAACAAGCGACCTTGAGCGTGCATCTGGTCCCAAAGGACATTCAATGAAAACGCCCGTTCAGATACTGCCATCAGCGTTTCGGTCTTCATGATCTGCGCCCCACCAAACACCAAGCCGGGTCCGCGCGTGATCCGGCCCTCGGCATCTGCTGTAAAATCACCTTTGCCCGCATGCCCAAGGGTTCGTTCGATCGGTACGCACATCAGCAGCGCGTCCATCCGGTCAGGGTTCCACGCCTCGCGCAACAGCGTCAGGGGGTTTGGCCCGGACCAGATTGCATCCGTATTCACCGTGTAAACAGGACCGCTCCCCAGCAAAGGCAAGGCGGCACGCAACCCGCCACCGGTTTCCAGGATGTCCGGCTCTTCACGCGATATTAGCACGCCTTTTGGTGCCAGATGCGCCTCAAGCTGGTCGGGTAGATAGTGCAGGTTGGCCACCACACGGCGCGGTTGCAAATCGCCCGTTAAGTCCAGAGCATAGTCAATCAGCGGACGACCGGCGACCTCGATCAATGGCTTGGGCCTGTCTTTGGTCAGCACCCCCATACGAGTGCCAAACCCGGCAGCAAACAGCATCAGGGCTTCGGGGTTTCGCGTCATGTCTGCCTGAGCCTGTCCAAGTTCTCAGGGGTTGGGGCGGGCAGGGCGGTTCGCAGCAGGTCCGAGACGGTCACCAGCGCAGGGTGTTCCAGATTGCGCAAAAGATGCGCCCACGCGGCCGGAATCAGGTCAGCATACCGTGGTTTGCCGTATTCCGTTGCCAGACGGGCAAATCCACCCAGAATACGCAGGTTCCTTTGTGCGCCAAGCACTGCGTATGCGGTTCGGAATCCGTAATCATTCACCCCAGTTGCGGCGACATAGCGGTTTAACATCCGCATCTCGATACCCGGGGCTACGTTACGGCGCACATCTTGAAGCATTGACATAAGGTCATAGGCTGGGTGGCCCAGCATTGCGGTCTGGAAATCCAATAGCCCGACGCGTTTTATCCCTTTTCGATTTGGCAACCAGATCATGTTTTCCGCGTGATAGTCGCGTTGAATGACCACTTTGCTGCCCGAAGTTTCGTGGTGCAAGATGTCTGCGAACCGATGTTCGAAACGGACGCGCGCATCCGCGTCATGGTCCCCAAGAACGGCTTGTGCGTATTTGGTGAAAGACAACGCTGCCAATTCGGTCATAAGCGCCGGGTCATAGGAAGGCAGCGAAAGGGTGGGTGCCGTGTGCAATTCGACAAGCACGTCAGTCGCGGCCTCGTACAATTCGCGCTCCATCCCTGGGTTCTTTTCCAAAACCCGGGCGAACAGGTCGTCGCCAAGGTCTTCAAGCAACAAAAAGCCGAATTCCGCATCTTCGGCATATATTTCAGGCGCGCTAAGGCCGATTTTCCGCAGATACTCGGCCATGCGCACGAAGTTTTCGACCGGTTCGGCCTTATCGGGCGGGGAGTCCATGAAAATAGCCGTGCGGCCGGTATCGGGGTCGGTCAAGCGCTCATACCGGCGGTTCGATGCATCCCCCGCCAACGGCACACGTTCTGCATTCGACCACGGTGTTTGTGCAATCAGGGCTTTGGCCAGAACAGCCCGGTTTGTCATATGGCATTCTCCAGTTTCCCAGACCATTTCTGATCCGACCATGACAGTGTCAATTGACGCTTTTCTATCGTGTTAGGGTCTGTTTTTATGCGTATGGTCAAGGCTGTTTCGGGCATCAGCGGGCCAAGCTTTTCTGGCCATTCAATCAAACAGATCGCAGAGTCGAAGGCTTCACTCAGACCTAGTTCTTCAATCTCATCCACCGAACTCAGCCGGTACAGATCGCAATGCCAAACCTCGCTGGTCGGGGTGTCATAAGCTTGAACAAGCGTAAAGGTCGGCGAGGGCACATCCTCTGGTTCTGACATGAGCGATTGGATCAGGCTGCGGGCGAAATGGGTTTTACCACTTCCAATCTCACCCTCAAGAAGAATACTGTCACCCGGACGTAACTCAGCACCCAGCCGTGCGGCCAGCGCTGATGTTTCTTCCGGCGAATTCAGGGTGATCGAACGGGCGTGCAACGTCATGGCGTCACAATGGCCTTATGCCCGGGCGGCTGCAACCCGGTTCACGCGCTGATTTGATGGCGTTCCAAGACTTTAGGCGTGCTCTCAGCACGGAAACGCACAATAGTTGCGCCGTTATGCATTGGGCTGACCGTACAGGTCAGATTGGTACCGTCTCGCAGCTGAAGGCTACTTGACCATTCGGCGCGATTGTCCCGCATTTCCATAAAATCCCGAATCTCGCCTAAAATGGGTGTGGCTGCGCAGTGTTCCTGCCACTTGCGTGTCACTTCGAGCACTGTGTCGGGCTCAAATCCGGCCTCACCGGACTCGTTCCACAGTTGTTGATAGGCACGGTTGGTAAATGCCAGCGTTCCGTCATCGCCAAACACCGCGATGGCATCCGCAAGCTTGTCCAGAACCGACTGCATCAGGTCCATCTCTGAACGAAAACGGCGGGTCAACGTGATCTCGGCCGTGATATCCTCGAACAAAAATGCCACGGCACCGTCAGGATGAGGCCGCCCGCTGACCGAATAGACCGAACCTGACGGCAGTGACCATGTTTCCTGATAGTTGCCGTCCTCGGCAGCCTCGAGCAGGTCGTTCATCTGGTTGCGCCAGCTGCGATAGTTTTTTGGTTCCGGCATCATGTGCTGGTCGCGCAGCCGATCGAAAAAGCTGGAAAGGCCAGGGCGGCAGCTTAGGAAATTGGCGGGCAGGGTGGTCAGCTCAGTCAATGCCGGGTTGAACAGCGCCAGTTGTCGATTTCGGTCGAAAATGGCCAGACCGATGGACAATTGCGCGAAGGTTTTCGTCATTGTCTGGACGAATTTACGCTGGGCGGTTTCCGCGGCCACGATGGCGTTGATGTCGACCGCGTAACACATGCACCCCTCGGGGTGATCGACCACGGTCAGATCAAACCAGAGCTTATTGTCGCTGTCATCGGACGAAATCGAAATACGGGTCTTTGCGCCCAATCGTGCATCTTCGTGAATGCCGGAAAACAGCGGGGCGGTCAGATCCGTATCCTGTCCCCGCACTTTGCGCACCAACGAAACATAAGCGGCGTTGCACGAGCGGACTTGGCTTTGATGATCCAGCAACCAGACCGGGTAAGGCGCCTGTTCCATAGCAGGGCGGATCGGATTCTGCGCGTCGCGTTGTGAGGGTCTGACGCGATCAATTCGGTCACGCAGTTGCACACGGACAACGCCGTCGATCCATTCGCACATTACGTCTCGTTCAACTGTGCAATCAATAGCGGGAACAACCAGCGCGCCTTCCTGCCGGACAGCGTCGGGCGTTTCCGGGAATGTTGGGAAATCCCGGTGCAAAAGCCGACAAAGATCAGACCATTCGCGGACGGATTCAAACCCATCCAGCGCGATGTCCGAATGACTGATGAGCCTGTCACCGTCGAATAGGAAGACCGCATCGAACAAAGACATGGCCGAGGACAGGCCAAAATTGTCGCCTTGAATCCTGCGACGGGGCAAAAGCCACTGCACCGCCAGGCTGGCGGAAACCAGGCTGATCGCGGCGAGAATGATCCAGTCGACCATGCGTACCTCAGGACTGACACGAAGAAAGGGGAAGATACATAAAACCGGGACTATGCGCCGAAATGGTTAACGAGGTCTTAACTCAGACCTGAATGCGTTGGTTTGCACCTGAAAGGACTGGCGTATCACCGGTTTGCGCATCGATTAGCTTGCGCGACCACGAAACCTGAACGATCGCGCCCCGACGTTCGGGGTTATCGCACAGGTTCTGATAGGGATCAGAACCGTTAGCGAAAAACAACTCGGCACCGCTGCGTTCCAAAAGGGTTTTGGCGATGAACAGCCCCAAACCCATTCCTTCGTATTCCGGTCGGGTTCTTGGGTCTGTCTCGGCACGGCGGCGTCGCATGAAAGGGTCTCCGATCCGGCCAATCATCTGGACAGGATATCCAAGCCCGTCATCCATGATCTTGATCGTGATCATATCGGTAGTCCATTCGGCTTCGACCCAAACATTGTTCCGCGCGAAATCCACTGCGTTCTGGATCAGGTTGCGCAGCCCGTGAATGATCTCGGGCTTGCGCAGGATTGAGGGCTGTTGCACATCGCCATCCCCGGTCGGACCTTCGGCGAAATGTACGGTCTTTCCCCGGTGGATATGCGGTTCGGCCGATTCATGCACGACGGTGGACAGTGGCGCCTGCCGCAGATGCAGGTCGTCTTTGCCAGCCCGACCCATATCGCGCAGGATATCGCGGCAGCGGTTGGCCTGCTCACGAATAAGCGCCGCGTCCTCTTTCAGGTCGGGTCTGTCATCCAACTCTTCTATCAGCTCTGAACTCGTCAGCTTGATCGTGGCGAGCGGTGTGCCCAACTCGTGCGCTGCGGCTGCGACGACGCCGCCCAGATCTGTCAGCTTCTGCTCACGCGCGAGGGCCAGATGCGTGGCTGCCAGCGCTTCGGACATCGAACGAACCTCGGCGCTTACGCGGTGCGAATATGCCCCGATGAAAACGATGGCAATGACAACTGCGGCCCAGTTTCCGAACACAAGCATTTCCGGGATATCCAGCATCTGGCCCTGTTCCGTCCGCAGGGGGATATGGAACTCTGCCAGCAAGGTCGTCAGAACAATCGCAACCCCGCCTACGATCAGAGTTGAGCGTGTGCTCATGACGTTGGCTGAAATCGTCACCGGGCCCAGCAGCAACAGGGCAAACGGGTTGTTCAACCCCCCGGTAAGATACAGCAATATTGCCAGCTGCATCAGATCGAACAACACCATCAGAAAGTTTTCGAATTCCGTCAGGCGTTTGTTTTGTGGAAACAGTAGGATGGCCGTCATGTTGCCCATGACCGAAACGCCGATGGCCAGATAACACAGCGCCAGTTCCAGCTTCACATTGAAATACTGCTGGGCGACGGTAATGGCGGTGAATTGCCCGATAATGGCAACCCAACGCAACAGGATCAGCGTGCGCAACCTTATCCAGTTGCTGCTTTCCTGACCGCTCCAAAATGTGAGGTTGGAATTCGCCATCGGTCCATTATGTCCTGTTGCATCGGCTGGACATATTGATAGGTGTGTCGACCGAAACGATCAACAACCCCTTTCGTTCAAGGAATGACTTCATGGTCCGTCTTTACGCCATCCTCGCAACCGTTGTTCTGGCCGTTGGTCTGGGCGCCATGTGGTTGCTGACGCTGGGCGGACGGTCCGATGATCAGTTCGCGCAATGCCGCTCGGGGCAGATCGCAGGCGGCTCCGCAGCCATTGGCGGCCCGTTCGAGCTGGTCAACGGCAAGGGTGAGACCGTCACCGACAAAGATGTGATCACCGAGCCGACCTTGGTTTATTTTGGCTATACGTTCTGTCCTGATGTTTGCCCGTTCGACATGTCCCGCAATGTTGAGGCCGTGGATATCCTTGCCGAACGGGGCCAGTCGGTGACACCGCTGTTCATCTCGATCGATCCGGACCGCGACACGCCCGAGGTGATGGAGGACTATGCGTTCAACATGGGTGGTAAGACCATTGCGCTGACCGGATCACCCGAACAGGTGAAAGCTGCAAGCCAGGCTTACAAGACCTACTACAAGGCGCATGACAAGAGTGACGAGTTTTATCTGGTCGACCATTCCACCTTTACATACCTGATGTCGCCCGAGCATGGGTTCCTTGAATTCTTCAACCGCGACGACACTGCCGAGCAGATGGCCGACAAGGTTGGATGCTTTCTGGATCAGCTCTAAGCGACATGGTCGATTTGACCTTTGAAATGGCGCTGCTAAGACTCATGTTTAGCGCAAAGGCATGACATAGCGGAAAGAACGGTACATGGCGGACATTTCTGACCTTGATATAGGTCCCGATAAATCCCTGCTATTGGTGGATGATGATGAGCCGTTTTTGCGGCGATTGGCCAAAGCAATGGAAAAGCGCGGCTTCGAAGTTGAGACCGCCGGATCGGTCGCGGCAGGCCGCGCCATCTCGACTGCCCGCCCGCCTGCTTACGCTGTCGTCGATTTGCGTCTTGAGGATGGAAACGGGTTGGATGTCGTCGAAGTGCTGCGCGAAAAACGCCCCGACAGCCGGGTCGTTGTTTTGACAGGATACGGCGCGATTGCGACTGCCGTAGCTGCCGTAAAGATCGGCGCGACGGATTACCTGTCAAAACCCGCCGACGCCACCGACATAACCAGCGCGCTGCTGGCCAAGGGCGACGAACTGCCCCCACCGCCAGAAAACCCGATGAGCGCGGACCGCGTGCGTTGGGAGCATATCCAGAGGGTTTATGAGCTGTGCGACCGCAACGTCTCTGAAACCGCCCGCCGCCTGAACATGCACCGCCGGACGTTGCAGCGGATTCTGGCGAAGCGTAGTCCGCGGTGACGGGTGGTGAGTCGGGTTAAAACTTAATCGGGACTCTGATCAATGGGTTTTTATTAGTTCTGCTTCGCGGGACATAGTGGACATTGCCTTTAGGCTGAAATTCTGCGAGGGAGCCGCCGGACGGTCTTTAGATCACCTTCAATGTTTGATTTGTCTCGCTGGCGGAGAAAAAATGTCATTTGAAGCATGGCTCGCGTTTACGTTGATTTCCGCTGCAAACATCGTGACACCGGGTCCCGCGATCTTGAATACGATCCGACGGGCCGCGCAACTCGGCTTCAAGCAATGTCTACCGACGATTGCTGCAAACGCGGTCGGGCTCGCCGTCGCCGGATTTGCATGCGCGTTTGGCGTCGCTGCGTTTGTTCTTGCCTCTGAGTGGCTATGGTTCCTGTTTCGTTGGGCGGGGGTGCTCTATCTTGCTTACTTGGGGCTCCGCCTGATTTTCGTGCGCGAAACGCTTGACCTTGGCCCGTCAACATCCGCCCGACCGTCTGTGTCGACCACGGCACTGTTTCTGGAGGCGTTTACTCTGGCGGTATCTAACCCGAAGGCCGTTCTTTTTTACGTGGCGATCTTCCCGCAAGTCATTCAACCGGATCTGCCCGCCGCGCCGCAGGCATTTGTGCTGGTGTCCACCTATAGTGCAATATCCCTCGCTTCTCTGACGACCTACGCGGCACTTGCCGGATTATTGCGCGCGCGTATGCTGACCCAGTCCAGATACCGAGGGTTTCGGGTTTTATCCGGGATTGTACTTCTTGGGTTTGCTGGAAAGCTGGCACAAGAAGTTCGGTAGGCTTGGGCTCAGAACCGCCGCTGAATGACATTGGTATTCTATAGCAGAGTTATCAAAGCCTCATGCCGCTCTAAATACGCCTGCCGAACCTCAACCGGTGGGCGCAATGAAATTTCCAACCCCTCCATCACCGCCTTGTCCGGACGACCGAAGAACTTTGTCGCCTCGGCCTCCGAAAACCCGGCAATCTGCGTTGCCTCCATCCAGGCGCTGATCTTGTCGGCCTTTTTGATCTGTCGTTTCACTGTTTTCGGCACTGCTGCAGGCAGACCAAACCGGATGTGGATCGCCGCACTCAGACGGTCATCCAGAGCTCCGTAGTCGGGTCCGACGGCGGATTTTACGGGTGAGATCATATCTCCGATCACGTATTCTGGCGCGTCATGTAACAATGCCGCCAGCCGCCATTTAACCGGTGCCTTCGGGGCAATCCGAGAAAACAGCTGCTCAACCAGAAGGGAGTGTTCCGCTACGGAATAGGCAAAATCACCCGCTGTTTGACCGTTCCAACGCGCCACAAATGCCAGTCCATGCGCGATATCTTCGATTTCGATGTCCACAGGCGTCGGATCTAGTAAATCCAGCCGGCGGCCAGACAGCATCCGCTGCCATGCTCTGGGTTGTGTTGCCATTCTGCAATGCCCCTCGGATCGGTCCGCGACGAACGGGTGTTTTTGTGGTATCGTTTACCTGTCGAGATCACCAGCTGCCAACAATTTCTTGACCAGTCGTGCTTTGAACCGGCGCTTGGTGGTTCCGACATTTGTGCTGAGGGGGGTGCATGCTCCTCCTGGTGTGCCCCTCTCGGAACGTAACGCGTATCGAAAGGAGCTAGTTATGTTTCAGCGACTGATTGGAATTTCCCTGGCCTTTGGAATGGCCGCTACTGCCCCCCCTGCTTTTGCCAAAAACTGTGCGCAGCGAGAGCACGTGATCGCCAAGCTGCAGGACAGCTATTCAGAAGAACTGGTTTTTGGCGGATTGCAGAAAACCAGTGGTGCGCAGGCGGTGATGGAGGTCTGGACCTCGAAAGAAACCGGAAGCTACACGGTTCTGGTCACTCACGCGAACGGCATGACGTGCATTGTTGCAGTTGGTACCGATTTTTTTGAAGCGATGCCAAAGGATAAGCTGAAGGGCGAACCCAGCTGATATTTACAGCGGATTAATCTGTTCCAGGTCATCCGAGTTGCCACCTGCCCCGTAGAATGATAGGGGCAGCGCGGATCTGTTTACCGGAATGGAGCATACGATGGCCGGGGACTATATTGTTAAAGACATTGCGCTTGCCGGGTTCGGCCGCAAAGAGCTGGACATTGCCGAGACCGAAATGCCGGGGCTGATGGCTCTGCGCGTGGAATACGGTGAGAGTAAGCCCCTAAAAGGTGCGCGGATCGTTGGTTCGTTGCATATGACCATCCAGACCGCTGTTCTGATCGAAACACTGGTGGCACTGGGCGCGGATGTGCGCTGGGCGTCGTGCAACATCTTCTCGACCCAGGACCACGCGGCAGCCGCAATTGCCGAGGCCGGTATTCCCGTTTTTGCGATCAAGGGCCAGACGCTTGAGGAACACTGGGACTATCTGGATAAGTCCTTCCTGTTCGAAGACGGCCCGAACATGATCCTGGACGATGGCGGCGACGCGACGCTGTACATCCTTTTGGGGGCCCGCGCCGAAGCGGGCGAGGACATCATTCCTGTTCCGACTTCGGAAGAGGAAGAGGTGATCAAGGCTCAGATCAAGAAAAGGATGGCGGCATCGCCGGGTTGGTTCACCAAGATGCGTGACCAGATCCAAGGTGTTTCCGAGGAAACCACCACTGGCGTGAACCGTCTGTATCAACTGGTGAAAGACGGCCACCTTCCGTTCCCTGCGATCAATGTGAATGACAGCGTCACCAAGTCGAAATTCGACAACAAGTACGGCTGCAAGGAATCGCTGGTCGACGGTATCCGCCGCGCCACGGACACCATGATGGCGGGCAAGGTCGCCGTGGTCTGCGGTTACGGCGATGTCGGCAAAGGCTCGGCCGCGTCGCTGCGTGGTGCTGGTGCCCGTGTGAAAGTGACCGAAGTGGACCCGATCTGCGCGTTGCAAGCTGCGATGGACGGGTTCGAGGTCACGCTGCTGGAAGACGAAGTTGCGACTGCGGATATCTTCATCACCACCACCGGCAACAAGGACGTGATCCGCATCGAGCACATGCGCGACATGAAGGACATGGCCATCGTCGGCAACATCGGTCACTTCGACAACGAAATCCAGGTGGCCAGCCTGAAGAACCACAAATGGACCAACATCAAGGAACAGGTGGACATGATCGAGATGCCCTCGGGCAACCGGATCATCCTGCTGTCAGAAGGCCGTTTGCTGAACCTGGGCAATGCGACCGGGCACCCGTCCTTCGTGATGTCAGCCTCGTTCACCAACCAGGTACTGGCGCAGATTGAGCTGTTCACCAAAGGTGACCAGTACGAAAACAAGGTCTACATTCTGCCCAAGCATCTGGATGAGAAAGTGGCCCGCCTGCATCTGGATCGGATCGGTGTGAAACTGACCAAGATGGATAACGAACAGGCCGCCTATATCGGGGTTAAGCCGGAAGGCCCGTTCAAACCCGAGCATTACCGCTACTGATTTCAGCGCTGATAAACAAAAGCGTGTGGGACGCCGCCGGTTATGCAACTGGCGGCGTTTTTTGTGCTGGTTGCCATGTTCATCGTCGTGGGTTGCGGCGTGTGGTAGATCCTAAGACGCGGTGCTGTTGGCCCTGAACCACTGACATGAGCGGTCATCGCCGATCTGGTTAAAATTGGGGGGAGAAATCCCATAAATTTTTCCTTTCGGAAAATTTGCCGTCGCGGCTAACCTTGATGAAGACGGTAATTTGGGCCGTTGCATCACAACAATGGGAGATTGCGACATGGGAAAACGCGACGAGCTGATCGCCAAATATGCTGATGATCTGAAAAACAAATGCGGGATAGACCCCGATATGGATCTGTTGACCAAGGTCACGATCGGCTGTGGTCCGGCGATCTATGACGCCGACGCGTCGACCGTAGCTGCGACACAGGAGTCCGAACTTGAGACGGTCAAGGACAACTTCCTTGTCAAAAAGCTGGGTCTGTCTGACGGGCCAGAGTTGATGGAAGCAATCCATGCCGTGCTAGGGAAATACGGAATGTCCGAGCGCAACAAATACCGTGCGGTGGTCTATTACATGCTCACCAAGCATTTCGGAAAAGAGTCGGTTTACGGCTGATTGCTTGGGTTCTGCGCTCGCAAGGGCACTGCCGGGCGTTTCCAATTTTAAGCAAGCGGCATTTGCACTGACCGTCGGTATTCGATACGTATCATAGTGTGACCAGGACGGTCAGAGCCAAAAAAATCCATACGCGTGTGGTGAGTTGGGAGCACGCGGGGAAGGGAAGGTTCTGCATTCGTCGGGGCCTTCCCTTATTTTCGGGATACCGATGCTGTCTGGTCAAGCACCTTCTTCCAGCCTGCGCGATCCTCAACATCATGAAATTGGCTGTGCCGCTCGGGCGGGATCAAAGGATGAAGCCACCGCAATCCCGACCGTCTTGTACCGGTGATCCGGGTTGGGACGAGCCGACGGGCTAACCCGCCTGCGTGTTGCCCATATCGCAGATCACCTGCCATTCCGCATCGGTGACCGGCTGTACGGATAGGCGAGAGTTTTTGACCAGAACCATCTCGGCCAGACGTTCCTCTGCCTTGATGTCATCCAGCGTTACTGGTGTCGTGAACGGCCGCACCGCCTTGATATCCACGCAGTCCCAGCGTTCATCATCGGTTGTGCTGTCGGGATGCGCCTCGGCGCAGACCTCGACGATGCCAACGATCGCCTTGTTCTTTTGCGAGTGGTAGAAAAATCCGCGATCACCGATCTTCATCTGCCGCATGAAATTGCGCGCCTGATAATTTCGCACGCCGTCCCATTCTTCCCCTGCTTCGCCTTTGGCAACCTGTTGGTCCCAGCTCCAGGTCGAGGGTTCGGATTTGAACAGCCAGTATGCCATTACCCGATGACCTTCTTCCACGGGATCAGCTCAACCGATTTGAACAGCCCTGCCTTGGCATAAGGATCGTTGTCCGCCCAGGTTTGCGCTGCTGTCATATCCTCGACTTCGAGGATGACAAGCGACCCGATCATCGCGTCTCCGTCCAATAGCGGTCCGGCTTGCGATACGACACCGGTTTGCTCGATATAAGCAAGGTGATCGGCGCGGTTGTCCTTGCGGGTTTGCAGGGCGCCATCCTTGTCTTTGGCGATCAGGGCTATCAGCATTTATTCCTCCTTCAGGGGGCGGTTGAGCAGGGATTGAATGGCTTGAGGCACACTATAGGTACCACGGCTCAGGTCAGCCACAGTAACGCTTATGGGCATGTCCAGCCCTTCGGCAACAGCAATTTCAGCCATGGCGCGCGCGGTGGCGACCCCTTCGACTGTGGTATGGGTTTCAAACGGACGATTTTGACCCAAACACAGGCCAAAACGAAAGTTTCTGGACAGTTCGGATGAACAGGTCAGCACCAGATCGCCCAGACCTGACAGACCCATCAGGGTATCTGTCTTTGCGCCGCGCATCAGGGCAAAGCGCTGCATCTCGGCAAATCCACGAGTCAACAGGGCAGCGCGGGCACTATCGCCCAGCCCGGCGCCAATCGCGGCCCCGCATCCGATGGCGATGACGTTTTTTAATGCACCCCCCAGTTCCGCACCGATAACATCGGTGGTGCGATAAAGGCGCAGGTTGGCGGTGGTTAGTTCGGTTTGCAGCGTCCTACCCAGATCGGCATCCCCACAAGCCAGAGTAAGCGCGGTCGGCAATCCGCGTGCGATGTCGTCGGCAAAGCTGGGTCCGGTCAGCAGCGCCGGACGCGAATTTGGGATCGTCTGGCGCACCACCGAGATGGGCCCCAGACCCGTGGTCAGCTCGATCCCCTTGCAGCAGGCGACCAGCGTTTTTCCGGCAAGGTTCGACGCGTGCTCAGTAAGGGCCTCGCGCAGTTTCTGCATGGGCACCGCCAGTAGCACGATATCGGCGGCCTCTACGTCCGTGATATCTGACGTCACCGAAATCGCTGGCGGCAGGGGGACATTTGGCAGACGGGCGGAGTTTTCGCGACTTTTCTCCATGCGGCTGGCATGCTCGGCGCTGCGTGCCCAAAGGGTAACGAATCCGTTCCCGGCCAGCGAAATGGCCAACGCCGTGCCGAACGCACCCGCCCCAAGGACGGCGACGCTCATGCTTTGGCGCCCTTCTTGCCGCTGCCCAACATGGCCGGGCTGGATTGATCCAGCGGCCAGCGGGGTCTGGCGGTCAGATCAAAACCGTCACGTGCGCCTGCACGAAAACGCTCGATCCCTGCATAGGCGATCATTGCCGCGTTATCGGTGCACAGATTCAGCGGTGGAGCGATAAAGCGAGCGCCCTTGGCACAACAAACAGTCTCTAACACAGTTCGAATTGCTGTATTGGCAGCGACACCACCCGCCACTGCAATCACCGGATCAGAGGGCGCAAGTTCCAGGTACTGATCTATCGCCCGTCGCGTTTTCTCGGCCAAAGTGTCCACGACGGCCCGCTGAAATCCGGCGCACAGATCGGCGCGATCCTGCCGGGTCAAACCGCCCTTTTCAGCGACGATCTGGTCGCGCATCCGCATCAAAGCCGTCTTGAGCCCCGAAAAGGACAGGTCACACCCTGGCCGATCCAGCAGTGGCCGAGGAAAACGAAAACGCTCAGGATCGCCTAAACGCGCCTCAGCCTCGACCGAGGGGCCACCGGGTTGCGGCAGGCCCAGTAACCGCGCGGTTTTGTCAAACGCCTCACCCGGCGCATCGTCGATCGTGCCGCCCAGTCGGGTGAACTTTTCCGGCCCGTGCGCGATCAGGTATTGGCAATGCCCGCCTGACACCAGCAACATCAGGTATGGAAACGCGATGCCGTCAGTCAGGCGCGGCGTCAGGGCATGGCCCGCCAGATGGTTCACGCCGATCAAAGGCAAGCCGGTTGCCGCGCTGAGACCCTTGGCGCACATGACACCGGACATGACCCCGCCGATAAGACCCGGCCCGGCGGTAACGGCGATGGCGTCGATTCCGGCAAGGGTCAGGTTTGCGGCTTCAAGCGCCTGCACAACGCAAGTGTCCAGTTTCTCTGCATGGGCACGCGCGGCAATTTCAGGTACGACGCCTCCAAAGGCGCTGTGCAGGTCTGTCTGTCCGTACACGATTGAAGACAGTACCTCGGCCCTGGTGCCACCGGTTTGGCGCACGACCGCAGCAGCCGTGTCATCACAGCTGCTTTCCAACCCGAGTACGGTAAGTGTTTGCACCATTGGCCTGATCCGCTACACACATAAGTGTCAAGCGGGGTATCACCCTGCGCGGATGCAAACAATCCCAAGGCGGAAGGCGCCGACTGTTGTATTTGTTGATGACCCGCCCGCGCGCTGCTTCGCAGAGGTTTGTCGCGCAGCTGCCAACCCGTGTGAGATCTCGGGTCGAGGTCATCTATTCCCCGATACTTGAGATCAAGCCGCTACCGGTCAAGATCGACACCAGCGGCGTGCGAGGTCTGATATTTACCTCGGCAAATGCGGTAAATGCGGCTGTTTCGCTGGGCGTTTCGCGTCACTTGCCCGCCTTTTGTGTGGGTCCCGCCACCACCGGCACCGCGAAAGGCGCCGGTTGGGAGGCGAGGATGGTTGGCGCAACCGCCGAAGAACTGGTGGCGTTCTTGCTGAAACACCGGCCCGAAAGCCCGCTATTGCACCTGCGCGGTGAACACACGCGGGGAAATATCGCCCTCCGCCTGACCGAGTCGGGCCTGACAGTGCGCGAACAAGCCGTGTATCAGCAAAGACTGCTACCGTTGACGCCTGAGGCAGCCGCCGCCGCGGATGGCCTTTTACCCGTGATTGCGCCTTTGTTTTCCCCTCGGACAGCGCGACAATTTGCCGATATCTGGACCGGATCGGCACCGCTTTGGCTGGCTGCGATCAGCCAAGCAACGGCTGACCCCCTTTATTCCTTGGACTATGCGCGATTGAAAATCGCCAAGGAGCCGACTCCGAAAAAAATGCAGAAAGCCGTGAAAAAGCTTGTGAAACATGCGATGCGGGTTGAGGGCAACGAGACCACCGACTAACTTAGACCCTGCTGTTATTCATGTGAAATCGGATTCGATAAGGGGAATGTAGCGGTGGCGCGTAAGAAAAAGACCGATCAAAAGCCGGTAGATGACCCTAAGCCAGAAGAAACAGTGGCGTTTACCTCTGCACGCGAGACTGCGGCTGTTGACGCGACGAAGCAGGTAGAAGAGGCCCTTTCCGAAGCCGAAGCCGAAGCCGAAGCCGAAGCCGAAGCCGAAGCCGAAGCCGAAGCCGAAGCCGAAGCCGAAGCCGAAGCCGAAGCCGAAGCCGAAGCCGAAGCTGCTGTGGAACACGAGCAGGAAGCGCCTGCGCGCCCGGAAGACGCGGAAAACTCGCCGCGCGAAGACGCACAGAAAGAGGAAAAACGCGGCGGATTTATACCGGCTTTGCTTGGCGGCGTGCTGGCAGCGGGGATCGGTTTTGCAGCAGGCAGTGCAGGTCTGTTCGGCTCAGACGATACCAATGAGCTTGCGGCGCTTGAAGCACAGCTGAACGATCAGTCCAACCGGATTGAGACGCTGACGAACTCTCTGGCCGACACCTCGGGTATAGACAGTAAAATCGACGCCTTGGCTGATCAGGTCACACCCGTGACTGCGGAGCTGGAGACTTTGAAGTCCAGCCTCGAAGAGCTGGCGGGCAAAATCGATCCTCTGGCAAGCCGCCTGACCGATCTGGAAGGCAGTGCCCTGACGCAAGGCGCCTCTGCTGAGGTTTCTGCTGCATTCGAGGCCGAGCTAAAGAAACTTCAGGACTCGCTTGCAACGCAGCGAGCCGAAGTTGAAAAAATGGTGTCAGACGCACAAGCGTTAGAGGCGCAAGCTGCCGCCAAGGCACAGGCCGCGACCAATGCATCAATCCTGACCCAGCTTCGCAGTCAACTGGATGCGGGCCAGCCTTACGGTGAACTGTTGGCCGAGTTGACGGCTGGTGGCCTGACGGTGCCCGAAGCCCTGTCAGACCCTGCGGATAAAGGCGTTGAAACGTTAACTGAATTGCGCGAATCTTTTGCGCCTGCAGCCCGTACTGCATTGGCTGATGCACGCGACGCGGACAAGACCACTGGGTTGGTCGCCTTTCTTCAGAGACAAACCGGGGCAAGATCGGTGACACCACAAGATGGTGACAGCCCCGATGCGATCCTGTCTCGGGCAGAGGCCGCGTTGGCCGATGGTGACGTTGCTGCTGCGTTGACCGAACTTGATTCTCTGCCTGATGCGGCAAAGACGGCACTGGTGGATTGGGAGCAGGCGGCTTTGACAAGGGTGGCTGCCGTTGATGCCGCAAACGCGCTGCAATCCAGCGTAAACTCGAACTGAAGGACCTGCCATGCTGTGGTCATTGTTTAAGATTGTAGTTTTTGTAGCGATTATCGGCCTGCTGGCCGTGGGCGCCATGTTCCTGATGGAAACCAGTGGCGGTGTGCAGATCACGGCAGGCGGAGTGGAATATACGCTGGGGCCGCTGCAATCTGTGATCGCGCTGGGCGTTTTGATCCTAGCAGTCTGGGTATTCTTCAAGCTGCTGACCTTGCTGATTGCGACCCTGAAGTTCCTGAACGGTGATGAAACGGCGCTGTCGCGTTATTTCGACCGCAACCGGGAACGGCGCGGCTATCAGGCGCTGGCCGATGGCTTGATGGCGCTGGCCTCGGGCGAGGGGCGCGTGGCGATGAACAAGGCCACCAAGGCTGAAAAGCTGTTGAACAAGCCGGAGCTGACCAACCTGTTGGTGGCACAGGCGGCCGAGATGAACGGCGATACCAAAAAGGCGTCCGAGACCTATAAAAAGCTGGTCACGAACAACGCCACGCGATTTGTGGGCGTACGCGGGATCATGAAGCAGAAACTGGTCGAGGGTGATGACGACACGGCCCGTAAACTGGCCGAAAAAGCGCTGGCAATCAAACCGCGGCATGCTGAAACGCAGGATATCCTGCTGGGCTTGCAGACCAAGTCGCAGGATTGGACCGGCGCTCGTTCGACCCTGACGGCCAAGCTCAAGGCCGGCCATCTGCCGCGCGACGTATTCAAGCGCCGTGACGCTGTTCTGGCTTTGTCCGAGGCCAAGGGCATCCTTGATGAAAGTGCCACGCTCGAACAACGGGAGCTTGCGATTGAAGCCAATCGGTTATCGCCAGATCTGGTGCCCGCCGCAGCCTTGGCTGCACGCGCCTATATCAAAAAGGGCAAACCGCGTGCCGCCAGTAAGATCCTGAAAAAAGCATGGGAGGTTCAGCCGCACCCGGACCTGGCCCATGCCTTCGCTGAAATAGCGCCAAATGAAACTCCGTCAGAACGAATCAAGCGCTTTACAACGTTGACGCGCATTCAACCTGAAAACCCAGAAACCCGCCTGATCCTGGCCGAGTTGAACATCGTGGCCGAGGATTTCCCAGAAGCCCGCCGCGCCCTGGGCGATGTCGTTGAAAAGCAGGCTGATGCTCGGGCTTACACTCTGATGGCGGCCATTGAGCGTGGTGAGGGCGCTTCCGACGCCGTGGTGCAAGGTTGGCTGGCCAAGGCATTGACCGCGCCACGCGGGCCGCAATGGGTATGCGACAACTGCCACGACATTCAACCTGAATGGGGCCCGGTTTGTCAGAACTGCGGAAGCTTCGATACCCTTAGCTGGCAAACGCCCATGACACCCGAGATTGCCACGGCGACGGGCGTGCACATGCTGCCACTGATCGTCGGTGCGCTTGAGGACAAAACCAACTCTGACGCTGAGTCGGAAGAGGCCGAACAGGAAGAAACAGCCGAGGTTATCGAGATGGAGGCAGAGTCCGTCCAACCCGATGCCGAACCTGTTGCTGAAAAACAGGCTTAGAAGCACCGAATGCGGCACTGGCCCTGCCAGCGCAGGCTGGGGCCTGTTTAAGGGTTTTGACTGAGAAGGCCCAGCCATACCCTCCGACTCGCTCAGTCGGTGGGGAACGATATGTGAATTGGCACAGTCAAATTCGTTTGCTAACGTCGCCCTCGCGTCAGGGGAGGGCGCGAAACTCCATATGCTGGACTATTCGCATAACGCGTGGCTTGTGGCGGCCTCATTGGCCGTGGCCCTTATGGCTGGTTTTACCGGCCTTTACCTGACGCATGGCGCGTCAAGCCAAGATACACAACGCCGCAAGTTCACAGTGGCCTTAGCCGCGGTTATTCTGGGCGGCGGCATTTGGTCCATGCATTTCGTGGCGATGCTGGGCCTGCAATTGCCAATCCTGTTTTACTATGATGCGTTGATCACCTTGATCTCGGCCCTGGTCGCAATCCTGATGGTGGGGCTTGCTTTGCTGTTGTTGCATTTTCGGCCGCGTACGATGCGGACCATTGTTGCGGCGGGTGTCATCGTTGGTCTTGGTATCGTTGTGATGCACTATGTTGGTATGGCGGGCATGGAACTCTGCCGCCCCGTATACACGTTCTGGGATGTGGCGTTTGCAACACTTGCATCCGTGGTCCTTTCGACGCTTGCAATCTGGGCAGCTTATGACAAACGCACGCAACGCAATATCCTGCTGGGGACGGTGTGTTTCGGATTGGCCGTGTTTACCATGCATTTCGTCGCCACCGGTCTGACCGACTTTATCGCAAGTGAAGATGCCGGGCGCGCGGGGCCTGCGCTGAACAATCAGGTGCTGGCAATGGGGGTCACTGTCGCGGTCTTCATGATCTGCGGCGCGTTCCTGCTGACGGGGATCAGCTTCTTTGCGCCCGACCCCGACCCGGTTGATACCCCGATGCCCAAACCAGCTGCGTTTCGGGCGGGGGTTCCGTATGAGCGCGAGGGCCAGACCTTTTTCGCCGAACCCGACAAGATTGCCGCCATCCGGGCCGAGGGGCACTACACCGTCCTTTACATAGGTGCCGAAAAACTCTTTTGCCCGTGGTCTATTACAGTGGCCGAGTCCCGCCTGAAACAGGATGGCTTTTTGCGCGCACACCGCAGTTATCTGGTTAATCCGACCCATGTCTCCAGCTTTGAGCGGCACAAAGACAATGGCACCTGCTATTTCGGCGGGGTCGATGCGTTAACCAAAGTGCCCGTAAGTCGCACCCGCCTTACAGCCATCCGCGACGCGCTGGGCGTTTAATCGCAATTCGTGCAGCCTGTTCGCATTTCGTGAAACAAGATGCGCGTCCTGTGCCCGTTGGCTGGATTGGTCGGTCCGGCCGTCTTTTCCTGCTGTCAGGTCCCCCAAGGCAAATGAGTCCGGACCCAGGGAGGAAAAGCATGATACCAGCCGGTTTCGAGTATCACCGGCCAGGCGACATCGCCTCGGCCATTGGCATTCTTCAGGAACACGGAGACGAGGCGCGGGTTATCGCGGGTGGGCACAGCCTGATCCCGATGATGAAGCTGCGTATGGCTGAGATGGGCCATCTTGTCGACTTACAGGCCATCGAGGAGCTTAAGGGCATTGATATCGGCACAGACACAGTCTCGCTGGGTGCGATGGTCACGCAGCATGAGTTGATCACCCACGATGGTTTGGCAAAGGCAATTCCGCTGATCCGAGAGGCCGCGTTGCAGATCGCCGACCCTCAGGTGCGTTACATGGGGACGGTAGGTGGCAACGTTGCAAATGGCGATCCGGGCAATGACATGCCGGGGCTGATGCAGTGCCTCAACGCGGTGTTTGAATTGTCCGGCCCGGATGGCTCGCGCAGCGTAGCCGCGCGCGATTTCTACGAAGCCGCGTATTTCACGGCCCGTGAGGATGAGGAAATCCTAACCCGCATCACGATCCCGGTTCCGGGATCGGGCGTAGGGCAGGCGTATGAAAAGCAGAAACGTAAGATTGGTGATTATGCCACCGCCGCCGCCGCAGTGATGGTTGGCAAGGGAACGGCATCGGTCGCGATGACCAACTTGGCCGACACGCCGGTCTGGTCCGAAAGCGCCAGCAAAGCTTTGGCCGACGGCAATGTCGAGGGCTGCGTTGCTGCGATGTTGGGTGACATCGACCCGGTGGCCGACAACCGCGGGCCTGTTGAGTTCAAGAAACACGTGGCCGCCGTGATGCTGCGCCGTGCCATCGACCGCGCGCAAAGCCGCGCGGGTTGAGGGGAGATAGAAATGTCGAAAATGCATGTCAAACTCACCGTGAACGGAAAGCAGGTTGAAGGGCTGGCCGAGCCGCGCACGCTGTTGATCCATTTCCTGCGGGAAGATCTGAAAATTACCGGCCCTCATATTGGTTGTGAGACCAGCCACTGCGGGGCCTGCACCGTGGACATAGACGGTAAGTCAGTCAAATCCTGCACAACCTTCGTGGCGCAGGTGAACGGTGCAGATATCACCACAGTCGAAGGGTTAGCCAATGAAGATGGCAGCCTCGGTGTTCTTCAGGAAATGTTCCGCGAGCATCACGGGTTGCAATGCGGCTTCTGCACGCCGGGTATGATCACCCGCGCGCATCGCCTGTTGCAGGAAAACCCGAACCCGACCGAGGAAGAAATCCGTTTCGGAATGGCCGGGAATCTGTGCCGCTGCACCGGATACCAAAACATCGTCAAGGCGATCTCGGCCTCGGCTGACATTCTGAACGCTCAAGAGCCCTCAGGTAGCGAAGCGGTAGGGCAAACAAAAGTGGAGGCCGCGGAATGAACGACCAGACTTTGACCCCCGAAGAACGCGCCGCCAACCTCAAAGGTATGGGTTGCGCCCGTAAGCGTGTCGAAGATGTGCGCTTTACCCAAGGCAAGGGAAATTATGTCGATGACATTAAGCTTGACGGGATGCTGTTTGGTGACTTTGTCCGCTCGCCTTACGCACACGCCCGCGTGGTCAGCGTGAATAAAGAGGCAGCGCTGGCATTGCCCGGTGTTGTTGCGGTTTTGACCGCCGAAGATCTGGCTCCGTTGGGTCTGCACTGGATGCCGACCCTGGCAGGTGACAAGCAGATGGTACTGGCAGACGGGAAGGTGCTGTTCCAAGGTCAGGAGGTGGCTTATGTGGTTGCCGAAGACCGGTACATCGCAGCGGACGCGGTCGAGCTGGTGGAGGTTGAATACGAGGAATTGCCGGTTCTGACCGACCCGTTCCGAGCGCTGAAGTCAGACGTGGTGCTGCGCGAGGACCTTGAAGGCCAGACCGAAGGCGCCCACGGCCCGCGCAAGCATCACAACCACATCTTCACCTGGGAGCAGGGCGACAAGGACGCGACCGAGGCCATTCTGGCCGAGGCCGATGTGGTCGCCGAGGAAATGGTTTACTACCACCGCACCCACCCCTGTCCGCTGGAAACCTGCGGCTGCGTGGCCTCAATGGACAAGGTGACGGGTAAGCTGACCCTCTATGGCACATTTCAGGCGCCGCACGCGATCCGAACGGTTGTGTCTCTGATCTCAGGTATCGCCGAGCACAACATCCGCGTCATCAGCCCCGATATCGGAGGTGGGTTCGGTAACAAGGTCGGCGCCTATGCGGGCTATGTTTGCTCGGTCGTGGCCTCCATCGTGACCGGCAAGCCAGTGAAATGGGTTGAGGATCGGATGGAGAACCTGATGACCACCGCCTTTGCCCGCGACTACTGGATGCAGGGTAAGATCGCGGCCACCAAGGATGGCAAGATCACCGGGCTGTGGTGCCACACAACAGCGGATCATGGCGGGTTCGATGCCTGTGCTGATCCGACCAAGTTCCCGGCTGGGTTCATGAACATCTGCACCGGATCCTATGATATTCCCACCGCTTATCTGGCTGTTGACGGCGTCTATACCAACAAAGCTCCGGGCGGGGTCGCTTATCGCTGTTCCTTCCGGGTCACCGAGGCTGCTTATTTCATCGAACGGATGATTGAGGTTCTGGCCATCAAGCTGAACATGGACGCGGCCGAGCTGCGCCGGATCAACTTTATCAAGGCTGATCAGTTCCCTTACCAGTCTGCGCTGGGTTGGGAATATGACTCGGGCGATTATCATACCGCGTGGGACAAGGCGCTGAAGGCGGTCGATTATGAAGGTCTGCGGGCGGAACAGGCGCAGCGGATCGAGGACTTCAAGGCTGGCAAAACCCGTAAACTGCTGGGGATTGGTCTGACGCATTTCACGGAAATCGTGGGCGCTGGGCCGGTAAAGAACTGCGACATCCTTGGGCTGGGCATGTTCGACAGTTGCGAGATTCGCATCCACCCAACAGGTTCGGCCATCGCGCGGCTGGGGACGATCAGCCAAGGGCAGGGCCATGCCACGACCTTTGCCCAGATCATCGCGAGTGAGATCGGCCTGCCCGCCGATGACATCACGCTGGAGGAAGGCGATACCGACACCGCGCCTTATGGGCTTGGCACATATGGGTCTCGGTCCACGCCTGTGGCCGGAGCGGCAACGGCCATGGCGGCACGCAAAATCCGCGCCAAGGCTCAGATGATCGCGGCCTATCTGCTTGAGGTGCATGACGACGATGTCGAATGGGACGTGGACCGGTTCGCCGTCAAAGGCGCGCCCGAACGGTTCAAGACCATGAAGGACATCGCCTTCGCTGCCTACAATCAGGCTATACCTGGGCTTGAGCCGGGTTTGGAGGCCGTCAGCTACTATGACCCGCCGAACATGACCTATCCGTTCGGTGCTTATATTTGCGTCATGGAGATCGACGTGGATACCGGCGAATGGGAGGTCCGGCAATTCTATGCGCTGGATGATTGCGGCACCCGCATCAACCCGATGATCATCGAAGGCCAAGTCCATGGTGGGGTGACCGAGGCGCTGGCTATCGCAATGGGTCAGGAGATCGCCTATGATGACATGGGCAATGTGAAAACCGGTACGTTGATGGATTTCTTCCTTCCAACTGCATGGGAAACGCCCAACTACACGACTGATCACACCGTTACGCCCTCACCACACCATCCGATTGGTGCAAAAGGCGTTGGGGAAAGCCCGAATGTAGGTGGCGTGCCTGCATTTTCGAATGCGGTTCATGATGCGTTCAAGCCGTTCGGGCTGGTTCAAAGCCACATGCCGCATGACCATTGGCGGATCTGGAAAATTGCGAATGGGCTTGGGATGCACGGGTAATCGATTTCGAACCGGCCTAGCCGGTCCGATCAAACGGAGGGGGTTCTACCCCCTCCGAACCTCCCCCGGGATATTTTTGGCCAGATGAAGAGTGGATCCTGGTTGTGACGCTGAGTGACGTAAAGAACGGATTGGCAAAGCAGGGGTATGTGGCCGATGACCGCCTGGCAATGGCGCTGCATCTGGCAGACAGCCTGGGTCGGCCTTTGTTGCTGGAAGGTCCTGCGGGTGTGGGCAAGACCGAAGTGGCCAAGGCGCTGGCTGCTTGGCGCGATACTCGATTGATCCGCTTGCAGTGCTACGAGGGACTGGACGCCAGTCACGCAATTTACGAGTGGAATTATCAACGCCAGCTACTAGCGATCCGGGCCAGTGAAGCGCAGGGTGCGACCAGTGAAGCACAGCTGTTTTCTGATGAGTATTTACTGAAAAGACCTTTGTTAGAGGCTATATCAGAAGACAACCCCCCGGTTCTTCTGATTGATGAGATTGATCGCGCGGACGAGGAGTTCGAAGCGTACCTTCTTGAAATATTGTCCGATTTTCAGATCACGATACCCGAGTTGGGCACGATTTCGGCACGGGTAAAGCCAATCGTCATTCTCACCGCGAATGGTACGCGGGATCTGTCCGACGCCTTGCGGCGCAGGTGCCTGTACAGTTTTCTCGACTACCCGTCACGCGATACGGAACTTGCCATCTTGCGCTCTCGGATGCCGAAGGTCGAGGAAAGACTGGCTCGCCAGATCATCGGTGTCGTGCAGGCGCTGCGGAAAGAAGAGCTTGAGAAAACCCCCGGCATTGCCGAGATGCTGGACTGGGCTGCGGCACTGTCTGGTCTGGGGGTCAACGATCTTGCCAAATCAAGGGATGAGGTACAGGCAACGCTTGTCTGCTTGCTGAAAACCGCCGCCGACTATGATGCGGCCCCGCCGGAAGTGATGGACCGGCTTATCGGGAAAGTGGCGTGATGCAGGTTACGCGTTTCCCCTCTCGTGCCGACGGTCTTTCTGACCGTATGTCGGGATTTATCGCTCATCTTCGCATGAATGGCTTGCGTGTCGGGCCGCGGGAAACCGGGGATGCGCTGGCTGCCCTAGCTGCGGTCAACGCGACCGACGTACAGCAAGCGCGGCAAGCCCTATGCGCCGTATTGGCTGGCGATTCCGAAGACTGGCGGCGATTTGATGATCTTTTCGATGCTTATTGGTTCAATATGGGCAAACAACGCAAAGGCGCGGCACAGACGTCACATGTCCGGGTTCAAGCCGCAAAGCCAATGATCTGGCAACAAAACGACCAGACAGAAAAGGGTGAGAACTCGGATACGGATCAGAAGGCCACAGCTGATCCGCGCGATGGGTCGGCCACGGGGATAGACGGGAAGCTTGTTGCAACCCGTCAGGCCGACCTATCGCGTCAAGACCTGCGCGAGTTGTTGGACGAACAGAGCCTATTGCAGGCAGAAAAGGCTGCTATTGCGATAGCGCGTGCAATTCGCGACAGGCGCTCGCGCAGACGTAAACAGGCACTTCGCGGCCCGGCGCTGGATATTCGTCGCATTCAACGCGCCAGCCTCGCGCGGGGCGGAGAGCCGATTGACCTCTTTCACCGCGCTCGTCCACCGCGCCCTATGAAGATCGTGGCGCTGTGTGATGTCAGTGGGTCGATGACCGTTTATTCGCGAGTCTTTCTGGCCTTTCTCAAAGGGTTGATTAGCAGCGGGACGCAGGCGGATGCCTATCTGTTCCACACGCGCCTGATGCGGGTCACAGACGCCTTGCGCGACCATGATACTCTGCGCGCTGCTGGGAGGCTGTCGCTGATGGCCGAAGGGTTCGGCGGTGGAACCGATATCTCGGGGAGCCTCAACACCTTTCTGAAAGGCTATGGTGCGCGGGCACTGAATGGTCGAACCATCGTGCTGATCCTGTCTGATGGGTATTGCAGTTCGGATCCGAAGGCGCTGGGCGATGTGCTGGCGCGTATCCGCCGCAAGGCAAGGCGGATCGTTTGGTTGAACCCGCTAAAAGGCTGGCGGGACTATCAGCCCATCGCCGCGGCGATGCAGGAGGCCAAACCCTACCTGGATGCGCATCTGCCTGCCAACACGCTTGAAGCCTTGGCAGCGCTAGAGCCGCAGTTCCGAAAGCTGTGAGAGGAGTCTGGTATGGGAAGTTTCGACATCTTCGACACCATTGAACAGTTGCGCAAAACGGATGAGGCGTTCTGTGTCGCTACGGTGTTACGAACGGCGGATGCAACCTCGGCCAAGGCCGGGGCCAAAGCCGCAATCACTCGGGACGGGCGCATTTTGGGGCATCTCGGCGGGGCCTGCGTTCAACGGGCTGTTCGGGCCTCGGCTCAGGAGGCCTTGAGCAGTGGTGCGCCGCGAATGATCCGTGTGAAACCTTCGGACAAGGTGGTGAATATGACCGATCCTGATGGTGTACAGACATTCAAAAGCGGCTGCCCGTCAGGTGGTACCGTCGATCTGCTTGTGGAACCTTATCAACACGCACCAAGGCTTGTGATCTTTGGCGAGTCGCTGATTGCCAAGGCGCTTGCTGCGCATGGGGCATTATCAGGGTTCCGTGTTTGCATAAGCGAAAGTGCCGAGATCGAAGGGGATTTTCAGCGCTTTACACAGGAGTCTATCGGGCAGTTGGGCGTCGAGGCGCGCGACTACGTTGTGGTTGCCTCTCAGGGTCGCGGTGACGCCGCGGCTCTGAAAGCCGCGTTGCAAACCGATGCTTTGCGCGTTTCCATGGTGGCCAGCCGACAAAAGGCTGATACTTTGATGACGAAACTTATCGCTCAGGGGTTGGACCCGGTGCGGGCAGGGCGGCTAAAATCACCTGCGGGTCTGGATATCCATGCGATTGACCCGCACGAAATTGCCTTGTCGATCCTGGCCGAGATTGTGCTGTGGCGAAACAGTGATAAGACGACGGAGGCGTCTGATGATGAGAAACGCGCTTAACCGCCTGCGGGTCCTGTGGCCCCTGCGTCCTGAGCAAACGCCGAAAGAAGCGACGGAAACTGCGCTTTTGGTCTATCCGAGATGTTGCTGAACAAAGGAAATCTGAATGGAACTGAGTGATGAAATCCGAATCGCAGCACCGCGTGATGTTGTGTATCGCGCTCTGAACAACCCCGAAATACTGCAGGAGTGTATTCCGGGGTGCGAAGAGCTGACCCAGAACTCACCCGAGGAACTTGCCGCGAAGGTTGTTCTCAAGATCGGTCCGGTCAAGGCAAAATTCGCCGGAGAGGTCACACTGGACAATTCCAACGCGCCCGAGAGGTTTTCGCTGACCGGTGAAGGTAAGGGCGGGGCAGCGGGTTTCGCCAAGGGCGGCGCCGATGTCACCCTGACCGAGGACGGATCGGAAACGATTTTGGCCTATACCGCCAAGGTCGATGTCGGCGGCAAGATCGCTCAGCTTGGCAGCCGTTTGATCGCCGGAACAGCCAAAAAGTTATCAGGCAAGTTCTTCACGCGATTTGGTGAGATCGTGTCGGAACAGTCGGTTTCCTGACCATCGCCAATCACATGCGATAAAACCGGCGGGCCGTCGCCCCAAAAACCTGGTCGCGGTGCTTTTCGGGAACCAGAGCGGTATGCCGGCCAAGCAGTTCCGCATAAGTGGAGGACAGGCTATCCACTGGAAAGTTTGATCCGAACATGCAGCGATTTGCCCCGAATTGGCTCAGGCATGTTTCGACGATGGGCCGGACGCTGTCGACGTTCCAGTTGTGATCAAACATGCCAAGACCGGACAGTTTGCAAGTAACCTGCGGCAGACCCGAAAGGTTCCGCAGTGCCTGCGACCAGCTTTCAAGCCCCTGCGCTGACCGATCATGGGGTGAGCCAGCATGGCACAGCGCCACTTGGGTCGCGGGGGATTGCGCCAAAACGCTTGCGGTGTGTTCCATCAGTTCCGGCAGCAGTTGTAGGTCAAAGCTTAAGCCACGATCGCCAAGCTGTTTCAGCCCGTCCAGAAACTTGGGGTTATCCAGCAGGTCATTTGTGCCGGATATTTGGTCCTCACCCGGTGCGCGACCGACGATCTGGCGCACACCGCGCACAGAAGGCAGTGTTTGCAAGCGGTCAAGCTGTGCGCTCGGATCATCCGAAGTCAGGTCGCAAAACGCGACCTGCACAAGCGGCCAGTCAGGGTTTTCATCGGCAACGGATTGTATCCATTGCGCCTCGGCCCATGGGTCTGACGCGCCGACCTGAATATGGACCGACGCATCAAACCCCACGGCATCACTGCGAAACCGGGGCAGAAGATAGTCGCACTGAATCGGCGTTGGGTCACCGAAAAAACGCACGGCACCCTTTTCCATCAGCCAGGGATAGTGGACGGTGCTCAGATCCCACAGATGGTGATGCGCGTCGACCCTCATGGTGTTTCGATCCCTGTTGTGCGGGTCAGAATATCCACCCCTTGTTGGTTCCAGAAGTGGAGGAGGTCGATGAATATCCAGTTTTCAGCCAGCTTGTCACCTGACCGGCGATAGATATCGATTACGCGGAACTCACCGGGTTTTCCGGTGGCGGGCATTCCCATGAAGCCGCCAGAAGGTACAGCCGTAAAATTCGGCCAGCCGAAGAAACCACCATAGTGCCCTTCGGCCAGACGGCAGATATGCTTGGTTTTCGTCCTATCTGTAAAAGCCGCGCGGAACGGGCCGGAATGCTGCCGCGCGTAGCGTTCGATCGTATAGGTGGCACCGACGCCTTCGGGACCCCACCAGATCATATCGTCATGCCATGTGCGCGCCAGCTCGTCGGTCAGGGACAGGCCGCTATCCCATTGCCCAAGATCCGCGATCATGGCGTTGATGGCGTTTAGCGTTCTTTGCGCTTCTTCTGCGGGTTGGTCTTCGAATAGCAAACCGTCGTGGGTTATCGGTCCCGGCTGCACCAGATGCGCGGCGGTTTGCGGCGGAAACGGATTTTGACCGGCTTGCACCATCAGGTGCGGAATGTCGAAATACATTGCCGTTTCGGTGATCTGACCGTCCGCGACCTTGTGGAATGCGCAGTAACGCAGAAACGCCATCTTGCCAGTGGGGCGAATCCCCAGCCATGCCGCATCGAAAAGACCCATGAGGTGCCCCATCGACACCACCCATACGCCGTCATCGCTAAGTGAGTTGGCGCCTGCAAAAAAGATATCCTGCCGCCGCTGCAACCGTGTGAGGCTCTGTTTCAAGGGCTGCCAGAACCTGCGTGCAACCTCTTGCGGGCCGGTGATCTCGTCAAATGGATGAAAGCCGCGCCACAGCAGATTCGGCGCGCAGAAGCGGGTCATGACAGTAGTGAGGTCGGTCCCGCTTGCACTGTCGAGTGCGTCGTAGAAGGACAGGATCAACTTTTTTTCGGCTTGGAATCCCACAGTGCTTTCCATTTCATTTCAGTGGTTTGAGGTTTGAAAACCGTAAATCCGACTCGGTGTTCGGGCGTATAATTGCATACGTATGCAAAAAAGTCTTGCCTGATTTGATATATCCGAATTACAGTTTTGCAAACGTATGCAAATCGAATCCTTGCAGGGGGCACCATGGCGGAAATTCAATTGCGCAACGTTGGCAAGCGCTGGGGCTCGTTCGTGGGGGTTCACAATTTCGACCTGACCATCGCTGACCGCGAATTCCTTGTCCTTCTCGGTCCGTCAGGGTGCGGCAAGACAACCACGATGCGTATGATTGCGGGTCTTGAGGACGTAACTGAGGGCGACATTCTCGTGGACGGCAAGGTCGTCAACGATCTGGAGCCAAAGGATCGCGATGTCGCTATGGTGTTCCAAAGCTACGCCCTTTATCCCAACATGAACGTCTACGAAAACATCCGCTTTCCGCTGAAGGTGCGGGGGATTGATCCGTCGACCCATGACGAAAAGGTCCGCCGCGCCAGCGCGATGGTCGAGCTGGATGACTTCCTGCATCGCAAGCCCGCTGAATTGTCGGGCGGTCAGCGTCAGCGTGTGGCTTTGGCCCGCGCCATTGTGCGTGAACCCAACGTGTTCCTGATGGATGAGCCGCTGTCGAACCTTGATGCCAAGCTGCGGGTGTCGACCCGCGCACAGATCAAGAACCTCAGCCATGAACTTGCGGTAACAACCATCTATGTGACCCATGACCAGATCGAAGCGATGACCTTGGCCGACCGTGTCGTGGTGATGAAACAGGGTGTTGTGCAGCAAGTGGGCAGCCCGACCGAAATTTATGACCGACCCGCCAATACATTCGTAGCCAGCTTTATTGGCTCGCCCGCGATGAACCTGATGGATGGTGAGGTCTCGGGTGGAGTGTTCCGTACCAAGCATGTGGAAATACCGGTTGATGCGCCGGACGGCCCGATGACGTTAGGCTTTCGCGCCGAAGACGCCAGCCTTGCCGAGGGCGATGGTGAAATTTCCGCACCGATCTACACGCTGGAGCTGTTGGGTGACGCGACCATGATCTCGGTCCGGGTTGGCGGTGCCCTTGTTTCGGTCAAGGCCGACAAATCTTTCCGCGCCGAGATAGGCGAGCCGGTCTCGTTCTCGGTGCCAACAGAAATCTGTCACCTCTTTGAAGCTGAAAGCGGTGCGCGGATTGGGGAGTAACCCCGAAACAGCCCATTCGGGCATAACACCGGTCCGGACGTCGACGACGGACCGATCCTGACAGGGAGAAACGCATGAAACTCAAATCACTTTTCATGGCAGGTGCCATGTCCCTTGCCGCAGGTGGCGCGTGGGCCGATTGTGCCTTTGAAAATGACGTGCCGTTGAAATCGCTTTCGGCAGGGTTCGAAGCCTGGAAAGCCGTGACCGATGCGATGGCTGAATGCGGCAACTTCACTGCTTCGCTGGACCAGGAGTTCCGCGAAAAGCAGCCCGAAGCGTTTGCGGCCGATCCGGCGCTTTATCAGATTGGCGGTGTCTCGAACGCGACACTGGTGCCTCTGCTCAATGCAGGAACCATTCGTCCGGTGGATGACCTGGTCGAAAAATACGGTCAGAACCTTCTGCCGAACCAGTTGATCAAGGTCGACGGCAAAACCATGGCGATTGCGATGATGGTTAATGCCCAGCACCTGATGTATCGCAGCGATGTTCTGGCCGATCTGGGCATCGAAGAGCCCAAGACGTACGCAGATGTTCTGGCTGCTGCCGCCAAGATCAAAGAGGCAGGCGTCATGGAATATCCGATCGGAGCCACCTTCAAAACCGGTTGGAACCTCGGTCAGGAATTCGTCAACATGTACCTCGGTGAAGGCGGTGAGTTCTTTGGCGAAGGAAACATGCCGACGATTAACAACGACCAAGGCGTCGCAGCGCTGGAAATGATGAAGGCCATGACCGAATACATGGACCCGGAATACCTCGTGTCTGACTCCACCTACGTTCAGCAGCAGTTCCAGCAGGGCAAGATTGCCATGGCGAACCTTTGGGCCAGCCGTGCAGCGGCAATGAATGACGAGGCCGAAAGTCAGGTGGTTGGCAAGGTTACGATGGCGGCAGCCCCGATGGGTTCGGTCGCTCCTGCGACCACGGTCTGGTGGGACGGGGTCGTTTTTGCCACCAACATGAGCGATGAAGAGGCTGATGCCGCTTTTCGCGTTGCGCTTGAAGGCATGGATGAAGACATGGTTCGTGCCAACAATGATGCCGCCGTCTGGCTAAGCCCTGCCTATTCCGCAGGTGAACTGGCCGCAGGTGCTGCCGCATCCGCCGAAGCGGGCGCCAAGGCTTATCCGGCGTCGGGACCGATGGGCATCATGCACACCGCTTTGGGCAACGGCCTTGCCGATTACCTGACCGGTGCGAAGGACGCCCAGACAACACTGGCCGATATCGAGGCGGACTATACAACCGCCGCCAAAGAAGCCGGTCTGATCTCCAACTGATCCTCCTGCGGGAGGGCCGCGGCCCTCCTGCGCCTTCCCCTGAGAACCATGAGAAAGGCAGAGCCATGAATTTCCGGACATTTGCCGCCTTTGTCGGCCCTTCTGTCTTTATGATGCTTCTCTTTATCGCGTATCCTCTGATCAGCGTGTTCATGCAGAGTTTCTACATCACGCAACCGATTTATGAGACGGTAGAGATAGAAACCTGTACGCCCGGTTTCCTGACACAGACTTGCATAACGGAACAGGTCTCTCAGCCCAAACTGGACGAGCACGGAGAGATCATCACACAAACTGAATACGTAGGGCTGCAAAGCTATCGCAATGTGCTTGAGCCTGAACGGGCCTGGCGCGCGATCAGCAATGGCGAATGGAACGTGTTGTCCACGATTAACTTCTGGAAGGCGTTGCGTTTTACCCTGACGTTCACCCTGATTACATTGCCGTTGGTGATTGGGTGCGGTCTGGGCATTGCGGTCCTTATCAACAATGCTGCCCGAGCCATTCGCGGACCGGTGATTTTCGTCTCGTTGCTGCCTTTCATTATCACGCCCGTGATTGGGGTGCTGTCGATCAACTGGCTGTTTCGGGGCGATGGTATTCTGACCGCGATGCTTGAGACATGGCTGAACCGCGACATCGCCTTGTTTGCACAGGCCTGGACGATCGAGATCCTGATGATGGTCTACCGTGTCTGGCACGTCGCGCCCTTTGCCGCCATAGTGTTCTATGCCGGATTGCAGACCGTCAACCAGGACAGCCTTGAAAGCGCGGTAATCGACGGTGCGACCCGTTGGCAGCGGATGAAGTACATCGTGATCCCGCATCTGATGCCGCTGATCATCTTCGTGTCGATGATTCACCTGATGGACAGCTACCGGGTGTTTGAGGAAATCGTCGGCTTCTCAAGCCAGGGATACGTCATCTCTCTGCAGTGGCTGACCTACGACTTCCTTGTGCCTGATCAGGCCGGCAACCGGTCGATCAGCCGGGCCTCGGCCAGTGCCATGCTGACCATGATCGGTGTCGTCATCCTGCTTATCTTCCCGCTGCGCCGGACATGGCGTGATCATAAAGGAGGTCACTAAGATGTCTTCACGTGCGCTTCGCCAACCCCTCAGCTTAAGGCTGACGTCGAATATCTTCCTTGCATTCTGGTGCATCGTGGCCGTGTTTCCGATCCTTTGGATTACGGTCATGAGCTTCAAATCGCCGGTCGATGCTTTTGACAGCAATGCGCTGAACGTCATCTTTGGGCCAGCAACATTGGCCAAAGGGCAGGGAATATCGATACTCGATATCATTGCGGGCATTGCGGTTTTCTGGGGTACGATCCTCGTTTCAACGAAGACGCTGCCCTCGATGGTCAGGACGTACAGCAAACCCGGACAAGCGTGGTTTGGGTGGGTGATCGGTGTACTGGTTGTGATCGTCGGCTTCCTGCTGGTGTTTTTCGTAATCCTGCCCGCAGTTCTGGGTGTGCTGAACCCGATATTCGGCCCGCTTGGAAAAGATGTGCTGGGTCTGACCACCGAGCACTACAAGACAGTGTGGATCGACCGCGGCTTCTCCGACAATTTCCAAAACTCGCTGATCGTAACGACTGGAGTTGTCACGCTGTCACTGACCGTGGGTACACTGGCCGGATATGGGCTGGCGCGTTCCGGCTCGACATTGGCGTTTTGGATCCTGATTGTTGCGCTGATTTTCCGGGCTTTGCCCCCTTCGGTGCTGGTTTCGGGTTACCTGCCGGTCTTTATCTCATCGGCGGAATGGCTGGCCCCGATCCTTGGGGAAAACGCGCCTACGCTTTACGGTAAGCCATTTGCCGTGATCGCGGTACTTGTTGCGATAAACCAGCCCTTTACCATCTGGATGCTGCGGTCGTTTTTCCAGAACATTCCGTCCGAACTGGACGAGGCTGCGCGGGTCGACGGTTGCAGTCACTTTCAGGCGTTCCGGCGTGTTATCATGCCGGTGATGTGGCCGGGTGTTATCACCACGGGTTTGTTCAGCTTCCTGCTGGCATATAACGACTTTCTGGTCACGTCGCTGCTTTTGGACGCACAGAACCAGACGATGGTTCCGGCCATTGTTGGTATGTTCAACCGCGAAACGACGACTACCGATCAGGTCGTCGCCGTGGCGGCTGCCGTATCGATCACTGCACCGCTGATCTTTCTTGTTCTGATCTTCCAACGCCAAATCGTAAGCGGCCTGACCGCCGGAGCCGTGAAAGGCTGATGAGCAACCACGCCCGACACAACGCCATGGCGCGCCATCCTGCCTTAAACAGGTTGCCACGGGACTTCCTGAGCTTTGGGGTTTCTCCTCAAAACTCATCCCCGGACAACCTGAAAGGATATGAAGAATGAAAGGTTCCCGCCCCGAACAAGCGGTTCTGACCCGCGACACGGACCTTAGCAAGACGGAAGAAACACGCCATGTCATCGAAACCATGGTCGATGGGCTGAACGACCACCGAATTGACGATATCGGCGAGTTTTTTTCGCAGGGTTTTCGCTGGATGGGCAACCAGGGCTGCGGCACCAAGACCGGTTTGAAAGAGTTTCAGGACAACTGGCAGCGCCCGTTTCAGGCGGCGTTCTCGGACAAGACCTGTATCGACGAAGCCCGACTGTACATGGGCGAATGGGCGGCTGCGTTCGGCCGTCAGGAGGCCACCCATTCAGGCGAGTTTCTGGGTATCGCCCCGACAGGTAAACGGGTCGAGATTCGGTACATGGATTTCTGGAAAGTGGTCGACGGCAAGATCGTGGACAATTGGGTGAATGTCGATTTCGCCCATGTTGCGGCGCAGTTGGGCGTGGACGTGTTCAACGGGCAAGGTTGGGAAGCATTTGACCGGGGCGAAAAAACTCCGCCCCGGCCCGAAAACTGAGGATTGGAAACATGACAATCAAGTATCTGAAACGCGGGAAGTCTGACGCTGACCGGGCCGAGGATGACGCCAAGACACGGGCCGTTGTTGAGGCCACGCTGAAAGACATCGAAACCCGTGGCGATGCCGCCGTGCGTGAACTGAGCGAGAAGTTTGACAACTATTCCCCGACCTCGTTCCGGCTGTCGAAGCAGGAGATCGACGATCTCATTGGTCAACTGACTGACCGTGAATTGGCTGATATCAAGTTCGCGCAGGAACAGGTGCGAAACTTTGCGCAGGCCCAGCGCGACTCGATGCTGGATATCGAGGTTGAGACATTGCCCGGTGTCATTCTGGGCCACAAGAATATCCCGGTTCAGTCGGTCGGATGCTACGTGCCTGGCGGCAAGTTCCCGATGGTGGCCTCGGCGCATATGTCGGTGGCGACGGCCTCGGTCGCGGGTGTGCCCCGGATCATTGCTTGCACGCCTCCGTTCAACGGCAAGCCCAACCCAGCGGTAATTGCGGCCATGCATCTGGGCGGGGCGCATGAGATTTATGTCATGGGCGGTATTCAGGCCATCGGTGCTATGGCAATTGGGACCGAGACGATCGACCCCGTTCACATGCTGGTCGGCCCCGGCAACGCCTTCGTGGCCGAAGCCAAGCGTCAACTGTTCGGCCGTGTCGGTATCGACCTGTTTGCTGGTCCGACCGAAACAATGGTGATTGCCGACGAGACCGCTGCGGATGCGGAACTCTGCGCAACCGACCTTCTGGGTCAGGCTGAGCATGGCTATAACAGCCCCTGCGTGCTGCTGACCAATTCGCGCAAACTGGCCGAGGACACCATGGCCGAGGTCGATCGCCTGCTTGGCATCCTGCCAACGGCTGGCACTGCAAAAGTGTCATGGGACGAGTATGGCGAAGTGATCGTCTGCGATACCTATGACGAGATGTTGCATGTCGCCGATGACATCGCGTCCGAGCATGTTCAGGTTATGACTGACCGCGATGACTGGTTCCTGGAAAACATGACCTGCTACGGCGCGTTGTTCCTTGGTCCGCGCACCAATGTCTCGAACGGGGACAAGGTGATCGGAACAAACCATACCCTTCCAACGAAGAAAGCCGGGCGCTATACCGGCGGGCTTTGGGTAGGCAAGTACCTCAAGACGCACAGCTATCAGAAAGTGCTGACGGATGAGGCGGCGACGCTGATCGGCGAATATGGCTCGCGCTTGTGCATGCTGGAAGGTTTCGTTGGCCATGCCGAGCAATGCAATGTTCGCGTGCGCAGATATGGCGGCATCAATGTCCCCTATGGCAAACCCGCACCCTATCGGGATGCTGCTGAATGAGTGACGCGCATACCCAACACAAGGCTCTGATCGCACCGCTTAGGGCCGCGATGTACGATTTTTCCGAGGCTGGTGTTCGCAAGGCGCTGGCTGATGTTACCGCTGAGAATGCCGTGTTCCACCTTTGCCATCCTTTAGGGGACAGCGTTGGCGGCGAAGCATTTTATGACCGCGCCTACAAGGATCTCCTGGAAGCCTGGCCCGATCTCGAACGGCGCGACTACATCGTCATGGCCGGACCGGATGAAGATGGCGCCGATTGGGTCGGCTGCGGGGGTTACTATACCGGTACTTTCACGGGTCAGTGGCTTGATATTCCGCCAACCGGTCATCAAGTGACCATGCGGTTCCACGAATTCTTTCGGTTCGTGGACGGCAAGGTTGTTGAGGTTCAGGCGCTTTGGGACATTCCTGAGGTCATGATGCAGGCAAACGCCTGGCCGATGGCCCCCAGCCTTGGTCATGAATGGCATGTGCCCGGACCGGCGACACAGGACGGTTTTGTACCCGGTCCCTATGATGCGGCCAAGGGCAAGGCGACCTGTCAGCACATCATCGACATGCTGGAACACCTGAAAAAGCACCCGTCGCAAGGTGGACCCGAAGTTATGGAGATGGAGCATTTCTGGCACCCGCGGATGAACTGGTACGGCCCGTCTGGGATCGGGACCGGGCGCGGCTATGCTGGGTTTCGTAACTGGCACCAGATACCGTTCCTGAACGGTATGCCGGATCGCGGGCAGTACGTGGATGACATCACCTATCACTTCTTCGGCGATGGCGAATACGCGGCGGTGACTGGCTGGCCCAATATGATCCAGACGGTGACGCATGATGGTTGGCTGGGGATCGCACCTTCCGGCAAAAAGATCACCATGCGCAGCCTCGACTTCTGGCGGCTGGAAAACGGCCGCATTCGCGAAAACTGGGTTCTGGTTGATCTTCTTGATGCGTATCGGCAGCTTGGCGTTGACGTCTTTGCCCGTCTGCGGGAATTCAACAAGGCCCGGAATCTGGGCCGTATTGAAACGCCTGATGGAATGAGCTGATGACTGACCTGCCCCGTACTCCTTCGTTTTCGCTAAAGGGTAAAACCGCCCTTGTAACTGGAGCGTCCTCGGGGATCGGGCAGGGCTGTGCCGTGGCGCTGGCCGAGGCCGGCGCCCACGTGGTCTGTGCCGCGCGGGGTGCCGACCGCCTGGCTGACACCGTTTCCGCGTTGCAGGGGCAGGGCTGGTCAGCCGAAGCCGCGGTCTTGGATCAGGGTGACCTGGATGCTCTGAAACACCTGTTCGAAGACCGCGCCTTTGATGTCGTTGTGAACTCTGCCGGAACCGCGCGCCACAGCCCGGCGGTTGAGACGACGCTCGAGGATTTCGACGCCGTCACCGATGTAAACCTGCGATCCGCCTATTTCCTGTCGGCCTATGCAGCCAAAGCATTGATGGTCGCGGGCAAACCGGGGTCGATCATTCACATCTCAAGCCAAATGGGTCACGTGGGCGGTGTTGACCGGGCGCTCTACTGCGCAACCAAACACGGTTTGGAAGGCATGGTCAAAGCCATGGCGATCGAATGGGGCAAGCAGCGCGTTCGGATCAACACAATCTGCCCGACCTTTATTCGCACGCCACTGACCCAATCGACTTTTGAAAATCCGGAGCGGGCCGCCTGGATACTTGAGAAAATCAAGCTGGACCGGGTGGGTGAGGTTGAAGACATCATGGGTGCGGTCACATACCTTGCCTCGGACGCCTCGGCACTTGTCACCGGGACTTCGATGCTGATTGACGGCGGGTGGACGGCGGACTGATGCCCGAGAAAGTCACCTCTCTTCAAGTTGCGCAGCTGGCCGGTGTTAGTCAGTCGGCGGTCAGCCGGGTGTTTACCCCCGGTGCGTCGGTCAGCAAAAAGACCGAAGAGAAGGTGCGCGAGGCCGCGGCAAAACTGGGCTATCGCCCTAACGTTCTGGCGCGGGCGATGGTGTCTGGCAAAAGCCGCATCATCGGCTTGGTGGTCGGGTATCTGGACAATTACTTTTATCCCGAAGCGCTTGAGAAGCTTTCGAATGCCCTGCAAGAGCGGGGCTACCACGTTTTGATTTTCATGGCTTCACGCTCGGCCGGGAATATCGACGATGTGATGGACGAGATCCTTGATTATCAGGTGGACGGGGTCATTCTGGCCTCGGTCCCAATGTCATCGGACATTGCCATGCGCTGCCAGCAGGCGGGCGTTCCTGTGGTTCTGTTCAACCGTAGTCAGGATATTGAGGGGATCACCACCGTCACGTCCGACAACTATGCGGGTGGTCGCAAAGTGGCCGAGTTCCTGGTGGCGGGGGGCCATGAACGGATTGCTTACATCGCAGGTTGGCAAGGCGCCTCGACCCAGCGTGACCGCGAGGCCGGATTTCGCGCGGCGCTGAACGCGGCCGGGCATGACCTGTTTGCCCATGACGTGGGTGAGTTTCACACCGAAAACGCCCGCGCCGCCGCGCGCAGGATGTTCGATGTGGACCCCAACAAAAGACCGGATGCCGTATTTGTTGCCAACGACCATATGGCCCTGGCGGTGATGGATGTGATCCGTTTTGAACTTGGCCTGCGCGTGCCCGAGGACGTCTCGGTCGTGGGTTATGATGACGTGCCGCCCGCCGGGTGGCCCGCCTATAACCTGACGACAATCCGGCAGCGGGCCAACATGATGGTGGCCGAAACCGTGGCCGCACTTTTTGAACATATCGACTCCCCCGCGACGATCGAGCCGCGCAAGGTGGCCATTGATGGGCCATTGGTCGTGCGGACCTCGGCCCGGTTGCCAAAGGGGTGGACACCACAAAGGACAGAGACATGAAAGGCTTCGATCCGAAGTTCCGGGATTTTCCGGATTACATCATCGGTATCACCAAGGAAATCTGGGAAGACCGGGGTATAGCCACACTGCATGACTATTACAGCGAGGATATCGTTGTACGGTCGCCCGCGTCGGTGGTCGTGGGCAACCAGAATGTAATCGGCGCAACCATGGCGACGCTGGCCGAGTTTCCTGACCGGCAGCTTCTGGGCGAGGATGTGATTTGGTCTGGTACGCCCGAAGACGGAATGCTGAGCTCTCACCGGATCATCTCGACCGCGACGCATCTGGCCGAGGGTGTGTATGGCAGGCCAACCGGCACCAAGCTGCGCTACCGGATTCTGGCGGATTGCCATGCCATCGACAATCAGATCAACGATGAATGGCTGATCCGAGATCAGGGTGCCATCGTGCGGCAGATGGGTTGGGACCCCAAGGAATATGCCGCGGACCTGATCGCGCGCGAAGGTGGGTCGGAGAACTGCGTCAAACCGCTGACGCCCGAAACCGATAGACCTGGACCCTATAAGGGCACTGGCAACGACAATGAATGGGGTCAGCGCTATGCCGATATACTGATCCGGATCATGAGCGCCGATATGCGCGTGATCGAGGCCGAGTATGACCGCGCCGTGCAGTCCGAATATGTCGGCGGTGTCACGGGCCACGGGTGGGACTCGGTAGACCGGTTCTGGATGGGCCTGCGCGCCAGCTTCCCCAATGCCGAATTTAAAATCGAACACCAGATCGGTCGCGACGATCCGAACATGGCCCCTCGTGCCGCTGTGCGCTGGAGCTTGTGGGGCAAGCATGACGGGTGGGGTGTTTTTGGTGCGCCGACTGGTACTCAGGTCTATGTTCTGGGCATCAGCCATGCCGAGTTCGGCGAGTTGATCACGGGCCACCCGCAATTGCGCCGTGAATACACGTTGTTTGACGAAACCTCGGTCTGGAAACAGATTCTGCTGCAAGGCGGAGAGGGCTGAGTGACCGCGACAGTATCATCTCTGAACGCCAGTCAGGCGGCGCGGCGACATCATTCGCATCGCGCGTCGCTGCGCGCGCGGCGTCTGAACAATCGTCCTCCGGGGGTGGGAATTGATCCCAACACACCCCTCAATCCCAAGGAGACACAGTCATGAGCACCATTCAACAACGCATCGTCCGCTATGGCGAATTGCAGCCCTGTAAAACCGCCTTTATCGATGCGCATACGCCGGGCAGCGATCAAAAGGAAAACTTCACCATTATCGGTGGTGGCGTGTCGGAATCGCCGGATCAGCACGTGCATATTACCGACAAGATCGGCTTTAACATCGGTGCGGCGGGTCAGCCGCCGAAATGCCGCAACTCGCTGCACAGCCACACCACGGCCGAGGTGTTTTTCGTTGCCAAAGGCCGCTGGCGGTTTTTCTGGGGCCGCTATGGGACGGCGGGTGAGTTCATTGCTGAAGAGGGCGACATTTTCAACATTCCTACCGGCATCTTCCGTGGTTTCGAAAATGTGGGTCAGGACTATGGGATGATCATGTCGATCCTTGGTGGCGATGATGCGGGCGGGGGTGTCACATGGGCGCCGCAGGTGATCCAAGACGCGCAGGCGCATGGTCTGATGCTGGGTGACAATGGCGTCTTGTACGACAGCAAGAAGGGTCAGGAACTGCCGCACAATGTCCGCCCGATGCCCGTGCTGACGGAAGAAGAGTTGAAAAACTATCCCGAGGTTCCAGTCGATGCCGTGGTTGGCAAATACGTGGCCCGATACTGGGACCTGATGGCGCTGGCAGCAGACAAACCGGCGCTGGTGATCGGCGAAACCGGCCTTATCAAAGACAAACCGGGTTTTGAGGTTGATTTCCTGACCCGTGGCTCGTCCGTCACCGAAGCGGTCAAGGCCGATAAGCCAGTGGTTCTGATGCCAGCCAGTGGCCATTGGCGCATCTCTGTCGACGGGTACGAGACGGTATTGTCCAACGGTGATACCGCGCTGGTCATGCCGGGCGAGGCATACAGCGTAGCGCCCTCCATGACCGGGCAGGCAGGTCTGTATCGGATCACGGCAACCGACGATCCCGCCGGGGCCACCTGGGCCGGATGACGCTTGATCCCGACAATACCCGCGCCGTCTATGACCGGCAGGCCAGAACCTATGATGAGCAACGCTCGCGGGTTCTGTTCGAAGCGCGCTGGCTTGCGCGCTTCACCGCCAGTCTGAAACCCGGTGATCACGTTCTGGATCTGGGCTGCGGCACGGGCGAACCCATCGCGCGCTGGTTCATGGCCGAGGGGTTCACTGTCACCGGCGTTGATTTCTCGGACGCCATGCTAGAGATTGCCCAAAGCCGTTGGCCCGATTGCGATTGGCGGCAGGCGGATATGCGCGATTTTGAGTTGAACCAGACCTTTGATGGGATCATCGCCTGGAACAGCTTTTTCCACCTGACGGCTGATGAGCAGACAAGCTGTATCGCACGAATGTCACGCCATCTGCGTTCGGGCGGTATGCTGATGCTGACCGTAGGCCCAAGTGCCGGTGAGGAACACGGCACAGTCGGCGGTGAGGCGGTGTATCACGCGTCCCTTTCGCCCGCAGGCTATGCGACTTGTCTTGAGGAAAACGGGATGATTATGACCGGCTTTCTGGCAAAAGATCCGGAAACCCAAAGCCATACAGTTCTGATGGCGCGCAAGATATAACGGAGGGGCCATGCCTGTAAAAACAACACATGTCGGGTCTTTGCCACGCTCGCAAGAGGTGGTCGATTTTATCTTTGCCCGCGAACGTGAAGAGCCTTTCGATCAGGCCGCTTTTGACGCGAGCATGTCGAAAGCCGTTTCCGAGACTGTGCGCAAACAGGTTGAGGCGGGCGTGGACATCGTCAGTGATGGCGAGACCTCAAAGATATCCTACGCCACCTATGTCAAGGATCGCTATACTGGGTTTTCAGGCGACAGCCCGCGCAATGCTCCGGCTGATCTGAAGATGTTCCCCGGCTTTCTGAAACGGCTGGCCGATGACGGTGGCACACCTAAATACGCGCGGCCACAATGCACGGGCGAGGTGCGCTCGAAAGGGCAGGGAGAGCTTGAGAAGGATATCGCCAACCTCAAGGCTGCCATGGCGCAGCACGGGGCCGAGCGCGGGTTCATGAACGCGGCATCTCCGGGCGTGATTTCGCTTTTCCTGCAAAATGATTTCTACCCAACGCGTGAGGCTTATCTGGCCGCGTTGGCGGATGCGATGAAGGATGAATACGAAACCATCGTGGCCGCCGGTCTGGATATCCAATTGGATTGTCCCGACCTTGCCCTGTCACGCCATATGCTGTTCACCGATCTGACAGACGAGGAATTCGTCAAGATCGCGGATATGCATGTCGAGGCGCTGAACCATGCGTTGCAGAATGTACCGCAGGATCGGGTGCGGGTGCATATCTGTTGGGGAAACTACGAAGGCCCGCATTGCTGCGATATCGCCATGGAGAAGGTGTTCTCGACGCTGATGAACACCAAATCTCGCTATGTGTTGTTCGAAACCTCGAACCCGCGCCATGCGCATGAATGGACGGTGTTCCGTGACCGCAAGGGTGAGATTCCCGACGACAAGGTTCTGGTTCCCGGTGTCGTCGACACCACGACGAACTTTGTCGAGCATCCCGAACTGGTGGCGCAGCGGATTGAACGGTTCACCGATATCGTCGGCGCTGACCGGGTTATCGCAGGCAGTGATTGCGGTTTTGGCACCTTCGCGGGCTTTGGTGCGGTTGATCCGGACATCGCTTATGCCAAGCTGACAGCATTGTCCGAGGGCGCAAAGCTGGCCCGGGCATGACTCCGCTGGTTCTTTTACCCGGAATGATGTGCGACGCGCGGTTGTTTCAGCCGCAGATCGCCGCACTGTCGGGTTCGCGGCCATTGATGACCTTTCCACTTTCGGCGCAGGACAGCGTGCAGGCCATGGCGGCCGAAGTTTTGTCCAATGCGCCCCCGGTTTTCGCGCTGGCGGGTCTCTCCATGGGTGGCATCGTGGCGATGGAGGTGGTGCGGCAGGCACCAGAGCGGGTTGAACGGTTGGCCCTGCTGGACACCAACCCGCTGGCCGAAAAGACGCAGGTCAAGGCGCGTCGCGGGCCGCTGATGGCTGCGGTGAAGGCGGGCCAACTGCGCCAGGTGATGCGGGATGAGATGAAGCCCAATTACCTGGCCGATGGCCCCGACCGGGGTGCCATCCTTGACCTGTGCATGGCCATGGCGATGAATCTTGGCGCCGATGTATTCCTGCGCCAATCCCGCGCTTTGATGGATCGCCCCGACCAGAGTGAGACCTTGAAAGCCTATACCGGTCCCGCACTGGTTCTGTGCGGGCGCGAGGATGGCCTGTGCCCGGTCGAGCGGCACAGGTTGATGCATGAATTGCTGCCAAACAGCTCATTGGAAATCATCGAAGAGGCCGGGCACCTGCCTACTTTGGAAAAACCCGATGATACGACAGCAGCCCTGATCCGGTGGTTAGAGGCCATATGATACGACCGTTGCGCAGGGTAAGTGCTTCTCTGCTTGCGAACTTTGTCAATTGTATTGCACTGATCTTTGCATCAAGCGGTACCCCGCGCGAAAAATCGCAGAGATCTCATGCTCTGAGAGGTGACCGTCACCTTACAGAAGGCCCGACGCGGCGTGCACGTCGGACTTTGGATATAGCTGTTTAGGGATATGCTGGCTTCATCAGGCGCGCTGTGTGGCTTTGCGCCCGTATTTGTTGCCGCGCAGAAGCATGAATGCTGACAGACCCAACGCCATGACCTGAAGGTCAGCAATTGTAAGCGCACCCCAGTAAAAATAAATGATTACCCCGGTAACAGCCGCCACACCTGCAAAGCCGCCAAGACGGGTCAGGGCATCGCCAGCAAGCCGGAACTTACCCAGTTGCGGTCTGAACGTTTCGATTACACCACCCACGATCAGTGCGGCAGCGCCAAAAATTTCCGCAAATGCGGCAAGGATGTACAATGCAGCCGGTACGCCAAAATCCCCCGGTGACGTGAACACGGACGGAAACTTTTGTTGGCCGTAGTAGAACAGTAGCCCCGCAAGTGGGATGCGGATTGTCCAGTGCGCGATGCGATCACTCCAATCGAATCCGGGCACACGGCCCTTGCGCCGCCCAATCGTGTAGACCACTTGTGCAAGTCCCTGACGTTTCGATGTGTTTGAGTTTACCGTCATGTCGCTCGGCATGTCATTCCTTCCTTGTGTTGCTGATAACTGCTTTGGGTTCTCCGTCCATCGTTCAGCAGGACCTGTGCGTCCCGCTGCCATTTGTGCCGTTTCTTTAGCTGCTTTGATCAGTGCTGCTTTCGTCGGAGGTGATCAAAGACTTTGCTTCTTCCACCAGTGCCTCAAGCTTATCGCCACCTTTTCCGGGCACGCGTGCGTTCAGGATGTCATCGGCATTTGAGAGGTCATCCCCGACTACAACCAATGCGACCATACCCATGGCCTGATGCGGCAAGCACACAACAGCAGTAAGGCCGGTTTTTGTTACTTCGTACTCAATTGCCTGGTTCACGCGTCCTCGGAACGGTTCCTGTCCTTCGGGAAGCGCGTCTTTTACGGATTGAGCGTTGTGTGACTTGTCAGTTGGAACGAAACGGATAATGTCACCGACTTCGGCACGGATCAGTTCCTGGCTGAAGATCATTCGGTCTCCGTCCTCGTTCTTGTTCAACATCTCGATCTCGATGATGTCAGCAAGCGCAGGTGCGGCAGATGCCACACTGAGTGCAATAGCGAGCAATGTCGTTTTCATAGCGGTCTCTCGATTATTGATCTGACAGCAGATAGCGAGCGCTGTTGAGAAGTCCGGTGAGGAACCGAAAATAGCGACGGTTTAGCGCACCAAGGGGAGCAGACGCACACAGGCAGGTTTCGATTGGACGTATCTGCCCCATGTCCAAATGATGGATTAAAGGCCGCAGGATTTGCCCCATGTGGCAGGTGATCTTTGTGCTTCGAACATATCAGAGGTTCTTAATTACCGATCTGCCGTCCCCTACGTGGTGCGGTTTCAACGGCTTTTGCAGCGTTGAGAAGCCGTCTTGCGGCTTGCCCCGGAAATCCTTCTTCCTCGCCCTCGTCGAATACCGCGTAGGCAGCATATGCAAATCGGGGCGCTTCCTCGATCAGGCTTAACCAGCCTTCACTCAGTGCCGGTTCAACAACACGCCGCGGAAAATAACCGGCCGAGGGCACAGACCTCAGGTACTGAAGGCCAAGTGTACCAATCCCCAATTGCAGGCGTGGCGCATCAAGTTCGGGAAAATTCAGCAAATGGTCAGCCCGGAATTCCGGACCCCAATCTATCAGAACGTATGCTTCACCCAGCTCGGTGGGCAGTGCATGTGGTCCACTACTCACCAGGACAAACTCATCCTGAAAAAGTTGAAGGGCAGAGAGGCCGGAGGCTTTGCGAGGGCGGTACATGATAGCAAGGTCAAGGCCGCCCTCTGAAATCTCGCGCGACAGGGTTTGAGGGGACGCAGCCGATGCCCGTATCGCGACATCTGGCAGTGCTGCCATTAGATCGGGTAGGGCCTCGATGAGGTACCCGTCCCAAAGGCTGGGAGCGGCCCCGATTTCTAGCGCGGCGGCCATTGTCACGGGCAGGCCCGCATCCAGTTTTGCCTGCGTCCAGGTACGCACAAGGACCTGAGCATGTTTCAAAAAATGCCGCCCTGCCGGTGTTAGGGTTGCGCCCGATTTGCCACGTTCAAAGACCGCCTGTCCCAGCTGTTGCTCGAGCGTTCGAATGCGCATACTGACCGTCGATTGCGTAACATGCACCTTGTTTGCCGCATCAAAAAAGGTGCCTGTTTCAACAACGGCCAGAAATGTTCGGGCAAGCTCAATATCCAAGGTTCACCTATTTGAATATCCGATATTATCGACGAAATAAATTCGTTATTCAATACGATACGACTGTGGCATAGTGCCGGCGTAGCGCAAAAGTGCCCCCACAGATCGGAACACCAATCAACGGAGTTCATTTTGTAGTGGAGATTCCGGGCTGCGGAGCGGTTGCAACCTGAACACCCGGTTATGCACCGACACCAGCGTGCTACACCAACCCTGAAACGGGCAAGCTGCCCATGTTTCCCGGAGACCAAAAATGGGTCGAGTTTCAATTGTTACTCTGCTCTCACCACTGTTCGCGCTGCCTGCGTTCGCCGTACCTGCCGATCCCGATATGGATGGCGACGGGCTTGCGTCTTTGGCAGAGCTGCAGACGAAGTATCCTCAGATAACCGAGGATATTTTCCTTGATATAGACGCGAACGCAGATGGTTTCATCAACGAAGTCGAATTGTTGGCCGCCGTTGAGGCCGACCTTCTGCCTGCGTCCATTACCGATCAGTAAGCCAGGGGCGATCAAGCTATGAGAAAGCCAATCCCACCCTACAGGTGGATGCTTGCAGCGTTGGGTATCTGGTTGGTCATGTCTCCATTTCTTCTGTTCAGCCAAGAGGTTCTGCTACGGGGCTTGGCTGATCGGGAAATGCTTGTTTTCATGACCTTCGGATTTGGCATCCTGCTCATTTGCAGCAGAGCTACCCAAGGCCACCTTTTCATGCGGGTGGCTCCGGTCGTGGCGACAGGGGGTGTTTTGATTGCGATGCCAATGGTTCTGGGTTTCACCGGACACCATATGGCTGCGGCCAATGCGTGGGTGTCCGGTTCGGTTCTGATTGTGCTTGCCGCGTGGGAGGCGTTGGTGAGCCAAAAACGGTACATGATCGTTTAGAATGACACGGGGCGCGGGATGTCGTCCCGTGTTATTCTGAAATGGTGCCATGAACCGAGAACTCTCAAATGAGGCATAGCCATGACCATCGCCAGCATAGTTGACGCGCAGAAATTCAAGCGTCGCCCCTTCTGTGATACCGACACAACCGTTTTTGATGCAGCCGTGACGATGGCCCTTCTCGAAGTCAACGCGTTGGCTGTTATTGAGGATGGGCAACTGGCCGGAATTATCACGGATCATGATATCCTTCTGTGCCTTGCGGATTCCGGCTCGTCTTTTTACGAGCAAACCGTAAATGATTGGATGACCGAAAACCCGGTTGCCTGTCCGACTGGCGCTAAGCTGTCCACCGCTCTAAACTTGATGGCCAAGCACGAGGTCCGCAATCTTGTAATTACGAGGCGCGGTGACCCGTTGACCGTGGTGAGCAGCAAGGAAATCCTTGCGCGCATCCATGAAGAGGATGAGCTTGAACTGGCGGTGCTCAGGGGCATGGCTCGCAAACCCTCGGATCGGCCAAACGCCTGAAATTAAGGCGATACGCAATTATTAATGAAGGTCAGTGAACGGCCCGTTGACCAGTTTTCAGCTTTTGAGAAAACAGTCGGCGAGGGTCAGGCAAAACGTTTTGCCTTATTCATCCGTAACACGGAACTCACCAGACGCCGCATCGGTCGGAGGTTCATCAAACTCCTGCGAGATGAGCCCTCTGCGGATAAGCTCGCGAATTGCGGCTGCTCTGGATGGCAAACGGTTTTCAAACCGCCAGTCATCGATCGCTTTCAGCTCTTCCAAGTCTAGCATCAGCTGGAGTTTTTCAGTTCTTTTCGGCGGCCGGGATTGGTCAGACACTGAAACACCCTCAATTACATACGTCACTTACTCCAAATATGTATGACAGGGCATCTCCATTTCTACAACCGCATGCGTCAGCGCTGTTCGACATCTTGTTCATGGCGCCTCATGAACCTGGGTGGCTGATGGCGTATACGTCTGTTAAGCATATGTTTTTATTTGATTTTAATATAATCCACATCCATGTTGACGACAGCTGGTCAACAAAAAGGATTGAATATGACGTATCAAGTTCTGAAACCCGAAGCGCAAGACCAAACCCACGATACGGGCATCGGCAAAAACACTTGGATCGCCAATGCCGTCACTGAAGTGCTGGCCGACAGCATGCTGCTGATGGTGAAAACCCAAGGGTGCCATTGGAATGTCGTAGGTCCGCTGTTTTTACCGATACATGAGCTGACCGAGCGTCAGTATCGTGACCTTTTTGAGGCGGTCGACGAATTGGCGGAACGTATCCGCGCCTTGGGTCATATTGCGCCGATTTCATTCACGGACATGATAAGCCAAGCGACGTTGGCGGAAGAAGAGACCGTAAAGGACGCGCATGGAATGATAAAGCAGTTGATTGCCGATAACGAAAGAATTGTGCGCAACCTGCGGGAAACGGCGGCACTTGCATCACGGCACGGCGACGGAGCGACCGAAGACCTGATGAATGCGCGCATGGTCAAACATGAAGAGGCGGTTTGGATGCTGAAAGCTGTCGTGGCATCCTGACGTTGCGCCGTTCGGTATACAGAAAGTGTTCGCAATCTAGTTGGTTAGAACACGAGCAATTTCACAGTTGAAAAGCTATCTAGATCGCGCGCACGACAGTCTCTCACCGCCTTTTAAGCGGTGAGAAGACCACCTGGGCACTATTTGTCGGCAATTTCAGGTCTTGCCTTTCATTGACCTGGTGCTGCTTTTGCAAAGGTCAGACTGAGAATAGGACATTCACGGACTTCCGACGTATACCTACGCACTTTGCACTTTGGTCCCTACAACGCATCAAAATCGGAAAACCTTCTGGCTCATCGCGTATCATTCAGAGCGCTTTGTCACCAGCGTTTTTGGTTGCTTCTTTCCAGCTTCTGACTTACCGCAATCGTGCTGATGTCATGAGGCGTCGGTTGATCGACACGGTGAAAATACAAGAGTATTTTTCAAAGTTTAAACATTGGCAACAGGTGCCCTTTGGAACGTTTTCATGTTTCTCAACGGCCCGCTGCCCGTTAATCTGTACAGCATGGTCCGACATCTTTTTCCCATCTCATCCTTGCTTTTTGGATCGGGTCTTCTTTTGTTCGCGGGTGGCGTGCACGGCCTCATCCTCCCGGTTAGGGGATCAATGGAGGGCTTTTCCCCAAGCGCTCTTGGTCTTTTGGGAACGGGATGGGCCATCGGCTATGTTGGCGGATGTCTTGTCGTCCCAAGGCTGGTCGGGGCCGTCGGTCATATACGCACCTTTGGTGTGATGTGCGCGCTGGCTGCAGTAACGATCCTGTTTCAAGCCATATTCATCAACGCATGGGCGTGGATACCGACCCGCGCACTCTCTGGATTTTGTTTTGCCGGCGCTGCGATGATCGTTGAATCGTGGCTGAATGACCGGGTTGCGCCCAACAGCCGCGGAACGATTTTCGGCGTGTATACGATGGTGAATTTAGGGGCAGTTACAGCCGGACAAATGGCTATCTCTCTAGGCGACGCAACAGGATTTGTCTTTTTTGCGATCGGAGCAATCGTGTATTGCCTGGCTCTTATTCCAACCGCCTTGTCCACCTCGGCTTCGCCCGCACCGCTGACATCCGTAAGGCTAGACCTGCCCGCGCTGTGGCGAAACTCACCCGTTGCGGTCGCAGCGGTTTTTCTTGTCGGGATTTCGAATGCGGCTTTCGGCACGTTGGCTGCCGTCTATGCAGACCGCGTGGGCCTGTCACTTACGGCCATTGCGTTGTTTGCGAGTATCCCCGTTCTGGCCGGTGCCCTGGCGCAGTTGCCAATCGGATTTATCAGTGACCGCATGGACCGACGGAAGGTCCTGCTTTTCACGGCTGTACTGGCCCTTGCATCTGATTTGGCATTCGTCATCCTAGTACCGGAGTCCCAGTTCATGAACCTTGTTCTTGTCGGCGCGTTTGGTGCAGCGATTTTTTCGATGTACCCGGTTATCGTCGCCCACGCGAATGACCATGCGCCGGCGGGCACCTCGATCCAGGTTTCAGGTGGTTTGCTGATGGTTTTTGGCCTGGGTTCGATTATTGGCCCGTTGATCGCTGGTGTGGCCATGGCTGGCGTTGGGCCGCAGGGGCTGTTCATGACGACGGTTGCCGCGCATTGCCTGATGATCGCTTTTACTATCTGGCGCATCTTTGCCAAATCCGCCGTGCCTGAGAGTGAGAAAACAGCGTTTCGTGTCAGCGCTCCGGCCCGTGGCGTCACGCCCGAGACCGCCGTCCTTGCCGTTGGCGAGGACGAGGCAGCGTCTTTAGCTGAGGCAGAGAGTGAACTGACCCGCGCCAGATAAAAGTAAGATGGCCGGGAATCCGGGTTTAAGACCCAGATGAGAAGGTTAGCGCCTTTGGCTGCGTTGGTTCAGTCTCGAAACAGTGCGGCTGCTGTAGGCTACGCGAAGCGAATTTCGGAAATTGAACTGGAAAAGCGAAACTCAATCAAAGTGCGGGTCAGCGCCGAATACTAGATCGCGCTCTGGATGAAGTGTTCGGGTTCTCAATACTATTCTGCAAGTCACTGTGATATATAGATAAATTGATATTTGGGTACAAAAAACGAGCCCACATAAAATTCGTTTTTAGCAAATTTCTTGAATTCAGTAGAAGTAAAGGAGTTTGAATTCCGTAACTCACAAATCCATTCAAACTTTTAGAACTTGCTTAGAGATCAAATGGAAATTTGGTGCCCAGGAGAGGACTCGAACCTCCACGTCCATACGGACACTAGCACCTGAAGCTAGCGCGTCTACCAATTCCGCCACCTGGGCAGGTGTCGTGGAGGGGCGTTTAAGCCTACTGGCGAGGGGCGTCAACCGGATTCGGGAAGTTTTTTTAAGTTTTTTGTCACACAACCACGTTGGTTCACAGCCTGTCGAGTTTTCGCATGTTCGCGGCGTTATTGCGCCTTGTTTGCGAGGGCTTTGAGCGCTAATTCAGGTCAAAACCAGTCAGTAGGAGCCCTCGCATGTCCAAACTGGTCACGATTTATGGCGGATCGGGATTTGTCGGTCGGTATATCGCTCGGCGTATGGCAAACGAAGGATGGCGCGTGCGGGTTGCCGTGCGGCGCCCGAATGAGGCGATGTTTGTCAAGCCGTACGGCGTGGTGGGACAGGTCGAACCCGTGCTGTGCAATATCCGCGACGATGCGTCTGTTGCAGCCGTGATGCATGGCGCCGATGCCGTGGTAAACTGTGTGGGCGTTCTGAACGAACTGGGGAAGAACGCGTTCGATGCGGTGCAGGCTGACGGCGCGGCGCGCATAGCACGTGTTGCCGCTGACCAAGGTGTTGAGCGCATGGTGCACATCTCGGCGATTGGTGCGGATGCCGGATCGAACAGCGCATATGCCCGCAGCAAGGCGGATGGTGAGGCCGGTGTGCTGGCGCATATGCCAAACGCGGTGATCCTGCGCCCGTCGATTATTTTTGGAACAGAAGACCAGTTCTTTAACCGTTTTGCCGGAATGGCGCGTATGGGGCCGCTGCTGCCCTTGGTCGGGGCCGAGACCAGGTTTCAACCGGTTTACGTGGATGATGTGGCCAAGGCCGCAGTAATGGGCGTGCTGGGTCAGGCTGAAGGTGGCGTCTATGAGTTAGGCGGACCCGAGGTAAAAACTTTCCGCGCATTGATGCAGCAGATGCTGGACGTGATCAATCGCCGACGTGTAATTGTCGGTATACCCTTCTGGACGGCATGGATCATGGCGAACGTGCTCGATTTTTTGAAATTCGTAACGTTCCAGTTGTTCTCCAATCCCATCTTGACCCGTGATCAATTAAAAAACCTGCGACGGGACAATGTGGTGGCCGATGGCGTTAAAAGCTTTGCGGATCTGGGCATTGCTCCTGCGACGCTGGAGTCTGTACTCCCGGACTATCTGTGGAAGTTCCGCCCCTCGGGCCAGTATAATGAGATTCAGAAGTCGGCTGACAACCTGCGATCCTAATCAGCTATACGCAATCACTAAAAGGATCGCGCCCAGAATTACGCGGTAGATGACGTAGGGTGTAAAGCTGACGCTTCGCAACAGTCGCATCATCAGGCTAAGGGCCAAAAGAGCCGAAACAAATGCGAAGAGGGCGGCGATTGCGCCATCTTTGGCCAGTTGTGTATCCGCCTCGCGGATGACATCAGCCGACAGCAACACGCCCGACGCCGCAATTGCGGGGATTGACATCAACATTGCAAGCCGCGCGCCGTCTTCCCGCTTGTAGCCAAGGTGCCGTGCGCCGGTAATCGTGATTCCTGAACGCGAAGTGCCGGGGATCAATGCCAGCACTTGCCACAGCCCCATGATCATTGCATCCCGCAAACCCCAGTCGCTGGTCTTTTTGGCTTGCGGGCCTTTCTGGTCCATCCAATACAGCAAAAGCCCGAAGCCCAACATTGTCCATCCGATGACTGCCATTGAACGAAGGGACTGGCTGAAACCGGTTTTGAACAGGATGGCCCCAACGATAACGGTGGGAATGGTTGCTATGATCAAACTCATCGCCAAGCGTGCCTGCGGGGTATCAATTCGTCCTGTCAGGGCGCGCGGCAGACCCGCAATGAGTTGTTTTACATCGGACCAAAAATAAAAAACCACTGCACCCAGCGTTCCAACATGCACCGCGACATCGATTGCAAGCCCTTGGTCATCCAGGCCGGTCAGGTTGGGCAAGAGGATCAGGTGACCCGATGATGAGACGGGCAAAAATTCGGTGATACCCTGAATAATCGCCGCGAGAATCAACTGAAATAAACTCATTTAACCTGCCGTGTTGCCGTCACGTAATAGTTGCGAGCAATGGGTATAAGTGTGGTGTGAAAAAGGAAAGCATGTAAATAGGTCCGAATCGGACATTAAAAACATACTTTTCTTCAAAATTTTTTACCGCAGCCCTGCATTTTTTTAAAATAGGTAAGTATAATTGACTTTTAATATCAGAACGTATCCCGTAAACAGGCGCGACCAAGCCAATTCATGGAGTCCGACCCGTGGCCAAGCAAGCGATGCTGAAATTTGTCCAGATCGATCGTGTCATGCCCGAAAAGCGTGCCGCCGATGACCGCAAAGACGACTTTGACGAAATTTATGCCGAATACGCTTCGGCCAAAGCGGAAGAACAGGCCAGCCGCTGCAGTCAGTGTGGTGTTCCATATTGCCAGTCGCACTGTCCGCTGCACAACAACATTCCGGACTGGCTGCGCCTGACCGCAACGGGACGGTTGCAAGAGGCCTATCAGACCAGCCAAGCCACGAATACCTTCCCGGAAATTTGCGGCCGTATCTGCCCGCAGGACCGTCTGTGCGAAGGCAACTGCGTGATCGAGCAATCGGGTCATGGGACGGTTACCATTGGCTCAATCGAGAAATACATAACTGATACGGCGTGGGACAAGGGCTGGGTCATGCCCGTTTCGCCGTCGTCCGAGCGCAGCGAGAGTGTTGGGATCATTGGTGGCGGCCCCGGTGGTCTGGCGGCTGCGGATATGCTGCGTCGTGCCGGGATTCAGGTCACGGTCTATGATCGCTATGATCGCGCTGGCGGTCTGTTGATGTATGGCATACCGGGATTTAAACTGGAAAAGGATATCGTGCAGCGCCGCAATGATCTGCTGGCTGACGGTGGGGTTGAGTTTGTTCTGAATTGCGACGTGGACGCGGCCAAGTTCGACGAAATCCGTGCCAAGCATGACGCCGTGATCATCGCCACGGGCGTATACAAGTCGCGTGATCTTTCCATGCCGGGCAGCGGATTGGATGGCATTGAAAAGGCTATCGATTTCCTGACCGCCTCGAACCGCAAGAGCTTTGGCGACGTGGTTGAGGATTTCGACAACGGACGTCTGAATGCCAAGGGCAAAAAGGTTGTCGTGATCGGCGGCGGGGACACTGCGATGGACTGTGTGCGCACATCTATCCGCCAAGGCGCGACCTCGGTCAAATGCCTGTATCGCCGTGACCGCGCCAACATGCCCGGTTCGCAACGCGAGACACAGAACGCCGAGGAAGAAGGCGTAATCTTTGAATGGCTCAGCGCGCCCAAAGGATTCACCGGCGATGACAACGTCACCGGTGTGATGGTGCAAAAGATGCGGCTGGGTCAGCCCGATGCCTCGGGTCGTCAGGCGCCTGAAGTTATCGAAGGTGCGGATTATGTCGAAGAAGCGGATCTTGTGATCAAGGCGCTGGGCTTCGAGCCCGAGGATCTGCCCACTCTGTTCGGACAGCCAGACCTGCCCGTAACACGATGGGGAACCGTCAAGGCCGCCTTCCAGACCGGTGCGACCGAGATGGATGGCGTCTACGCGATTGGTGACATCGTGCGCGGCGCGTCTTTGGTTGTTTGGGCGATCCGGGACGGGCGCGACTGTGCCAATGCGATCATCGACACGTTCAACAGCAAGGCTGCAATCGCGGCCGAGTAACAGTCACGCTCAGCGGCAGGAGGAACGGAGTGTCCGAATTGCAAGGCCAATGTATGTGCGGCGCGGTCACCGTTACCGCGACCCCGGCGCGTGATGCGCTTGGTGCGTGCCATTGCGACCAATGCCGCCGCTGGACCAGTTCGATGCTGATCACGTTCCCGGCCGAGCATGGCTATGCCGCTCTGGGTCCGGTCAAGACCTTTACCTCGTCGGACTGGGCAGAACGCGCCTTCTGCTCCGAATGTGGGTCGGCCCTGTGGTACCGGATCACACTGCCGGGTGAGATGTATGGACACACACAAATGGCGGCGGGCCTTTTCGAAGACATCGACCACCCGCTGAAACTTGAACTTTATATCGACAAGAAACCCGAGGGTTACGCGTTCGCGGGTGAGCGCCAGCAAATGACCAAAGCCGAGGTTGAAGCCATGTATGCCCCCTCGGAAGAAGGAGACAGCCAATGACCAAATATGATGCCAATTGGGTGCAGGCCGAAGAAGCCAAGCGCAAATGGATGGCGGAAAACGGTCTCTATTCCGAGCAGGAAGAACATTCATCCTGTGGTGTCGGGCTTGTTGTATCGATTGATGGCAAGCCATCGCGCAAGGTTGTGGATGCCGGGATCAACGCGCTCAAGGCGATCTGGCACCGTGGTGCGGTGGATGCCGATGGTAAAACAGGCGACGGCGCGGGTATCCACGTTCAGATCCCGGTTCCCTTCTTTTACGACCAGATACGCCGCACTGGTCATGAACCGAACATGGGTGAGCTGATTGCGGTCGGTCAGGTGTTCTTGCCCCGCACCGATTTTGGTGCGCAGGAACGGTGCCGAACGATTGTGGAAACCGAAGTTCTGCGCATGGGCTATTACATCTATGGCTGGCGCCACGTGCCGGTGGATGTGACCTGTCTTGGCGAAAAGGCCAACGCGACCCGGCCCGAGATTGAGCAGATCCTGATCTCGAACTCCAAGGGTGTGGATGAAGAGACGTTTGAGCGTGAGCTTTACGTCATCCGCCGTCGCATTGAAAAAGCAGCCATCGCTTCGGGCATTTCGGGTCTGTATCTTGCATCGCTGTCCTGCCGTTCGATCATCTACAAGGGCATGATGCTGGCCGAGCAGGTTGCGGTCTTCTACCCCGATCTGATGGATGAGCGGTTTGAATCGAATTTTGCGATCTATCACCAGCGCTATTCGACCAACACGTTCCCTCAATGGTGGCTGGCGCAACCGTTCCGCATGTTGGCCCATAACGGTGAGATCAATACGCTGAAGGGCAACATCAACTGGATGAAAAGCCATGAAATCCGCATGGCGTCGGCGACCTTTGGCGACTATGCCGAAGACATCAAGCCGATTATCGCCGGTGGGTCTTCGGATTCAGCTGCATTAGACTCGGTTTTCGAGGTTCTTGTGCGTGCTGGTCGTTCGGCCCCGATGGCTAAAACCATGTTGGTGCCCGAAAGCTGGTCCAAGCAGGCGGTGGAACTGCCACAGGCCTGGCGCGATATGTATTCCTACTGCAACTCGGTGATGGAGCCTTGGGATGGCCCCGCCGCGCTGGCGATGACCGACGGGCGCTGGGTTTGTGCCGGCCTGGACCGCAATGGCCTGCGCCCGATGCGCTATGTCGTGACCGGCGATGGTCTGGTCATCGCGGGTTCGGAAGCAGGCATGGTGCCGATTGACGAGGCCAGCGTGACCGAAAAAGGCGCGTTGGGACCGGGTCAAATGCTTGCGGTCGATATGAAAAAGGGCAAGCTGTACCGCGACAAGCAGATCAAGGACAAGCTGGCGCGCGCGTTGCCTTTTGGCGAATGGGTCAGCAAGATCAACGATCTGGACGAGTCGCTGGCCGGTGTGACCGAAGTGCCGATTTTCTCAGGTGAAGAACTGCGCAAGCGTCAGATTGCAGCTGGCTATTCGGTTGAGGAGCTAGAGCAGATTCTTGCCCCAATGGCTGAGGACGGAAAAGAATCCATTGCCTCGATGGGTGACGATACGCCGTCGGCCGTCCTGTCCAAGCAATACCGCCCGCTGAGCCATTTCTTCCGCCAGAACTTTAGTCAGGTGACCAACCCGCCAATTGACTCACTGCGTGAATACCGGGTGATGTCGCTGAAAACGCGGTTTGGAAACCTTAAGAACGTGTTGGACGAGGACAGCAGCCAGACCGAGATCATCGTGCTGGAAAGCCCCTTTGTTGGCAATGCGCAGTGGGACAAACTGGTTGAGAACTTTAACGCTCCGCTGGCTGAGATCGATTGTAGTTTTGAACCTGGACGGGGTGCACTTAGCGCCGCTTTAACCCGTGTTAGAGCCGAAGCAGAAGAAGCCGTGCGCTCGGGCGCGGGGCATCTGGTGCTGTCTGACATGAACTCGGGATCAGGACGCGTCGCGATGCCGATGATCCTGGCGACCAGCGCCGTGCATTCGCATTTGACCCGTCAGGGGCTGCGGACCTTCTGCTCGTTGAATGTTCGCGCGGCCGAATGTGTGGACCCGCACTATTTCGCCGTACTGATCGGCTGCGGTGCAACCGTTGTAAACGCCTATCTGGCCGAGGATTCGCTGGCGGACCGTATTGATCGCGGTTTGCTGGATGGCACATTGACGGAAAACGTCGCGCGCTATCGTGAAGCCATCGACCAGGGCCTCCTGAAGATCATGGCCAAGATGGGGATTTCGGTGATTTCCTCGTATCGTGGCGGTCTGAACTTTGAAGCCGTCGGTCTGAGCCGCGCCATGGTTGCCGAGTATTTCCCGGGCATGACCAGCCGGATATCCGGGATCGGCGTCACCGGTATTCAGACCAAGGTCGAAGAAATCCACGCCAAAGGCTGGGAGAGCGGTTTGGACGTGCTGCCCATAGGGGGCTTTTACAAAGCCCGGACATCGGGTGAGACCCACGCGTGGGAAGCAACGTCGATGCATATGATGCAAATGGCCTGCAACCGCGCGTCTTATGAGTTGTGGAAGCAATACTCGGCCAAAATGCAGTCGAACCCACCGATCCACCTACGTGATCTGATGGATTTCAAACCGCTGGGCAAGCCGGTGCCGATTGAAGAGGTCGAGTCGATCACCTCGATCCGTAAACGTTTTGTCACGCCGGGCATGTCGCTGGGCGCGCTGTCGCCCGAGGCGCACAAGACGTTGAACGTGGCGATGAATCGGATCGGTGCCAAATCCGACAGCGGTGAAGGTGGTGAAGACCCGGCGCATTTCGTTCCGGAGCCGAATGGCGACAACCCGTCGGCCAAGATCAAACAAGTGGCCTCGGGCCGGTTTGGCGTGACCGCAGAATATCTGAACCAATGTGAAGAGTTGGAAATCAAGGTCGCCCAAGGTGCAAAACCCGGTGAGGGTGGCCAGCTGCCCGGCATGAAGGTCACTGACCTGATCGCGCGGCTGCGTCACTCGACCAAGGGTGTAACCCTGATCTCGCCGCCGCCGCACCACGACATCTACTCGATCGAGGATCTGGCGCAGTTGATCTATGACCTGAAACAGATCAACCCGCGCTGCAAGGTGACGGTTAAGCTGGTGGCGTCGTCTGGCGTTGGCACGATTGCCGCCGGTGTCGCCAAGGCAAAAGCGGATATTATCCTTATTTCGGGTCACAATGGCGGCACAGGTGCCTCGCCCGCGACCTCGATCAAATACGCTGGTCTCCCTTGGGAGATGGGCCTGACCGAAGCGCATCAGGTTCTGGCGATGAACAACCTGAGGGATCGCGTCACGCTGCGAACCGATGGCGGTCTGCGTACCGGGCGCGATATTGTCATGGCTGCGATGATGGGGGCCGAGGAATACGGCATCGGTACGGCCGCTCTGATCGCGATGGGCTGTATCATGGTGCGTCAGTGTCAGTCGAACACTTGTCCGGTTGGTGTCTGTACGCAGGATGAATCCCTGCGCGCCAAGTTCACGGGGAACGCGGATAAAGTGGTCAACCTGATCACCTTCTATGCGCAGGAAGTGCGCGAACTATTGGCCAGCCTTGGCGCGCGGTCCATGGACGAAGTGATCGGGCGCGCGGATTTGTTGGCACAGGTCAGCCGTGGCTCGGCGCATCTGGACGATCTGGATCTCAACCCGCTTTTGATCACCGTAGATGGCGCGCAAGACATCGTTTACAACAGGGATAAAGACCGCAACGCGGTGCCGGATACGCTGGATGCTGAGATCGTCCGCGATGCCGCGCGGTTCCTGAAAGACGGCGAAAAGATGCAGCTGTCTTACGCGGTGCAGAACACGCATCGGACTGTGGGCACCCGCGTCTCAAGCCATATCGTTCAGAACTTCGGTATGCGGAATACCTTCCAGCCCGACCACCTGCATGTAAAGCTGCAAGGTTCGGCCGGGCAGTCGCTGGGGGCATTTGCTGCACCGGGTCTGAAGCTTGAGGTATCGGGCGATGCCAACGACTATGTCGGCAAGGGCCTGTCGGGCGGCACCATTGTGGTGCGACCGCCGCAGGTCAGCCCGTTGAAGGCGGATGAAAACACCATCATCGGTAACACGGTTCTGTATGGCGCCACCGACGGTCACCTGTTTGCTGCCGGACGCGCCGGAGAGCGTTTTGCGGTTCGGAACTCGGGCGCAAAGGTCGTGATCGAAGGCTGCGGCTCGAACGGGTGTGAATACATGACGGGCGGTGTTGCGGTGATCCTGGGCGATATCGGTGCCAACTTTGGCGCAGGCATGACCGGTGGCATGGCCTATCTCTACGACCCGGAAGGTAAGGCAGAAAAGCTGATGAACAAGGAAACGCTGGTGACCTGTCCGGTGACGGTTGACCATTGGGAAAACCAGTTGAAATCGCTGGTTCAGGCGCATCAGACCGAAACCTTCAGCCGCAAAGCCGCCGATATCCTGCAGCATTGGGATGTTGAAAAGGCGAACTTCCTTCAGGTCTGTCCGAAAGAGATGCTGAACAAGCTCAGCTATCCTCTGACCCACGAAGCCACTGCGGTGCCGGCAGAGTAAACCCGTCAGTCTTCGCTGCTGACAAACCCGCGTGTCGTAGAAAGCACGCGGGTTTTCTATTTTTGTCAAATTTATATGCACTTATTGATTTATCATCAGGCGCTCGTACAAAAGTCCAAGTTCCTTCACAATTTGCTGCCAAGCTGCTGTGCAATGTGACGAAGAGGCAAGAGCGAACCTATGCCGACGACCTATACAGATCAGTTTTTTGACATGGACCCTGCGAACCCGCCGGCGGCCGGAACGACGCTGACTGTGCAGAGCTACACACTGGTTGATCAAAATGACGATGATGATATTGACCGGTTCAACAACGACACGGTGAATGGTCAGGATGTTACCCGCTCGTGGCCCGGCGATACGGTGACGATCAACGTTTCGGGCGTGGGGAATGTCACATATACCGGCACGACTTTTTATCTTGCCGACGGTACACGGGTTTTTACACCAACCGATGGTCAGGTTCTGCAACCCGGAACATTTGTATCGTCTTCATTTGTTACGTCGCAGGGTCCGTTGGATGTTGGCGATCTTGGCCCTCCCTGTTTCACGCCCGGTACGCTAATCGAAACGCCGAGTGGTTTGCGCCTTGTCGAAGACTTAAAGCCTGGCGATCCGGTGTTAACTGCGGATAACGGCGCGCAGCCCTTGTTGTGGGTAGGTCGCACCACCGTTAAGGCCGAAGGCAAGCTGGCCCCAGTCCGGTTTGAGGCCGGCGTGCTGGGTCTGGATCATGCGCTGATCGTATCTCCTCAGCATAGGATGCTTATCGAAGACTGGCGCGCGCCGTATCTGTTTGGTTACTCAGAGGTGCTGATCGCAGCGCATTGCCTGGTTAACGGCGACACTGTCACCCGCGTCGAATGCGATGAGGTTACATACATCCACCTGCTTTTCTCACGGCACGAGATACTTATCGCTAATGGGGCGAAAAGCGAAAGCTACTATCCCGGACATGCGGTACGCGCGTCGGACCGGGATACGCAGGCTGAACTGCTATCGCTGTTTCCGGAGTTGCGCACCCGCAACCCGGTTCTGCCGGAAACTGCCCGCCCGGTGATCCGCCCGCGCGAAGCGCGCGCCTTGGCGATTTAAGCCGTTTTCAAGCCTTGCGCCGCGTCGTATAGCAAGAGGATGGCAAAAAAGGCAGTACGCAAGTCGGGCGGCAAGAAACGCAAGGCGTCCAAAACACAAAAACAAACATTCACACGGATTCGTCTTTGGGCGACCCGTATTGTGTTGGGTGTGGTTGTTTTTGTTGTTGGGTTGGCGGCGCTTTATTCTGTGGTAAACCCACCATTGACTCATACCATCTGGTCCGAATGGCGCAGGTTGGGCAAAGTAGAGCGAAATTGGGTGCCGATTGAAGACATCTCTCCAGTTATGGCGCGTGCCGTTGTTGCGGCCGAGGATGCAAATTTTTGCCTGCATTGGGGTTTTGACGTCGAGGCGATCCGCGATGCCTTGGAAGATGGGGGGTCTCGTGGCGCATCGACCATTTCTCAGCAAGTGGTCAAGAACGTATTCCTGTGGCAAGGGCGCAGCTGGGTTCGCAAAGCTCTGGAAACCTCGCTTACGCCGGTGGTTGAGATCTTCTGGAGCAAGCAGCGCATCCTTGAAGTTTATCTGAACGTGGCTGAAACCGGAGAAGGCGTGTTCGGTGTTGAGGCAGCAGCCCAACGGAATTTCAATGTGTCTGCCGCCCAGCTTAGCCCGGTACAAGCGGCCCGGATTGCCGCCATCCTGCCTTCACCACGTAACCGATCTGTCACGGACCCTTCGGTTCGCACCCGCAGGCGGGCCGCGGCAATACTGGATGGAGCGGCCACCATCCGCGCAGATGGTCGCTCAAACTGTTTCGAGGATTGAAACTTATTGCCCCTCAAGGCTAAAGCTGAGGGGTCTACACTGGTTCGATTGGAAGCCCATGGCGCGTCTGTTTCATGTTCCCCTGTCCCCTTTTTGCCGGAAAGTCCGCCTGTCCCTTGCGGAAAAGAAGATCGAGGTTGAACTGGTCGAAGAGAAATACTGGGAAAGAGACCCGGATTTTTTGCGTCGCAATCCTGCGGGGAAAGTGCCGGTCTTGCGTCTGGATGGGAAGATTTTGGCAGAAAGCACCGCCATCTGTGAATATATCGAGGAAACCCGCCCAGAACCCTCGTTGATGCCAAAAAACCCTGACGCTCGGTATGAGGTTCGGCGCCTCGTGGGGTGGTTCGATGATAAATTCCACCATGAGGTCACATCAAAGCTGCTGTACGAGCGGGTCAACAAGAAAGTAACCGGCGAAGGCTATCCAGACAGCAAGAACGTCAAGGAAGGTGCCCGCGCGATCAAGTACCATCTGGATTACATGGCTTGGTTGCTGGATCATCGCCGCTGGTTGGCTGGGGACACCATGACTTTGGCGGATTTCGCAGCGGCGGCGCATTTTTCAGCGCTGGACTATATCTCGGATGTGGATTGGAACCGATCCCAGGCGGTTAAGGATTGGTACGCCAAGATTAAATCACGTCCTGCATTCCGATCGATTCTGGCGGATCAAGTTCCGGGATTCCGGCCACCGTCCCATTACGCCGACCTTGATTTCTGATTACTGCATCCGGGGGCCGTTTGCCTGATTTTGGTGTAAATCGTCCACAAGAAGATTGGGCTTTCGCCGTTCACCGCCCGAGGATTACTCTAACCAGATGACGAACGGATCGAGCTTAAAGGATAAGCTAGTGGCGCAGGCGCTGACCGAAGGGTTCGTGTCGTGCCGCGTGTGTCGTCCTTGGGACGTTCCCGAAGTCCCTGCTCGCCTTGAGGCGTTTCTGGAGGCTGAGTATCACGGGCAGATGGGTTGGATGGCTGAGCGGACCCATTGGCGCGGCGATCCCGCGGCATTGTGGCCGGATGCACGGTCGGTGATCATGCTGGCCGAAAGCTATACACCTGAACATGATCCGACAGAGGTTCTGAACCACCCGGACAAAGCCGCGATTTCCGTTTATGCGCAGAACAAGGATTATCATGATCTGGTCAAGAAGCGGCTGAAACGTCTGGCGCGTTGGCTGATCTCTGAAGCCGGTGGAGAGGTGAAGGTCTTTGTTGATACCGCGCCGGTTCCGGAAAAGGCGCTTGGCCATGCTGCGGGGCTTGGCTGGCAGGGGAAGCACACCAATCTTGTCAGTCGGGGTTGGGGCAATTGGGCTTTTATAGGGTCTGTTTTTACCACTCTGGACATACCAGCTGACATGGCAGAGGTGGATCATTGCGGATCATGCCGGGCCTGTCTGGATGCCTGCCCGACAGATGCTTTTCCTTCGCCGTATCGCTTGGATGCGCGACGGTGTATTTCTTATCTGACCATTGAACACAAAGGCCCGGTGGATGAAGAGTTGCGGCCTAAGCTTGGCAATCGGATTTATGGCTGCGATGACTGCTTGGCCGCGTGTCCGTGGAACAAATTCGCGGTGGCAGCCAGCGATATCCGCTATGCAGCCCGTGATGATTTGAAGGCACCGTCGTTGGCAGAGTTGGCCGCGCTGGACGACACTGCATTCCGCGCAAAGTTTTCCGGTTCACCCATCAAGCGGATCGGGCGTGATCGGTTTGTGCGCAACGTGCTCTATGCAATTGGGAATTCCGATATCTCAGAACTGTTGCCCTTGGCGCAGGAATTGACTAACGATCCGGACCCTGCCGTGGCGGATGCTGCGCGCTGGGCTGTCAAACAACTGCTGTAAGTGCCGCAAACAGGCTGGACGTGTCGGTCCAAACCGTTACACCCAACGACAGCGAACAGGAAGGAGTTCCCGATGGCGCTGGCTTTGGGGGTGGATACGGGTGGAACCTACACGGACGCGGTTCTGATCCGGGATGAGCATGAGGTGATCGCCTCGGCCAAATCCCTGACGACACGGTCCGATCTGGCAATTGGCGTCGGTAAGGCGATTCAGGCAGTTCTGGACGCGGCGCAGGTGGCGCCAGAGCAAATCTCGATGGCGTCGCTGTCGACCACATTGGCGACAAATGCACTGGTCGAGGGGCAGGGCGGGCGCGTGGCGCTGATCTATATCGGGTTCAAGGAAGACGACCTCGGTAAGCACGGTCTGAAGGATGCACTGAAAGGTGACCCGGCCCTCGTCTTATCAGGAGGTCATACCCATGCCGGAGGACAGGCTGCTCCGCTGGACATTGCGGCGCTGGAGTCGTTTTTAGACTCTCACAAAGGCATTTCTGGCTTTGCGGTGGCCGCTCAATTCGCCACGCGCAACCCCGCGCATGAGTTAGAAGCGGCGCGACTCATTGCCGACAAGACCGGTGCGCCGGTGACGTGTTCGCATCATCTTTCAGCCAAGCTAAACGGGCCGAAACGCGCCGTTACAGCGGTTTTGAATGCCCGTTTGATCGGTATGATTGACCGCTTGATCGGGCGGGCCCAGGATCAGCTATTGGAACTTGGTATAACCGCTCCGATGATGGTTGTACGCGGCGATGGTGCATTAATGAGCGTCGAGCAAGCGCGCGAGCGACCGATCGAAACGATCCTAAGCGGTCCGGCGGCGTCCATTGTTGGCGCTAGCTGGCTGACGGGGGCTGAAAATGCGCTGGTTTCTGATATTGGTGGCACGACCACGGATGTTGCACTGATCCGGGATGGGAAACCGGCGATAGATCCAGCAGGCGCACAGGTCGGCGGGTTTCGCACTATGGTCGAGGCTGTGGCGATGCGGACGCATGGTTTGGGCGGTGACAGTCAGGTGCATGCTGTGACCGAAGGCTTGGGCGGTGGGGTGTTTCTGGGGCCGCGGCGGGTGGTGCCTGTCTCTTTGATCGCGTCAGAAGCCCCCGAAATCGTTCATGCCGTTTTGGATGCGCAGCTACGGTCGACCACTGTTAGTGAGCATGACACGCGCTTTGCGCGCCTTGTTCCCGGTATTCACGCTGGGGGGCTGGGTGGACGCGAAGAGGCTTTGATCGAGCGGTTGGGAGACCGGGTTATGCCGCTGAGCGATCTGTTGCGCACCCGGATGGAGAACGGGGCCCTGACGCGTCTGGTGGATCGAGGGATCGTTCAGGTTTCGGGCGTCACGCCATCAGATGCCAGCCATGTACTGGGCCGGCTGGATAGCTGGGATGCTGAGGCTGCCGAGAAAGCGCTGGAACTGATGGCGCGCAAGCGTGTGGGAACTGGTGACAGATTGGCAGCCACGCCCAGTAACCTGGCGGAGATGATTGTAAACCAGCTAACGGAACAGACCGTTTTGACCGTATTAGAGACTGCTTTTGCTGAAGAAGCAGAGCATTTCGGTCTGCCACCCGCCGAATTAGCCCGCCATGTTCTGACGCGCAAAGGCTTGTCAAAGCATCGCGGGCTTTTGGCGCTGGATGCAGCGTTGAATGTGGATGTGGTGGGGCTTGGCGCGTCGGCCCCAAGCTACTACCCGGCAGTTGGCAAACGCTTGCACGCCCGGATGATCCTGCCTGAGCACGCAGGTGTGGCCAACGCCATCGGTGCCGTGGTCGGGCGGTTGACCCTGCGCCGGTCCGGTACGGTGACATCCCCGTCCGAGGGGCGCTATAGGGTTCATCTTGAAGATGGTCCGCAAGACTTTACCGAATCCGACACGGCACTGGACATGCTTGAATCTGTGCTGCGGGATGAGGCAGAGGGCGCCGTTCGCGAAGCCGGGGCTGCGGATATCCGGGTCGTGGTCGATAGAGACATCCGCACCGCACGGATCGAAGCGCAAGACGTGTTCGTCGAGGCGATGGTCACTGTCGAGGCCAGTGGTCGGCCCCGCGTGGCGTCAGGGTAGCCCCGCAAGGGGGCTGCCCCACTATTCTGCCGCGTCGCGCTTGGGCAGAACCCAATCTGCGCGTGGGAAATGGCAGGTGTAGCCGTTCGGGATACGCTCAAGATAGTCCTGATGCTCGGGCTCGGCCTGCCAGAAATCACCGACAGGCTCGACTTCGGTTACAACCTTGCCGGGCCATAGCCCGCTCGCATTCACGTCGGCAATCGTGTCCAGGGCCACTTGTTTCTGCGCGTCGTCAACATAGTAAATCGCCGAACGATAGCTCATCCCGCGATCATTGCCCTGACGGTTCAGCGTTGTTGGATCATGAATCTGAAAGAAAAACTCCAGCAATTCGCGATAGGTGATTTTTGTTGGATCGAAAAAGATCTCGATCCCTTCGGCATGGGTCCCGTGGTTGCGATAGGTTGCGTTTGGCACGTCACCGCCGGTATAGCCGACACGGGTGCGCGACACCCCCGGCAGTTTGCGGATCAGGTCCTGCATGCCCCAGAAACAGCCCCCGGCCAGTACGGCACGATTTTCGGTCATCAGATATCCTCCACATGGTTCAGGTAGTCGCCATACCCTTCGGCTTCCATCTCATCGCGATGAATGAACCGCAGCGCGGCAGAGTTGATGCAATATCGCAGGCCGCCATGCTCGCGCGGCCCATCAGGAAACACGTGGCCCAGATGGCTGTCGCCGTGTTTCGAGCGTACTTCGACCCGCACCATGCCAAGACTTGTGTCAGATTTTTCCAGCACGTGTTCATCAATGATTGGCTTTGTAAAACTGGGCCAGCCGCACCCGGATTCGTATTTATGGGTCGAGGCAAACAGTGGCTCGCCTGATACGATATCCACGTAGATGCCCGGTTCCTTGTTGTGCAGGTACGCGCCCGTTCCCGGACGTTCAGTGCCGTTGCGTTGCGTCACCCGAAGCTGTTCGGGTGTCAAGGCAGCAATGGCTTCACTGGATTTGGTGAAACGCGTCATGGTTCCTCCCGCTTGGTTTGACTGATATGTAATCTGGTGCGCCAGAGAGGAAATAAAAAGCCCATTTCAGCGGCCTCGCGGTGTCGTGTGAATGATCCACATGGGCGCTTGCCGCGTACACTCAATATATCGGAGGGGTAGAAATGGTTCGTGTACTTCTTTTGACCGCTTTAATCCTGATTGGTCGCACCGTTCAAGCGTCACAGATGAGTGGTGAGTTTCCGTCGATCGACGGGGGCACATTGTCGATCGAGGATTGGCGAGGTCAGGCGGTTCTGGTGGTGAACACGGCGTCGCAATGTGGATTTACGGGCCAGTACGAAGCACTCCAACAAGTTCATGAAGAGTATTCGGACCGTGGCTTGGTCGTTTTGGCCGTACCGTCGGATTCGTTCAATCAAGAGCTGAACTCGGCCGAAGACGTTAAGCAGTTTTGCGAGGTGAATTTTGGCCTGACCCTTCCGATGACTGATATCACGCCGGTCATCGGGCCGGATGCGCACCCTTTTTACAAGGCAGTCCGGGCCGAGACCGGGTTTGCACCGCGTTGGAATTTCAACAAGGTTTTACTTGATAAAAATGGCTCTGTTGTCGCCACGTTTGGATCGAATGTCCGGCCGGATTCGTCAAAGCTGCTGCGTCAGGTCGAGGCCGTGCTTCCCTGAGATGGCTGCCGCGACAGCTGCACAGCCAGAATGCCCAAGGTGGTGATCCCCACCCCGACAAAATCCAGCGGTCCGAGTTGTTCCCCCAAAAGGATCGCCGCGATGCTGACGCCGAACACCGGATTGAGGAAATGGAAAGTTGCGGCACGGGTCGCCCCGATCCGATCCAGCAACAACACCCAGATCAGAGTGGCCAACAGACCTGGAAATAGCGTCGTATATGTGAACGCCAGCGCAAGGGGTACGGTTGGGTGAACAAATATTGTTTCAAACATGGGCGCGGCAACAAACAGGACCGCCGACCCCACCAGCATCTGTAACCCGACCACCATCATGAAGTTTCCACCTGATGTGGCGCCGCGAATGGTGAGCGTTGCGAATGTCAGCGCCAAAGCGCCGATGCAGCACAGTGTAACGCCGAATAGATCGACACCACCGCCGATGCGGGTGCTCAGGATAAGTGCGACGCCCGCGAAACCGGCAAACAAGCCTAATACCGCGACCGGCCGTAGCTTTTCGCCCAGAAACAGAAAACCCGCAAATGCCACCAGCAGGGGCATGGTGGACGCGATTATTGCCGCAACCGAAGCCTCGACCGTTTGCATTGCATAGAAGTTTAGACCCAAATAAAGGGCATTTTGGCAGATACCGAACAAAATCGTTGCACGCCATTGGGATCGTGTCAGATGCCAGCTTTGTCCCATTACCCGGGCAATGAGGACCCCGAGGAAACCCGAGATCAAAAACCGCAGCGCCAATGAAAACAATGGTGAAGCATCCGCGACGATGATCCGGGCCGAGGTGAAGGCTGACGACCAGATGAAGGCAAAAACCAGCCCCATGGCGATTGCGCGAAAATCCATTGGTCCCCCATTAACTCGGTGGGACTTTTTCTGATTTTCAGGTGGGTCGCAAGCATCCTTGTCAAAAATACCATGCCTTTAGCACAGGCATGGCTGTCACGATTTTGTTGGTTGGCCTTGCGATGTAAGACACGCCTCAAAAAACAAACAACGAGAGCTTAGTCGCGCGTTGCCCGCTGACCTCAATCTGGATTTCCGAATGATCTGATCGGCTCAATGACCTTGCCCTGAACGAAAACGGAGTACATTCGCCCGGTTTTTGTTATGCGGGTCAGAGTTGGCAGAGCTCACTGCTACGCTACCTTCTATTAAAGGTAATTGGGAAAACCACAGAATGTTGGAAGAAAAACGCAAAGATCTTGATGCAGAAAAGCAGAAGAAGATCCTGCTGCGGCTTGTTGACGAACTCAGCCAGTCCTCACCGGACTTGTACTACAGGCCAACTAGCGACATTGCGGCATATCTTGAGAAATATATTCGTGGCGATGCAAAGCTGACGGTGGATGAACGTACGTTGATGAACCGGCTCAGCCGCCGCGATCTGGAAGTATTATTGAGCCTGCACTAACGCCATAGAAACTGACACCATAGAAAAAGGGCCCCCGATCGGGTGGCCCTTCATCATTTTTCATGCTGCCTGCGATCAGCCGTTGACGCTGTCCTTAAGAGCTTTCGCAATGGTCATCTTGACCACTTTGTCGGCTTCTTTCTTGAACTGCTCGCCAGTGGCAGGATTGCGCACCATGCGCTCGGGGCGCTCGCGGCAATAGATTTTGCCGACGCCAGGCAAGGTCACCGCACCGCCAGCCGATACTTCGCGGGTAATCAGGCCAGTAATAGCCTCCAGCGCGCTGTTGGCGGCTTTCTTGTCGGTTCCCATTTCCTCAGCGAGAGCAGCAACCAGCTGAGTCTTTGTCATAGGCTTTGCCATTTCTTGGTCTCCTTAACGTGCCCGATAGATTGGGCCTCACCGCGTAACTGTAACGGGATATTGTGGTCAAACACAACGAATAGTAGCGCTGAAAACCCTAAAAATAGGGGGGTTTCGTTGCTTTTTTGCGTCAGAGAAAGGCTGTTTCGTCAAACGAACGCAATTTCCGGCTGTGTAAACGCTCCAGCGGCATGCCGCGCAGGTGTTCCATCGCTCGTATTCCAATTGCCAAATGACGGCTGACCTGAGTGGTATAAAACGCCGAAGCCATACCGGGCAGCTTTAGTTCGCCATGCAGAGGTTTGTCTGACACACACAGCAAGGTGCCATAGGGCACCCGGAACCGATAGCCGTTTGCAGCAATGGTGGCGCTTTCCATATCCAGCGCGATTGCGCGGGATTGGCTGAGTCGCTGCACCGGGCCGGACTGGTCGCGCAGTTCCCAGTTGCGGTTGTCGACCGAGGCAACTGTACCGGTTCGCATGATCCGCTTAAGTTCATAACCTTCCAATTCCGTAACCTCGGCCACGGCCTGTTCCAGCGCCACCTGAATCTCGGCCAGTGGCGGGATCGGCACCCAGACCGGCAGATCATCGTCCAGAACCTTGTCTTCGCGCAGATAGGCATGGGCCAGCACGAAATCCCCCAGCGCCTGGGTGTTGCGCAACCCGGCGCAATGGCCGACCATCAGCCAGGCGTGCGGGCGCAGTACGGCTATGTGGTCCGTGGCAGTTTTGGCGTTCGACGGGCCAACGCCGATGTTCACAAGCGTGATCCCGGACCCGTCGGCACGTTTCAGGTGATAAGTGGGCATCTGCGGCAGTTTCAAAGGCTGTTCAATCACGCCATCTGGGTCCGTAATTTCGGCATTCCCGGTCGAGACGAAGCTGGTATAGCCGCTGTCGGGGTTCGCCAGTTGCGCACGGGCGTAGCTTTCAAACTCAGATACATAGAACTGGTAGTTGGTGAAAAGAACGTGGTTCTGAAAATGATCGGGGTCGGTTGCGGTGTAGTGTGACAGCCGCGCAAGCGAATAGTCCACCCGCTGCGCAGTGAACAGCGAAAGCGGTCCGGGGTTGCCCTCGGCATCATGGACGCCGTTGACGATGTCGTCATTGGTTGAGGTCAGATCCGGTACGTCAAACACATCGCGCAGGGTGAAACTGGCCGCCCCCTGATGTGGAACCACGAGGTCTGGATTGTTGGCCACGGCGAAATGCACCGGAATCGGCGTGTCGGACGCGCCGATTGTCACCGGTTGATCGTGGTTCTTGATCAGCAGCGCGATCTGCTGGGTCAGGTATGAGCGGAACAGATCGGGGCGGGTGACAGTCGTTGCATGAGTGCCCGGTTCCGATACATGACCAAAGCTCAGTCGGCTGTCGACCTGCGCATAAGATGAGGTCTTGATGCGAATCTCTGGGTAATAGGCCCTGTATCGTTCAGTTGGTGTCTCTCCATCCATCGCGTCTGCAAAGCTGTCGCAGAGGAATTGGGTTGCTTGGGTATACAGCTCTTCCAGGCGAGCAACTGCTTCAGCTGGGTCTTTGAATGCTTCCGGTGTCGGAACATCAGGGGTTCTTATAATCGTCATGCAAGGGGTTCCAGAAGGTCGATCTTTTTAAATGTCCGCACGTCCACCAGACCAAGGTCTGAAATCCGCAGCTCGGGGATCACGACAAGGGCCAACAGTGAGTGCTGCATATACGCGTTGTTCAATTGGCAACCGCAAGCCTGCATTGCAGCAACCATCTGTTCTGCTTTTGCCGCGACATCGGTTGCCAGGCTGTCTGACATCAGGCCCGCGATCGGAAGCTCAACCAAAGCCAATTCTTCGCCATCGCGGTAAATGGTGATACCGCCGCCGACCTCAGCCAGACGGTTCGCGGCCAGTGCCATCTGCTCGCGGTCCGTGCCGACCACGATCATGTGGTGACTGTCATGCGCAACGGTAGAGGCCATCGCCATTTTGCCCTGATACCCGAAGCCCGAGACAAAGGCATTGGTCACACCCCCGGTCGCGCGGTGACGTTCGACCAACGCGATCTGGCAAACATCTCCCTCCCCTTCGACCAGCCCGCCTATGATAGGAAGCTCGGCCTTCAGCGCCTTTGTGGGTGCCTGGTTTTCAACGACGCCAATCACATTGGCCTGCACACGATTGGCACCAACGGGCGCTTTGATTTCGAAATCTGTGTCTGTCAGCGTGTGGCCGAGATGCACGGTATTGCGTGCGGTGTCTGGCCAGTTCAGATGTGGGCAGTCAACTGTGATCGTGCCGTTCTCGGCCACCACCTGACCACGGGCGATGACCATTTCGATGGGCAGTTCCGACAGGTCCGAACTCAGCACAACATCTGCTCGCCGTCCCGGAGTGATTGAGCCGATCTCACGCTCCAGCCCGAAATGGGTTGCGGTGTTGATTGTCGCCATCTGCAAAGCCACAAGCGGATCGCAGCCGCAGGCAATTGCATGGCGTACAACGCGGTTCATGTGCCCTTCGTTGACCAACGTGCCCGAGTGGCAGTCATCCGTACACAGGACAAAGTTCCGCGGGTCCAGCCCCTTTTCAGTAATGGCTGTGATCTGGCTTTCGACATCATACCAGGCTGAGCCCAGTCGCATCATCGACCGCATCCCTTGCCGAACCCTGGCAATTGCGTCAGCCTCGCATGTCCCTTCGTGATCATCCGCTGGACCTCCGGCCACATAAGCCGCGAAGTCTGGTCCTAAATCAGGTGATGCATAGTGTCCGCCCACGGTTTTGCCGGCGTTCTGCGTTGCTGCAATTTCCGCCAGCATCTTGGGGTCGCCCTGAATGACACCGGGGAAATTCATCATCTCACCCAGTCCGATGATACCGGGCCATGTCATCGCCCGGGCGACGTCTTCGGGCGTGATCTCGTACCCAGTTGTCTCAAGCCCCGGTGCTGATGGCGCGCAAGAGGGCATTTGGGTATAGATGTTAACGGGCTGCATCAGTGCTTCGTCATGCATCATGCGTACGCCATCCAGCCCCAACACGTTGGCGATTTCATGCGGGTCCGTGAACATCGACGTCGTACCATGAGGAATCACCGCACGGGCGAATTCGGCCGGGGTCAGCATGCCCGATTCGATATGCATGTGTGCGTCGCAAAGGCCGGGCAACATATGACGGCCCTGCGCCTCGATGATTTGTGTATCAGGACCCACGCAATGGGATGCATCCGGTCCAACAAATGCGATGCGCCCTGCCGCGATGGCGATATCGTGGTTGGGCAAGGTCTCACGGCTGTGAACATTTACCCAGATGCCGCCACGGATGACCAAATCCGCAGCCTCGCGTCCTGCGGCGACGGCAATTAATCGAGGGGCGACTTCGGGCCAGCTTGGGAAGGGTGTGTATTCCATGACGCAACTTTCCTGAATGCTGAGAAAGGTGCAACCCCCGTCGAACAGCTATCATGAAACCGTCACGCAGCGCGTCAGCGCTGCCGGGCCCAACCAGAGGAGATGTCGCGCAGCGGCATTGACGATGGGCGGGAGCACCCTTGATTACCGCAGTTGGTCCACCTGCATCTCACGGCGAACCCAATCGGCAAACGCGACAGCGCCCGGAGTATCTTCGGCTTGGGGCGAAAGCAGCAGGTAATAGGCCTCGGGCATTTCGGCACGATAGGTAAAGGGTGCCCGCAGTCGTCCCTGCTCAATCAGGTCGTGCGCGATTGTATCATGGGTCAGGCACAGCCCCCCACCGGACATCGCAACCGATAAGCTAACGAGATAGGTGGTTGAGTACACAATTGGCGGATTTTCCCACGTCAGATCCTGATCTTGAACCCAATTCATCCAATTGGACATCAGGTTTGAGCAGTCAAACAGTGGTTTTTGTTGCAGCGTGTCCAACGTCACCTGATAGCCCGGCGCGCAGACCGGGTAATAGTAGTCGGTCCGCAGCAATTCTGTCCGCACCGTATCGGATGGTCGCAGCGAATAGCGTATCTCCACCGCAGCACCCTCGGCCATTTCTCGGGGCTCCCACAGGTCGGTGAAGATGTTCAGGTGCACCTCGGGATGCTCGGTCTGGAATTTTGGCAGGCGCGAAGCCAGCCAGTTTACAGCGAAACTGATGTTGCTTTGGACCTGAACCGCATTCTGCTGCGCGCCCGTGACCGCCTGTGTGCCACGCATCAGTGTCCGGAAAGCGTCACGCACAACAGGCAGATAGGTGATGCCTGCCTCGGTCAGTTCCAGCGCTCGTGGCCGGCGTAGGAACAAGGGTTGGCCAAGATACCCTTCAAGAGACTTTATCTGCTGACTGACCGCGCTTTGGGTCATGTTCAGGTCACGGGCCGCACCGGTGAAGGACATATGGCGCGCTGCAGCTTCGAATGTACGCAGCCAGCCAAGCGGCGGAAGCGGTGTCTGCATGACATAACCTTGCCATTAGTTCAACTAATGCTCTACCTGCGTATTTTTCGTTGGTCAAACTCTGGTTGCCAAGGCACCCTGTCCCACAGCCCTTGCCAGCCTGATCGGAGACGCCAATGACCGTCACAAACCTGCGCCCAAATATCGACTACTGGACCGAACGAGTAGATCTGGCCGCGACTTTCCGCTGGACAGAGCGGCTGAACATGCATGAAGGCGTGGCAAATCATTTCAGTCTGGCTGTCAACGACGAGGGAACACAGTTCCTGATGAATCCCAACCAGATGCATTTTGCCCGCGTGAAAGCATCGAATCTGCTGTTGCTCGACGCCAATGACCCGAATGTCATGTCCCAGCCCGGTGCCCCGGATCCGACGGCATGGGGGCTGCACGGCTCGATCCATCGCCAATGCCCGCATGCGCGCTGCGTGATGCATGTGCATTCAATCTTCGCCACCGTTCTGGCGTCGCTGGCAAATAGCACTTTGCCACCAATTGATCAGAACACGGCGACGTTCTTCAACCGGTATGTGGTTGATGAGGAATTTGGCGGGCTTGCTTTTGAAAGCGAAGGTGTGCGCTGTGCCTCAATGCTGTCGGACCCGAAAAAGAAGGTGGTGATCATGGGCAACCACGGGGTGCTGGTGATCGGCAGCGACCCGGCGGACACCTTCAATCGCCTCTACTATTTTGAGCGCGCGGCAGAGACCTATATCCGCGCGCTTCAAACCGGCCAGCCCCTGCGTGTGCTGTCAGACGAGATCGCCGAGAAGACCGCGCAGGAATTGGACGACTATCCCGACCAGGCCGAAGCGCATCTGCGTGAGATCAAAGCTCTACTGGATGCCGAAGGCTCCGATTACGCCACATAAAGGGTATCGACATGACCGACGCCTCACAGGATCCCGAAACTGCCCGCTGGCACTATCACCCGAAAGGGCCGGTCGGGTTGAACCCGTTGTTCAGTTGGCCCCCTCGCCCTAGGGCCGTTTTGAAATGGTATAGCGGAGCGTGGCTGCAAATCACGTCACTGACGCTGTGCATGGTGCTGGCTGTAACAGCATACATATTCTTTTTCCCTGCGTTAGAGACGATGCAAAGCTTTGCTCCGGCCTGGATGTTTCGCATTTGGCTGCTGAACATGGTGCCGCAGATATTGATCGCGGGCGGCCTACACTGGTGGCTGTACATGCGCAAAGGACAGGGCATGTACAAGAAATTCGACCGCCGGGACCTAACGCGGAACAATAGCAATTTCACCTTCCGCAATCAGGTCTGGGACAATATCTGGTGGACGCTTGGCAGTGCGATGACTGTGGCGACCGTGTATCAGTGGATCATTTATTGGGCGATGGCCAACGGATATGTGCCCACCATGACCTGGGCCAGCGCGCCGGTTTGGTGTTTTGTCTGGATGGCATTCATTCCGATGTGGTCAGGCTTGCACTTTTACTGGGTGCATCGTCTGGTGCATCACCCCAAGCTCTACAAACACGTCCATGCCGTGCATCATCGCAACGTGAACATCGGTCCGTGGTCAGGAATATCGAACCACTGGTACGAGAACCTGCTATACTTCTCTGGCTACTTTATCCACCTGATCGTGCCGTCGCATCCGCTGCACGTGTTATTCCACACGTATTTCCAGCAGATCAGCCCTGTTCTGTCGCATTCCGGATTCGAAAAGCTGAGGGCTGGAAACACCGATGCCGCCAGCGCCGGTGATTTCTTTCATCAGCTGCATCACCGGTATTTCGAGTGCAACTATGGCACCTCCGAGATTCCGTTCGACAAATGGTTTGGCACCTATCACGACGGCACCGCCGAAGCGACGATCCGCACCCGCGCGTTCAAAAAGCAGATGTACACCTAGGGGGTCAGGTCCGTTCGAACAACGCAATCAGCGCCGTGTCATCCTTGTTGGGCCCGGCTGCGAGTTCGCCGTAAATGCGTACCTCTGGCAGGGCAAGGTTTTGTATCTCGCCCTGCGTCAGCCTTTGCAGAGTTTCGGCAAAGTGCATCTTTTCATAGTGCTTTGCATTGATCGACAGTGCGAATTGCGCGCCGGGCCGGGCGATGCGCAGCAAGGCGGGCAGGGCCTTGGGGCCCAGATGACCGTGGGTGAACGTTCCAGAAGAGACAATGCCCGCATAGCTTTTGTCCGGGACTGGAATGCCGTGGTTCAGGTCGGCCTCGATCGCGTCTCGATAGATGGCCTTGCGCATGGCTTCGCCCAGCATCTCGGCGCTGATATCGGTTGCATCAATCGGACCGACGCCCAGCCCGGCCAGAATCGCACCGCATAAGCCCGTACCTGCACCTACATCCAGAACCGGTCCCTGGCCGCCAGCATACACAAACGCGCGCGCTGTATGGATATGCAGCTGATAGTCTTCAAGCGCGGCAAAGCCTTCGTCATAGTCTCCGGCCCATTCGGCATATAGCCGTTTATGGTCTTCCGGAGTGTCTAGCGCGTAGGCGGCGTGTAGGTTGGGTGTTTTCTTACTCATGCTTCAATGAAAGGCGCATCGAAGGATTCGATCAAGTATTCTGACGCAGATGCTTGCATCCACCGGGATTGCGGACCATCAAGGGCAGCATGACAGGTACTCTTTTTTCCTTCGGCCACGGGTATTCGGCACAGGCTTTGTCCCGCCTGTTGTCACCCCAGGGCTGGACCATCCGCGGGACCACACGCGACCCGGCCCAATTCCACACGATTCGCGCATCCGGCGCGGAGCCTTTCGTTTGGCCGGGGCAATCTCCGGACTTGAATGGGGTGACGCATCTGTTGATCTCGACCGCACCGAATGCCGAGGGCGATCCGGTTCTGGCGGTTTTGAAAGAAGAAATTGCCGCGCGGGCTGAGCAGTTTCAATGGGTCGGATATCTGTCGACCACAGCAGTTTATGGGGATCATCAGGGCGCATGGGTGGACGAAACCACTCCAACCACCCCGACGGCCAAGCGGGGCAGATGGCGGCTGGAGGCTGAGCAGCAATGGCTTGGCATCCCGGAACTGCCCGTACATATCTTTCGGCTGGCCGGTATTTATGGCCCCGGCCGCGGACCGTTTTCCAAGCTCAAGCGTGTGGGGATGCGTCGCATCATAAAGCCCGGGCAAGTGTTTTCGCGCATTCATGTGGCAGATATCGCGCAAGTTCTTGCAGCGTCGATGGCTGCGCCGAATCCAGGCGTGGTTTACAATGTGTGCGATGATGAACCGGTGCCGCCGCAAGACGTAATCGCCTATGCGGCCGAGCTGCAAGGGCTGCCTCTGCCCCCGGCAGTGCCGTTTGACGAAGCTGACCTGACACCGATGGCCCGAAGCTTTTACAGCGAGAACAAGCGCGTCAGGAATGACCGTATCAAGGATGAACTAGGCGTGCGCCTGCTGTACCCGGATTATCGCAAAGGGCTTCAGGCACTGATGAGCGATGGCTGACCTTTAACGCGCAGCGGCCTTTATCAGGTCAGCCGCCTTTTCGGCGATCATGATCGTTGGTGCATTGGTGTTGCCAGAGATTAGAGTCGGCATAACCGAGGCATCGACAACCCGCAGCCCCTCGATCCCATGCACGCGTAATTCGGGGTCAACTACGGCCATATCATCCACACCCATCTTACAGGTTCCGACAGGGTGATAAATCGTATCAGCCCTGTCTCGGATGTGTCCCTCCCAATCCGCATCTGTCTGGGCGGTATCAGTCCCGAACATTTCTTTATGCCGGTATTTCTCAAGGGCAGGCGCCTGAATGATGTCGCGCATCATGCGCGCACCTTTGATCATCGTCTCCAGATCACGATCATCGGACAGGAAGGCTGGATCAATGGCCGGTGGAGCAAACGGGTCGGAGCTGGTTAGCCCGACGGTCCCCCGGCTTTCGGGGCGGAGTTTGCAAACATGGCAGCTGAACCCGTGGCCATAATGCAGCTTGCGGGCGTGATCATCGACCAGCGAGATAACGAAGTGAAGCTGAATATCGGGTCGATCCAGATCCGGGGACGTTTTCAGGAACCCCGCCCCCTCTGCAAAGGGGGTGGCCGCCATTGAAACTCCGGTTTGACGCCAGCGCCACAGGTGGCGCAGCAGGTTGGCGGTAGCAAACGCTCCGATCCCGAAATTGTCGGTATCCCTGGTTTTATAGGACAGGATGAAATCCAGATGATCCTGCAGGTTCCTGCCAACGCCGGGAAGGTTGTGACGCACGGCGACGCCATGTCGGGTCAAGTCCTCGCCTGCTCCGATCCCTGAAAGCTGCAACAATTGCGGTGACATGAAGGCTCCGGCACAGATCAGCACCTCTCGCCGTGCCGTAACCGTAATGTCTGCGCCTTTGGCTTTCTTCTTGTAAACCACCCCGGTTGCGCGTTTCCCGTCAAACGTCAGTTCTTTGGCGTGGGCATTGGTTATGACCGTCAGGTTCGGACGCTCCATCACCGGATGGACATACGCCGCAGCGGCAGAACAACGCTCGCCATTTCGAGCAGGGTCGTGGAATTGCGTGACTTGGTAAAGACCAACGCCTTCGTTGTCGCCGCGGTTGAAATCTTGCCTGCGACGGTGCTGCATCTGTTCAGCCGCCTCAATGAACGCATGCGTTATAGGGCGGGGCTCTTTCTGGTGTGAGACCTGAAGCGGGCCGCTGTCGCCATGTAGGTTATCTGCACCATCCTCATTATTTTCGGACCGTTTGAAATATGGCAGGACGCTGTCCCAGTCCCATCCGGTACAGCCATGTTCGGCCCACCCGTCATAGTCCTGACGCTGCCCCCTGATATACAGCATCGCATTGATGGCGCTGGACCCGCCCAGCACCTTGCCGCGTGGCTGATACCCGCGGCGCCCGTTCAGCCCCGGCTGTGGCACGGTCTCCAAAGCCCAGTTGTTGATCTTTGGCCGCCCCGGCAGCGCAGCAACCACAGCTGCGGGCATCCGCACCACAATACCGTCGCCACGCCCGCCGGCCTCAAGTAGGCAAACATGCGTGTCGGGGTCTTCGCTCAGTCGGTTTGCCAGAACAGAACCTGCTGACCCGCCGCCGACGATCACATAGTCAAATTCCATTCCGCTCTCCTTGGTGCTGGATCGGGCATGGTCCTGCCCGCCTTGTCCTTCTGATCAGAGAGTGGCGTAACTGCGAAAAAACACAATCTCCACAAATGCCTTGTGACCCAAGGTTATATAGGGACGCAGTTGCGGAACCGAGTGTAGCCCGGGCCTCCGCCGAAGTTATCCCGAATTCAAACTGCAGAACTGCCATGAAACACAGCTTTCGTGTTGTCGTTGGTCTGGGATCACATAGAGGGACAAGATAGGATTGCGGCCGCTGATACGAAGATGAGCATGGGCGCGATTGATGACCCAGTCTCGAAAACGGTTCTGAGAGAACGCCAAAGAGCTTGATGTTGTCTTTGCTAAAATCGTTCGTGACTTCATCTCGGGCGGCGTTTTCCGTGGCGCAAGGCTTTTGTGTATACCAAGCATTGGGTACGATTCCGCTAAAAGGTCGCCTGTTCGCCCACTTGAAGCAGTGCTTTGGCGGCTTCACAGTGAAAAATTTTAGCCTAACCAATTGTTTTAATTGGATTTAATGGGTTTCCCTTGAGAAATGTGAAGTTTTTTCAAAATGGGGGTTGCAGGTCCCAGACCTAATCCGTAAATACCCCTTCACCGGCGCTGCTGAGGCGGTTGTTGGGTCGCTGGAGACGGCGGGGACGCACTGGAGAGACGGTGGGACGCTCGGGAGAGACTGGGGGCATCTTGGGAATGAGTTAGGCGGGC
>NZ_JAIUZS010000005.1:0-373753 GCF_020171505.1 Ruegeria profundi | reverse complement strand
ACGGCCAAGCGGATGATCTCGGGGCTGGTTTTGAAATACTTGAAAGAGGCGGGATTGGTCATGGGCAAAAGCTACGCAACACCCCTGCCCCACTCAAGCAACATTCTTCTGACAAGACCCTATTCCCTTTTCACCAAACACCTGTTTTACGTTTTGAACATCGGAGCTCACCAATCACCCGAGTTTCTGTTCATGATTGACTGAGGGTCGCGGCCAAATGACACAAAAAATCGCTCTTTGGTCCATTCCAATATCCATTGCGGTACTGGCCCTAAAACTGTTGGCTTGGTGGCTGACGGGCTCAGTGGCTTTGTTGTCGGACGCAATGGAATCTACCGTGAATGTCGTTGCCGCGCTGTTGGCGTATTTCGCAGTTCGGGTCGCGAACAAGCCCCCTGATGAAAACCACCCGTTTGGTCACAAAAAGGCCGAGTATCTTTCCGCTGTCGTCGAGGGCGTGCTGATTGTGCTGGCGGCGTTCTTGATCATCAGAGAAGCTGTGCTGGCGCTCCCAAACCCGCATCTGGAGGATGCGCCGCTGCTCGGCATCATTGTCAATGTCATTGCAACGGGTGTGAATGGCGCATGGGCCTACCTATTGCTCAAAATCGGCAGGCGGGAGGGGTCGCCTGCTTTGGAGGCAAGCTCTCGGCACATTTTTACGGATGTCCTGACTTCAGTTGGTGTTATCGCAGGTCTGCTACTGGCGCTTGCCACCGGCTGGCTGATCCTCGACCCGATCCTGGCAATTCTTGTTGCGCTGAACATCTTGTGGGAGGGCTGGAAAGTTATTCGGGCGTCTGTCGATGGCCTAATGGATGTGACCCTTTCGGATCATGACTTGCAGACTGTTTCCAACGCAATCGAAGCAAATCTCGGCGCGGCCTTAGAGTACCACGACCTCAAAGGGCGCAGATCCGCAAATGTCATCTTCGTGGAGTTCCATCTTGTTGTGGACGGCACAATGCCAGTCAGCGCGGCGCATGATATTTGCAATTACATCGAGGACGAATTGGATCGTTTGTATCCGGACTCCGTCTTTGTCATTCACCTCGAACCTGATGACGAGCTGAAGGGTGACGGGGTTAGATCCCACTAAACTGGTCACATGGCTCCGCAAAAACTCTATTGGTTTTACTGATCTTACTAAGACGTTCGGCTTGAAATTCGTCAGACTTAAGCCCGATGTGGGAAAGCCGAACCAGAAGTAACCTGTCTCCAACGTCACGAAACGTGATGCTCAGAATTGGAGGCGAAAATGAAAATTCAAAGAAAGCTGGGTCAACTTCTAAGTACTGCGGCGTTGGCTTCGTTGATCGCGGCGACGCCTTATGTGCCAGCGTTCGACGCCGATGGTCGCCTACATTTTGAACCGTCATATGCCTTTGCCAAGAGCGGCAGGGGAAGCGACGGGGATGGTCGCGACGATGATCGTGACGACAACTCTGGGTCTGGCAATAGCGGCCGTGGTGGTGACAGTGACGGTGACCGGGACGACAACTCAGGTTCGGGCAATAGCGGCGGCGGTGGCGACCGGGACGATGATCGGGATGACGATAGAGACGATGATCGCGACGACGACAGAGATGATGACCGGGACGACAATTCGGGATCAGGCAAAGGTGGTCGCGACGACGATGATGATGATGACTCCAAACGCTCCAATAGAGGCAGCGGAAAGAAGGATCGGTCTCAAACAGGGGGCAATCCGTCGGGTTCGGCTGGGATAACGAAGGTCGAAACAAACGCTAACGGTATTGAAGTGCGGTACGCCGACGGAACCAAGGAGGAGATCGAAAACGGGCGGTATGAGAGAAAGAATGCGCAGAACCGAACTGTTGAGGAACGCCCCGCGACCGGCGCTGACGTCTCAAGGCTTCGGTCTTTGGCAAATGGTATCTCAATCGACAACGTGCGCTCTTCTGGGCAAGGCGGAACTGCTGGAAGTCGGCCCACGAAAATCGAACGCCAGGGCAATAATATCGAAGTGAACTATGCCAATGGGTGGAAAGAGGAGATCGAGTTCGGGCGCTACGAGTTGAAAGACCCGTACAACCGGACTGTTGTTGAGAGAAACGCAACGGCCTCTGATCGCCAGAGGTTACAATCGGTTGCCAACTGAACAGCAACACCAGTCTATTATCCGTTGGCGGCTTCTCATAGAGAGGGGCCGCCATCGTCGTTAACGAGACCGCCGTTAATCTCCCTTATTCCAAACATCATGTGCAATTAGCGCGGCCTCTACCCGATTTCGCGCGTGAAGCTTGGACAGGATTGCCGTCATGTAGTGCTTCACGGTCTTTTCCTGAAGGTCTAACTCATCAGCGATTTCACGATTACTCAGTCCTTTGGCCACACGTCGAAGTATTTCTTCCTCACGATGCGTAAGGTCATCGAGAATGCAGCTGCTAGTAGACATGCCGGTGTCAGCATTGATTTGCAGCAATACTCGTGAAGCCAAGCCCGGAGAAACGAATCCTTCACCTGCGGCGATGCTGCGTAAGGAAGCGGTTAGTTCGCTTGCGGTTACTCCCTTCACAATGTACCCAATCGCGCCCGCCTCCAAGGCGTCCGCGACATCGCTGCTGTTCTCTGAGACCGTCAAGATTGCAATGACGGGTGGATTTTCCATCGCCGCAATTTTACGTGTCGCGCTTATCCCGCCACCGGGCATAGAGAGGTCAAGAATAGCTATGTCCGGCTGATGCGTGCCGACCAGCGATACTGCCTCTTCAGCGTTGGACCCAGCGGCCAAAACTTCGAAGCCATCAGCTTCATCCAACGTTCGTTGCAAGCCATCCCTGAATATCGGGTGATCATCAGCTATTACGACAGATGTAGTCATGATGTGCCTAACTTTCTGGGAAAGAGTGTCATAGCTATGGTGGTGCCTTCGCCCGGTCTTGATGCGACTTCGAACCTGCCACCAATACTCTCGACCCGATCTCGCAAGCCCATTAGCCCCTGGCCACCATCGTCTCGCAACGCGGTTTCTTCTGACCTGTCAAATCCAGGTCCGTCGTCTTTGACCTTTACAACTATGCGGTCGTTCTGCGCCTCAGAGATAACCGTGCACTTGGATGCTGGAGCATACCTCGCGGCATTGGAAAGCGTTTCCTGAAGGAACCGAAAAACGCACAGTTTGTCGGACAATGACAACTCTAGGGCCTGGCTACCCAAGAATGAAATATCCGGTCGCAATGGGCTGTGTTCGGCGTGATCTTCTACGGCTCTCTTCACGACATCGACGAGTGACAGACCATCGATATCCGGCGCGGACAGCCCTCGCGATATCGCGCGAATTTCAGCCAGAGATTTTTGCAAAGATTGTTGAATTTCCACTGCCTCTTTAGGCATTTTGGACTCTTTGGCAAACGCCGCCTCCAATCTAAGGGCGGCGAGTGACAAGTATTGCGCAGGACCATCATGTAGCTCGGAGCCAAGTTTCTTGAGGAATCGATCTGTTTGCGTGGCATATCTTTCCGACGCCTCGACCACACGCGACCGCAGCAGGGCATTCTGCTCCGCCATCCTCTCACTTTCTGTCAGGCGTTGTTTAAGAAGAGACCCCTGTCGTCGAATTGTTTTGTCGCCAATTGCGACGATGGAATACAAAACAATCGTACTTGCCAGAAATGCGGAACCGACGACCAACCAGCTTGTTCGTCTGGCCTTGGCTAAGTCTAACTCCAGCTGATCAGCTCTTTCATAGAACTCCGCAACTGCGATGATCTCGCCAGACCAGAGTTCGCGGATCGGGCTGTAAACTTCAAGTAGTGGTATCCCCAATGCCGCCTCAGCGGCGCTTTCGGCATGATCAAGCTCTTCGAAAGAGCCGGAGATGTCACCGCTCCACGCTCGCCTTAGATCATCCGTTGGATTGAAACGGTTTCCAATGATGTCTGTATCCGAGGCGTGCGCAATCACACCGCCTTGCTTCCAGAATTTGTAGGAGACAATGCGGTCTCGCATTGGCTGGGTCATGAAAATCTCGTCCAGCGCCAGGCTCGCTTGCTCCGAAAGGCGGTCGCCATGTGCCAATTCCTGGCTGAGCGGGGATACTACACTTTCCATATACAGCGCCGCAGAGTTGGCAGAGTTTTGCACGACGGCGTTCTGGATTCGATTAGACACCCAGACCCCGACGATTGCGGTAGCAGTACCCATCACGAAAATGCTGGCCGCAAGGAAAACTCGCGACAACGACCAATTGCCAATCGTCAGGTCAGCTACTTTCGTTCTCATCGTGAAATCGACTATGAACTACAATCTGTTATCGCACCACAGACCTTGGTCTGACGTCATTTAGCTAAATCTCAGACCCTGAGCTTCCGCGCAGCGGCCACAGTCAGATATCATCCATCGTTCTCAGTCTTTGCAGCATCGGGCAGTGAACCTTACCACTATCACAATTGGCTGTAAGCTCACTCAAAGCACGCTCCAGGCGTCTGAGCTCATTTATCTTGGTTCGAACGCTGGCAATGTGAGCCTCGGCCAATTCTTTAACTGATCGGCAGTCATCGGCGCTTCCTTCTGACAGCTCCAAAAGCGCCTTTGCGTCTGAGAGAGAGAACCCCAGGTCGCGGCATTTCTTCAAAAATCGAAGTCTTCCCACATCGTTTGCCGAATAGAGGCGACGATTGTTCAGAGCTCGTGCGGGTATTGGTACGAAACCTTCGCGTTCGTAGTAGCGGATAGTTTCTATGCCGACCCCGCTTTGCCGGGAAGCCTCACCTATCGCAATCATGTGAAGTGCCCCCTATTGATCCTGTAGTCGCTACAGGAGTTGTACGTTCTGAATGCCGGTGCCTCGACACAATCAAATCGAGCACCTCGGGAGCGAAAGATGAAGAAATATGTGACCCTCAGCTACCTGGGATCGGTTTCCGCTCTGGGGGTCGCGACATGCTGTGTTCTTCCAATGGCCATGATGTTGCTCGGCTTGGGTGGCAGTTGGTTGGCGACATTCGGAAAAATAGCGGCAGCAAGCTACTATGTCCTCGCCATCTCAACAGCGCTGGTCGCGGTTTCATGGATCGTAGCGCATCGAAACGCGACGTTGGCAAATCTGAAATGTTGGCTTGGTGGAAGCACGACGATCACCGCGTTGGGATGGGTCATCTTGTTCAATGAGGCTCAAATCAACGATCTTCTAATCATACAGATGTGAGACAATGACAAAACAAACTGTGGTGCTCGATAGTACTTTGACCTGCCCTGAGTGTGGGCACTTTGAAACCGAGAAAATGCCAACCGACTCGTGCCAGTGGTTTTATGAATGCAAATCATGCAAGGCAGTTTTGAAACCATTGGAAGGCGATTGCTGTGTTTTTTGTTCCTACGCAACTGTCCCGTGTCCGCCAATTCAGTTAGGTGACTGCCGTTGTGGATAAGCGGGCCGCAACCGCAACATCCGAGAAAGGTAGTGATTGTCCGCATTGGCTCGTCGGCCAAAGTTTGCAAAGTCTGGTTTCTGCGCATTGCAGTCGTTAGGGCATCGCGCAGAAAATTGCACTTTGGGCTCGAAGCGGAAGATTAACGGAGGATTCCGAAAGTCTGCTTGGGAGCGGCGAGCGGACGATCCCGCCCGCCAAAGCATTAAAGATCGATACGTTCGGCAATACTAAGCGCGTCTTCAAGCTCGACGCCAAGGTAACGCACCGTACTGTCCACTTTGCTGTGACCGAGCAGAAGTTGAACGGCACGTAGGTTTCCGGTCTTTCTGTATATCAAAGCCGCTTTGGTGCGCCTAAGCGAATGCGTGCCGTAGCTGGACGGATCGAGACCAATCGCTGACACCCATTCCCGGACAAGCCTAGCGTATTGCCGGGTCGAAAGATGCGGCAAAGCATGCATACGACTTGGAAACAGATACCGTTGTCCATGCATGTATTGAGAAGAGACCCATTGCGACACGACTTCACGTGTATTCTCCGTCACTTCAAATTGCACCGGTTTTGCAGTTTTGCTTTGAACAACGGATACCCGATCGCGAACAGAATTGCCGACGGCGAGATCGTTAACCCTCAGGCGGACGAGATCGCACCCGCGCAACTTGCTATCGATGGCAAGATTGAACAATGCCAGGTCTCTCAGCTTGTTTGCAAGTTCGAGCCGAGCGCGAATGGCCCAGACTTGCTTTGACTGCAATGGTCGCTTCTGTCCGACTAGTCTGCCTTTGTTCCAAGGCGGACGACGCGTTGTGACAACGGGAAGTAGAGATTTGGACATCTTAGATCTCCGTCCATTCCCTTCCGTCCCAAACATCGACACTGTGCCGACAGCTGCAGTCTAATTGCCGCTCGCGTGTCTTCAGCACAGGAAATTCTCAGGTTTCAGGAACTGCCACCGCTGATCTTCTTACCCATCACATCCGCTGCCTGCCGCAACGGGTCATCTGCGAGGTGCGCGTAGCGTTGCGTGGTAGACGGGTTCGTGTGTCCAAGTAACCGACCGACTATAGGCAGACTCAGACCGCTGGAAACGAGATGCGACGCATGCGTATGCCTATTGTCGTGGATACGGTAGTCTTGAAGACCTGCTGATGTGGTGACCGAGCTCCAAAATTTCTTCAGATCTTTGTACGGTTGGTCCGGAGAGCGTCCCGGAAACAACCAACGACTTTCAGGAGATGCCCCTGCTTTCATTGCCGCAAGCAAATCACAGGTTGCTGACGAAAGCGGCAGGTGCTCTCGTCGCTTTTGCTTTGTGTGGTGCGACGGCTTTGTCCAGACCCCGCGGTCCAAATCGAAGTCTTCCCATTTTGCCTTCAGCACTTCGCCGATCCGTGCGCCTGTCAGGAGCTGCAGGCGAATAGCGTTCGCTGCAACCTGATTTGGATGCTCTGACAGAGCCACCAAAAGTCTTTGCAGCTCACCGTCTGACAACCAGCGGTCCCGCTTTTCCTCGGGGAACTTTTCTATGCCGCGCGCCGGATTGTCAGAACGCTGACCCCAGCGCACAGACAGTTCAAACATTTTCGACATGAGCGCCAGAGTGCGATTGGCTTGATAGGGCGTATCACGCATTTGATTGTGAAGCTTCTGAACATGCTGATGCGTCACTTCAATGACTTTAAGATCCCCAAGCTTGGGGAGAATGTATCTGTCCAGCATTGACCGATCATTCCGAACGCTACCGGGACGTTTCTTCGGTTCCGCATGTTCGGTCATGTATTGCGTGGCAAGTGAGTTCACCGTTGGTGAATGCCTTAGGCTTTGAGCATCGGCGACAGGATCTGCGCCACGTACCACGTCAGCAAGAAGCGCGCGTGCTATTTCGCGGGCGGCGCCCAAAGACAAGGTCGGCCCATATCGCCCAAGTGTCTTGCGTTTCGACCGACCGGTTTGTTTGTTGCGATATTGAACTAAGAAGCTTTTGACGCCGGTCGTTTTCACGCGAAGTCCAAAACCCGGCAGACCGTCGTCCCAATATATCGTGTCCCGGTTTGTCGCTGAAAGGCGATCGACACTTGATTTTGTTAATCTGACGTTCGGCATATTGGTCTCGGACGGCTTGGGTAAGCACAAGGTAAGCAAAGTGCGGAGAGTTGGGAAGGGTCTTATAGAAACCTCTGCACGCTAAAACTTTTGTTATTTAAGAGAATATACTGTCCAATCGAATTGGCTAAAATTCTATCGAAAAGGGGCTAATAAGACTTTTAATCAGTGGGTCGCAGGTTCGAATCCTGCACGGCTCACCACTTCTATAACAGTAGTAAAACCTGCATGCGTCGTCGGTTACTGCCTTTCGCAGAGATTCGCTTTCCAAGGGCATACGGCCGTTCTTTGATGAGAACTTCCAAGTGCCAAAGGGGCGCAGTTGATGCACTTTTCGTCGCGCTTAGGTACCGGCTGCTACAGAAGGTTTGGGATGAGGTTTAATTGATTTTGAATAGATTGATTTCGTCCTGCAAAGCCATCGGTTTTTATATTGCCATTTGGTCAGACAAATCCGGGCTCGCGACGATATCCCAAGGGGTAGTTCGTCACGACAATTAGCGGCTTAGTGACCCGGATTTCTTGCACAGCTCAAAAGTTTTCCACCTCGAGCAGCTTACAGCACAGAGATCAACACATTGGCGGCACCCGCAAATCCGGCCAATGCCGCTGCGCTTGCCAAGGTTATGCAAATTATTTCCCACACGCTTAGTTTCATTATGGCCCCCACCAAAATGCCCGTTACCGTGCAGATAGATCAGATCGGGAATATCGAAAAGGTAGGGTCAGTTTACGTTGCGGAAACTCGCTTTGTGGACAGCGCATATTCGCCGAGATAGGGTGTCTCCGGACGACTGGTGGCCGTTTTGGACCAAATTGAAACTTGACCTGTAGCCCTACAGCATCACCTGCCGAAACTGTCAGGCTTTTACCGACCCTTTCTGATAGGCTGCGATAAGAAGGCGTTGAATGTCCGACGTTCCGCCCAGCGTAATCGTGCCTGCCATATCGCGAACCATCCGTTCGCATTCTCCGGTCAAATAGCCGCTTGCACCGTTGATCCGCTGCGCGTCCAGTGCATTTTCTAGCAAAGATTCCGCAACCTGTAGCTTTGCCACCGACGGGGTCATGCGGTTTTGGATACCGGCATCCAATTCTCGCGCGGCGTTTTCGATCAAGAGGCGGGCGATCTCATAGCGGACCTGCATATCGGCCAGACGATTCGAGACGGTTTGATTGTTGATGATTGGCCTACCATTCGGCGCGCGATCACGGGCAAATAATACCGTTTCGTCCAACTGCCGTTTCATCGCCCCGACATGGCTTGAGAAAATGAAACTTCGTTCCCATGCAATCGAAAGGTTGAAGATAGCGTGCCCGGACCCTTCCGACCCTAAAAGCGACGCTTGCGGAATTTCGACGTTTTCAAATACCAGCTTCCCGGTAGGAACGGTTCGATGACCAGTCTTTTCGTACGGCGCGCTTCTCGAAATACCGGGCAGGTTTAGATCAACTATGAATGCAGACATTCCCCAAGCCCCGAGATCAGGGTTGGTTAGTGCAAAAACCTGGGCAACGTCGGCGGCAGGTGCCATCCCGATCCAAATCTTCTCACCGTTCAGAACATACCCGTTTTGCGTTTTCTGAGCCGTCGCGCGAATTCCCGTCACGTCTGAGCCGCTGTTCGTCTCGGTCACGGCATGCGCACAGATTGCATCACCATTGATCAGGACCGGCAACCATGCCGATTTCTGTTCCTCGCTGCCAAACTCCAGAATGGATTTCTGCATTGCCCAAAGCTGGCCGTTCAGGCCAAGCAACATGCCATTGTCCCGACACCCTTCGCCCAGCGCGTGCAGCGCCTGGACAGCGTCCAGAAACGACCGACCCTCGCCTCCGAACTGTTCCGGCACGGTTAACGCCAGAACCCCGGCGTCGGCAGCCGCGCGCCAAAGGGCCCGCCAATCAGCCGCGTCCTTGGCGCCACGTTTGTCGCGCTCTTCTACATCAGCGCTCAGAACCTCTTTGCCCAGGCTGCGGAAGGTTTCGCATTTTTCACCAATCGGTCGCATCGGAACACACCTGTTGTTTGAGCGGGATCAGAGAGTCTTCAACAAACTCATAACATTTTGCACGCTGCTGAAGTTTTCGAACGTGATTTTGTCTGCCGGTATTTCGACCTGCAATTCCGTTTCCAAATGCGCAACAAGGGTCATGACGGCCAGCGAGTCCAAAAGCCCTGACATCAGCAACTCATCAGACGGTGTAACCTGCCGACCGTCCAGAATGGTGCCCGAGATAAAATTTGCGATACCCTGCTCACTCATGCTGCTCAATTGTCAGCCTCCAATAGCTGTCTTCGATTGATCTTGCCCGTGCTTGTTTTGGTGAATGCTTCTTTGAATTCTACATCGTCAGGAACCATGTAGCCAGGAAGTTTGGACTGTAGGAATGACTTCAGATCCGCCGCGCTTAACTCATGGTTTTCCAACAAAGTGACAAACCCCAGAATTTTGGCACCGTCTGACGAGACAACAGCCGCTGCCTCTGCAACAGCTGCGTGAGAGTTCATTGCCAACTCGATCTCATCAAGTTCGATACGATAGCCGCGCACTTTGGCCTGGCGATCTTCACGTCCCAAGAAAACCCATAGCCCGGATGGATCCTGTTCGACTCTGTCCCCGGTCCGATAGAAACGCTTGCCGTCCAGTGTCGTAAATGATCGGGCATTCTGTTCGGGATTGTTCCAGTACCCGGTCATCATGGAACTGGATGAGACTAACAATTCACCGTCGCTTGTGCGCACAAACGTTGCGTGATCCATGGTTCGGCCGATGGGTATCGGCTCGTTGGCGGGGTGGGTGTCAGGAACGGTGTATTCCGAAACCTGATTGACCTCAGCCGGTCCATACGAATTTGATATTTTTGCAGAAAAAGCATCGCGCAACAGCGGCAGCGCTGATGGCGGCATCGGTTCGCCACCATAAATCAGCCATCGCAGGCGAGATACATCCCGCTTATCAAGCGCGCCGCGCTGGCAAAGTTGCACGAAAGTGTAGGGGACCGAGCTCCAAATGGTCCCGCCACGGTCTTCCAACAGTTTTGAAAGGCTTGCGGGGAACAGCAGCGTTGGCTCTGGGACAAGTTCGGTCGATGCGCCCACCATTGCAGGGGTAAAGAAATCGGCCAGGGAGAAATCAAAATGCAGCGGCACGGTGTTAAAGAACACGTCGTCAGGACTTAACCCATAGTGCCTTATCCAAGCGTGGGCAAACGCGCTGCCGGATGCAAATGTGTGACAAATGCCTTTTGGCGTGCCGGTGGAGCCAGATGTGAAGATGATATAGGCCAAATCATCCCGTCTGTTTTCATGACACTCAAAACCGTTCACCTGTTCATCTGGCAACGAACAGTCGCAATCGGGGATTTCTACACCGACAACATGAACGGACTTTTCGGCGACAATCTTTTTTATCAAAGCCTCACTTCGCGGGCCGCCAATCACAACCGAAATCGCGCAGTCTGAAATGATCCGGACCAAGCGCGCCACAGGGGCTGTGGGGTCGAGCGGCACGAAGGCTGCGCCAACCATCCAAACCGCGTGGATGGCGACTGGCATTTCCAGACCTTTGAACAACGCCAATGCAACACGATCACCGGGTTTGACCCCTGCTGAACGCAAGGTTACGGCCGTGGCCTCGGCTTTCCTGCGCAGTTCAAGGTAGGAAAGGGAAGCTCCGTTGCAGCTAAATGCAACGCGGTCGGGCCATTTTTCGGACGCACGCCAGAGCGATTTATCGATATCGCTTATTTCAATAGTATCGTTCAATAGGTCACACCGGCGATTTAGTCGAGCCATGCAGCACGTGGCTGGACGCGCCACAATCCCAGTCGCTGTCTGTTTCGATCTTAGACTTTTTTCGTTTGCAAAGTGGAGTTGGATCACTTGTGATTAAATTTGTTTGAGTCTTTTGCAGCCTATTTAACTTCAGAGCAAAGCCAGAGCGACACGCAGCGCCAGCGCTGAAAGGAACGGAAGCACCGGTTGCATTAGGTCTCGCAAAACTGGGTACCTAAGTGATATCTATGTAGGTGGACGACATGCGCGACAGGGTCTCTTGCCGCTGCATCATCTTTGGGGTTTCCGGCAGGTTTAGATGCTTCAGGATATCCGACCACCTGTGTAACCAATCGTGTTTTTGAAGGGCGTGTTTCAAGTTGATCTGGCGCATACGGTCTTGTTCAGCCGTGTCGTCGAGGATCGAAACGATTGCGTCCAGGGCTTTGTCAGGGTCTTCTGACAGACGGATTACGGATTCAGGCCAATCGAAACAGCGCAGATAATCCTCTGTCTCTGGCGCATACCCAACTTGAATGGCACCACCTGCGAGACCTTCGACATGTCGGGGCCCCCAGGCGATATTGCCCTTTTTCTGATCGTCGTGACCGATCTTGGCGATGTCGACCATGAATAGTTTCGAGTGTTGGATCAGATTTGCCAGTAAGTCCCGGTGCACTTTGTGCTGCGCCGTGGTCGGCGGTTTGGTTGCCGAGTCATATAGGTAGAAACCGCGCCGCTCTGCCAATGTGGTCAAAAGCCTGTCATGCAGTTCGGGACGGCGGCGTCCCATGCAATATATGTCAATCGGGCGGTCCGCGGTCAGAGCATAAGGCGCAAACCGAACCATGTCGGCGGCTCCGGGTAGGTGAATAACGGGTTTCCCGGTAATGCGGTGCAACGCATCGCAGGATTCGGCAAACGCGCTGGCAATCAGGTCGAATTTCGACAGTGACTTTATCAGTGGCAGATACTGATCGATACCGCTGCTCCAGACCTCTTCCAGCACACAGACCGCGAGACCACACCGGTCACGCCAATTTGGGATTGCATCCAACGCCAGCAACTCCAAAGGTTTTTGGGCATTGCAGAAGAACAGGTCATAGTTCCGCGTCAGTGGGGCTTTCTCCACCCCGGATGGCCAGTACTGAAACAGAGCGCTGCGCCGCGACAGCCACCGTTTGGGGTTCAATGGAATTTTGCCACTGGTCCTGAGGCGGGGTGCCACAAGCTGCGTATCTTCGATATCGGAAATGACGTCCTCGAACTCGAACCCTGAACAGCGGGACACATTGTCATTGAGATTGCGTTGCGAGAAAATCAGGACTTTTCGGTCTGAAGACGCCAAGTGCTTATCCTTTGTCAGCAATAAACCAGCCCGCATTACACACACAGAGTGTCAAATTTTAAACAGTTTTTCCGCAGTGCGGTCGGTTGCGCGGTACGAAGGCACAGTTTTGTGCAGAAAAAACCAAGAATCATGGAAACTGAACCCATTGTCTGGTTAGCTTTTGGCGTGCCTTCAAATGCCTGACAACGAGTGGCTGATTTTGACCAGCGTTGCCGGGCTGGAATTTTTTCGAACAAGGCGCAGTGTGTGTAGTTGGTAGCGGTCTAGTAGAGGCGGTTTTTAATGATTTTCACAGAAACGCATTTGCGTGGCGCTTATCTGGTAGACTTGCAGGAAATTTCGGACGATCGTGGGTTCTTTGCCCGGGCCTTTTGCGCAAATGAGTTTGAAAAGCATGGTTTGAAACCGGCAATCGCGCAAATAAACCTTTCATTTAATGAGAAAAAAGGCACGATGCGTGGTCTGCATTACCAGCAGGCCCCGGCGACCGAGGCCAAGTTCATGCGGTGTATCAGCGGCGCAATCTACGACGTGATTGTAGACATGCGCCCGGACAGCGACACCTACCTTCAGCATTTCGGCATAGAGTTGTCGGTGGAAAACCGGCGTGCGCTCTACGTGCCCGAAATGTTCGCTCACGGCTATCTGGCGCTGACGGATGGCGCGCAGGCTTACTACTCGGCCAGCGAATTCTATACCCCCGGCGTTGAGCAGGGGCTGCGCTACAATGATCCGGCTCTTGGTATACAATGGCCGCAACCTGTAACGATTGTTTCTGAAAAAGACGCGGGGTGGCCGCTGATTCAGCGCTAAGCCCCACCGCGAATCCCAACCGCGAATCCAAGGACAGACAAACTTTGCATGACACGTTCGACGGAACATAAAACAACGGTAATGGTCACGGGGGCCGGTGGCTTCATCGGTCGCGCTGCCGTCCAAGCGCTTGCCCGCCAAGGGCACCGCGTGATCGCCACATACCGGAGCGACCCTTGCCCCAAAATTTACGGCGATGTGCATTGGGTCAAGCTTGACGTGACAAACGCCTCGGATGTCAGTGCAATCATCCATCTGCACCGGCCCAGCCACTTGCTGGCCTTGGCCTGGTACATGGGGCCGGGAAACCAGCAGTCGCCAGAAAATTTTCGCTGGATTCAGCATTCAATCGACCTTCTGTTCGCTTTCTCGAGCGCAGGCGGCAAACGTGTAACGTTTTGCGGATCGTGTATGGAGTATGATTGGTCCGGCACTGACAAGCTGCGCGAAGACAGCGCTCCAATTTCTCCGGCCACGGAATATGGGGCGGCCAAGGCGGCTCTGTTCACGGCCTTTGGTCCCATGTGCAAGGCGCTGGGCCTGTCAGGGTCATGGGCGCGGCCGTTTTTCCTGTACGGCCCGGGTGAGAACCCGCGGCGGCTTGCGGCGGATGTCATCCGCTCGCTGCTGCAGGGGCAAGAAGCGCTATGTACACATGGGCAGCAGAAACGCGATTTTCTGCATGTTGAGGACGTTGCTACCGCTATGGTCGCCTTGCTGCTGAGCGATCTGCAGGGGCCAGTCAATATCGGCAGCGGAACGGCAATCCCGCTTGCCGATCTGATCCATGAGATCGGGCGTCAGACCAAGGCCGATGATCTGATCCGTCTGGGTGCCCGCGAGGCGCGCCCGGGCGATCCGCCGTTGGTCGAAGCCGACATCACCCGGCTGCACGACCAGCTGAAATGGACTCCTAGATTTACATTGAAAACCGGAATTGCGGATACCATCGCCTGGTGGCGCCGCGAAATTGTGAGAGAACGTTGATATGAGTGACAAAAACATTGTTATCCTGGGCTCCGGCATGTCCGGATTGGGCGCGGCCCACCACCTGCATGGTGCCGGCGTGTCCAGCAGAATGTATGACAAGAACGCCTTTCCCGGCGGTCATACAGCAACCTTTACCCATGATAGTGGTTTCATCTTCGATGACGGACCGCATATTTCCTTTTCGAAGGACCCGCGCATTCAAGACCTGTTCGCCGAGAATGTCGGTGGCCAATACGAAAAACTACAAGCCTATGTGAACAACTATTATCATGGCGCATGGGTCAAGCACCCGGCGCAGGCCAATCTGCACAACCTGCCGGACGAGCTGAAAACACAGTGCATTCTGGACTTTATCGAAGCCTCGAAACAGGATGTGGTTGAAAAGCCTGCAAATTATCTTGAGTGGCTGATCTCGGTCTTCGGCAAAACCTTCGCCACCCATTTTCCGGCCGTCTATGGAAAGAAATACCATACCGTCGATGCTGACCAGATGAGCACCGTCTGGATGGGGCCCCGGCTTTACCGGCCTTCGATGGACGAGGTCATCCGAGGCGCGATTTTTGCCGAGACCCCCGATGTTCATTACATCACCGATTTTCGGTATCCGACCGAGGGCGGGTTTATATCCTACCTCAAGCCGTTCATGGAAAAGACCGATCTTCATCTGGATCACAAGGTCGTCGCCATCGACCCCGAGGCGCGCACCGTGCAATTTGAAAACGGTGTGACCGAGAGTTATGACCACCTGATTTCCTCGATCCCGCTGCCTGACCTGATCCCGATGGTCAAAGGCGCGCCGGATCATGTGCGCAAGGCGGCGGCGAAGCTGGCCTGCACCACCTGTATCACGGTGAATATCGGCTTGGCGCGGGATGATTTCACTCCCGCCACATGGACCTATATCTATGACGAGGACATCGTTTTCACCCGCCTCAGCTTTCCGCACAAAATGTCGACAAAAACCTGTCCACGGGGTTGCGGATCAATTCAGGCGGAATGCTATTATTCTCACAAATACCGCCCGCTGGATGTATCACCGGATGAGCTGATTCAGCCCGTGATCGACGATTTGGTGAAGATTGGTCTGATCGAGCAAGATGAGAAAATCCTGCACACCGATGCCCGCTTAATCACCCATGCGAACATCATCTTTGACCTCGACCGGGAAGAGGCGTTGCCGATTGTCCATGACTGGCTGGATCAGGTCGGCATCCACTATGTTGGCCGCTTTGGGGAATGGGGATACCAGTGGACGGACGAGGCCTTTAAATCAGGTGAGCGCGGTGCCAGAACGGTGCTGGAAAAGATCGGGGCGCTGGTTTAAGCGCCCCGTAAAATTTCCTGTCATACGATGGGCTCGGTCCGGCGGAAATCCTTGTCCAGCTGGTTTTCCCGAAGCAGTGCTTCAAGCTGGGCAAGGCGTTTGTATTTGCGGCCCTCGAAATCCTCGACCTTGAGGTCACAAGCCTTTACCGCGTCATAAATTTGCTGCGCGCCCCGGACCGCGTCCCATTTCGGCTTGAACCCCGGAATGGATTTTTCGATTTTGGCCGAGCTGACGCGGTATGACCGATTGTCTGGTCCTGCATCCGCCGCGTAGTCTATATGTGCGCCAGGCACCGTCTTGGCGACAATCTCCGCCAGGTCACGAATCTGATAGTTATTCTCGGTCCGGCAGACATTGAAGGCCTCACCCGAAATGGCCTTTGGGTCGGCTTCCAACGTGGCAAGAAAGGCGCGAGCCATATCCTCGACATGGATGATCGGCCGCCACGGCGTACCATCCGACATCATGAGGATACGCCCCGAGGTATAGGCGTGCGCGATCAGATTGTTCAGCACGATGTCAAACCGCATCCGGGGGCTCGCGCCGTAAGCGGTGGCAAAGCGCAGGAAAGTGGGTGTGAAATTGTCATCGGCCAGCGGTTTCAGGTCGCGTTCGGCCAGAACCTTTGAGACGCCGTAATCCGTCTGTGGGTTTAACTTACCTTCTTCGTCGACAAAACCCTCACCCGCGCGACCATAGTTGGAACAGGAGGAGGCAAAGACGAACCGGGACACCCCCGCCGCCTTGGCCTGTTTTGCCACGTGAATCGTGCCTTCGTGGTTTATCTGTTGGGTCAGACCCGGCCGCAATTGGCCAAGGGGGTCGTTTGAAAGTGCCGCCAGATGCACGACCGCATCAAACCCTTTCAGGTCTTCGACCGTCAGATCACGAATGTCTTTACCCAGGTTGGGGATGTCCGGAACGGTGCCGCCCGGGGCGAAGTCCGCGCGGTCAAAGAGATTTATATCGCACCCAGTCACCTGGATTCCCGCCTCGGCCAATACCGGGGCGGTGACCGTCCCCACGTAGCCGAGATGACCCGTTAACAGAACCTTTTGAATTTTCCCATGTTGCCCACGGACGGTTGCCATTTTTCCACATCTCCTCAAGTCGGCGTTTGTCCGCCAGGTGATCCATGCAATACCAGAATCCCGGATGGCGATAGGCCATCAACTCACCCATCTCCATCAGTTTGGGCAGGGGGCCTTCTTCCCACATGATCTCATCGCCATTTACGCTGGCGACGGCGTCGAAAACGCCGGGTTCCAGTACGAAAAAGCCGCCATTGATCCAATCAGCCGCGGTTTCCGGTTTCTCCATGAAGCCTTCGACCAGACCATCCTCGCGCACCTGAAGGTGACCGAAAGTGGTAAGCGGGCGCACCATGGTGATGGTGGCGAGTTTTCCATGTGACCTGTGAAAGGCGATAAGCGCATCCAGATCGACGTTCGAAACCCCATCGCCATAGGTCAGCATGAAGGTCTCATTGCCAAGGTAAGGTTGCAGCCGGGCCAGACGCCCACCCGTCATGGTGTCCATGCCGGTATCGATAAGATCCACGGTCCAGGGCGGCGTCTCAGGCTCAGGCCCACCGTTGGCATAGTCGGGTTCGCCGAACAGCTCGCGCTGATCGAAATCAATACGCAGGTTTCCCTGATACTGGCACAGTTCTGAAATGTAGCGCTTGATCAGATCACCCATATACCCAAGCGCCAGAACAAACTCGTGATGTCCGTAGGTCGAATAGTGCTGCATGATATGCCAAAGGATCGGCCGGTTGGCGATCTCAACCAAAGGCTTGGGGCGGACCCGGGTCTCTTCAATCAGGCGAGAGCCCTTACCACCTGCAAATATGGCTGTTTTCAATTGTGCCTCCCAACGGAACTGATTACTGCAAAAACATTTAAAAGTAGGAACATTCAAATTCGACACTACGTAGGCGGCTGCTGTCAATCTTTGTGGCCACGGCAGGCGCAGAAAACGCAGAAATTTTTGATATTAGCTGCTCATAGGTCGATTGGTGGCTGCCAAACCAAATGCTTTGGCTGTGCCGCCATCATGCGCGACGGTTGAATCCCGGAACTTGGCATCGTCCCTGATCGCCCTGGCCACAAGGTTCATTTTGGTGACGTAGGCGACAAAGAATATCCAGTTGGCCTCTAGCCGACCAAGCAAGGTGCTTTCGGTAATATTCGCCAGCAAGTAGGTAACCATCAGCGCCAGGGCACAGACAATCCCGGCCCGGTTTTCGACGAATCGCATCGAAAAAAACGCGGAAAAGAAAAAGCGAACAATGGCGGTGCCCAAAAGTGCAACGCCCAGAAAGCCGGTATTCAGCCAGGTTTCGATCAGACCGTTATGAGAATAAAAGGGTGTGAAACCCAGATTGGCCTTGTTGGAAAACCATGCCAGGTGGCTGGAATCGGGGTGCCAGAACACTCCGTAGCCCCAGCCAAGCCAGAACCGGTCCATGACGTAAGGCCAGGTAAGCTCCCAAATGGGGATCCTCTCGGACAGGGTTGGTTTGCGACCGATCAGCGCAAAAAGCGGGTCGGCCAGCGGCGAAGACAGTAGAAAGGCGATCAAACTTATTAGCAGGACCGAGAACAGAATAAAGCAGATCGCCCAGATGACCTCGAACCGAGGAATGATTCGACTGACGACCAGCGCGCTCATCGAGACCAATGCAACCACTTGCGATGTGCGGGATTCAGACGCGACCAGCAACAGCAGGCCGAGGAAAAATGTGACCTGAAACACCAGCTTCAGTTTTCCTTTCACCTGACCGATCGCATAAAACGAGGTCAGCAAAGTCATGACACAGGCTGCACCCAAGCCGTTCTTGTGCAGGAAAATTCCGTTCCACGTATCGCCCCAGGGCGGTATCCCCCTGGCTTGTGGCAGGGCAGCGATGGCACCCATGGTCAGTAGCATTACAACCGCGTAAAACGACGCCATGAACAACAGCAACCCGCGCAGCGACATGATGCTGCCCAAAAAAAGGGCAAAAGCGGTTGTGACGACCAATGGCACGCATCGCTCGAATGAATAGGCCGGAAGGCTGCTTATTGTTGTCGAGACAAGCGCCCAGATCACAAGGATCGCAAGCTCTGGCGAAGCAAAAGCTCCGCGAATAAGATGCCGGTAATACAATGCTGTAATTGCCATGGCTGGCAGTAACATCAGGATTTCCAGCTTATTGGCCAGATTGTTCTGCCACAGCACAATGTTGAACAGATCCGTGCCGAAAAAAACCACAAGCATCAGACATAAAGCAAGGATCACGTGACGGAACGGCAGGTCCGATGCGTGTCGATTTGCGTTATTCTGGCTCAGGGCGGTCATTGTTAAATCTGTCAGACCAATTGATAGCGTTCCGGGCTGAACAACCCGGCGGTTTTTCGAATAAATGCGAGTGTCCGAAGCTTACGCAGCGATACGTGGATTGTCTATCACGGCAGAACCTGGGAATGCGGCAACGCCGACTTGGTGCACAATTACTCGGCAAATTCGGGGGGCCGTTAGGTTGCGAACAACGACCCTGCCGCTGCAAAGCGTGGTGTTTTACGGCTGTGATCAGGATATTGTTTTCCATCGGCACATATGAGTGTCAGTATGCTCCATGGGATACACACGCGGTCAGCTAGGCAGTCGGCGTGCCAGAAAATGGTGAGTTTTACGAGTGTTCAGTGCCTAATCCGGGCTATTGGATGTGGATGGGTTTAGAGTTGCCGGCCAAGGGATACAGTCCGCGATGACATGGTATTTTGTTCCACGAATGCTGTCGGCGTTTATCGCGATTGTGATTCTGATCGTAATGACCCGTGTTTTGGGTGCTGCAGACTTTGGGCGATACAATCTTACGCTTTTGTCTGGAATGTTGCTGTTTTCGTTTACATTCCAATGGCTGGCAATTTCCATTGGTCGATTCCATCACGCACCTGAGTTCGAAGGGCAGACGATCGCGACGGTCCTGGGGGCTTCGGCTCTGCTGGGGGTGTTTTTGCTGTGTCTCGTCGGTCTTGTTCGGATGGTTCTGCCAGCGGAGTGGGTCAGCAGTTTCTTCCTGGCCGTTGTGTTCTGCACCAGTCACGCGATGTATGAATTGGGAACGGTCTGCCTCAGGCAATACAATGAGGGACCGAAATTCGCCGCCGTGACCTTGCTGCGCCAGGCCTTGGGCGTGTCACTGGCCGTGACGTTTGTGGTGTATGGCGGAGGCTACGCAAGTGCGGTGATTGGAATGTCGATGGGCGCGGCGATTACAGGTGCCTATGCCCTGGTCATCGCGCTGCGCAGGTCCGGTATCGTGGTGCCATCCCGTGGTGCACTAAGAACTTATTTCCGGTTCGGATTCCCATTGGCGGTGGTGTCGTCCAGCGCCTCGTTCTTTGCGATGTCTTCTCAGTCTCTTCTGGCTTTCTTCGCGGGGATGGACGCGGCCGGATATTTTGCAGCGGCACAAACGCTTGCTTCCAAAGCGCTGAAATTGCCGATGACGACATTGTCGCGTGTCGTGGCCCCCAGTGTTTTCGAAGCGCATGAGACCAACGGGCTCCGATCGTCGGACGCCGTGCTGGAACGCTATTTCTCGTTCCTCGTGCTGATTTCAATGCCGATCGTCGTTGCGCTGGTCTTTGCTGCGGACGTATTTACGCATCTGCTGTTCGAGCAGAGCTTTGCCGACGAAACCGCACTTTACCTAAGATTGCTTTCCCCTGCCGCATTTATCGTCGGCTTGCAGGGTGCCTATTTCAGCTATGCATTTATGCGGTCAAAGAAAACCGGATTGCAGCTTGGCATTAGTGTTGCGTCACTTGTGGTGCATGCTTTGTTGTCGCTTGTAACTATCTACCTGTTCGGCGCGTCCGGCGCTCCGATTGCATTCCTGATCAGCGGTGTAGTTAGCTTTGTCGCTTATTACTACATCGGTCGAAAGGTCGACCCGCTACGGGTGTCGACGACAGAACTGAAATATGGCGTTCTTGGTGCGATAGCTTATGCGCCATTTTGTATCTCTGCCGGGATGTCAGCGAATCTGACCCTGCAACTTGCACTTCTAGCGGCTGGTTTGATGTTTATGTTCTGGGTGTTGGTGTTGCTTGGACAAGTTGCGGCGGTCGTCGTGTGGCGCAGGGCGCGCGAGTTCGTGTCTTGGGCGAAAACCTGAGCGCAAAACATCTCAACTTAACAGAGATTTGAGACCCAATGGGCAAGATTTTACCAATCGTGTGGTGCTAAATCGCCGATAGGTTATGGAAATCCGGGAAAAGCGCGCCCATCTATCGTCGACAGAACTGATTGGTGTTAAGGTTAAGGCCTTCTTAATGAGTTTCTTTTTGCGTCGATGACCGGGATCAGCATGCACCAAGAGGGTGCTGCCCCAAAAGTGACACAATGCTGCGTACAATCGGGCCAGTGCGTGAAACAAGTGGATGAGATCTAACCAAGCGAGCTGAGGCTGGAATGATAATTTTCTATTTACTATCAGGCCCTCTGTTTGCCACGGTTGTCTTCGTGGCGTTGGCGATATCGGATGCAAGCTCGATTGCAGCACTCTCCGGTGGACTTGTAGCTGGTTTTTGTGCGCCCGCTTTGATTGCTTCTTTGTATCTTGTTTGCAAAAGCAAGTTGCGTGTGAAGATCATCAATAAATTACCCCTGAAAACCGGACAGTAACGGGCTGTTTTTTGGGCAGGCCGCTCAAATTTTGACGTCTGCACCATCACGCGATGTGCGGTTGGGTATTACGGCCGTGATTATTCAGATAAAAATCGGGGTTGAAAGCTTTTCTGCAAAGAATACGAAATGTGTCACGCATGTGGAAAAGTTAACAAACAAGTTGTCACCTCAGGCAATAAATGCAAACATATTTCAGGCAAAAACCCGGCCATTTTATGACATCGAGTCGGGAAGCAAGACGAAACGGGGCAGCGGATGTGGTGTCGTTGCGCCGTTGATCTATTGAGCAAAAGAAGTTTGAAACTCACGGCTTTCGCCCTTTTTTTGGGGTAGGCTCGCGGGTCCATAAGGTGTGTTGTGCCTTGGTTTTAGGCGCTTTTTTGAGTAGTCAGTGCGTAAGTTTGGGGGTCATTATGAACCACAATCGAGGTTCTTTTCCGATAGAAGAGACCGAAATATATAATACAAGACAACATTTTATACCTGCTTCAAAAAATCGCGTAAATCTCCAAGGTTTCTATGCGGCCAAGGGTAAGCGTTTGTTGGATATTGTTCTGGTCTTGATTGGCGCGCCCTTTGTGCTGCCACTCATGCTATTGATTGCGATCTGCGTGAAACTGGACGGCGGGCCGGCAATTTACAGACAGAGGCGTGTTGGTCTGGGCGGGCGTGAGTTCGATTTTCTGAAATTCAGGTCCATGATGATCGATGCAGATCAGATATTTCTGGATCATCTGAGGGAGTGCCCTGCTGCTGCGGCTGAATGGCAAGCCCGGCAAAAGCTTGAAAACGACCCGCGTGTTACCAAGGTTGGACGGTTTATTCGGGCCTCCTCTTTGGATGAGTTGCCCCAGCTTTGGAATGTTCTGATCGGCGACATGAGCCTTGTTGGCCCGCGCCCGATGATGCCTCAGCAACAGGCGCTGTATCCGGGAAGCGACTACAACCTGATGAAACCGGGGATCACCGGATTATGGCAGGTGTCCGAACGCAATGATGTCGAGTTTTCGGACCGCGCCGTTTTCGACACTGAATATGCTCAGAAGGTTGGACTGTGGGTAGATATTAAGATTTTGTTTCAAACCATCGGCGCTGTTTGCAATGGCACAGGTCGCTGAGCCGTTGCACCACACCCAAAAAAACAGAGTGATGCTACGATCATGAAGTTGACCCGTAAGAAAATATTTCATTCCGCACCTGCACTGTTCAGGTTGTCATCATTGGCCCGAAGCCTCTGTGCGGCGCTATGCCTGTTTGTGTTGACGCACGGTCCTGCCGCTGCTGATTACAAGCTGGAGCCCGGAGACCAGATTCGTTTGTCCCTGACCGGCCTTGATGGCCTGTCTTTTGACGCAATCGTTGATGCGCATGGCAACGTAAACTTGAAATGGCTGGGCCATTTTGAGGCCAAAGGCCTGTTGGCCGATGAGCTGGAAAACCTTGTGCGGTTGGATGCGGCTGGCAAAATCGTCAAGCAATACAATGCGAATGGGGAAATCTACATCATCCAGCTGGACGGGGACGAGATCGAAGTCGCCCGCAATGGATACAGGCCCATCATAATCGGTGGGGATGTCGCGCGTACTGGTCAGATTGATTTCCGTCCGGCCATCACCGCGCGTGAGGCTGTGGCCCTTGCCGGTGGCGTCCGCAGCATGCTGTTGGCCGATGATGTTACTATCGACCCGATACAATTGATGCGGTGGCAAACCACCTATGGGCAAGCGGCGCTGCAACACGCGCAGGCAATCGTTCAGGTCTGGCGCACGACGTCCGAGCTGCGACAAGATCTTGACATGCCGCCACCGACCCACGCCCAAGTCTCGGTGTCCAACGCGGTTCTGGACGAGTTGATCGCCGAGCAGATCAGGATCAGAGCCGTCAATCAGGAAAACGAAGCCGGTGAGCGGCGTTATTTCGAAGATGCCGAGGACCAGGCCGAGCAACGCATTGAGATTCTGAAAGAGCAGGAGATCGAACTCGCCAAGGCTCTGGCGTCCGATGAAGAGGAAGAGGCCAGAGTGATCAGCTTGATCGAACGTGGGTTGGCCGCAGGGTCAAGGATTGCCGATACGCGCCGGACCACCGTGTTGTCCGCCACGCGCTTGTTGGAGGTCGAAGAAGATCTGGCGGCCACAAATCTGGTTCTGACCAGATTGAAACGGGACCGAGAGTTGTATGAACAGCAGCGATCCCTTGTGTTGTTGCAGCAGCGTCGCGATGCGCATCTGGCCCTTCGCGATGCCAGCTTGCAAATGGATACGATTGCAAAATATCTGGCTGGTGCGTCCAGCGAGATCGGCACCGAAAGCCTGATCAGTGATATTGATTACTCGGTTACGATTTTCCGGGTTGTCGACGGTGAATTGCAGGAGCTTCGGGCTGAGAAAATGACTCAGCTGCTTCCGGGCGACAGTGTCGAAATCTCGGTAGAGCAGGTGACACAGCAGACCATACAGCAAACAACACAATTGACCGAATAGTGGCCTGCGGGAAGGATCAGGTCGTGTTTAAGTAACGAGTAGGCCCAAGGAGTCGCGTATTTCGCGGGTTCCGGGGCGGTTTTAAGAAGTGAAGTTTTTTAATGGCGTATCTCAAAGCTAAGGCCGCGCCTCATTCGCAAGGCGCAAATCTGACGACGCTAAAGGCGTGCATCTTGGTGCTGTGCTTTGCGGTTATGCAGACTGTGCCCGCGGCGATAAATGGCTTTCCCTTTATTTTCTTCGATACGCGCGGTTACAACAATGCCGGCAAGGCGGTAGTAGAAACCATAGCGGGTAAGCAATGGGTCGATGAAGCGCCGGTAACCAAGGCGACCTCGCCAGCGGATCCTTCGGTCGAACAGGCTGTGGCGGCCGCACCGGGCCAACGCGTGATTTCGATGTCCCGTTCGCCTTACTACGGCGCTTTGGTCTTTGTGTCCCTGCAAGCCGAAGCACTTTTGTTGGTGCTGTTTCAATCGCTGATCGTTGGCTACGTGGCTTGGCTTGTGGTGCGGCAAATTTGCAAGGAAAACCCCACGAAACCTTATCTGGTCATTGGCGTAATCTGTGCCGCGGTTACACCATTGCCGTATTTCACAGCCTATGCCATGCCAGATGTGTTTGCAGCCGTGGTGCCGCTTTGTCTGTTTCTGCTGTGTGTTTCGAAACGCAGCCTGACGAAAACTCAGATAGTAATCTGCTGGGTCATTCTGGCCGCAGCGGTTGCCATTCACAGCAGCCATATTCTTTTGACCTTTGGCCTGTTGGTGCTTTTGGCGCTGATGTCGCTATGGCCACGGGTTAGACCGCTGCTATCTGGTTGGCTTATGTCATTTTTGGCTTTCAGCGCGGGGGTGTCGGCGGTTTTTGCCTTTGCCTTCGTGTCCCAGGCCGTCTTCGGCAGTTGGCCGCAGAACCTGCCTTTCCTCACAGCGCGCGGGATCGAGGATGGTCCGGTGGCCGAGCTGATGGCAAATGACTGCGGCGGGTATGAGTTTGCAATTTGTGACGCAGCGCCTTTGGACAATAACAGTTCGCAACTATTTCTTTGGGACAAGAACGGCTACTACCAGTCAGCAGATGAAGCTACGAAGCAACGGCTGAGTGACGAAGACTTCTCAGTTTTCCTGACAGCCGCACTTGCGGAACCAGTGATGCAGATACGGGCTTCGGTTGGGAATGCATTAAGACAACTTGGTATGTTTGGTTTATACGAATTCTATACCGCCAAACGAGTCTTTGCTGAAAGCGCGCCGCACTTCATGAATGGCTCTAACCTTAGCAGGTTCGGGGCGTCTTTGGCTGTTACTGGCGGCTTCCCGTTTATATTCCTGTCGACGTTTGTCTATGCGTCGGCCGTTATTAGTCTGATTACGGTGGCTATTATGTTCGGGGTGCGATCAATATCAAACACGGCGATGGCGTTGGCCGTGCTGATCCTGGCAACCTTGCTGATAAACGCTGTGGTCTGCGGCGTGTTGTCGGACCCGCACCACCGATATCAGGCGCGGGTTATCTGGTTGTTGCCCTTCCTGGCAACATTGCTTGTTTTTCAGGGTGCCCAACGCGCCAAGCTGGTCCCGACCCAGTTTTCCGCGGAAAATTCAGATGCAACGCTTTGACCTCAGACTTTGGTGGAGTCCACCGGTCGGCGCAAAAGCACGTCGAAGAAACAGAGTGTAAAGGCGGATTTCCAAAGATGCCCTCGTCCCAGTTCTTAAAATTCGCGATCGTGGGTGCTGTTGCCTTTGTGGTGGATGCGGGTTTGCTGCTCATCGCGATCGAGGGGTTGAACTGGGCACCAGAGGTTGCGCGGCTGCTATCCTTTTTGGGGGCTGTGACCACAACCTGGTATCTGAACAGAACGTTTACATTTGCCACCCAGGCATCGCCCACGGTGAAGGAATTCATCAGCTATGTGCTGGCGATGAGCTTTGGGCTGGCGGTGAATTACGCCGTCTTTGTCGCCGTGATCAGGTTGAACGAGATCGCGGGTGCCCATCCGGTGATTGCGCTGGTGCCATCGACGCTGGCCGGGATGATCATCAACTTTCTGTTCTCACGCCGTATTCTGGATGCGGGTGACGCCCCGAAATAGGGGGCTGTGCTTACAGGCGGGGCTTAATCAGCGGTCGTGCTATCGGCCAGATGACGGGCAAGCTCTTCCCGGTCTTCAGGGGTCAGAAGCCATTCGTCATCCATCCCGGTTGCAAGACCCAGCTGTTCGATATTGGGGCGCGACACCCCAAGAAGCTGCCGGACCTGGTCGCGGAACTTGAAACCGACAACGCCGGTAATGACACTGCCAGCGGCGAAACCACCAGCGCCGAACATGAGGTTTCTGCGGGTTACATCAAACTTCATTTATCACCCCCAGTTTGTCGCCCAGCCGCGCCGCAAAGGCCATGATGGTGAGCGTAGGATTGGCGTGACCGCCGGATGCAAACACCGATGACCCCGCCACGAACAGGTTCTGATACCCGTGCACGCGGCAATCGGCATCGACGACGCTGGTTTTCGGGCTGGCCCCCATTCGCGTCGTGCCCATGGTGTGACCACCCCCGGTGACGCCGAACATGATCTCTTCGTTGGACATCCGCAGTCGCCCGGTATCCGAGGCGATCAGCCGTTCGCCCAATGTTTCAAGAAAGGTATCGACCGCCCGGAAACTGCGGGCACCGATGTGGAAATCTGTGCGCAGCTTTCGCAGACCGGACGGGTCGGTGCCCTCTCTGACGGTGACCCTGTTTTTAGGTTCGGAATCCATTTCCGCCCGGACGATGATGCCATAGGCCACGGCACCGTCGCCCCATTTGCCGGCAAACATCGTTTCGACGGGATCTTCCGAAACGAACTTTCCGGGATACAGGGCGACCGACACCTCAAGCCCGCCGATTTGCCGATACAGGTCATCGTCCGGTTCCAGCAGGGCGGTCAGCTCACCGAAACCGTCGGGAGCAATGGGAAACTGAAAGGCCCCGTTGCAAATCAGCTTGGCGCAATCGGGGAAATGCGGATGCTCCATCAGATAGCGGCCGACCTGATCGTTCTCGTTGCCGACCGCAGGCCCGGTCTCGGGCTGCGAGCTGAGCAGAATTTGCGCGTTGCCCATCGCCCCGGCTGCAAGCACGACCGCTTGCCCGGGCCGCAGGTCAATCCGTCTGGTGCCGCCGTCCAGCGTGTAGATCGAGATGGCCTCGATCCCCTTCCGGTCGTCCCTTGGGTGCAGGTGGCTGAGGGTGGCGCCAAGCGCAAGATCGGTTGTGGGCAGTTGATCGTAGAGCTGGGGTTCGCGGATCAGGCGCAACGGGTCTTCGGTGGAGATGGGCCGGTAGACGAAACCCGGCTCAAAATCCGCCGCATAAGTCAGGAAAGGTTCTGGCCTGCCCAGATATTCCGCGGCCATTTTGTAATAGGGGTCCAGATCGCTGCGCGTGATTGGCCATTGTCGAAAATTGCGGTCGATCAGCGGGCTGCAATACCCGGCCCAGACAGCGGATGTTCCACCCATGGCGCGCACCCAATGCAGCGGCCAGTGCGATCCGTCCAGATGCCCGCGACCGAAGATCTGGGCAAAGTCGGATTGAATGTCATCGTTGTATTGGGCCTCTCCGGTCTCAAGCATGATCGCGCTTTTGTCGTGTGCGCCAAGGCGTTTGGCCATCGCATATGCGGCAAGACCGGAACCAGCGACAATAACGTCGTAGGTGTCGAAATCTACTTCACTCGCTAAAACCTGCAAACTGGCTACTCACTTTTTTTGGAAACAAAAACGGTCATTGGGCAATGCGGTCATGGTAAGCGATTCTTACGCGCGGTCGTATATTTTTTTCGGGTCCAAGCGCTCAATCCCAATCACAATCGGCGTTTCGTGCACCGCAGAGTGAATAAGCAACCAATCAGCCGAAGTTCGGATCGCCGTAAAGTTTCGCCTTCTTCAGGTCGACGCGCGTCGCCACCAGTGCGGATGGGCGCACGCCCACGTTTTCCAGTTCTCGGATCGCCTGCAACATCGAATTAACGCGTGTGCTGTTCCAGCGGGTAAACAACAGGACGCGGTTGGATATTTGCGACAGATAGGCCGATTCCACTGCCGATAGCAGCGGCGGGGTATCCAGCAGAATCACGTCATACATATGCGACAGCGAGTAGAGCAGATCAAGGAACGCCGGTGAGCATAGGAAATCTGCGGCTACCGTTTGGGCCTCTTCCCCTTCGCCGCAGATCAGCGGCAGGATATCCAGCCCTGCCTGCGGGCTGCCGACGACATAGTTCAAAAGAAACTCCGGGTCTGCTCCGGCGTGTTGCAGGGCGTCGGGTGTCAGTCGGGAATAGTCACGATAGGCCGAAGTCAACGTGTCACAATCTATGATCAGCGTGCGGTAATTCGCCTTGGCGCAGACTGCGCCCAATAACAGAAGCGATGAGGTCTTGCCCTCATCCGGCAGCGCGGAGGCACCCGAAAATATCACGCACTGCGTGTCCGAAGCAGAAAGCTTGTTCTTTCCTTCCGGACGGTTCGAAAAAATCATGCTGGCTTGGGCCTCTGGCTCGCTTTGCGTGTTCGAGACGCGAAGGCCGACATCGCTGCTGGCAAGCAGCTTGCGTCCGAAATGGTGCATTTCCGCATCCAGCTTGCCGTCATGAATAAAGAAGGTCTCGAACGGCGGGTCTTCTTTGGCCTCTGGCACGATCGCAGACAGCTTGACCCCGGTTGTGCTTTCAAGCTCGTGCGTTGTTCTGAGCCGCTTCTGAAAAAGCTCGCGCACAACCGTTCCGATCAGGCCGAAAAACACGATCGCGAACATGACGAGGATCGCCGTCTGCGAGCGTTTGGGTTCCGAAGGATCAATAGCAGGCCGGGCCCGTTCGATGATATGCGCGCCCGCATCCAGATAGTCCGCTTGTTCTGCCCTACGGCCCAGCTGCGACACGAAATCCCGATAGATGGTTTCCGTAACCAGAATCTCGTTTTCGATCCGCTTGGTGACCGAGTCGTGCTGCACCTGCCGGGCCTGCTGCTCGCGGAATGTTTCGATGCTTTGTTGCAGGCCAACCAGTTGGGCATTCAATTGATCCATTTTCCGCTCGGCGGATTGCTGTATCGCATCCAGCGCGGTGATGGCCGCATCGTCTGTAATGTCGCTGCTTGTGCTGCGTGACAACAGCCCGACCTGGGCGGCATAGTCGACTGCTTCGCGCAGATTACCCTGATCGCGCAGCTCTGTGATCGTGTTTGTTTGTTCTTCAAGCTCCTGCAGGGATGCGTTGGCCAGAGAAGATCGCCGTTCCGCCTTGATCCTTTGCGCCTTGATCGTTGCATATTCATCAGGGGAATAAGGCGTCTCGATCGAGTGCGTCTCAAGGTCTGAACTCAGTTTGTTCAAGTCTTCCCGCAGCTGACCGATACGGATAGTCAACCAGCTTTGCGATTGCCCAAGTGCTTCGCGCTTCATTTTGGTCAGAACGGTCAGGTATTCCGATGCCAGGCTGTTGGCGATTTCAGCGGCTTTGTGTTTCGACTTAGTGGTCACTCGAATTTCGTACACGGCCGATAGGTCCCCGACCTGTTCAATACGCCTCGATCTCAGCAGGTTTTCGACGGCTGCCTCGCGGCGTATCTCTTCCTCGGAACGTGTGTCGCCGTCAGCAGTCGCTTCGTCACCGCCCGCGAGTATATCCACCAAAGCATTCTTTAACCCGCGCGCCAGCGCGATCGGGTTCAGGGTAATTCCGCCTTCCTCTCCGGCAAACTCGGGATCGTTCTGCAAATTCAGGCGTTCAACTACGCTTTCAATCAGGTCCGTGGACCGCAGCAGTTGCAATTCGCTTTCAAGGGATGTCAGCGACAGCGGCAAGCCCGAGACCTGCGGCGTGAATTCCGTTTCCGTTTGTACACGGGTTTCGATCATGACCTTGGCGCTTGAGGTGAACCGGGTGTCGGCCGTGTAGGTCAGCAGATAGGCCAGAACCCCACCGCAGAACGCAAGTGCAAGAATCCACAGAATGGATCGGCGGATGGCCCAGACAGCATTGGACAGCAATCTAAGCTCGGGATCGCCGGCAGCGGCTTGCCCCACACCCGATAACTCTACGTCGAGCCCTCTGCGATACTGATCAGTCATAACTCATAACAACTTTTGACACAGATATAGTTCAGGTCAGCCCGGCAGCGTCTGGTGGACAACATGTGTCGTCAGCGGCCATCAGCCTGCGGGCTAGAAAAATTCAACAATGCATTAACCAAACCACAATTGACGGTGAAAAGTAAGCAAGTTTGACAGGAAACGCGCAAATACACATGTTATTCGAAACAATCCGGGTCAGAACCGATGAATTTCCTAGCAAGAATCGATGGGCCTGCTAACCTGCTTACACTTTCGTTTTTTTGTGACCAGTTGGCTTTTACATGAATAAGATTCTGGATAAGCGCCTGCCGCATGCTTTTGTCGGGGGCATGCCAGTTGCGATCGCGGGTGCCAACGAATTGACAGACGTCATGCTTGAGGACGTGCAGCGGCGGCGGTGCGGTAAGCTCAATCGTGCGACAACTGTTTTTTCGTCAAACGCACAGGCGATTTCGCTGTATGCAAGCGATGAACACTTCGCCAAGACAATGGATTTGGCCGATATTATCCACGCGGATGGCCAGATTGTTGTCTGGGCGTCCCGCTTATCCTATGGCCGTCTTGGCATCCCCGAGCGAACCGCAACAACGGATTTCATCCACTCGGCGGCCACGGTTGCGGCAAAAAATGGTCTGAGCTTTTATTTGTTGGGTGGGGTTGAAGAGATCAACCGCGAGTGTGCGGAAAAGTTGGCCCTTATGTATCCGGGCCTTACCATTGCCGGACGGCGACATGGTTACTTTGATCCCTCCGAAGAAGACGCGGTCGTGGCTGATATCAATGCCAGCGGTGCGGATATCCTGTGGGTCGGGCTGGGCAAGCCAAAGGAACAGTTTTTTGCGGAACGGATTGCAACGAAACTGTCGCATTGTGCCTGGATCGTCACTTGTGGCGGGTGTTTCCACTATATTGTGGGCGATTACGCGCGCGCGCCGGAATGGATGCAAACCTTGGGCTTGGAGTGGTTGCACCGCATCGCGACAGGGCCGGGCCATCTGGCCCGTAGATACATGCGGACCCTGCCTCATGCGCTCAGCATTGTGTTGCGCAAGGACGTTCCCAATCGTTTTGGCCGCAGGTAGGGGCAGACAGTTGCCATAAGTTTGAGTTTTGCCGCCGCCTCCGGTTGGTTGGTGTGTTGTGAAAGGTTCGGTGTGAGTAAGGTCGAGTTCATTGGAATCGGTGCGCAGAAGGCTGCGACGACGTGGTTGCACCATGTCCTATCGGAGCATTCTGCCGTGACCATGGGCGACACCAAAGAGCTCAACTTCTTTACCGCAAATTATGACCGGGGCTACATCTGGTACGAAAGTTGTTTCGCTGATGGCCCCGCCGGTACGATCAAGGGCGAATGCTCTCCGACATATTTCTTCAGTCTGGACGCCCCGCAGCGCGCAAGGGACTACAACAAGGACTTCAAGCTGATCTGTATCCTGCGCGACCCGGTCGAAAGAGCCTATTCCAACCATCTGCATGAAATCCGAAAAGGCCATATCGCATCCTCGATCTCGTTCGAAGATGCTCTGGCGCGGAACCCGGCCTATGCGCGGCAAAGCCAGTACAAAACGAACCTTGAACACTGGCTTGCCTGTTTTGACCGAAGCGCGCTGTTGTTGCTGTTTTCCGAGGATATCTCTGAAAATCCCAAGCGGGCATACGATCAGATCTGTCGTCACCTTGCAATTGCACCCGATCCGAATCCGGCGTCGCTGTCTGATCGCCACCACGAAACCGTCACCTACCGCAGCCCGGCTGTACAGCATACCCTGCGCCGGGGTGGTGACATGATGCGCTCGCTGGGGATGCGTAAAGCAGTACGAACGGTGAAAGCTTTGCCGGGGTTCAAACACGCGCTGTCCATGAACAAAGAGCACCTGAAAACAAAGATCGCGCCGCCAACGTCAGAAACGCGGCAGAGGCTGACTGACCTCTTCACGCCCGATATGGAGTTTGTGGCGCAGGTCACGGGCCGTGCGGAATTGCCCTGGCAGACTTGGCGCGAACGGAAGGGCGGCGTTTAACCCATGCGATTGAACCGTGCCGCCCAGATCTTCGGAGAGATGCGCATCAACCAGATGGGCCACGTCGCGCGGCGTCTGCTCGGTGCCCGGTTTCTGAGCATCGAAGATTTCTTACCACCGATTTCACCAGAACAAGGCGCGCGCCTTGCAGCCTTGGCGCGTGGTGCACGCGGTAAGATCAACGCTCCGATCCTCGTGCTGGGGGTCATGCCGCGCTCGGGCACGAATTTCGTACGTGATCTGGTGGCTATGCACCCGGATGTGGCGGCGGATGCCGGACGGTTGTATGAATTTCCATTATTGCATGCAGCGGATGACGCAGCTGCGTTTGGGCGGGATTTCCTAAGGTATTTTCCGCGAAACGGCGAGGTTCTTGAGAAATACGATCTGCTGGCGATGTTGGCAGGGGCGTGGTTTCGGGAATTGCAGGCGCAGGCGCCGGGCAAGCACATCCTGCTGAAGTGTCCGCATGTGCATAACCTGACCCTCGCGCCGTATATCTTCCCGGACGCCAAACTGATCCTGTGTCTCAGGGATGGGCGCGATGTCGTGGATTCAACGCTCAATACCTTTTCTCGGTATTCTGTGACCCGTAAAACCTTTCGCCAGTTGGCTGATGAGTGGCGGCTTGGAACCGAAGCCATAACAACCTTCGCCGAAGGCGGCGTGAATGAGACCGAAGACGCGTTGGTGGTGCGGTATGAGGATATCGTCGCGGACTCGCAGCTTTTTGTTACGAACATGCTGGCCCATACTGGGCTAAACCCCGAAGTTTTCCCTTGGGATAGGGTCGATCAATTGCCAGTGCGCGGTTCGTCGCGGTCAAATGCTTCAGACGATGCGCGTTGGCAGCCGCAGTCAAAAGCGTCGGACTTTAATCCGGTAAAGCGCTGGGCGGCATGGTCGAAAGCAGACAAAGCCCGGTTTGACAGGCTGGCAGGGCGCGCATTGGAGCTTGCCGGGTATGAGCGGTGAACGCAGAATACAACCCGGCCCGCATGTGGCCATTTGCGTCGCGACGTATCTGCGTCCGCTGGGCCTGCGGGCTTTGATCGAAAGCCTGAACGCGCAAACCATCAGCGATGAACAGGTGCAGGTGACACTGGTGATCGCCGACAACGCGCCCGATGCCACGGCTCAAGCCACGTTGGGGGATATCCAAAGCTTGTCGAACTGGCCGGTGATCTATGTGACCGAGCCGACGCGCGGCATCGTGGCGGCCCGGAATCGCACCTTGTCCGAAGTGCCCCAAGATGCCGATTTTGTTGCTTTCCTCGACGATGACGAAGAGGTTTCGCAAATCTGGCTGGCAGAAATGCTCAAAACCATGCGCCTGCCCGACACCGTGGCAGTTCAGGGCCCGGTTGAGCCGCGCTATAGGCAAGCCCCGCCGGACTGGGTTGATGCCTTGAACCTGTTTCGCATGGGACCCTATGATCAAGGGGCGGAATTGGTGTCGGCGGCGACCAACAATTCGATGGTGCGGTCTGCCGTCATCCGCGACCGGGGGCTGCGTTTCGATCCGCGTTTCAACATCACGGGCGGAGAGGACGAAGAGTTCTTTACTCGTCTGCGCGACGGTGGTGGCACGATCCGCGCGGCGGCAGATGCTCTGGTCTGGGATGACGTTCCCGAAAACCGCACCACGATCCGGTGGCTGGGGCGGCGTTGGTTTCGCAAGGGCAACACGCTGAGCCGCATTGCCCTGATCCGGCGTAAGGCTGTTGGGATGCGGGTGGTCAAAAGCCTTGGCGCCCTGGGGTGGGGGTGCGCGATGTGCCTGTGTCTGGGCTTCGGCTCACAGGCCAGGTGGTATCGCGGCCTGCTGGAAATATTTCGGGGCGCTGGCATGATGGCCGGCTTGTTGCGTTTTGAGTTCTCTGAATACAGCAACTCAGCCGTAAAGGTCGACCGGGTCGGAGGCCGATAACATGCAGCACACCACGTTTTCGATCATCATCCCGGCCCGAAACATGGAGCCGTACATCGCTGAAACGCTGGATAGCGTCAGCGCTCAGAGCTTTAGGGCATTCGAGGTGATCTGCATCGATGATGGCTCGACTGACAGAACGGGCCGCATCATTGAAGACTTTACCCAGCGCGACGTCCGTTTTTGCGTGGTGCAGGGCCCGTCAAAGGGTGTCAGCGCAGCGCGAAATCTGGGTCTAACACTAGCGAAAGCACCCTTTGTCTTGTTTCTTGATGCTGACGATCTGCTGCACCCCGAAGCGTTGCAGCGCTACTACGACACGCTGACACGCACCGAAGCGGTTGGTGCGCTGGCCGGTGTGCAGCGTATGGCTGTCGACGGCCATATCATGCGTGGCACGGATAACAGGTCACTGGTTCCTGCTCAGGATCAACTGGACGCGCTGCTGTGCAAGAATTTCGTGGTCAATGGCGGTGCTCTGGCGCTTCGCACTGACAGCGCAAAGCGGGTAGGCGGATATGACGAAAGCCTGGTAAAAGGCGAAGATTGGGAGTTCTGGTGCCGTCTCGCGTTGCTGGGAGAGTTCGCCGTGGTCGACGGGCCGCCGCTGCTGCGCTACCGTCAGGTGGCCAGCGGGGCCAATCATCAGGCGCGTGGGTCCGTTTTTGCCCGCCGTGTGCCCAGCATTCAGAAGGTTGCGGCCAATGCGGATATGAAGGCGCGGTATGGGTCTCGGCTTCGTCGACTTTTGCGTAAGCGTCAGATTGATATCTTTTGGTCAGGCGTTCGCAACCAATTCCAATATGGGCGCAAGTCGACCGCTGTGTTCGAAGGCCTGTGCGGCGCGGTTCTTTATCCCGATAGCCTGCTGCGACCAAAACTGATCTGGCGGTTCCTGCAGAGTTTGGACCGTCGTGCAAATCAAGGGACCGTTACACCCGGTAAAAGCGAAGGGAGGCACTGACAAATGAGGATATCCCGACGTGCGGTTTTGCTGCAGGGCACTGCGCTTGCTGTATCTGTTCCGTTTCTGAACCAGATGGCCCTGGCCGAGCCTGAAACCGATGGCGTGGTCGGGTTCGTTGGTGAGGACATCGTTCAGCTGACCGTCATTGATACGTTGTTTGAAATCTCGCCTGTGATTCCGGTAACCCAGCGGGATGACCGGGCGTGGTACCCCGATCCGACGGATAGTTTTGGATCGCTCGGGCAACTCAACGGTGTAGAAGGGTATTTCTCGGGTTTTGCTAATACCACGCTGCCGCAGGGTTTTACCGAATGGCCGAGGGTCATCAGCGATACCCGGCGGTCTGGGTTCCAGATGACCACAGGAGCGTTTCTTAAGCATATCCCTGTTGATCAGCCCGACCAATGGCGCGTCACTATTGATGGAAGTCCGGCGTATGTCGTGTCGCTCTATCGCAAATCTGTCCCGATCCGCACAAGAGCAGTTGCCAAACGCAAGTGGGAAAGCACCAAGCGGCACAACCTGACCCTGACGCTGGATCGTGCCATACCGGAAGGCGCCGTGGTTGTGCTTGAGGGGCCATCGGTGCCAGCGGTCAGTCAGCGCAAGTCGCCCGAAGTCTTCAACGAGGCGCTGCATGTGTGTCACGCAGGTTATCCGCTGAATGGTCCTAAAAAAGCGTATATCGGGGCATGGTGGGGGCACAACAATGTGGGTCAACCGGGCAGCACCGATGCAATTTTGTCCCAGAATACCGAATGGGCAGTTCTTTCAACCGCAGACGGCGCGACGGTTCGCACCGGCAGACTGACCCTTGCCAAACCCGCGTCCGAGCCGCATCGGAACGGTCAGAATTTCAATGGCTGCGACATATACGAGGCGGATTTTTCGGACCTAGACGAGGACGGAGAATTCATCCTTCAGGTCGACGGTTTCGGTCGGTCGTTTCCATTCCGGGTCTCAGCCGCGCCCTATGTGGAAACGCTGCGACTTGCGGCACGTTGGTATTTTCATCAAAGGTCGGGGTGCGAGATCGCCGAACCCTTCGGCGAAGGCCGGACCCGTCCGCGCAACGGCCACCCCGAGGATGGCCTGACAGTCTGGCAAACCGATATCCGCTTGGGCAGCACCGGTGAAGGGTATGGCAAGGCCGGGGCAAGTGGGCTTTTGTCTGAACAGCCCGTAGGCGTGACTGGTTTTGACAGTATTCCTGTATCGGCACGCGCGCAGGACAATCCCGATGCCTGGGGTGGATGGCATGACGCCGGGGACTGGGATCGGCGCATTCAGCACATGGATGTCGTCTATCACATGGCCAATATCATCGAGGCTTTCGACTATACCCGCGCGCTACACCTGAACCTGCCCGAAAGTGGCAAGCCGTTCGCTCATCCTGATGTAAAGGCGCGCAAGGACGCGACTGATCGCGGCGACGGGATGACTGTTTTGCCTGACCTTATACACGAAGCGCTATGGGGCATCTCATTGTGGCGTAGAACTCAGGGTGAAGACGGGGCGATTATAGGTGGCGTGGAGTATTCCAATCCAGGCATTTTCGGATCGGTGTCATGGAACCCCGTGCAACTGACCTATGCCTACGCCCCCGAGGATTGGGCCGCATTCAATTTCGCGCTGAGCGCGGCAAAGCTGGGTCATGTCATCAAACAGGTTTGCGGAGATTCCGCACTGGGCGACGCCTTGATACAAGAAGCCACGCGGGCCTGGCACTGGGCAGAACAGGATTTTCTCTCCGACACTGCCGAACCGCGCGACCCCGAGGCGGTCGAAGTCATCAATCGGTCGCGCGTGGCCTCGGCCGCAGTTGTATATCGGGCCAGCGGCGATACAGCGGCCCGCGATGTGTTCGAAGCGCACAACCCCTTTGTACCACGGGCCGAGTCCCCGGCAGAGGGGGTCAAAAGGGGAATATACTCCCACGCTTACCTCGAATACGTGCTGGCGGCGCGGCAGGGGAGGCTGGCAGATACGGAAATCGTTGACGCAATCGAAGGCTGGATCGGGTATCGCGCCAGACGCTCGGAACGCATGGGGGCTGATTTCGGCCTGCACAATACCGACACCTATCCGTGGGGGCGGGGGTGGCTGCGGTTTGGTCCCGGATCCAACTGGCGGGCCGGAGAAATCGCGATGTTCTTCTCGATGGACAAGCAGTTGTCACCGGAAATGTCGGATGCCGTGACCGAAGGGATGTGGTTCGGCCTGGGTTGCAATCCGTCGAACACGAGCTTTGTGCAGGGGTTGGGACACCGGGACTTCGCCGACCCGCTGATGACGGATGAAAACGGCAAACCTCCGATACCCGGGCAGATCAGCTTTGGCGTCGCAGGTGGCAAGCTTCACCAATGGGAAGAGCGCAAGACGTCGGGTGCGATTTACCCACCCAATCAAGACGACTGGCCGATTTATGCGCAGATTTTCGAAAGCCAAAGCATCGCAATTTGCTCTGAACATGGGGTGAAGTCCAACGCGTTGGAGTGGCTGGTGGCCTGCGCCATGGTTAACGCGGGAAGTCCTGAACCGTCTCAGTGACATTTTTCATCGCAGACCCTGCTGCCCTGAAAGGGTTGAACGGACCAAAAATCGCTCTTTATCATATAGGCAGCGGCAACCCTTTCGCGCCCCAGCGGTCTTGGATAAGACGGTTGCAGCGCCGTCAGAGCTTAGTCTGACGCAATTAACCAGGAGCGCATTCATGAAGTATCGTCGTCCGGTGTTTGCAGCTCTTTTCTGCGCGCTGCCTTTTGCGGTTCAAGCTCAATCCACGCAAGATGCGTCGGGGCTAATGATTGAGCTGAATGCAGTAGAAACTGTCGAAGGTGCCTGTCGGCTGACTTTTCTGGTCGAAAACGAAACTGAAACCGCGATTGATACTGCCGATTACCAGGTGGTGATCTTCGATGCCTCGGGTGTGTTTGAACGCCTGACCCTTTTTGGGTTCAGGGATCTCCCGGCGCAGCGTCCGCGCGTGCGCCAGTTCGATGTGCGCGGCCTGTCCTGTGAAAACCTCGGGCGCGTTCTGATAAATGGGTTAAGCGGCTGTACCGTCGAAGGCGCAGAAAGCGATATCTGCGACGAAACACCGACCCTGAACAGCCGTACAGAAGTGGAGCTTTTGGGATGAGTTTTCTTGACGCCCTGCGCGAAATCCTTGCCCTGGGCGGGCCGGTGGTGGCAGTCCTGATCGCGATGTCCGTGGTGACGCTGGCCGTCACGTTTTACAAGCTTTGGCAGTTCGCCGCATCAGGCGTGGGGCGGCACCGGGTGCTATCGCAGGCGCTGCAAGCCTGGGATGCCGGGGACAAACAGACCGCCCGCGCGCGGTTGGCAGAAAGCCACAGCTATCTTGCGCCGCTGGTCGGTGTTGCAATGGATGCGCCCGACACGCCCGGTTTGGATCAGCGATTGGACGCTGAGGCGGGGTTGGCGCTGGCCGGGCTTGAACGTGGCTTTCGCCTGCTGGACACGGTCGCGCAACTGGCGCCCTTGCTGGGTTTGTTTGGAACCGTGTTGGGCATGATCGAAGCGTTTCGAAGCCTGCAAGCTGCAGGCTCCTCGGTTGATCCGTCTCTGTTGGCAGGGGGTATATGGGTGGCGCTGGTAACGACCGCTGTGGGGCTTGCCGTGGCGATGCCAACCTCGATGGTGTTGTCCTGGTTCGAAAGCCGCACCGCGCGCGAACGGGTTTTTGCCGATAAGGCGTTGCGCACCGTTCTGGTGCCGGGGCAAGCGATCCCGTTGACCGAAGACGCGCACAGCATGGCGACCACGCCCGGACATGCGTAACATCGCACCCTTTGTCAGACGGCCGCTGGCGATGACGCCGCTCATCGACGTGATCTTCCTGCTGTTGTTGTTTTTTATGCTGACCTCAACCTTTTCCAAATATGGTGAGATTGAGTTGAGCAACGCGACAGCCGGTGGCGCGACGTCTGACGTGCCTCAGGACCGGGCGTTTGTTCAGTTGGGGGCTGACAGGCTGGTTCTGAACGGTGCGCCGGTAACACTGGACGACCTGACGGCGCAGGTGACAACAGGTCAGGTTTTGATCGACCTTGATCCCGACACAACGGCACAGAGGTTGGTGGACGTGCTGGTTCTGCTGCGCGGGCGTGAAGGTCTGAGTGTCTTGGTGCTGGAATGATCCGCTATAGCCGCCCCCGCCGCAAACGCGACTCGACTATTGCGCTGATCAATGTCGTGTTTCTGATGCTGATCTTTTTCTTGATCGCGGGCACGGTGGCCACGCCTTTGGACCCTGACCTGAATCTTGTCGACACATCCGAGCTCGAGGGGCGCGAGCCGCCCGACGCGCTGGTGCTGCATCGGGATGGGCGGCTCAGCTTTCGGGGCACGCCAGTAGACCCCGAAGCCTATATGGCTGGGCGCGACCCCGGACCGGTGCGTATCGTTCCTGATCGTGACGCATCAGGTGCCCGCCTGATGGAGGTGACAGGCGCGCTGCGCCGACTTGGAGCAACATCGGTGTTTGTGGTCACTGAAAAGGCACTGGAATGATCCGGGGGTCCGTGATCGTTGCGGGCTTTGCTGCTCTGCTGTCGTTGCTGCTGCACCTGATGGGGCTAAGTCTGACCGCGCCCAGATTGGCAGACCAGTCAACCGCTAGCGATGCGCCAGACAAGGTTGAACTTGGAAACAGCTTTGAGGATCTGGTCGACGCTGTTGCGGAACCGGTTGAACCGCAACCGGTGGAAGCACCTGAACCGCCTGTCGACGAATCGCCCGAACCCGCGCCCGAACCCGCTGAGATTCCGACCAGCGAGGTTCACGTGGCCTCGGACAATCCACAGCGCACATTTGCGCCGGATACAGGTACCTCGGAGGTTTTGCAGCCTGTCGCACCCGAGCCGGTCGAGGCTGACACTCCCGAATCCGAAAACACCACCGACGGTGACCAGAGCGCCAGTGACGACGCAGACGAGACACCGCCCGAGACCGCCGAGGCTGTTGAACCACCCGAGGGCACCCCCGAAGCTACCGAGCCGGTCAATGAGGTCCCCGTCGCATCCCAACCTGCTGAGACCGAACAGCTTGCCGCCCTGCCGGACCCGACCGACGAAACCGTGCCATCGGTCGTTCCCGTTGTTCCGTTGGAAAGCGAAACGGAGGAGGCCGAAATTGCCGCAACGCCGGTCGAGCCAGTGCCAGATACATCCGAGAACACTGAAAGCTCAGAGCTGGCCGTAACCTCTTCGATCCGCCCGCCGCGTTTGGATCGCCCTTCGCAGCCTGACCGACAAGGAACACTGAACGGAGCCCGAGATTTTAGTGCCCTTCGGTTCCCGTCCCGTGAAATCGAGTCTCCTCTGACCACCTACAGGCGCCGGGGTGTCGATACATTCACCTCGGGCGATAGCGGAACCCGGTCTGGCGGGCGTGGACCTGGAAACTCGGACAGAACCAATTACGCCGGGCGGGTTCTGGTTCACCTGAACCGCGCGCCGATCGTCTACACGGCGGCACGCGGGTTTGCGAAAGTATTTTTTGAAATCAATCCGGACGGAACCCTTGCGTGGGTTGATGTCGTAGACAGCAACGGGACACCGGATGTCGAGCGCGCCGCCAAGGCGCAGGTGCGCGCGGCCTCACCCTTTCCGAAACCACCAGGAGGCGTGAGCCGCAAGCTGTCCTTTGTGTATTCCAGCAACTAATCGGACGCGCCGGTCTCAAACTGATTCGACATAGCTTCCGCCTTTGGTTGGGGCGGTTCTTTCCTCGCGCAGATGTGTTTTTTTTCGACGAAAACGCGAGCGATGAGCCAAATGTTATTGTTTTGTAAATTTAAAGACCAATGACCGTTTTTCTGCATTCAACTTCTTGTTAAAAGATCGTGAAATCCATCAAGTAATTGAAAATAAACAATTAAGATAATTTCTCGTCTTAGGCCGTATGCAAAGGTGCAACGCAGGTTTCGCGCCGAGACGTTCAACAATTCCCGTGCGGTTGCCTGACCATCGAGTTTGTTCGATTAGGCAGTCCGTCACGCTCTGTGGCGACTCCTCTCAAAGTAAATGGAACTACCATGAAAAAGATTCTCATTGCATCGGCCGCTCTGATGGCGACTGCAAACGTTGCAGCGGCTGAATCCGGCGTCAAATTTGGCGGCTACGCTCGTTTTGGTCTTGGCTACGTCGAAGACCGTACCGGCACCGTCGAAAACTTCAACACAGTTGGCGGCGTAATCACGTCCACTGATACCGCCACTGTCGATACCGATAACACCGCCCTGATATCGCGGTTCCGCCTGAGCATTGACGGCTACACCGAGACGGACAGTGGCGTTCGCTTTGAGGCTCGTGTTCGCTTGCAAGCCGACGACACCCCTTCGACCGGCGAACAGCAAAAGGCTGGTCTGAACGGCGCTCGCTTCTCAGTCATCTACGGTGGTTTGCGTGTTGACGCTGGTAACGTTGCTGGTTCGTTCGACAACTTGGACGACTATTTCGGCACCGAAATCGGCCTGGAAGACTTCCTGGGGCAGTATTCGGGCGTGAACTACAGCTTCCTCGAGTACACCTCGACCGGCTCTGGCGCGAACGCTGTATTTGTCAAATATAGCGTCGGTGATTTGTCCGTATACGGATCGTATGACCAAAATACGATTGCTGTTAACGGCGGAAAAGACAGTGCAGACCGTTGGGACGTCGGCGCGAGCTACACTTTTAACGACATCATTACTGCATCGTTGCTCTACGGTGAAACCGACCTCGCAACTGGCGGTGATGAAAGCCTGGCCCTCTTCACCCTGGGTGTAGATATGGGAGATTTCTACGGCACACTGTTCTTGGCCGATGATGATGTTGAAAATGACGACGAAGACGGCACGGCGTACGGTTTCTCGGTTGCCTACAACGTAGGTGCTGCGACCACGCTGGAACTGGCATACGGTGACGGTTCGGCTGATGATGACCAGCGTTTCATCGGTGCCGGCGCAATCTATGATCTGGGTGGCGGCGCGTCTCTGCGCGGCGGTGTCGGCGAGATCAAAGATGGCGATGAGGACGGTATTATCCGTGCCGACTTGGGTGTCCGGTTCAACTTCTAAGTTGACCTAAGCTGAATATGTAGAAGGGCGGGTTTTCTAACCCGCCCTTTTTTCTGCCTATTTCTTTTCAAAAAACAAGATAACCTCGCCCAGACGGACCCCGAAGCGCGAGACATAGGCGCGGTTCAGCAGACGATCATCCGTCAGCAGCCACATCCAATCGTCGAAGTTCACGCGCATCGTTCCGTCTTTGACCGGCAGGTCGATTTTGTATTTCCAATTGAACGTATCGCCACGCTCGATCCCGCTGGCGGTGCCCAGAACGCCGGGTGCAGTACCGGTCCAGGAGTCTTCGCCGGCTTTAGTAAGTGTCCAGATGCGTTGTTCGGTTGCACCATCATCATAGACGAAATCCTCGACCAAGGTCAGGGTTTCGCCATCCCAGGTTCCGTCAATGTCGACAGTAAAGCGGCGGGGTACATTGCCCAGAACATCCTGAAACTGACCGTAGGCAACCGTTTTTCCCTCAAAGAACTCTTCAAGGTTCAGTTGCCGGTCGGACAGAAATGTCTTGGGGACGCGCGGTTTCGCGGAACAGGCGGCCAGAGCCGCAAGCCCCGCGATGGCAAAACCCAGGATCAGAACGCGGCGTGCAATCATTGAACGGTCCTCTGCTCCGCTGCCGCGTCATATCCGTTGGTACCGCTGACATGGGCGGTTTTGGTATCCGGTGCCGGACGCATTGTAGCAACCAGTTCCGCAACCTTGAGGCCAAACTTGCGCATTTCTGAACGGTTCATGATCACGCCATTTTCAGTCAGATACATCCAATCGGTGACATCAAGCGTGTGCCCGCCCGCGTCCTGCGGCAGGATGATGCGGTAGGTTAGCTTGACGGTCGAACCCGATATGGTTCCTTTGCCTTCGCCCACGATATCATCTGCCGTGGTGGTAAACGTGTTGCCGGTCCCAAGCGTCAGATGCCATTTCCGTGTCATTTTCTTGCCGTTGGAATAGGTGAAATACTCGGCCAGTGTACCGGTTTTTCCGTTCCATTCCCCAACCATGCGGGCGACGAAACTGTTCGACATTTTGCCATTGGGCCCATAGATCAAGCCTTCGGACAGTATTTCGCCGTTCAGAACCTCTTTCATTCTGAACTCAGGGCCGGTGCCGGAGTAATCGTTGGGTGATTGCGATCTGAAGCTCAGGAAACGGTTCTTGGCAACTAGAAGACCGAGGATTGCGAGCAAGAAAACAACAAGCGTATTCATTTGGCTGTAACCTCCGTGGGCAACGTCAGGACCAACCCGAACGCGCCAAGTTTCAGGATGCAGGGCAGTACGGCATATGCGATGGTGAGTGTCCGCAAAGCTTCGGCGGAATTCGCTTGCCCCGGATTGAATCCACTGCGTTCCAGCAGCGGCAAGGTGAAAAAGGCAGCAAGCGCAAGGCCCAGCTTGCCTGCAAATGACCAGATGCCAAACGCGGCCGAGGCGTTCAGTCCTGCACGCGTCAGCACGACTGAAAACATGGCAGGCAGCACTACCATATCCGCCCCAAGCGCGGCACCCGAGGCGAAGCAGATCAGTGCAAAGCCTGTCAGGTCCCCCGCCGACAACATCGCTGCGCCGACAAAACCGGCGATCGACAGTGGCATGGCAATCATCAAGGTCTGTTTCGCACCAATTCGGTTGCTGAGTTTGGCCCAGAGCGGCACGGTCGCCCCGGCGCTTAGGAAAAACAGGATCAGCAACGGTCCGGCCTTGCCGGGCAGTTGCAGGCGGTCTTCCACAAAGAACAGAAACAGAGTTGATGTGATGGCGACTGGCAGGCTGTTAATCAGCGCCAGAAACAAAAGGCGCAGCGCGCCGGCTTGACCAAGCCCCGAAAATGACAACCCCTCGCCGGTGATCGGTGCGCGACGCCACATCGGAAGCGTCATGATCAGGGTGAAGATCGCCAGCAATCCTAGAAACAGGCCAAACGCGGGATAGCCTTGTGCGCTGGCCCCCAATGCCACGAACAAGGTCGGAGCGCTGGCAGCAAGAACAACTCCGGTCAATTGTCCACCTTCCCGCCAGGCGGCCAGTGTCATAAGTTCCTTCGGGTCAGTGCGTTTTGCCAAGGTCGCGCTTCGGCCATACAACAATATGGTGCCCACGCTGTAGGCCGAGAACAAGAGGATCAAAACAGACACTAATGCAGCGATACTTGCCCCCTCGGGTAAACCAAACAGCAAGGGAAAACCCAGCGCCAGTCCAAACGCAGCGACAGCAGCAAACAGGGCTTGCGCGCGCGGCCAACGGTCGATGGCCCAACCGATAAGCGGATCCTGCACCAGATCGACCAGTCGGATTACCAGCAGAACGGTACCGATCACAGCCAATCCGATACCCAGATTAACGGCGGCAAATCGCGGCAAATGAATATACAGCGGAATACCTGCTGCCGCCAACATCAGGGCGTATAGGCTGACCCGGGGGTAAAGCATCACTGGCCTTTCAATTGCCGGGTGAAGCTGGCTGATCTTGTGTCATTGCCAAGGAAGATGGACATGAAGGCCCGCTTGGCCCCCGGGTAGGCCAGGGTGCAGGTTTTTTGGCCGTTGCGCCAAAATCCAACCTGGTTCGCACCTTCCGAGATGGCGACGTAATTGTCGCCCCGGCTGACGCCTTGGAAGCACTGCTCCAATTGACCTGCGGTGGGCGCAGGGTTGCCCTGGCGCGCCATCTCATCCAGTGTCGACTCGACCAGGGCTTTTTGTTTCAGGTTCTTTCGGTAGGTCAGTTGAATCCCAAAATCTTCATTCCAATTGAACGCGTCACCCTGCGAGGTGAAAAGCTTGGCGTCGTAAACCGGTACACCCAAAAATCGAAACGTCGCGCTGCCCTTGAGCTGCGCGTCAGAAAGCGTCTGATTGATAGGAGACGCAGCAAGCCCGCCCGGAGCCAGTATCACCAAGGAAACCAGCACCGTACGGCAAGCGTCAGGTATCAGCCTATGCAGGAATGACCGGGTCTTTTTCAAGCGTTCCATTGTCAGCTCCGAGTGTTTGCGGGGTGCCATTCAGACGCTCAACAACATGCATCGCGCTGGCAATCCCATCTTCGTGAAAGCCGTGCCGATTGTAGGCACCGGCAAACCAAGTTCGGTTCTGTCCCTGCATCTCGCGGATTTGCCCCTGGGCTTTCAGGGCGGCTTTGTCGAATACCGGATGGGCAAATTCGACCTTGTCATAGATTTTATCCGCGGGAATTTCCGATGACGCGTTCAGCGTCACGAACAGCGGGTCGCTGTCCGGAATGTTCTGTAGCCGGTTCATCCAATATGTCACGCCGACGTTTCCGGCTTGTGACCGATAGGTCCAGCTTGACCAGCAGGCGCGCCGCCGTGGCATCTGGCCCGGGTCACAGTGCAAAATTGCGGTGTTGGGCTGATAACGGATAGACCCTAATGCGGCCTTTTCTGCATCCGTTGCGGCCTCACCTAGAATCGACAGCGATTGATCGGAATGGGTGGCTAGTATGATCTCATCGAACAGATCAGCCTGTCCCTGGCTGTGTACCGTCACGCCGGTATCGTCCCGGTGAATGTGATCAACCGGGCAGGCCAGGCGTATTTCACTGCCACGCGCCCGCAAAGCAGCATCAATCCGGCGGACATATTCGATACTCCCGCCTTTGACCGTGTACCACTGATGCTGATTGGCCCGTCCGCTCGCCAACAGGGCATGATTGCGGAAGAACTGCACCAAAGAGCGGGCTGGGAACTGGTCGACAAACTCCACTGGGGTGGACCAGATAGCACCGCACATGGGCATCAGGTAATTGTGGCGGAACCAATACCCAAGGCGAAGCTGATCGACCAGCTCTCCGATCGTGGTGTCATCATCCTTGGCGGCCTCGGGGGCTTCTTTTCCGAACCGTACAATGTCCGCAATCATCTTGTAATAGGCCGGCCGCGCAAGGTTGCGTTTCTGCGCCGTCAGGGTACGCAAGTTGTTCAGACCGTACTCGATGCGGCCATTGTCAATCGTGGCCCCAAAGCTCATTTCAGATTTGATGAGCGGCACGTTCAGTTCGTCGAACAAACGCGTCAGATACGGATAGGTGGCATAGTTGAACACAATAAAACCGGTATCGACCGGCTGATCACCGTTCTTGCCAGCAAGCACAGTGCGCGCGTGTCCGCCAAGGCGCGGCTCGGCCTCAAATACGGTCACATCGTTGTTTTCTGAAAGATAGTAAGCAGCCGACAGACCGGAGATACCTGCACCTACTACTGCGATTTTCTTGCGTACGCCTCGGGTTTCGTCGAACATGCCATCCTCTATATGCGACATTTTACAATAAGATACGCATCGTATGCTCGGATGGATCAATCGGGTTGAATGTTTTCTCGGTGGGCTGATGCGCTGTTGCCCGGGATGTGATCCAGACGTTCTGCCCAACCGTAGAACACCCATCACAACGAAAACGGACGAGGAATGAGCAGTTTCAGCGGAAAAACCTATTGGATTATTGGCGCAAGCGAAGGGCTGGGCCACGCGCTGGCTGAGACGTTAAGCCGTCAGGGCGCGCGGCTGATCCTGTCCGCCCGAAATGCAGACCGCTTGGCTGAAATCTGCGATACGCTGCCCAATGCGCAATCCGTACCGTTTGACGTCACCGATCTGGACGCCGTGCGCCGCGCTGCGGTCGAGGTCGCTGAAGTGGACGGGCTGGTCTATAACGCGGGTGCTTATGAGCCGATGCGCACGGCCGATTGGGATACCGAGGCGGTATTGTCGATGACAGACGTGAACTATACTGGCGCGTTGCGGGTCCTGGGTGAAACAGTGCCGGATTTTGTGCGCTCGGGCCGGGGGGATATCACCTTGATCGGATCGCTTTCAGGATATCGTGGGTTGCCGGGGGCCGTGGGGTATGCGGCCAGCAAAGCAGCCCTGATTTCTCTGGCAGAGACGATGCGGTTCGATCTTGCCGGAACTGGCGTAACCGTGCGGATCGTCAACCCGGGTTTCATCAAGACCCGACTGACCGAGAAGAACGATTTCAAGATGCCGATGCTTATGACACCCGAAGATGCAGCCGAGCGGGTGGCCAAGGCGATGTCACGGCGCCGCTTCCGTACTGACTTTCCAGCGCCGTTTTCCTGGGGAATCCGGTTGCTGGATTACCTGCCGGATCTGTTGGTCTATCGCGGAAAATAGACTCTAACCAAACTGCCCCTGACAGAACCAGCCCGCCGACATGGTGCCGCCATGGCCGTAGAACAGCCACAACCGCTCCCCCTGTTCCGTCACCACCACCCAGTAATCCCGGACCCCGCTGCGCCAATTGGGGTCGTCCAGCCACCATTCCGGTGCGATCCGCTCTGGGCCGGTGGCCTGCGCCAGTTGCCAGTCACGCCCACGCCAGCGAAAGGCACTGGGCACTGTCGGGGTTTCCGGGGCCATGACCGGTTCGGGCTGCCACATCAGCAAGGGTCGCGGGCGGGGCGACGGGGGCCAGTCGTGTGCCGGTTCCGACCATGCAGCCGCCAGCGTCTGCGCGGTTTTTTCGGGGATATGAGAGGCAACGGGATGATGCCGTGTGATCGCCTCTAACCCCACCCGTGCGCCCAGCTTGCCGATGAGGTCATCGACAGCTCTGTTACCCTCCAATCGTTCGCGGGCCACGCGGCGGGCCTCGGCATGGCCTGCCATGGTACGGGCGTGGATGGGTTCGGACTGGATCGCCTCAAGCCGCAGCATGTCGATACCATAGCCCGCATCGATCTTGTCGATTTTCATCTCTAACAAAGGTCGAATACGGTGCTTGTCATAGGTTGGACGGGCCAAAGCAACCTCGATGATCTCGGCCGCCTGATCGGCGCGGTGCGCCTCCAGCCGTAATGTCCGCGCGCCGCGCCCCTTTTCTTCCAGCTTGGTGCAGAGCGTCGGCAGCATCCGGTCGATGGCGGCCATCACGTCCTCGATCAGGCCGATCGGATTGGGCAGCGTCATCCGCACGGCAAAGTGATACGGCGGGCGGGCGGGCGAGACAGGCTCGGGCGCGCTGCCCATGGCCTGATCCAGCCGTAGGACAAGCCCGCGCCCGAACCTGCGGGCCAACGACGCGCGCGGCTGGCCCAGCAGATCGCCGATCCGGCGCAGCCCCAGGCGGTTCAACTGCGCGACCACCTGATCCTCAAGCCGCAGCGCCGCGATGGGCAGGGGGCTGAGCGCGCCATAGGACTGTCCCGGCGCGGCAATCCGTGAACCGCCGCCCAAGGTCATCACCTGTGGTGCGGTTCCACCCTTGGTCCAGTGCCGCCGCTTGCCCGCCCGGGCGCGGGTGGCGCGTGCTTCTTGGCTGATGGCGTCGCCGTTGCGGTCGGATGTGGCCTCTTGCCCGGCATAGCGCGCCAAAGCCCAGGCCGCGCCCAGCGTGTCGGCGATGCCCATCTGCACGCTCAGACCCATATCGGCGCAGTCGACCTCAAGAACGTTCAGCAGCGCCTCTTCCCCGCCAAACAGATGCGCGCAGCCCGACAGATCGACGATCAGACCATCGGGAGCCTCTTCGGCGACCCACGGGCTGAACTTGCCCGCCCAGCGGCGCAGCGCGGTCAGAAACGCGGCCTCGGCCGGGGCGTTGCGGGGGCGTGTCACAAGGTTTGCGCACATGGCATGGGCATCGCGCACGGGCTGGCCCACGCGCAACCCGGCGGCCTGGGCTTCGGCGTTCAGTGACGTGACAACCTGCATATTCGATTGTTCCGCCACCACAGCCAAAGGCCCATCCTGCAGCCCCCGCGCAGCGCGGATCAGCCGTTCAGCCCCCAAACGGGGAAACCACAGGGATAATATTCGGCGTTTTGGCATCGGGCAGACATCAAAATGTTCTTACTTTGTTCTAAATGAGAATCATGCCCTGAGTCGAGTCCGCACTTACCCGCAGGTCAGCCGCTGAATGATCCCGGAGCCGTTCACATAGATGTTCAGCCGGTCGATGCGATAGTCCTGCGTGGCCAAGTCATCGGGGCCCAGCACGCGGGTCCGTTCCGGCAGGCTGGCCTGAATGGTCGAGACCGGCTGGCCCACGGAATCGGCAAAGGGTTCCCCTTTGCAGAAGGCCAGGTCCACCGGGGCGGCTTCAGGCTCAGTAGGGCCGGGCTCGGGCAGGTCGGTTTCAGCGCAGGCGGCAAGGACAATCAGGATCGGGATAAACCGGTGCATTGGCGCTCCTCTTTTCGGCAATGTCGTTTCTGAAATATCAAAAGCTTACAGAGCCTGCCATGAAAGCGCAGTTGAAAACACCCTGTATTTGACGCAGGGTCGGGTCAAACAAGACAGGGAGACAAGCACCATGCGTACCCGTGCCGCCGTTGCCGTTCAGGCTGGCAAACCTTTGGAAGTGATGGACGTAAACCTTGAAGGCCCCAAGGCGGGCGAGGTTCTGGTTGAAATAAAAGCGACCGGTATTTGCCACACCGATGAGTTCACCCTGTCAGGTGCAGATCCAGAAGGCTTGTTTCCAGCCATTCTGGGCCACGAAGGTGCGGGCGTTGTGCTTGAGGTCGGCGCGGGCGTGACCAGCCTGAAGCCGGGCGATCACGTCATCCCGCTCTACACACCCGAATGTCGTGAGTGTGAGTACTGTCTGCATCCCAAGACAAATCTGTGTCAGGCGATCCGTGAAACCCAGGGCAAGGGCCTGATGCCCGATGGTACCTCGCGGTTTTCGACGCTGGATGGGGATCCGATCCTGCACTACATGGGCTGCTCGACCTTCTCGAACCACACGGTTCTGCCGGAAATTGCGTTGGCCAAGGTGCGCGAGGACGCTCCCTTCGACAAGATATGCTATATCGGCTGCGGTGTGACCACGGGCATCGGCGCGGTGATCAATACCGCCAAGGTGGAAATTGGCAGCCGGGCCATCGTGTTTGGTCTGGGCGGCATTGGCCTGAACGTGATCCAGGGCCTGCGTCTGGCCGGAGCCGATCAGATTGTTGGTGTCGATCTGAACCCGTCGAAGGTCAATATGGCGACCGCGTTCGGCATGACCGACTTCGTGAACCCCAAAGAGGTCGAAGGCGATCTGGTTCCCTATTTGGTTAACCTGACCAAGGGCGGGGCGGATTACACATTCGACGCCACCGGCAATGTCGGTGTGATGCGCGACGCGCTGGAATCGGCGCATAAGGGCTGGGGTGAATCGATCATCATCGGTGTGGCGCCTGCCGGTGCCGAGATCTCGACCCGTCCGTTCCAGCTGGTGACTGGCCGGTCATGGCGCGGCACCGCGTTCGGCGGTGCCCGTGGCCGGACCGATGTACCCAAGATCGTCGACTGGTACATGGAGGGAAAGATTGAGATTGACCCGATGATCACCCACACCATGGGGCTGAACGACATCAACCACGGGTTCGATCTGATGCACCGGGGTGAAAGCATCCGGTCGGTTGTTGTGTATTAACAACCCTAAATTGACAGGGCGGGGTTTGACCCGCCCCTTTTGATTCTTATCTTCAGGTCATTGTAAATTTCTGAATTGAGGGACTAAATTGACCAACAAGACAACGGAACGCTTGGCTGTTCTGATTGACGCCGAGAATGTCCCGGCGAAGCATGTTGCCGAGATATTTGAAGAAGTCGCCACCTTGGGTGAGGCTAGCCTGCGCCGAATCTATGGTGACTTTTCGGGCGGCACCCCGCAAGGCTGGAGCGCCGAGAAACTGGCGGAATACGCCATCGTTCCTCACCAGCAATTCGCCAACACCACAGGCAAAAATGCCGGAGACATTGCCCTGGTGATCGATGCAATGGACATTTTGCATTCTGGCCGCTTCGACGGATTCGTTCTGGTGTCCTCGGACAGCGATTTCACCCGGCTGGCCAGTCGTATCCGCGAACAGGGGTTGAGCGTTTTCGGGATTGGTGAGCGCAAGACGCCCAAGGCCTTTGTCGCGGCTTGCAACCGGTTTATCTACATCGAGAATATCAAAAAAGAAGAAGCGCAGACCAGCGGCACCGAAGGGAAAGCGAAGAAGCCTTCTGTCAAACAGGATTTGAACCACGCATATCAGCTGATCCGGAATGTCGTGCTCAAATCTGAAGACCCGGACGGTTGGGTCGGACTTAGCGGGGTTGGTAGCCAACTCGGCATGAACTACCCGGATTTCGACACACGCTCCTACGGATTCAAGCGCTTGAGTGACCTGGTACGCGCAACCGGGAAGTTCGAAGAATCCAGCGAAAACGGGGGCCTAAAGATCAGACCAAAGGACAGGTAAGGGTTTACGTATCGCGGCTGCGCTAAGACTCCGGCCGGGCTGATGCCCCGGTATCCGACCGCGGTGACCGCACGCGCAAGACCGGCGTATTCGCTGACGTGTTCGCCCGGCTTTCACGCCAGACGACAAACACTCCAGATGCGATGATGATACTGGCCCCCACGGCGACCCAGCCGTCCGGGCGTTCGCCAAAAAAGGTCATGCCGAATAGCGTTGCCCAGATGATCTGACTGTACTGGCTGGGGGCGACAACCCCGGCAGGGGCCGCGCGGTAGGCCAGAATGATCAGGTGTTGCGCGATAACCGAGAAGATTCCAACCAGTGCCATCATCGCCAGATGTAGCAGAGACGGGGGTTGATAAACGGCGGGTTGTGCGAGACTCATGACTGCGATCGCCAGCAGCATCGGATACAGGATCAATACGGCCGAGCGTTCCTCGTTTCCGATTTTTCGCACCAGAACGGATGCAGAGGCGCTGCAAAACGCAGCCGTCAGCGCCGCAAGGTGGCCCAGTGTGATTTCGGTTGCGCCAGGGCGCAGGACGATCAGGACACCGATCATACCGACGCCAACGGCCGCCCAGCGTTGGCCGCGAACGACCTCACCCAAAACCGGAATCGACAGGACGGTCACGATAAGCGGGAAGGAGAACAGCAGCGAGTATACCTCGGCCAGCGGAAGCACTGAAAACGCATAGAACGCGCAGACCATGGACGTCACCATCAAGCCTGAGCGCAGCATAACCAGCCAAGGGTGATGCGGCAGGAAGTTTCCTGTTGTCCGGTCGGTCAGGATCGTCACAGCCATCGGCACAAAGGAAAAAAGCGTGGCGAAAAAGATGATCTGCATTACCGAATACGTGCCACCCAACACCTTGATAAGGGCATCATGGCTGGCAAAGACAGCAAAACCCAAAAATGCATAGCCAAGGCCGCGAAGGGTGGTGTTTTGAGTGCTCATCGCTGCGGCCTCAGGTGATGTATCGGCGTTACCGTCGCAGCGCGGGCGGGGTCCGGCTGTCGTGTCTTTGAGTAAACACATTTCAGTGGGGCGCATAGCCCCTAATTTACCGCTAACATTGCATACCCGCTATGTACCGGAATCATCGCAGGACCGGCGGCGCGTCTTTAGGCTGACGTGCGGACTGAACCCCCGCCTTCATGCCCGCTCCGATCCGACGGGCTAGCGCACTCCACGGAGTAGCCGTTTCCGGTGGCAGCGTCTGAGTGGCGACTTCTTCGAACAGGTCCAGCCAATGGGCGAACATCTCGGGTTTCACGTCGGGGCGTTCGATATGAACCCGCTGCGGATTGCCGTCATAGCAGCGCTCGAACAGGATAGCGTTTCGCCAGAAGGCGGCGATCTTTTCCTCATGCGCGGGCCAGTCGTGGACGTGCGTGTTGAAAACGGGGCCAAGCACCGCATCCTTGCGCACGCGGGCATAAAACGCATGGACTTGTGCGTTGATCTGGTCCGGCGTTGCAGGAAAGCGCGGCGGCAGGGTGGGTCTGGTCATTGGGCTCTCGGTTTTCGACTCTGATCAGGGCCATATCCGGTTCAGGGGTCACACGACAGGAGTGGTTTTGTCGCGCGGGTCCGGCGTCAGAAGATGCCGCAGCAGGGCCACCGGATGCGCCCGCAGGCTGAGGCGCGTGGCGACATAATCCTCGACCACCTGTTCGCCCAGGGTCATTTGGGGCAGATAGGCCGCGGGTTCATCCAGCACCTCGCCCTCAAGATCCTGCGAGAACAGCGGCAAGGGTTTAGCGGTTGCAATCGCCTTGGCCTGCCACAACGCCTCGCGCCGGGTCAGGCCGCAGGCGGCAAAGGCGTCGGCCTCGGCCAGCCGTTCGATCACCGCCGGACCAAGCCCGGCACGGCTCCAGACGTCATCGACTTGATGGTAGCCATTGCCGCGCGCGGCAGTCAGCCAACTGGCGTCTTCCTCGCTGAGACCTTTTATCTGGCGGAACCCCAGCCGCAGGGCCAGACCGCCATGGCCGTCAGGCTCCATCACATTGTCCCAGAAACTGGCATTGATGCAGACCGGTCGCACCTGCACGCCATGTTCGCGCGCATCCCGCACGATCTGGGCAGGGGCGTAGAACCCCATCGGCTGTGAGTTCAGCAGCGCGCAGGCGAAAATGCCCGGGTGATGGCATTTGATCCAGGCCGAAGCATAGACCAGCAGCGCAAAGCTGGCCGCGTGGCTTTCGGGAAATCCGTAGGACCCGAACCCTTCGATCTGCGAGAAACAACGCTCGGCAAAGTCGTCGTCATAGCCGTTGCGCTTCATACCGCGTAAGAAAAGCGCGCGGAATTCGCTGACATTGCCGTGCTTCTTGAACGTCGCCAGAGACCGCCGCAGCCGGTCGGCCTGTTCCGGGGTGAATCCTGCGCCGACAATGGCGATCTGCATCGCCTGCTCTTGAAACAGCGGCACGCCCAGTGTTTTGCCTAGCACCTCGCCCAGCGCGTCCGAGGGGAAGCTGACCTCTTCCTCACCATTTCGCCGCCGGATATATGGGTGGACCATGTCGCCCTGAATGGGGCCGGGGCGGATGATGGCGACCTCGATCACCAGATCATAGAAATTGCGTGGCCGCATCCGAGGCAGGAAATTCATCTGCGCTCGGCTTTCCACCTGAAACACGCCCACACTGTCCGCCTTACACAGCATGTCATAAACCGCCGGGTCTTCGGGCGGCAGGGTGGCAAGGGTATAGCGGGTCTGGTGGTGCTGGCCGATCAGATCGAACGCCTTGCGAATGCAGGTGAGCATCCCAAGGCTGAGAACATCGACCTTCAGAATACCCAGAGAGTCGATATCGTCCTTGTCCCAGCAAATGACGGTGCGGTCTTCCATGGTGGCGTTTTCGATGGGGACAAGTTCGTCCAAACGCCCCTCGGTGATGATGAACCCGCCCACGTGCTGCGAGAGGTGGCGGGGGAAGCCATCGATCTCATAGACCAATGATAGAGTCTGTTTCAGGCGGCGATCTTCGGGGTCCAAGCCAATCTCGCGCATCCGGTGCGCCTCGATTCCGACGGTCGAGAAGAAGCCCCAGAGCTGCGATGACAGGGCCGAGATCGTGTCTTCGGTCAGGCCCATGGCGCGCCCAACCTCGCGAATGGCGCGCTTACCACGGTAATGCACCACCGTAGCACAGAGGCCCGCGCGGTCCCGGCCGTAGCGATCATAAATGTGCTGGATCACCTCTTCGCGGCGTTCATGTTCGAAATCCACGTCGATATCAGGGGGTTCGTCGCGGGCCTCGGAGACGAAACGTTCGAACACCATCGTGCCCAGTTCGGGGCTGACTTCGGTGATGCCAAGGCAGTAGCAAACCACCGAATTGGCCGCCGAGCCGCGCCCCTGGCACAGGATATCGCGGGACCGTGCGAATTTGACGATGTCTCGGACGGTCAGGAAATAAGGTTCGTATTTCAGCTTGCCGATCAGGGTGAGCTCATGGGCCAGCATCTTTTTTGCCTTGTCCGACGCGCCCGCCGGGTAACGCCATTTCAGCCCCTCATGCGCCAGACGGTGCAGACGTTCGGTCGGGCTTTCCCGCTCGCTACCCTCACTGGGGTATTCATAGCGCAGTTCGTCGAGCGAGAATGTGAGCTGTTCGCTAAGGTCATGCGCGCGGGCGATAGCCCCTTCATGCCCTTTGAAAATGCGCAACATCTCTGGTTCAGAGCGGAGACGCTGTTCACCATTGGCGAGCGCCTCACGACCCAGATCATCGACCTTGCGGCGCAGGCGGATGGCGGTCAGCACGTCGGCCAGTTTGCGGCGGGTGCCGTGGTGCATCATCGGCGTGGCGCTGGCGAGAGTGGGGATGCCAAGTTGCTTTGATTCAGTCTCTAATAAGCTGAAATATGCAGTATCTGCCCCATCATACCGAGGATGCATTAACAGATGCATCCGTCCGGCAAAGCGGCGCGTCAGCTGTTGTGCCTGTGTCCGCCAAGCGTTCGCGCCGCCCGGGGACCGGGTCGCGTGTGGCCAGAGCAGCAGGTGAAGACCGTCTGAGAATTCCATCAGGTCCGACAGGTGCAGGATGCAGTCACCTTTCTCGGCGCGCAGACGGCCGGCGGAGAGAATACGGCACAGGTTACCCCAGCCCTGACGGTTCAGGGGCAGGGCGGTGACGGTGGGCGCGTCGGTGAAGATCAGCCGCGCCGCCGGGATCAGCCGTGGTACGGCATGGATGGGGTAGGAGGGCGGTTTGGGAATGTGGTCAGGGCAGGGTGGTCCGATCGAGGTGTTCTGGGCCTCCCACTCCAGCCGTTCACGCACCTTGCGGGCGATCTCGCGCCCCCTTGTATGGGCGCGAACGATCCCGGCGACCGAGTTGTCATCGGCAATGGCAATGGCGGGCAGGCCCAGGGTGACGGCGCGCTCCATATACTCCTCGGGGTGCGAAGCCCCGGTGAGAAAAGTGAAGTTCGATGTGATCGACAGCTCGGCATACATGGCGATTCCACATTTTATTCACGTTTTGTTCTTTTTCGAGTCCTTTGTGCCAAAATCAATGCTCATCGGTCAGAATGACGCTCTCGGTCCAAGATCGTGCAGAAAAGCATGTGCCGCGCATTTCTCAACGCGCGGCACATGATTGTAAGTCACTCGCGTGACTTGATGAGAAGATCGTAGCCCGTTGCGGCGTGAACGGGTTAGCCGTCCAGCCCCTCGGGCTTGCCGACAATTGTGAAATGCAGACCTTCGGGGTTGAGCAATTCACTGGCGACGCGGTTCACCTCTTCCAGTGTCACCGCGTTCACCTTGTCGTTCCGCGTGGCGATATAGTCGATGGGCAGATTTTCCATCTGCATCCCGACCATGATCCCGGCAATACGACCGTTTCCGTCAAACCGCAGCGGATAAGCACCAGTCAGATAGGTCTTGGCGTCGTCCAGCTCTTTCTGGGTGACGCCCTCGGTCGCGGCGCGAGCCCATTCCGCACGGATCACCTCGACCGCTTCGGCAATACGATCATTGGAGGACGAGACCGACCCCAGGTAGACTGACGCAAGATCTTTTGGCACCAGGTAGGTTGCGATGCCATAGGTTAGGCCACGTTTTTCGCGCACTTCCTGCATCAAGCGGCTTTCGAACCCACCGCCACCAAGAATGTGGTTGAGGATAAACGCGGCAAAGAAATCAGGATCGTCGCGATCAATTCCAGCATGACCAAACAGCGCAACCGATTGCGGCGTGTCAAACTCAACCACGCTCACACCGCCGGGGATGTTCACCTCGGCCCGCTCTGGTATGGGTTTGCCCGTTTCGGGCAGATCGGCCAGCAGCGTGTCCAGCAGCGCGCCAAGTTCTTCGGCAGTGATGTCGCCCACGGCGCCGACATAGAGCCTATCCTTGGCAAAAACGCTGTCATAGGCGGTCACCACGTCATCGCGCGTCAACGCGCCGACACTTTCGATCGAGCCTTTGCCCTCGGACCCGTAGGGATGATCGCCGTAAGCCATCCGCGCAAAGTTGCGCCCCGCGATATCGTTGGGATCGGTTTGATCCGAGCGTAGGCCGGACAGAATCTGCGCCTTTACGCGCTCCACAGCATCTTCGTCAAAGCGTGGTTCGTGGATCGTGGTGCGCAGCAGGTCGATCACTTCGTCGCGGTTTTCGGTCAGGAATTGCGCCGAGATCGACACCGAATCATCCGATGCGTCATATTGAAAGGAAGCGGCCAGAGCTTCGAGTTCGCGCGCGTAGGTCCGGGCGTCCATGTCACCCGCGCCTTCTTCGATAAGGCCGCTCATCAGGTAAACAGCGCCGCGTTTGTCCGGATCATCCAGCGACGTGCCGCCACGAAAACGCAACTCCAGCGCGGTGAACGGGATCGAATGATCCTCGACCAGCCAAGCGGTGATGCCACCGGGCGAGGTCACTTCCTTGATCTCAATCGCAGCCCAAGCGGGCAGCGCGATGACAAAGGCAATCAGGGTTGCGAAGATCCGTTTCATTGCGTCACCTCATCGTCTTTCATCAGCCAGCCAGTGACGGAAGTTTCAAGCTGTAGAACCTCGCGCGCGGCTGCAATGATCTCATCCCCGGTCACGGCTTGCAGGATATCGGGCCAGGCTTGCACGTCCTCGACCGTCAGGCCACTGGTCAAAGCGCGGCCGTAGCGGTTGCCAATCCCGTCCACATTGTCGCGCGCGTAAATCTGCGCGGCGCGCAGCTGCATCTTGATCCGGTCCAGATCGTCTTGGTTCACACCTTCGGCAATAAAATCGGCAACGGCCTGATCCATCGCATCTTCGGCCTCTTGCAGCGAAACGCCCTGTGCCGGAACAACCAGCAGATCAAAGGTTGTATCGTCCAGCGAAACGCCGCGGTAAAACGCGCCAGCATATACAACCTTTTGCTGTTCGAACTGAAGCTTTTCATTCAGATACGACGTGGTGCCGCCGCCCAACAATTCAGACAGAAGATACAGTGCTGCTGCCTTTTCCTGTTCACCCGGATCACGCTCGGGTGCAAGATAGCTTCGTTGGACATAGGGTTGCGCAACACGCGGGTCTTTGTACGTCAACCGTCGCGCTGCTGTTTGCGGGGGCTCTTGCGCGCGGTCCCGCTGCGACACATCCGGGTTGGCCGGGATAACGCCGTAATATTGCTCGGCCAAGGCTTTGACATCATTGGGTTTAACGTCGCCCGTGACCACAAGAATGGCGTTATTGGGTGCATAATTGTTTTGGTAGAAGGATAGTACATCCTCCATACCCAGTGTCTCCATCTCATGCCGCCAGCCGATGATAGGTACCGCGTAGCCATGGTTTAGGTATTGCGCGGCGCTGATCTGCTCGCCGAACAGGGCGCGGGGGTTGTTGTCTGTGCGCTGGTTCCGTTCTTCGAGGATCACGCCGCGCTCGGTGGTGATGTCTTCTTCGGTCAGACTCAGATTGCGCATCCGGTCCGCCTCCATCTGCATCATCAATTCCAACCGATCTGCGGCGACACGTTGGAAATAAGCGGTGTAGTCATAAGACGTGAACGCGTTGTCATTCCCGCCATTGGCCGCGACGGTGCCCGAAAACTCACCCGGAGCCAGCGTGTCGGTGCCTTTGAACATCAAATGTTCAAGGAAATGTGCAATGCCGGATGTACCCGCAGGCTCATCGGCTGATCCGACACGATACCAGACCATATGCTGCACAACGGGCGCACGGTTATCTTCGATGACGACGACATCCATGCCGTTGTCCAGCGTGAACGTCGTAACCGCCTCATGCCCTTCTTTGGCAATCAGGGGGCTGGCGGCGAGCAGGGCGGCAGATAATGCCAAAGCCCGAACCATGGGGCATCCTCCGTTTCGTTTGGTGCTATTCAAACTACGATGGTGCGGCGCAGGTTCAAGGCCGATGACGGAAAGTTAAGATTTATTCATTCGCCGGAGGCGCGGAAGGCGTTTCAAGCCCGGCCCGGCGCGCGGCTTCGTTTTGCGCGGCAGCATCAAGCGCTTCGCGTCGATAAACCTGCTCGTACCGATCCACTTTGAACAGGCGCAGACGCGTCAAACGGCCTTGTTTCCTGCGGAACTCAGCATCTTCGGTTTCGATGACCTGCCGTGTGTTGGCGGGAACGCCATAGCGGCTTGAGGCCGTGACCAGCGCGGCGTCGCTGGACGGGATGGACGTATTGGGGTTCAAAGCCGCCTCGCTGCCGCCCAATGCCACGATGGCATCCGCTTTGGGGTTCGGATCGGTCAGGTTGGCGCCGCCCGGCGTTGGGGCAGGCAGGAAATCGTAATCCTTGGGCTGCGTCAGCGGTTTGACTGGCATAACCGAGAACTCATCCGGGCCGTCACCGGGTGCCTCAAGATGGCGCAGGCCGATGTTCGAGCATCCGGCAATTGTAAAAGCCAATGTCACAGCAAGTATGGAACGCGGCAACCGCATCAGAGTCTCCAGCCTGTTTGTGGCGCTTTTATCCCATTTCTCGGAGGAGGTCACGAGGGCTTTTTCCCATCAAACACCACAAGGCCGATAGCACCGGCAAAGATAAACACATCGGCCAGATTAAAGACAAACGGGTTGTTTATGCCGCAGCAGGACATGTTCAGGAAGTCCAGCACAAAACCGTACAGCACCCGGTCAACCACATTTCCAAGCGCGCCACCAATAAGCAACCCGCCGCAGACAAGCATGAGTTTCGTGGGTGCTGTCCGCATCAACCAGACCAGAACACCGACCGAGATCGCAAGCGAAATGCCGATCAGCATCCAGCGGGCAGCCTCGGAATTTCCTTGGAACAGGCCGAAATTGATGCCCCGATTCTCGCCGTATTTGAACACCAGAAGCGGCGGCAGAATGTCGATATTGCCCTCGGCCACGCGCAAAACGTGGACGACCAGATACTTGCTGATCTGGTCGATCAGGAATGCGGCCAGCGCGGCCCAGAGCAGAAGGCGATAACGCATCAGTGACGGAAGTGGCGCATGCCGGTGAAGACCATGGCAAGGCCTGCATTGTCCGCAGCGGCGATCACCTCATCATCGCGCATCGAGCCACCGGGCTGAATCACGCAGGTGGCGCCAGCTTCGGCGGCCTCCAACAAACCATCGGGGAAGGGGAAGAATGCATCCGACGCCACGGCAGAGCCGATGGTCAAAGGTTGCGCCAATCCCAGCGCATCGGCCATGCGCTCGGCCTTTTTGGCGGCGATCAGGGCCGAGTCGACCCGGCTCATCTGGCCCGCACCCACGCCCACGGTTGCACCGTCCTTGACGTAGACGATGGCGTTGGACTTGACGTGTTTCGCCACTTTCCAGGCAAACAGCAGATCGCGCATCTGCTCGTCTGTCGGGGCTTTCTTGGTGACGACTTTCAGATCATCCAAGCCAACAAAGCCGTTATCCTTGTCCTGCACCAGCAGGCCCCCGGCCACCTGCCGTACGGTTTTGCCGCCGGCGGTCACGTCCGGCAAACCCTCGGTCGTCAACAGGCGCAGGTTTTTCTTGGCGGCAAAGATCGCCTTTGCCTCATCCGATGCACCGGGGGCAATCACAACCTCGGTGAAAATACCGGTGATCTCTTGCGCGGTTGCCGCGTCCAGCGGTTGATTCAACGCAACGATGCCACCAAAGGCCGAGGTCCGGTCACAGTCGAAGGCGGCTTTGTACGCCTCAAGCAAGGTCGCACCTTTGGCCACGCCGCAGGGGTTGGCGTGTTTGATAATGGCACAGGCTGCACTTTCTGACGGATCGAACTCGGCAACCAACTCGAACGCAGCATCGGTGTCGTTGATGTTGTTGTAGCTCAGTTCTTTGCCCTGATGCTGCACGGCGGTCGCCACACCGGGACGGTTGGTGCCATCGGTGTAGAACGCGGCCTGTTGATGGCTGTTCTCGCCATAGCGCAAGGGCTGCTTCAATTCTCCGGCAAAGGCGCGCCGGGTGGGCGTGTCCAGTTGCAGCGCATCCGCCATCCAGTTCGACACGGCAGTGTCATAGGCAGCCGTGCGCGCATAAGCCTTTTGCGCCAGCCATTGACGGAAGCCATACGATGTCTTGCCGTAATTCTCTTCCAGCTGATCCAGCAGGGAAGAGTAATCCTCGACATCAACCACCACGTTTACAAAGGCGTGGTTTTTCGAGGCCGCGCGGATCATCGCCGGGCCGCCAATGTCGATGTTTTCTATGCATTCATCGTAGCCCGCGCCTTTGGCCACCGTTGCCTCAAACGGGTAGAGGTTCACAACCAGAAGGTCGATCGCGCCGATTCCGTGTTCCTCCATCGCCGCAACATGGGTGTCATTGTCGCGTAGGGCCAGCAACCCGCCATGCACCATCGGGTGCAGGGTTTTGACCCGGCCATCCATCATTTCGGGGAAGCCGGTGATCTCGCTTACGTCCTTCACCTCTAGCCCCGCATCGCGCAGCGCTTTGGCCGTGCCGCCGGTCGACAACAGCTCAACCCCGCGCTCGACCAGTGCCTTTCCCAGTTCGACCAGCCCGGTCTTGTTGGAAACGGAAAGCAGCGCGCGGCGCACGGGGTGAAGATCAGTCATGGGTCCAAAGGTCCTTTTGGCGTCAGTCGAAATCGGGTTCGTCCCGGTGCAAGTCGCGCACGGCATAGGCTGTATCCTGTGCCTTGCTCAACGTCCACTGGATGCGCGTCGCATACTCCATTGCGCGCCCGGATAGAACGATCTGTTTTGTCGCGCGTGGTTTTAACCGGCCTTTTTCAAGATAAACGCTTGGTTCAACGGTTAGTTTTGCAGCACCATCATGACGGAAAACCCATATTTCCCCGCTTTTGAGAGCCATTGACACCGCTGCACCGCCCAGATCAATAGCCGCATCAACATCCGGATGCAGGTGAAACCGGATGTCATAACCAATCCCATTCAGGCCCGACGCATCCAGCGCCCTGTCAAATTGCCGTTTGGCCTTGTCGCTGGCGGTCAGCAAAATATCCTCGCCCGTCAACTCGCGCCCGTCAAAGCGCAGTTCGAACGTGCGGGCGTGGGTCAGGCCGAAAACCTTGGTGTAACCGTCATGCCCGGCCATGAAGCGTGCGCCTTCCATCGCCTCTTCAAATTCCACTGGTACGTCCTTGGGGGCGTCCACCAGTGCCTCGCTGTCGCTGCCGGGTCCTGCATTCGCCAATCGGGCACTGGAATACCCATCAAGGCACAACGTCGAATGAGACGGAGTCGCCCGTCCGGCCCGCCGCCATTCCGCACCGAAGGTTTCACCGGACCCGCAGTTCACAATCAACGGCCTCCGGCCTGATGTGAGTTCAAAGGCAAGGGTCGACGCGTGTGCATTGTAAGATGCGGCCCCTGTGGGCGGCGCGCTGGCGTCCAGAATCACGCTGGTGCGCCCCGCATAAAGGCGCGCGTAGCCCATCGCCAGACCGGATGCGGGCTGGGGTCGAACGCCGCTTTGGGCGAGGGCCTGATCCAACCGTCCCTCGACGCCGCGTCCCCCGCCATGAAACCGGGCAAGGGCGCCATCGGAATGGCGCAAGCTGCGCAAGGTGGGCGCGATGCGCTTGATCGCGTCGGCCTGCGCGCCGGGCGTCCCCCGTCCCAAAGCGCTGAGCGCGGCCGAGGTCCAGGACAGCAGAGTAAAAACTTCTAACAGTTCTTCGGGATTGCGGGTGGAAATGCCGCCCTGCCGGTCAACTTGTTTCTCGCATTCCTTTGCAAGGGCGCGCAGGGCCGGGTCTGACATCTGTTCCAGCCCTTTCAGCGCCAGCCCGGCCTGCACCAAACCGGCCAGCGCCTCGAATCGCGGCAGGCCCGGCGTGGCTGCGTGCCAGCGCTTTGACAGGAACCATGTTTGTTGTGCCAACGCGCGGAAGAACAGACGGGTTCGCTTTTCATCCGCACCCCGCAGCAGGAAGGCCGCGTGATTAATCCAACGCATCACGCGCCGTCCGGTCAGATCTGGGGCCCATCCGGGCCCGTGTCCGCGCCCATGCGCGTCGATCCAGCCCCAAACCCAACGCTGCGCCTTGTCGCGCGCCCGCATGTCTCCGACTGCGGCAAGATCATCCAGCCAGGCAAACCCGTGGCGCTCGTTGTCAAACCCGGTGCTGGGGGCGGTAACGTCCCACAGATCTGTATCTTCAGCCTCGACCAGATATCCGGCAAACAGCAAATTGCCCGCAACCAGTTGCCGCCCGCGCGCAAACGATCCAACGGTACGGGGTTCAGGCTCGGTCACGAAGCCGGTGACTGCCTTGCGTCTCTGGCTGAGCCGCGCGTACAGGCGGTTCTGAAACCGCGTCCACCGGTTTGTCATGGTATCTGTCTTTGACATGACGCTCGTTACTCTGCCCCTCGCGCTCTGCTGGCGCCTGAGACCCAACGATAGACCGCGCTGGTCGTCAAGTCACCGAAAAGCGTGCCCTTAGGCGGATTTGTTCAGGCAGGCGATGTAGAAGCCATCCATCCCGCCAAGGTCTGCCCAGTAATCGGGCCGCAGGCGCAAGCCGCCCTCTGGCGTAATCCATTCCTGGTCCACACCGGCAATCTTCAGCGCATCGCGGTCGACCGTCATGTCGGGGTTTTGATCCAATGCCTCTTCAATCTGCACCTCCCCCTCGTCTGGCAGCAGCGAGCAGGTGCAGTAAACCAGCCGCCCACCGGGTTTCAGCAAGGTCCAGGCATGGGCAAGCATCTGCGTCTGCAACGCGATCAGTCCGGCGAATTCCGAGCCGTCCTTGGCAAAGGGCAAATCGGGATGCCGCCGAATCGTGCCCGTGGCCGAGCAGGGTGCGTCAAGCAGGATGGCGTCGTACTGGCCCTGATGCTCTAGCGCATCGCCTGCAATAACATTTGCTTGCAGATTTGTGCGCTTGAGATTCTCGCGGACTCTTTCCAGACGCGACTCCGAGATATCCAGCGCTGTGACAGTCGCCCCGGCAGCGGCCAATTGCAGAGCCTTGCCGCCGGGCGCCGCACAAAGATCCAGTACGGATTCCCCGGCCCGTGGTGCCAGAACGCGCACCGGCAAAGCCGCCGCCGCGTCCTGCACCCACCAGTCACCGTTAGCGAACCCCGGCAGGGTTGAGACCTGCCCCGCATCGTGAACACGTAGCGACCCGGTCGGCAGCGCCTCTCCGGGTCCGGTTGCACCCGGCTTGAGCGTAATATCCAGTGGAGCACCTGTGAAATGGGCCCGTTCCATCTCTGCGACGGCGTCCGCCCCCCATGCCGCGATCAATGGTTCGCGTAGCCATTCGGGCAAACGCGGTACACGCATTTTGGGCCAGGCCTCAGGTCCTTCGTCGGCCACTTTGCGCAGAACCGCATTTACCAGACCCTTGAGCCGGCCATGCTTGCGCGAACGGCCCACGATTTCGACCATGGAATTAACCACGCCATGTGCAGCTTCACCCAAGCACAACTCAACCGCGCCCAGACGCAGCGCATTCTGCACGGTCAAAGCGGGCGTGCGGTTCAGATGGTTGTCCAGCAGACGGTCTGCGCGTTCAAGCCCGCGAAGGGTTTGCAAGGTCAGACGTTGCGCCCGGGCGCGGTCATCCGGTGCCAGCCGGTCCAACGCGCCGGCGGCCAGGCATTCAGGCAAAAGCCGCCCTTCGCCCAGTATTTGATCCAGCAGATAGATCGCGCTGCGTCGCGCTGCCGTTGCATTGTCGGACATGGAACCGCCTTTGATTATAAACGCGTCCGCATTGCCAACAGCGGACGCGGGCGTATATCAAGCCCATGCACGGAAAGGAACCCGATGTCATGAGTGACGACCGCAAAGATCTGCCCCCTGCCGCCCAACGCGCACTGGCCGAGGCGGAAGAGCGCCGCAAGAAAGCCGAGGCCGAGGCCAAAAAGATGCCCAGGGAACTGGGTGGTCGCGATGGGCCCGACCCTGCACGCTATGGCGATTGGGAGAAAAAAGGCATCGCGATCGATTTCTGATCCTTCGACCCAGTGAAGCGCGAAAAAGACGCCAAACCGGTCGTGTCGTACATTTGAGCCAACGCGCACCGCCCGTTTTGCAGGCCGTGCCGTGACCGGTTCATAGCCCCAGCACATCAACCATATTGTACTGGCCGGGTGCCTTGCCTTGCCCCCACAGCGCTGCTTTCAGCGCGCCGCGAGCAAAGATGGCGCGGTCAGTGGCAAGGTGGCGCAGCACGAGCCGTTCACCGGGCGCGGCAAAAAGAACGTCATGCTCGCCCACGATGTCACCGCCGCGAATGGCGTGAAACCCGATGTCGCCCCTTTTGCGCGCGCCGGTGATGCCATCGCGGCCCCGGTCAGCCACATCTGCCAGCTTGACGCCCCGCCCTTCGGCGGCGGCCTCACCCAACATCAACGCGGTGCCCGAAGGAGCATCGACCTTGTGGTGGTGGTGGCCTTCGATCACCTCGATATCAAAATCCTCATCCAGCGCGGCGGCGACTTTTTTGGTCAGTTGCACCAGCAGATTGACACCAAGGCTCATGTTCCCCGCCCGTAGGATGACAGCATGGCGCGCGGCAGGCTCTAGCGCTGCGATCTGGTCCTCGGTCATGCCGGTGGTGCCGATCACATGCACGCAACGCGCCTGTGCCGCCAGAGACGCGAATCCCAGTGTCGCCTCAGGCGCTGTGAAATCAATCACCGCCTGTGCCTGCGCGAAAGCCTCCAGTGGGTCGTCGGTAACTTCGACACCCAGGGCCTGACCACCCATTGCTTCGCCTACATCCTGACCGACCCAATCGTGGCCCCCACGCTCGACCACTCCGACCAGACGGGCTTGATCGCTATCCGATACGGTCTTGATCAGCATCTGCCCCATACGGCCCGAAGCCCCTGTGATAACGATCCCCGGAATATGGGTCATTGCGCTGGTCCTTTCGTATTTGTCGGCTCAAAGCCTCCTACCCCGTTCGCGCCCGCTTGGCAAAGCCTTGCTTTGGGCTTAGATCGGGGATATGGCAAAGAACAAATTCCACGATGGCCCCGGCCCGTCCCAACGACAGCTGCGCGTCGGCGAGCTGATCCGCCGCACCCTGTCCGAGGTTCTGGCGCGCGGAGATGTCCACGACCCCGACCTGAACCGTATGTCCATCACTGTGGGTGAGGTGCGCACTTCACCCGATCTGAAGATCGCCACTGCCTATGTGCTGCCCCTTGGCGGCAAAGGGCAGGAGGACGTGATCGAACTGCTGGCCCGCAACAAGGGTGAATTGCGGCGCGTGGTTGGCAAGAAGGTCGGCCTGAAATTTTCGCCCGATCTGCGGTTCCGTCTGGATGACACGTTTGACCGTCTGGACGACACACGCCGCATGTTTGAACAGGACGCGGTGCGCCGCGATCTGGACGAGTGATACGCGCACTTATCTCTTTGGGCGCTGTCCTTTGGGCCGCGCAAGCTGCTGCGGTGACCTGCGAAAAGGTTACCCATGAAGAAAAGCGTTACACGGTTTGCGAAGTGGATGCGTCCGAGGCAGACCTTCGCCTGTTTCTGAAGGATGAAAATGGCGAGTTGCTGGGGCATTTCTCCTCGGTGAACGAAGTGCTGGCCGCCGACGGCAAACGTCTGGCTTTCGCAATGAACGCGGGCATGTACCACGATGACCGCTCACCCGTTGGCCATTATGTCGAAGATGGTCAAGAACAGATGCGCGTGATCCCCAATGCAGGGCCGGGCAATTTCGGTTTGTTGCCCAACGGAGTGTTCTGCATTAGCGAAGGCCGGGCCGACGTGTTCGAAACGCTGGACTACGTAGATCGGGCACCCGTGTGTCGCTTTGCTACGCAGTCCGGTCCGATGCTGGTGATTGACGGGGAATTGCATCCGCGTTTTCTGCCCGATTCGACCTCGCTCTATGTGCGAAATGGGGTGGGCACCAGTGCGGATGGGACGCGGGCGGTGTTTGCAATCTCGGACGATTATGTCACCTTCCACGAGTTTGGCAGCCTGTTTCGCGATGTGCTGAAAACTCCGAACGCGCTGTTTCTCGACGGCAATATTTCCCGAATGTATGAGCGGGCCAGCAACCGGTCTGACATCGGGTTTTCGCTGGGTCCCATTGTGGGGGTGGTAGAAGACGCGCCCTGAAATTGACAGCGGCAAAGCGATCCGCTAGGTCGCGCGCCTCAGCAAGGATCAAGGTGCAAGATGGGACGCAAACGCAAGGGCCGCGACATTTCCGGTTGGCTGGTGGTGGACAAGCCTGCGGGCATGACCTCGACCGCGGTGGTCAACAAAGTGCGTTGGGCGATGGACGCCAATAAAGCGGGCCATGCGGGTACTCTGGACCCCGAAGCAACCGGCGTTTTGGCCGTGGCTTTGGGTGAGGCGACCAAAACCGTTCCCTACATCACCGATGCGCTGAAAGCCTACACCTTCACGGTACGTCTGGGGCAAGCCACCAACACCGACGATGCCGAGGGCGAAGTGATTGCGCAAAGCGATGCGCGCCCTTCGGATGACGAGATCAAGCAGGCGCTGGCCCCGTTTCTGGGCGACATCATGCAGGTGCCGCCCAAGTTCTCGGCCGTGAAGATCGACGGACAGCGTGCCTATAAGCTGGCCCGCGACGGCGAGGATGTGGAACTGTCCGCCCGGCCTTTGTGGGTTGAGGAGCTGATTCTGGTCGACCGCCCTGATCAAGACCACGTTGTGCTTGAGATGACCTGCGGCAAAGGCGGCTATGTCCGCTCGATTGCCCGCGATCTGGGCGAAGCACTGGGATGCCACGGCCACGTCAAAGAACTGCGCCGCATCTGGTCCGGCCCGTTCGAGGCCGAAGACGGCCTGAGCATCGAGCGGATCGACGAAATGGCCAAGACACCCGCGCTGGACGAGTATCTACACCCGCTGGAAACCGGCCTGACCGACCTGCCAGAGCTGAAGTGCACCCCCGAGGGCGCCACCCGTCTGCGCAATGGCAATCCGGGCATGGTTCTGGCTGGTGACGTGGAATATGGCGATGAGGCATGGGCTTCGCTCGACGGCAAGGCCATTGCTGTTGGCATATATAAATCCGGTGAACTACACCCGCACCGGGTGTTCGTCGATTGACCGGCATGCTAGGCGAAGGACATGATCACCCGTTCCCATACCAAGGGCGATGCGCCCTCGACCGCCGTTTACTCTGACTGCGAGAAGTATCGCTATAGCCTGACCCGTATCTGGGATCCGGCGGGGCGAAAGGCGCTGTTCGTGATGCTGAACCCATCGACCGCGACCGAGGTGCAGAATGACCCGACCGTCGAGCGCTGTGAACGGCGCGCGCGGGCCTTGGGGTTCGGCGCGTTTCAAGTGACCAACATCTTTGCCTGGCGCGACACCGATCCTCGCAAGATGCGCGCCGCAGCCGATCCGGTGGGGCCGGAAAATGACGCCGCCATTCTGGGCGGAGCAGATTGGGCCGATCAGGTTATTGCCGCCTGGGGCACCCACGGTGCGCATCTGGAGCGTGGCCCTGCGGTCGAAACCCTTTTGCGCGGAACGGGTCTGCCGTTGTTTCATCTGGGGCTGACCAAGGAAGGGCACCCGAAACATCCGCTCTATATCGCGTATACTCAGCAACCCGAACCATGGTGACAAAGGGTTAACCACAAGACCAGCTTGGCTTTGACCAAGCGGTTGATTGCATGGGATATTTATCCTCGGGGCGATGCGTTCACGGAGGGTTCCCATGTTTCTGTTCGGTTTGCTGAGCCTTGCCGCCGTCGGTGGTGCGGCTATTGCCTTGAGCGACGCGTTTGTCTCTGATGACGAGCCTGAAGAGGACGATAGCATTGATGACCAGCCCGACGCAATCTCTGAGGGTAAATTTATTGAATTCGACACGCCTGAGGAAGATACGCTCGAACCTGCAGAGCAGACCGAACCTGAAGAGCAGACCGAGGCGGAAGACTCCTCAACCGGAACGCCCCCAACCGGAACGATTGTGTCCGAGTATCAAGGCGATCTGGTCATTTCCGGTACTTCGGACGCGGATATTTTGACCGGGCAGTATGGCAATGATCAGATCAATGGCTTTGACGGCGATGACGTCATTCACGGCTGCGATGGCAATGATGTGCTGCATGGGGGCGCAGGTTTAGACATTATTCTTGGCGGTGAAGGAGATGACATCCTTCACGGTGAGGATGGGGGTGACCTGATCACTGGGAACGAAGGCGAAGACACGCTTTACGGCCATTTCGGCGCGGATCAGATGGAAGGGGGTGCGGGCGACGATACCCTTTACGGCGGACAGGACGATGACACTCTGCTTGGCGGTGACGGGGGTGACGCGCTGCATGGCGGTTTCGGCGACGATATCCTGGACGGAGGCGCGGGCGAGGACGTTCTGTTCGGCGGCGATGGCAATGATGTGCTTACCGGTGAGGACCCCGATGGCGAACACGCCCCTGACTTTCTGAACGGCGGTGCCGGAGAGGACACATTTCTGGCAGACAGTGGAGACATCGTTACCGGGGGCGACGGCGCGGATGACATCATTCTTGACCCCGATACCGAGGATGAAGCGGTGACCGTGATGGATTTCCAACCCGGCCAGGATAAGCTTTTCGTGTCCTGGGACGGTCAGGATGATCCGGAAATTCAGATCGAAACTGACGCTGAGAACGAAAATCTGGTCCATGTACTTGTTGAAGGGCAGGGTGTTGCGCAGTTGCTTGGCGCAGAAGGATTGACCGCTGACGACATTCAACTGATCTCTGGTGCTGAACTGGCGCACCTGACCGCGCTAAGCTGATTTAAGAAACCCTTTGCCATTCGAAGAAAATACGCCTATACGCGCCCATCCGCATCGGAATCGGTGCGGTTTTCTCCATGGGCCTGCGCTGGACGACATCCCGGCCTGCGCCATTCACGCTAACCTTAAAAGGAGACCCCGATGTCGATCACTGCCGCTGAAAAAGCACGCGTCATGAAAGAATTCGCAACCAAGGACGGCGACACCGGTTCGCCAGAAGTCCAAGTTGCCATCCTGACCTCGCGCATCAACACCCTGACCGAGCACTTCAAGACCCATAAGAAGGACAACCACGGTCGTCGCGGTCTGCTGAAGATGGTTGCCCAGCGTCGTAAGCTGCTGGACTACCTGAAGGGCAAGGAAGAAGCGCGTTACCAGGACCTGATCAAAAAGCTGGGCATCCGCCGCTAAGCGCTTTTTGCACAAGACTTGCAACCGGGTTTTCCGGTTTGACGCCCGTCATTTTGGCGGGCGTTTGCTTTTTCTGGTCGCCGGACGGGCAGGGCATCGCAAAACGCTGTTATCAGCCATGCGCTTTCTTGACGAGAACACGTTTGGCATTGCCACGCGCGGCATCCACCAGATCAGAAACGTCTTGGCTGTTGCAAGGTTCGAATATGCTGCCCCAGTTTTGGTGAACCCAAAGTGCCTTTCGTCGGTATTTTAAAGATCAATCAGGACAAGTTTGCAAGCAGTGTCGCGCCAAAGGAAAGGGTCAAAGATCGCATAGCCACAGCCGATATCTGCACTTGCTTGCGGTGCACAATCCGCGATGGTGCCCCGCAGTTGCTGGTATTCCAGATAAATGATTGCAGCTGCACGCCGGACAAGCTCATCTCTGTTGTTGTCGACCAGAGATGCGGCAGGGCGTGAATCTCCGGCTATCCAAGAGCTGATGGTTTTTGCTGATCTAGGCTGATCATGAATTATCTCTGATCGCTGCATGATCAGGTTTACCACGTCTTCGCGCGTTCCGACTACAGTGCCAGCCACAGGCGGGTAGCACATAATCAGAACGACCAGCATGAAGGGCGTGCCAATCGACACGGCTGCGCCCTGCAGCGCAGCAAAACCGCTACCCAAGAACAGGGCGAAAGCAACCAAACCTTGCAACTTGCCCTCTAATCCTGCGCCTGAGATCCGCCCGTTTTGCGGCTGCGCGCCGCACGCAAACGGTCTTTCAGGCCCGGCGGCCAAGCAGCTTGACCAGGTTCATCTGCCAATGGTTCGACCAGTTCGGCATCCATTCGGAAGGTCGCACGCATCTGCACCAAGCCGTCCACCACGTTCACCACGTGATCCGACGGATCGATGACCAATCTCCCGGTCAGACGTACCGGTTCGTGGTCGTAGGCGGGAGTCCAGCCATTGTGGAGTTTCACCCGGATCATCTGATTTGGTGGCGGGGGCGGCAAATGACTGCACATTCCGGGCTGAGGCACCAGATAGGCCGTGCGCTGCCCGTCTTTGTCTGGGGGTGCTGGAAGGGCATAGCCCGTCACGGTGACGATCTGTCCGTCCAATTTGGGGTTTCCAGCGGTGTCGGCTTTTTTGCGATGCCGGGATACCACCTCGCGCTGAGAGAGCAACCCATCGATATCGATCTGATCGGTGGCTAGTGCCTGTTCGGTCTCGGCCAAAAGCATATACCATCTTTGCCGCTCATCCGGACTGCCAACGTCCGTTTGCAACCGACCACGCAGACGGATTGCAAACAAGATGTCGTCACGTTGTTCCGGCGTGAGCGCGCGAAACGGGTCGTCAAAGCTCTGCGCTGCCGGATCCGGCAAGACTGTCCAATCGATCAAAGCGCCCGGTGCGGCAAATGCCGGACCCAACAGGCCCAACCATGCCAGAAATGCGATTGTCACCCAGGTTTTTGTCCGCATACCTTGCCCAAAACGCTCAATTCCACCGTATCTTAGCGGGTTTTGGCGCAGCGCGTCCACGCCGGGATCATCACGAAATCACATGCGGAGCAAGACCGTCTGGCCGTTCGGTTTCGCTTTCCTTTGGGTCCATTCTCATGTATGCGCCAGACATCTGAGACGTTGTGCCCTGACCCCGGCACTCGAATGGAAGATAAAGTGGGGTCGGCGGCAATGGGGCCGCCAAGCAAACGGGAGACCCGGGATGCGCCTGGGAGTGCTCCCTTTTAGGATACGCATATGTTTGATGTAACAAAGAAATCAATGCAGTGGGGCGAAGAGACGCTTACACTGGAAACCGGCAAGATTGCCCGTCAGGCCGACGGCACCGTGATCGCCACGCTGGGCGAAACCAGCGTCATGGCGAACGTGACCTTTGCCAAAGAGCAAAAGCCCGGCCAGGACTTTTTCCCGCTGACCGTACACTACCAAGAGAAATACTATTCCGCCGGTAAGGTTCCGGGCGGCTTCTTCAAGCGCGAGGCGCGCCCGACCGAGAAAGAAACGCTGACCGCGCGTCTGATCGACCGTCCGATCCGCCCGCTGTTCGTCGATGGTTTCAAGAACGAAGTGCTGGTGATGTGCACCGTGCTGAGTCACGATCTGGTCAACGATCCCGACATCGTTGCGATGATCGCGGCGTCGGCTGCGCTGACCATTTCCGGCGCGCCGTTCATGGGCCCGATCGCCGGTGCCCGTGTTGGTTTCGTGGATGGTGAATACGTCCTGAACCCGACCGTGGACGACATGCAAGACCTGCGCCTGAACCCCGAACAGCGTCTGGACCTGGTTGTGGCTGGTACCAAAGACGCCGTGATGATGGTGGAATCGGAAGCCTACGAATTGTCCGAGGCTGAAATGCTTGGTGCCGTGACTTTCGCGCATGAGCAGATTCAGCCGGTCATCGATCTGATCATCGGTTTGGCCGAAGAAGCCGCGAAAGAGCCGTTCGCCTTCGAAGCCCCCGATTACTCGGACCTGTACGCTGCCGTTGCAGCCGCCGGTGAAGAGCAGATGCGCGCCGCCTTTGCAATCACCGACAAGCAAGAGCGCACCGCCGCTGTTGCTGCAGCTCGTGAAGCGATCAAGGAAGCACTGACCGAGGAACAGCTGGAAGACAGTAACCTTGGTTCGGCGATGAAAAAGCTGGAAGCAGGCATTCTGCGCGGTGACGTCGTCAAAGGCGGCAAGCGCATCGACGGTCGTTCAACCACCGATGTTCGCGCGATCGAAGCCGAAACCTCGCTGTTGCCCCGTACGCACGGTTCCGCCCTGTTCACCCGTGGTGAAACGCAGGCGCTGGCTGTGACCACGCTGGGCACCGGTGACGACGAGCAGTTCATCGATGCGCTGCATGGCAACTTCAAATCGAACTTCCTGCTGCACTACAACTTCCCTCCCTACTCGGTTGGTGAGGTTGGTCGCGTTGGTTCGCCCGGTCGTCGTGAGATTGGTCATGGCAAGCTGGCATGGCGCGCGCTGCAGGCGGTTCTGCCTGCGCCGACCGACTTCCCCTACACCATCCGCGTGGTGTCAGAGATTACTGAATCCAACGGCTCATCCTCGATGGCGTCGGTCTGTGGCGGTTCGCTTTCGATGATGGACGCGGGTGTTCCGCTGAAGGCTCCGGTTGCCGGTGTCGCCATGGGTCTGATCCTGGAAGATGACGGGTCGTACGCTGTTCTGACCGACATTCTGGGTGACGAAGATCACCTTGGCGACATGGACTTCAAAGTAGCGGGTACCGAAAACGGCATCACCTCGTTGCAGATGGACATCAAGGTCGCAGGCATCACGCCGCAGATCATGGAAACCGCCCTTGCACAGGCCAAAGATGGCCGGATGCACATCCTGGGTGAGATGGGCAAAGCCCTGTCCGAGACCAGCGAATTCTCGGTCCACGCGCCGCGTATCGAGACCATGAACATCCCGACTGACAAGATCCGTGAAGTGATCGGCTCGGGCGGTAAGGTCATCCGCGAGATCGTGGAAACCTCGGGTGCCAAAGTCGACATCAACGACGACGGTGTCATCAAAATCGCTTCGCCCGATGGTGAATCGATCAAGAAGGCCTATGACATGATCTATTCGATCGTGGCCGAACCGGAAGAGGGTCAGATCTATACCGGTAAAGTGGTCAAGATCGTCGACTTCGGTGCCTTCGTGAACTTTTTTGGCAAGCGCGACGGTCTGGTCCACGTGTCCCAGATTGAAAACCGCCGCCTGAACCATCCGTCGGATGTTCTGAAGGAAGGTCAGGAAGTGAAGGTCAAGCTGCTGGGCTTTGACGACCGCGGTAAGGTCCGCCTGTCGATGAAAGTCGTCGATCAGGAAACCGGCGAAGAGGTTGTGCCTGAGAAAAAAGAAAAGAAAGAGGAAAGCGCAGATTAATCTGCACGCCTTTTTTAACCCGAAAGGCCCCGGTTTCGACCGGGGTCTTTTTTGTAAGGGCTGCTTTTGCCACCTCTTGAAAAGTCGTTGGGCGACACCGAAAGTAAAAGGACTGTTCTAAGAGGCCCTTACATGATCCTTGAAATACGTCACTACACCCTCAAGCCGGGACGCCGAGAGGAGTTTATCACTTTCTTTGAAAAGCATAATCGCTCAGCACTGCGCGACGCTGGTATGCTGGTTTTCGGCCCGCTTCGGGATTTGGAAGATGCCGACAAGGTTCACTGGATGCGCGCCTTCCCCTCGATGGAAGCACGAGAGAAGATAAAGGGCGATTTCTACGGCGGGCAGGTCTGGCATGACCAGATCGAACCAATCGCAATGTCGATGATCGCCCATTTCGAGGCAGAGGTGGTTGAGACCACTGACGGTTTCGAAAACTTTAACGGTGCCTCGTCAGTCGACGGATAGCTTCCGCAAAAACATCGCTGTCTTGCACGCTTCGGTCATGACGTGCGTCGCTAATGCGCCACGCCTGACGGTCCGTGCTTCATAACGTGCCATTGCCCGTAGCTGTCGGTCAGGTCCAGCTTGATCGCAGCATCCGCCTTGGTCGACGCGCTGCCGATTTCGGCCAGAGTGAACTCAATCCCGCCGGGGATGTCGATGCGAACGCGGTGTTCGCCACCGCCGTGGGGCGCCTGAATTGGACGACCGGTCGAATTCAAGACATCCCCAATTGCGACCTTCGCGGTGCGCCCCTCCATATCCATTTCAAAGTCAATGGGCGCAAACAACGTTTCGTGAATGGTTTTGCACATGGCTCGGAAGACGAACCAATGGGTTGCCATTTCCTGGGTCTCTTCCCCATGAAAGATCTTTTCCAGTGCAACCCGCTGAGCATCCGATGCGCTGGGGTCGATAATCACCTGCATCTCACCGCCGCCCTCAAAAATCGGGCCCGGCCAGGCATAAATCAACGCGGCCTTTGCCCCGGTGAGGTCGGTGTCTCCGAAATGACCTTTGGAAATCTCTAAAACCTCGAACCCGCGGCAATGACCGTGGGTCGGCAATTCCTCGAACTGGCAGGGGCAGGCATAGCCGCAATTGCAGTTCCCGAAAGCGTCGCCCTCAACGTACCAATCTGTGAATGCCATCGTTCTCTCCTGTCTTGCAAAGTCTGTATGCCCGAGATCGACGTTCTGCCTGGATGTGAGTCTGCCACCGCCACCCTACCATATAAGGGGCAAATCACGAACTGATGTCCGTGCCTTTCGGTGCCTTCACCTAAAGTCCGGCTCGCCCTGCGGGTTCTGAAAACGCGCGGCGCAGAGTTTCGCTTTCCCTGCAAGCATCTGTGATCTATGCAAAGCGCTATGCGATCTTTTGTCATTCATATGTCCTCAAGTACAGCCCGGCGGCCCAATGCCGAACAGCTTTGCGCCGACCTTCCCGATGCCGAGCTTTTCGAGGCAGTAAATGGCCGCGACCCCGCACAGATTGTCGGAGTTCAGCTTCACCCCGGTAACCTGCACCGACCGCATTATCCGTTTGCGTTGCAGCCGGCAGAGATCGGCGTCTTCGAAAGCCACCGCCGCATCTGGCGCAAGCTGGTCGAGGAAGAGATTGATCTGGCGATCATCACCGAAGATGACCTGCGTATCGACGCCCCGCGTATGGCCGAGGCGTTGGAGATGCTAGAAACGATCGCCACCCCGGATCACTACATCCGCATCCCGGTGAAGCAGCGCGAAGTCCCGGCCCACACCCTTGCACACCAGAACGGGCTGCGCCTGATCCTGCCCAAGGTGATCGGCCTGCAATGTGTCTGTCAACTGGTGGGGCGACGTGCGGCCAACCGTCTGCTGGCTGCCACCACTCAGATCGACCGTCCCGTGGATACGTTTCTTCAGATGCACTGGCTGACCGGCCAGCCCATCCATGCGTTGCAAGGCAGTGGTAATCAGGAAATTGCGGGCGAAATCGGCGGCTCGACCATTCAGAGCAAGCCGCCTTTGTCTGATAAACTGACCCGAGAATTCAAGCGTGCCGCCTATCGGGCGCGGCTGCATCTACACCCTCAGCGCCCGCCCAAAGTGTCAGAATAACATCTTTGCCAAACTGCGCCCGACCGCGCGATTGGGGGCCAAGTTAGCCCCCAATATCTAAATCCGTCTTAGGACGGTGCTTTTGTCGTACGAAGATATGGAAAGACCGTTTTGAACTCCCCAAACTTTTCTTTCGCCTCGTCGTTTGACACCGCAGGGGGGATGATCACGTCCTCACCCGGTATCCAGTTTGCTGGCGTGGCGACACCCTTGGCCGACATTTGCAAACCGTCCAGCGCACGCAAAATCTCGGCAAAGTTCCGGCCCACGGTCATCGGATAGGTCATGGACAGTTTCAGCTGCTTGTCCGGCCCGATGATAAAGACCGACCGCACTGTGGCGCTGTCTGCGGGTGTGCGGCCATCGGGCAGGTATGCCTCGGCTGGCAGCATGTCGAACGCCTTGGATACCGCTAACCCGTCATCGGCGATGATGGGAAAGCCGGGATTGGCGTTTCCATAGGCTTCGATGTCCTTTTTCCACTTTTTGTGGTCTTCGACGCCATCGACCGACACGCCCAGCACCTTGGTGTTGCGGGCCGCCCATTCGTCATTCAGTTGCGCGACGGCCGAGAATTCGGTCGTGCAGACAGGCGTAAAATCCTTGGGGTGCGAGAACAGGATTGCCCAGCTGTCGCCGATCCAGTCGTGAAACTGGATGGTGCCCTGGTCCGTTTCTGCTGTGAAGTTCGGAACCGTATCGTTGATGCGCAAACCCATTGTGAAGCTCCTTTGCTGTAAAAGCCCGATTCGGCTGCCGTCAACCTAAACACTTTCCGCGATTGTTAAACCTTGCATTCGCGCGGAATGATTTGATCAAATCATGTCTTGCCGCGCCCTGTTGCCGGTGCCAGAGTAGCCGCAACTACGCTATTTTGAGCTGCGGGCACAGGAGAATACGCCATGATCGAAAAACGCGATTTTTACATCAACGGTCAGTGGGTGGCCCCCGCGTCGGGCAATGACTTTCACGTCATCAACCCCTCGACCGAAGAGCCATGCGCGGTCATCTCACTCGGTACGCAGGCCGATACGGATGCAGCTGTGGCGGCGGCCAAGGCGGCCTTGCCAGGGTGGATGGCCACCCCGGTCGCGGATCGGATTGCTTTGGTCGAAAAACTGGCCGAGATCTACCAGTCCCGCGCCGAAGATCTGGCACAGGCCATGTCGCTTGAGATGGGCGCGCCCATTGATCTGTCACGCACGGCGCAATCAGGTGCGGGGATTTACCATCTGAAAAACTTCATCCGCGCGGCGCGTGACTTCCAGTTCGAACGCCCGCTGGGTGATCATGCCCCCAATGACCGGATCATTTTTGAGGCCGTTGGTGTCGCTGCCCTGATCACGCCGTGGAACTGGCCGATGAACCAGATCACGCTCAAGGTGGGTGCTGCAGCGATTGCGGGATGCACCATGGTTCTGAAACCGTCCGAACAGAGCCCGCTGAACGCGATGATCTTTGCCGAGATGATGGATGCGGCCGGTTTCCCACCCGGGGTGTTCAATCTGGTGAACGGTGATGGTGCCGGAGTAGGGTCACAACTGTCGGGCCATCCGGACGTGGACATGGTCAGTTTTACCGGCTCGACCCGCGCCGGCACCGCGATTTCGAAGAATGCTGCGGATACGTTGAAGAAGGTGCATCTGGAACTGGGCGGTAAGGGCGCGAACGTGATCTTTGCCGATGCCGACGAAAAGGCGGTCAAGCGCGGCGTGTTGCATATGATGCAGAACACCGGCCAAAGCTGCAACGCCCCAAGTCGCATGCTGGTGCAGCGCCCAATCTATGATCAGGCGGTCGAGACAGCCGCCGAAGTGGCCGGCAAGGTCACCGTTGGACCGGCGTCCGAGGAAGGACGCCATATCGGCCCTGTCGTGAACGAGGTTCAGTGGACCAAGATTCAGGATCTGATCCAGAAAGGCATCGACGAGGGTGCGCGTCTGGTTGCAGGTGGCACAGGGCGGCCCGAAGGGCTGAACAAAGGGTACTACGTGCGCCCCACGGTGTTTGCAGATGCCAACAACCAGATGACCATCGCGCGCGAGGAAATCTTTGGCCCGGTCTTGACCATGATCCCCTTTGATACTGAGGATGAAGCCATCGAGATCGCCAATGACACGCCGTATGGCCTGACCAACTATGTCCAGACTCAGGACGGGGCGCGGGCCAACCGGATGGCGCGTCACCTGCGGTCGGGCATGGTCGAGATGAATGGTCAGTCACGCAGCGCCGGATCGCCGTTTGGCGGGATGAAGCAATCGGGCAATGGGCGCGAAGGCGGCGTTTGGGGTCTTGAGGATTTTCTTGAGGTCAAAGCCGTTGGCGGCTGGACGCCAGAGTAAGAACAAACGCCATCGAAAACGGATTGGGCAAGGCGCAGAGATGTGCCTTGCCCTTAGTTTGTCAGATGGGTCGAACCACCAACTGCGGTTCGCCATTCGATGTTCGGCGCGTGGACCGGCCATCCCAACCGACCTCACCGCTGACCCGTTGCCGGAACGACGAAAAGCTGTCGAAAGTGACCACGTCGACGGGCGCGTCGAACTGCAGGGTAATCCGCCTGTGCGCCCCATCGCCCAATACGGTCAGGCCGCGAATCTCAGCGGTGAAGGTCTGACCCAGATAGGTGCCCTTGACCCTGTCACCCACACGCAGGTGCATCCGGTTTCCGGCCATGGCGCGCAACGTATTCCAGTCGCGCACGCCATGCTGGTGGGCGACCAGTTCCAGCGACTGCGCGTGCGACAGGTCGACCCCTGTGCCGCGCAGTTTTTCACGCAGCCGCTTGGCCTGCGCCTTAAGTTCGCCTATCGGGGCGATTGTCTCGGTTTGTGTCATGTCTTGCCTCGTTTCCGTAAACGGGCGCAAAGATTGGACGGGGCTCGCATTGCCATCCGTGCGCCGGGAAAGGGCAACAGATGTTCACTCAACCGGGTTTCACCAAAGCCATAAGACCGCGAGCGGCAGGGGACCCGAACCTTGCCGTTTTGTTGCATTGGCAAACCTGCCTGTCAATCAGGCATCGGCTTGCGCGGCCTCGTAGGCGAGCATGGCGCGTTTAACCGGCAAGCCCCAGTGATAGCCGCCCAAGCCCCCGGATTTGCGCAATGCCCGGTGGCAGGGTATCAGCCAACTGACGGGGTTACGCCCAACCGCCGTTCCTACGGCACGAACGGCCCGCGGGGAGCCAACCCGTTCTGCGATCTCGGAATAGGTCGTGACATGGCCCGACGGGATATGCATCAAAGCCTCCCACACCTTGATCTGAAGGGGTGAGCCAATCAGGTAGAGCGGTGTCGGCTCGAGCCGGTCGCTGGCCGCGCCAAAGGCGCTGAGCACCCAAGGCCGCAGCCGCATCGGGTCCTCGACAAAATCAGCCTGTGGCCAACGTGAGAGCATATCCTCCATCGCGCCTTCTTCACCGGACTCTGCCCCGAATGCCAATCCGCAGATCCCCCTTTCGGTCCCCATGACAAGGGCCGGGCCAAAGGGGCTTTCGAACCAACCCCAATAGATTGTCAGCCCAGCCCCTTTGCGCGCGTATTCCCCGGGGCTCATGGATTCCCATTTCAAGAAAAGGTCATGCAAGCGGCCACTGCCTGAAAGGCCAACGTTGTGCGCCGTCTCCAACGTGGTAAACCGATCGCGCAGCAGGGCTTTGGCGTGACCCAATGTCAGATATTGTTGGAAGCGTTTCGGCGATACCCCGGTCCAGCGCGAGAACAGGCGCTGGAAATGGGCCGGGCTCATGTTCATCTCACGCGCCAGTTCTTCAAGGCTCAGCCCCTCGCCGCCCTGGTCGATCAGGTCGATGGCGCGCCGCATGACGTTGTAGTGATAACCGGATTCGGAGTTCTGGATGTTCATGGCTGTCACCTTTTTTTGGCTTGCCCTGATACTAGACGGTCGGACCTGACCGAAGCGACCCGAAACTTGCGATTTTTGTGCCCATTGTTGGAATCAGCCCGGCTGATTACTCTGAGGAAACTCAGGAGCGACTGATATGCCCCAAGCCGACGCCTTCCACCTGTCCGGTGCCGCTGCCCGAAAGTACCAGGATCATTCCGTGCCTGCCATGTTTGCGCCGCTGGCGCAGGCCACGGTTAAAAAGCTGGGACTCTGCGAAAACGATCACGTGCTGGATGTCGCCTGTGGCACCGGTGCGCTTACGCGAGAGATCATCGCAACGTTACCGGGCCGCGGGCGCGTTGTCGGTGCTGACTTGAACCAGACGATGATCGATGTGGCCTCGGCTTTGACACCTGCGTCCAGCCATTCCGTGGACTGGATGGCTGCGGATGTTACTGACTTGCCTTTCGACGATCACAGTTTTGATGTGGCCTGTATTCAGCAAGGGCTGCAGTTCTTTCCCGACAAACCTGCGGCACTGGCCGAGATACACCGCGTGCTGAAACCGGGTGGAAAACTGTGCCTGACCTGCTGGAGCGCGATCTCAGAGTTCAACAATGGGTTGGCTGAAGCACTGGAACGACATGTCAGCCCCAGCGCCGCGCAAAAGGCGCGTGCGCCGTTTTCGTTTCGCGATGGTGATCTGATAACCGCGCTTTTGGAAGGTGCCGGGTTTCGGGTTGCCAAGCATGACATCATCACCCTCCACCGCCGATTTGAAGACCTGCGCGCGCAGGTTCTGGCCCTACCGGTGGAACAGGACATGCGTGCCAAAGGGGATGCGGGCATCGACCGGGTTCTAAAGGATATCGCCGATCACCTTGCCCCTTTCGACAAGGACGGGGTGTTCATCGTTCCGCAAGAAGCGCATTTCTTTGCCGCAACTCGTGCCTGACGCACTTTACCCGCCGGTTCAGGCATTGCATTAAGGGTCGGATGGCAAAGCAACTCGATTATCACAAAATCCGCGAGATCTTCACGCGCTTCCATGACGCTGACCCCGAACCCAAGGGTGAGCTGGAGCATGTGAACGTCTATACGCTTGTCGTCGCCGTGGCGCTGTCGGCGCAGGCGACAGATGCAGGTGTCAACAAGGCCTCACGCGCCCTGTTTCAGATCGCAGACACGCCGCAAAAGATGCTGGATCTGGGCGAAGAGGGGTTGATCGAGCATATCAAGACCATTGGCCTGTTCCGCCAGAAGGCGAAGAACGTCATCAAGCTGAGCCGTATCCTCGTCGATCAATACGGCGGCGAGGTTCCAAATTCCCGCGCGGCGCTGCAATCCTTGCCGGGCGTGGGGCGCAAGACGGCCAATGTGGTTTTGAACATGTGGTGGCGGTACCCTGCGCAGGCCGTAGACACGCACATCTTTCGTGTCGGCAACCGCACCGGTATCTGTCCGGGTAAAACCGTTGATGCGGTTGAGCGCGCGATCGAAGATAACATCCCAACCGATTTTCAGTTGCATGCGCATCACTGGCTGATCCTGCATGGCCGCTATCACTGCAAGGCACGCAAACCGATGTGCGCAACCTGCATCATCCGCGATCTCTGCGAATTTGAGGACAAGAACCTATGAAAACCTACCAGCTTGTTGGCATCGGAAACGCTGTTGTGGACGTGATTTCCCAGGCCGATGACAACTTCCTTGAACTGATGGGGATCGAGAAGGGCATCATGCAACTGATCGAACGTGACCGGGGCGAGGTGCTGTATGCCGCGATGGAGGGGCGGGTGCAGACGCCGGGCGGGTCGGTCGCCAACACGATCGCCGGGGCCGGTGCGCTGGGCTTGGACGCCGCGTTCATTGGCCGGGTTCATGATGACGCGCTGGGCCGGTTTTATGCGGATGCGATGAACGAGGACGGGGTGGATTTCGTCAACCCGCCCGTGCCGGGGGGTGAATTGCCGACCTCACGCTCGATGATCTTTGTCTCACCCGATGGGGAGCGGTCGATGAACACCTATCTGGGCATTTCCTCGGAACTGTCGTCAAAGGACGTCCCGAATGAGGTAGCAGGCAATAGCCAGATCATGTTCCTCGAAGGCTATCTGTTCGACAAGGAAAAGGGCAAGGCTGCGTTTCTTGAGGCCGCGCGCGACTGCCACAAGGGCGGCGGCAAAACCGGCATCGCCATTTCCGACCCGTTCTGCGTGGAACGCCACCGCGCCGATTTCCTGCTGCTGATCGAACACGAGCTGGATTTCGTCATCGGCAACGAGGACGAGATCAAGTCGCTGTTTGAAACCAGTGATCTTGAGGAAGCGCTGGCTAAGACGGCTGAGATTTGCCCTCTGGTCGTCTGCACCCGGTCTGGCGATGGGGTGAGCATTCTGCACGACGGCGCCCGCATTAATGTGCCGGTTGAAAAGATTGTGCCCGTCGACGCAACCGGCGCGGGCGACCAGTTCGCCGCTGGGTTTCTGTACGGCATGGCGACAGGCCGCGACTACGAGACCTGTGCAAAAATCGGCAATGTCTGTGCCCGCGAGGTGATTTCGCATATCGGCCCGCGGCCGGATACCAACGTGCTGGAATTGCTGCGGGAAGAAGGGTTGGTTTGAGGAGTTCCGTTTAGAAGGTTAAAGGGGACCGATGAAACCACGGCACGGTTGGGCTCCATGGTCACTATCCGACATAACATCATCACGGCAGTGCATTTTTTACCTAAAAGCGGTCGTTCGAGCTGCGCCATGGGTGCCAGTTTAGAGCCCGTCGTTGCCGTGTGACAACCGAAAGCTTCGCATGCTTAGTTAACTTGCAATTCACAGAGAAGTCGCGGGAGTTGACTAATCATGAATGATATGGATCAGTCTGCAGGGCGAACAAAATGCGTGCCGTAGCGAGCCATTTTGAATGCTTTGTAGAGCCAATGTGGCGCAACTTTTACGCTAAAGTGTCCCGAATCGAATGAATTCTGAACTCACAGTCCGTGCAAAAAAGCTGATTAAAGCAGGTGGTCCGGTTGGCGCTCTGGCGCGGTTGTCGGGAGCTGTAGACAGGCCGGGAGCGGTGTTTGATATTGGTGTGAACCGCGGAACAATCGCAAGGCATCTGATCCGTATTTTTCCCAACAGTCAGTGCTTTCTCTTCGAGCCATTGCCGCAGCAGGCCGTTTTTATCGCCGACCGCTTTCAATCTCACAGAAACGTAACCGTAGTTGAACAAGCTCTGAGCGACAAAAGCGGTCGATCCGAATTTTATGTCGGGAAAAAGGTCGGGACTTCTTCGCTCTTACCAATGAATGGCGCAGCGCTGAAAAACCATCCAGAGGCTGTTGTGGACACCACGATCGAGGTTGATCTGAATACGATTGACAATTTTTGCGAGGAGAAAGGTATTGACCATGTCGTTTGTATGAAGACTGACGCTCAGGGATCTGAATTAAATATTTTCAAGGGAGCGGCAGCCATGTTGTCCGAGCAGCGGATCGACATGATCATGTTCGAATGGTTTGCCACACCGCATTATAAAAACTGCCCGCTGCTGCTAGACTTGTGTAATGAACTGGATCGGCGGAACTATTCAATGTACGATATTTTCCCAGAACGCTCCTTCAGAAACGGTCAGAGGCGGTTCGGGAATGCCGTGTTCATTTCTGATATGTTTCGCGAAAATAACCTTTCGCAACTCTAAGTAGAAACTGTATCTGGCTTTCGACTTAAGTGCGAAAGGTGCGCTGACACTACTTCCGTTTCACAGGCATTTTTTTGAGCAGATCAGCTCGTGACAAGACGTCCGCTGTGGGCTCATAACAGACAAAAAGAACTCACCCCAAATACCCCTCAAACGCCTCCATCACCCGCTCATACACATCTCGTTTGAACGGCACGATCTCATCGATCAGGCGCGCGGGGTCCTGCCACTTCCAGCGGGTGAACTCGGGGTGTTCAGTCTTGATGTTGATTTGGTCATCAGCCCCCAGAAAACGCATCAGGAACCATTTCTGTTCCTGCCCGCGATAGCGGCCCTTCCAGATCTTGGGTACGATGTCATGCGGCAGGTCATAGGGCAGCCAGCCATCGGTTTCAGCGATGATCTGAACCAGATCGGCAGTGACGCCGGTTTCTTCCCATAACTCTCGCAGGGCCGCGTCGCGGGCGTTTTCACCTTTGTCCACGCCGCCTTGAGGCATCTGCCACGCATCCTCAAACCGGTCGTTGCGCTGGCCGACAAAGATTTTACCCCCAGTATTCATCAGCATTAGCCCGACACAGGGGCGATAGGGCAGTTTGGCGATCTGTTCGGGGGTCATGCGCGGCCTCATGGTTGTCCGGCCAAGCTGTACCAAGCGTGACCGCTGCAGCAAAGGGGGTGACGTGAGGTTTCGCGTGACAAAGGTGACGCGCACGGCAATTTGGGGCATGACGTCAGGAGGGAGAGTTTTGCCATGACCGCGTACCCAAACATGCTGGCCCCGCTTGATCTGGGCTTTACCACCTTGAAGAACCGTGTGTTGATGGGCTCGATGCACACGGGGCTTGAGGAAACCGGCGACTGGAACCGGGTGGCCGAGTTCTATGCCGACCGGGCGCGCGGCGGCGTGGCACTGATGGTGACGGGTGGGATTGGTCCAAACCTGGAAGGATCGGTTCTGCCGGGTGCATCGATGATGACGACCGAAAAGGACGTGGCGAACCACTCTATCGTGACGGACCGGGTGCATCAGGCGGGCGGCAAGATCGCGATGCAGATCCTGCATGCGGGCCGCTATGCCTATGGCCCGAAATGCGTAGCGCCCAGCCCGGTAAAATCGCCCATTTCGCCATTCCCTCCAAGCGAGCTTGATGAGGAGGGCATTGAGAAACAGATCAGCGATATCGTCAACGCTGCCGTTCTGGCTCAGAAGGCGGGTTATGATGGGGTCGAAATCATGGGGTCCGAGGGGTATTTCCTAAACCAGTTCCTCGTGACCCATACCAACAAGCGTACCGATCGCTGGGGCGGGTCTTACGAGAACCGGATGCGCCTGCCCATCGAGGTCGTGCGCCGCACGCGTGAAGCAGTGGGCCGAGAGTTCATCATCATCTACCGCCTCTCCATGATCGACCTTGTTCCCAACGGCTCGACCCATGACGAGGTGGTGCAACTGGCGCAAGAGATCGAAAAGGCCGGCGCCACGATCATCAACACTGGCATCGGCTGGCACGAGGCGCGAATCCCGACCATTGCCACCAGCGTTCCCCGCGCGGCCTTTGCGTGGGTCACGAAAAAGCTGATGGGTAAGGTGTCTATTCCGGTGATCACCTCGAACCGCATTAACACCCCCGAGGTGGCCGAAGAGGTGCTGTCGACAGGTTGTGCCGACATGGTCTCGCTGGCCCGCCCGATGTTGGCGGATGCGGATTTCGTCAACAAGGCAATGGCAGGAGAGTCCGCCAAGATCGCGCCCTGCATTGCCTGTAACCAAGCGTGTCTGGATCACACGTTCAGCGGCAAGCTAACATCATGTCTGGTGAACCCACGCGCCTGTCACGAGACCGAGCTGGTGATCGAGAAGACCGACAAGCCAAAGTCCGTGGCCATCGTCGGCGCAGGTCCGGCTGGGTTGTCCACCGCGATGACCGCCGCCCAGCGTGGCCACAGCGTCACCTTGTTCGACCGTGCCAGCGAGATCGGGGGCCAGTTGAACATGGCGAAACAGGTTCCGGGAAAAGAGGAATTCTGGGGGTTGGTTGACTGGTACCGCACCATGATGGCCGATCTGGGTGTCAAACTGGAACTGAACCGCGAAGTCAGCGCCGATGATCTGACCGGCTTTGACGAGGTGGTGATCGCCACGGGTGTCACCCCGCGCGATCCGCAGATACCCGGGCAGGACCGCGACAACGTATTGAGCTACATCGAAGTGCTGCGCGGCAAGGCCGTGGTCGGCGCATCCGTTGCTGTTATCGGTGCAGGGGGTATCGGCTTTGACGTCTCTGAATTCCTGATCGAAGACGGCCACAGTGCGACCACAGACCTCCCCCTTTGGATGAAGGAATGGGGCGTCACCGACCCCGCCAATCACCGTTCGGGCCTCGCCCCCGAAGGTCCACAGCCCGAGGCGCCCAAGCGTCAGGTTACGCTCTTGCAACGCAAGAAACAGGCGCATGGCAAGGGGCTTGGGAAAACCACGGGCTGGATTCATCGCGCGACGCTGAAAATGAAGCAGGTAAATTTCGTGGGTGGCGTGAACTATGAAAAGATCGACGAGGACGGCCTGCATGTCAGCTTTGGCGAAGACCGCGCCGATCCGACTGTCATTGCAGCGGATACGATTGTTTTATGCGCCGGGCAGGTTTCTGACCGCAGCCTTGCAGATGCGCTGATCGAACGCGGTATCACGCCGCATGTTATTGGCGGGGCGGATGTTGCCGCGGAACTGGATGCCAAGCGGGCGATTAATCAGGGTACACGATTGGCGGCGGCGTTCTGAGATTACCTGGACTGGCCTGATGTCCGGCCCGCTGGGGGCTTTACCGCAAGGCGTGCAAACTTACATCGAAAATGTCAGGCCGGTATCGTTTTCAAAACGCGCGACATAGTCCCGGTAGTCGCGATAGGCCCGGCGACACAAGAGACGCGTGAGGGCCGTCGCCTTCCATGGTTTCTTGCCGCCGACATAGTGCCACATTTTCGGATTGTCCCGCGCCTCGGCCAGTTGCGCCCGAAAGAGATCTGTCATTTTTCGGTATTTCGGACTGACGGTGTCAAACCAGATTTGGGGCCGCGTGTTCCACTGCATGGGCAGTCGGCTCCATTTGCCAAAAAAAATCTCGTTCAGCCTATCCTGTTCGGGCAGATCGTGGATATGGGGGATCAGCCTGTCGAAGTCGTCTAAGTCACTTAGATCAGCGCTGTTCCGGATTGCCGGGCAGTCCATCACCATGATGCCTGCGTTGAAGTAGTTTTCGCCGGGAATGAAGCCAAGCCTGATGCTTTTGATCACCCTGGTCAGGGATTTCTCGTATTCTCGCGCTGGTCTGAGCATCTGTTGCAGGTTCGGGCGCAGGAACCGGCCTTCACCCATCGTTACCAATCCCATGTCGACGCAGGCCCCGAGTGCATGGCCATCAAGGTCCTGTTCCAAAAGCTCGCACACGTCCGAAAGGACAAGCGTATCAGCATCGATGAAAACACAACGCTGGTCACAGAGTTCAGGCAGGAAGAGGGGCAGCAAGGTGATTGCCGGAAACTTTGTTTTGAAATCCGGGAACCTATTGAGCTTGGCAAGGTCATAGGCGCGGTAAGACACCGTGCCGCGCGCCAGAGTGCTGTTTACCTTTTCGACCAGAGCAATATCATCAGATGTGAAGTCTTGCCCGAAAATGGTGACATCAATCGCCTTGCTGGCATTCTGAATCGCCGAATATGCAGATACAAGGGCTGGAAACAGAAGATTCCCATCCACGCCGTAAACCACTTGCATAACAAACCTAGGAATATGTTTATTTGATGGGCACAGTTACAACCACGACGAACGTATTGCAATTGCAACCCTGCGCCGGACTGCATTGGTTGCTTTTTGATAACATGTTCCCGAATGTGAACCCGTGGGTTCATTCCACTGTTATCGTGATCACTTCCGAAACGATCGGAGTTGCATGCGGTACATGGCTGGCATCACCCAGAACCAGTTGCAGCGTATGCTCACCGGGTGGAAGGTCCAGCGTTACCTCTGTCTGGCCGCCGCCGAAATGCAGGTGGTTGTCATCGGCGGGCAGGCCATAAGCCAGCTCATCGGCACCGTCTTCACCTTCGCCAATTGGCGGGCGATCTATCAAAAGGTGGTGGTGGCCGGTGTTCTCTTTCTCGGCCCCGGCTGGGGCAACGCCCATACCCCTAAGACCAAAGACCACCGTGACCGGAGATTGAACCGTTTCCCCGTTGGCAGGGGTCACGAAATAGACTTCCGCGTCGGGGTTTGATGGTGTTTCTCCTCCGGCCAACGCAACGGTTGCGGACAGGCACAGGGCCGCAATTGCAAAAAGCGGTTTCATGATCTCCTCCATGGTCACAAATTTGCCATTCTCATCCTAGCATATCAGGATCACCGGTCCCAAAATCGGTCTCTTTTATGGGTGTAGTGTATTTGGAAACCATTGTTTCCGCGTTTCCCATCTGCAAACGATCCGTTTTAAAACCCTGATATTATCCCATGTCTGCCCAGTTTCCGCCCAGATTGACGCCAATAGTGAGACAAAGAACGAAAGACCTGGGGAATGAGAATGGACCGACTGACCGAAATGGAAGCCTTTGCCAACGTGGTGGACCAGGGAGGCTTCACAGATGCGGCCAAGAAAATGGGCATCTCTAAATCGGCTGTGTCAAAGCATGTATCCAGCCTTGAGGCCCGGTTGGGCGCGCGGTTGCTGAACCGCACCACGCGTCGCGTTTCCCCGACCGAGATCGGATTGGCCTATTATGACCGCGCGCGCCGTGTGTTGAATGACGCGGGCGAGGCGGATGCGCTGGTTACATCAATGCAGTCGGCACCGTCTGGCCTGTTGCGGATCAGTGTGGCGACGGATTTCGGGGTGAATCACCTGTCACCGGTTTTGTCGGATTTTCTGGCCGCCTACCCGGACATTACGGTGAACATGGTTCTGAACAACCGCTATGTGGAACTGATCTCGGAAGGATTTGACGTGGCCGTACGTATTGGTGAGCTGGAAGACAGCACCCTGCGCGCCCGCAAACTGACTGAAACCGTGAAACGGATGGTCGCCGCGCCCAGTTACATCGAAAAGTTTGGCCGCCCGCAGAAGATCGACGATCTGAACGAACACAAACTGCTGCACTATTCCAGCCAGTCATCCGGCAATGTCTGGCGGCTGACCGCACCATCCGGCGAAAAGCGACAGGTGCGCACGGCCGGCTGGCTGAGCGTCAATGACGGTCAGTCGCTGCTTAATGCGGCCATCTCGGGTCTGGGGATCGCCTATCTGCCAAGCTATCTATACGCGGACGCGCTGAAAACCGGTGCGGTTTTGGATGCGATGCCGTCCTTGCCTGACGAAGTGCAGGGCATCTATGCCGTCTATCCACCCGGCCGTTTCACGCAACCCAAGGTGCGCGCTTTTATTGATTTCCTCGTCGAGTCCTTCGCAGACAAAGGCCTGATGGACTGGGCGAGTTAACAGAAACAACAGTACGCTGGCGGGAATTCTTGCTGCGTTCTGTGAAATGACTCACTTCGTTCGCTTAAGGTGCTGGCAATACGTCAAAGAAAATCTCATATTGTCTTTGTTTCGTCGACAAATCGTCTTTTTTGGTGAAGATAGTTTATAGAATAGCACATATCTCCTCGGTAAACTTCGACGGCCCGCGCTTTGATGCGGGTCATTTTTTTTGAATTGTCAGAACCCTTCGACGCAGGAAAGCCGAGTCAGTTGACCAGCAGCACGGCCTCAACCCGGCGATTAAGGTCGCGACCTTCGGGTGTGGCGTTCGAGGTTAGGGGGGCTAGGTATCCGATTCCGCGCGCTTCGATCCGGTCGCCTGACACGCCATATGCTTCAATCAAGCGGGCGCGCACCGCTTGTGCCCGTCCCGTGCTGACAGAAATATTGGCATCCAGCGCACCGGTGTCGTCCGTATGCCCTACAAGTGCCAGTCGCGTGCCCGGGTTGTCGGCCAGATAGCCCGCTATCTGCGCCAGTGAGGCAAACGGGCCGTCGCCCAGGGTGATTTCACCGGTACGGAAATTCAGATCGTCCAGAATAACGTGCCCGTTCTGCGCCAGGGCAGAAAGCAGTCCGCCCGAGTTCTCGACTGTTTCTTCGATCACCAATGGGGGAGGGGCAGGGGCGTCTACCGGGGTCACCCGGATCATCTGGATGTAACCGCTGGGCGGGTTGCGGCTGACCAGCAGGCTCAACACGTCTTCTCCGCGTGTGGCGGCCAGAAAGCGATAATCCTGTATCGCCACGTACATGTCGGGGGTTGGCACCACCTCTGTCGCGAAGCGGAAGTCGAACCCGCCGCAGGCCTTGGCGGCACATTCGAACATAATGTCATAACCTTGCGCGGTGATTTGTTCGCGCAGCGGCGCCAGAAGTTGCAGTGTTGTGCTGGAACCAGACTGCACGCGCCATGTGAACCTTTCGACACGACCTTCGACTTGGCGCACCGGCAGGGTGCCACCGTCGAATGGGCCGGTCGGCATGTCGTAACTGTCGAGCGGACTGACACGTTCGCTTAGCTGGCGCGCGCCGGTGGGCAACGTCAGATCCTGTGCGGCAAGGGGTCCTGCCAGCACCAAAAGGATCACTTGGGCAATTCGGATCATCGAGCCTGCGCGTGATAGTCGTCGTTCGGAGCCATAGCAGTCGCGCTTGCAACCCGGTTAGACATGTTGAAAAACCCGGCGACATTGGCAATATCCCAGATATCCCGGTCGGTGAAACCTACGTCGCGCAGACGCTGGCGATCAGGCTCTTCGATCTCAGTGCTGGCTGTGGTCATCTTGGCGGCGAAATCCAACATCGCGCGCTGGCGGGGGTTCAGATTGGCAACGCGGTAATTCATAATCAGCCTCTCGCCCAATTGCGGATCTCCAGAAAGCTGCCGCACTGCCGCGCCATGGGCCACTAGGCAGTAGAAGCATTTGTTGATTGCTGACACGACCACCGCGATCATTTCGCGCTCTAATTTGCTTAGGCCGCTGTCGCCAAGCATCAGGTCATTGTACATCGCGGTAAACGCGTTCAGCTTGTCGATGTCAAAGGCATAGGCGCGCAGCACGTTGGGCACAAAGCCAAGCTTTTCAACGCAGATATCAAAATACTTTTGCGTTTCGGGGGGCAGTGGGTCCACCATTGGCAGGTTCAGCGCAGTGGGCATAGTCTGGTCGGTCACGTCGGGCTCTCTCCTTAGGCAGACTGACGGTAGTGGTATTCGTCGACAATCTCCATCCCAAGTGCGTGATATAGCCTGTTAGCACCGTCATTTGCCTTGGTGCAGATCACGCTGAGCGTTTTGGCGCCGTTCGCCTGCGCCCAAAATGCAGCAGCGCGCATTGCCCACGCACCCAGCCCCTGCCGGCGGTGTTCTGGCAAAACCTCAAGTGCGTGAACCATGACAATGCCGTCCTGCAGCGCAGCAAAGCTGGTGCCGGCGGGATGATCGCTGCGACGCAAAAGAAAACCGGTTTTCGGACCCTTCGCGCGGTCCATTACGGCGATCCGTTCCGGCCCGATCCCGCCCTGCGCCCAGATTTCGCGCATAATGGCCAGAGGCTCCCAAATGGTGAAGACCGTCACACGGGGGATGGGGATGTCGGTCAGATGATCAACAGGGCAGGCGTAGATATTGACCGGGTCCAGAACATTATACCCCCGCGCGGCAAGCTGCGCGTCCAACGCTTCATCCTCTGGACGTAGGCAAAACAGGCGCTTTTGCCCCATCGCCTGCATCGCGGCTTCGGTGGCGTCAATATCAGCCTCGGTCGCCGGACCCAGCGCACTTGCGGCACTCACGCGTGAGCCGCCGCCCTGTCCCTGTCGCAATTGAAACGGCCCTAGCCTTTCGTACCGCGCAGCAGGCCAAGTGCCGTCGACGATGGCGGCCCAGTTGGTGTTCACAGATTCAATTCTTTCGCCAAACGGGTTATGGCCGCATCAATTTGCGCGCCGTTCGTCCCCCGTACGACCACGTTTGCACCAAAGACACCATTGACCTGGAATGGATAGCAGCCGATTGAAAGATCCTGAAACGTCTCGGCCAATGCGGCGAGGGTTGCGGCGATATCGCCTTCGCCCTTGTTGACGCGCAAGGTCTGTGACAACAGCGGATTGCCCCCGGTCAGGCCGGGTAGCACGCTGGCGACCATAGCCTGAAAAACCGATGGCACCCCGGCCATCACATGCACGTTTTCAATGGTAAAACCGGGTGCTGTCGAAACCGGATTGTCGATCAGCGTAGCCCCGTCCGGAATACGTGCCATCCGCAACCGCGCGTGGTTCAGCTCCAGACCGGATTTATCGTAATGCGCCTGCAGCAACGCTCGCGCATCCTCGCGCACGTCGATGGGCCTGCTGAATGCGCGCGCAATGCAATCTGCGGTGATGTCGTCATGGGTCGGACCGATCCCGCCGCTGGTAAATACAGTGTCATATGCCTGCGACAGCGCCTTGACTGCAGTTTCAATGGCGGGCGCGTCGTCGCTGACGACACGCACTTCTTTTAGGTCGATACCGTGTTTGGTCAGCTCTCCGGCCAAGAAGTGCATATTCGAATCACGGGTCCGGCCCGACAGGATCTCATCTCCGATCACAAGCATTGCAGCGGTTGGATTGGCCATGGTACGCGCCTCCCTCTTGATCGACCTTTGGGGCAGGTATAGGCCGTGAGGCATGCGATTTGAAACCCCCCTCGTCCCCGCCCGCCTGATCCGCCGCTACAAACGCTTTCTGGCGGATTGCATGCTTGAGAACGGGCGCGAGGTCACGGCCCATTGCGCCAATCCCGGCTCGATGATGGGGCTGGCTGAACCGGGTGAAAAAATCTGGCTTGAGCCGAATGACGATCCGAAGAAAAAGCTGAAATACGGCTGGCGATTGGTCGACCATGAAAACGGGCATTTCACTGGTGTGGATACATCCGTTCCCAACAAGGCGCTACGGGCTGCGTTAGAGGCGGGTGAGATACCCCAACTGGCCGCCTATGGCACCATTCGGGCCGAGGTAAAATATGGTGAGAAAAGCCGCATCGACTTTTTACTGAGCGAACCGGGGCTGCCGGATGCCTATGTCGAGGTAAAAAGCGTAACTTTGTCACGACAGCCGGGTCTGGCCGAATTTCCAGACAGCGTGACCGCGCGTGGCGCCAAGCATTTGGCCGAGCTGTCCGGGATAGTGGCGCAAGGGCACCGGGCGATCATGCTGTATCTGGTGCAGCGTACTGACTGTGACCGGTTTGCGCTGGCGGCGGATATCGACCCCGCCTACGCCAAGGCGTTCGACGCTGCAAAAGCGCAGGGCGTGGAAAGTTTGATCCATGGAACGCGAATTTCGACTGAAGGGGTATGGGTGCGGCCCGAAACAGGAAACTGGGTCAAGTAAGCACAGCTTGGCGTCAATCGGCGACAACGGCGTCCACTTCGATCTCGACCAGCCATTCGGGGTTCACGAAACGGTCGATGGCCATGATTGTGTCGACCGGCCGCGCATCCAGGCAGTAAAGTTTCCGGGCCTCAATCGCCTGCTTCCAATTGTCGATATCCGTCAGGATCACGCGGGTACGCACGATGTCGTGCAAACCGGACCCTGCCTGTTCCAAGGCTGCTTTGATAATTTCAAAACACTGCTTGGTCTGCACGAACACGTCACCGACCCCTACGGTCTTGCCCTCCTGATCGACCGAGGCGGTGCCGCCTACCGCAATGAAATTTCCCACTCTGACTGCACGGCTGAACCCGACAATGGTTTCCATCGGGTTTCCGTTTGAAATCAATTCTCGCTTGTGCGGCATTGTTCTGCTCCCTGGCAATATCGGCGAAATTCGGCGTCACTATGCAGAATAGGCGCCGAAACGGGCTGAAAATCGAGGGAAATTTCTGCCCGAATCTGTCTGCCAGCCTCGATACAACGCGCTTCACTTATCCAATTGACGCGGTGGCACTTGCAGAACCGGCCCAAAGGACCATCTAATCAACCTACCGCACGCGACCTCAAGCCCTCTGGAACTTTCTGCACAAGCAGCGTAAAAGACGGGTTGCGCGAAACATTCGGAGCCTTGCATCCATGAAAGAACATCGTGGCCGTCTGACAAAGGACGGTATCCGTATCTATGAACAGGGTGACTTTGCCGGTATGCATACGGCAGGGGCCTTGGCCGCGCGGATACTCGACAACATCGCGGAGCATGTTTTTCCTGGCCAAACCACGGGTGAGATTGACCGGATCATCACCCAGATGGTCGAGGATGCAGGCGCAACTTCGGCAACGATTGGCTACAAAGGCTATCAGCACGCCAGTTGCATCAGTGTGAACCACGTGGTCTGCCACGGGATTCCCGGCGACAAACGGCTAAAGGACGGTGACATCCTGAATATCGATGTCACGGTGATCGTGGATGGCTGGTTCGGCGATACATCGCGCATGTATGTGGCGGGCAAGCTGCCGCGCAAGGCCGAGCGTCTGATCCAGGTGACCCATGACGCGCTGTTCAAGGGTATCGAGATGGTCAAACCCGGTAATACCTTTGGTGATATCGGCCACGCCATTCAGGCCTATGTCGAGGCGCACCGGATGAGCGTTGTTCGCGATTTCTGCGGCCACGGGCTGGGCCGGGTGTTCCACGCGCCGCCGAACGTGCTGCATTATGGGCGTCCAGGCACCGGCGCGATGCTGGAAGAAGGTATGTTTTTTACCATTGAGCCGATGGTCAACCTGGGCCGTCCCGAAACCAAGACGCTGGCCGATGACTGGACAGCCGTGACCCGCGATAAATCGCTGTCCGCGCAGTTTGAACACTCGGTGGGTGTGACGGCGGATGGTGTTGACATCTTTACCCTATCGCCGGGCAACAAGTTCCACCCAACCTATTCGTCCTGATCAGCGGACTGGTCGCGCAACAATTTCAACAGCAGGGTTTCGTCGCCCAATGGCGTCATCGCGTCCTGGATGAAGACCGGGGCTCGCATGGGTTTGCGTTCAGGCCCCGTGGCCGCGTCAGCGTCCTTGGGGACAGACCAGATCGAAGGGGTTAGGGCTCGGTCCATGGCGAGTACACTAACACACGCTGGCCAGTTTCTCAAAAGACAGAATAGCTGACGCGAGGCGGGTCAGAGGTCCGTTTGGTTTACTTGGTTATTTGTCTGGATCACCGTGCCACATGAGGGTGATATAGGTATCGCCGTATTTCCGGGCATCTTGCATAGTGAACCCGTCAGGCGCCCGCATCGGTGCGTTTTCTTCCCAAACAATCAGGGCACCGTCAGCCATCCAGCCATCCGATAGGGCCGCAATGGCTTTCTGCCCCAGCGCTTTGCCATAGGGGGGGTCTAGGAAGATCAGGTCATAGGCCTTGCCCGGATTCTCACCCAACCGCGTGACGTCGCGGCGGATCAGGTCGGTGCGGTCGGCGCTGTGGGTCAGGTCGATATTCTTGCGGATCAGACCCTGCGCCACGCGCCCGTCATCCACGAAGGTCACGTGCGCCGCGCCACGCGACAAAGCCTCAAGCCCCAGCGCGCCAGTGCCCGCAAAAAGGTCCAGTACGCGCAAGCCATCAAAATCAATCTGATTGGTCAAAACGTTGAACAGGCTTTCCCGAACCCTGTCGGTTGTGGGGCGCAGATGTGCACCTGCATCCCCTTTGCCGACCGAGGTCAAAGCCCGGCCCCGGAACTCTCCGGCAATGATTCTCACGCTCTAAGCAGCGGTTTCAAGTCCGCTTCGGGGTCGGCAACCACCGCAGAATCGGCGGTCTTTCCTGCGTCAATAAGGCGTTTGCCGACCATGTAGGCGCGCGGGTCGTTCATCGCGTCAACAGCAATCAACTGATCCCCTTTGTAGTACCAGAAGGATACAGTCTGCCCCTCGCCCTGACGGGTCACGACGCGATCATAGCCTGTGTTCAGCCCGGCGATCTGGAGTTTGACGTCATACTGATCCGACCAGAACCAGGGCGTCGCAACATAGTCCTTGCCCGCGCCCAGCATGTTCTGGGCCACAAGCTCGGCTTGATCGATCGCGTTTGGCACGCTTTCCAGTCGGATGCGCGTTCCGGCATGCGGGAAAGACGCGCAGTCACCCGCTGCCCAGATCGAGGGATCGGAGGTGCGCCCATGTGCGTCGGTCTTGATCCCGTTGTCCAACTCTAGTCCGGCCATTTCAGCCAGTTGGGTCGAAGGGGTGATCCCCACGCCAACAACAACAAGGTCGACGTCAAGTTTGGTGCCATCGGTCAGAACTGCGCCGACCACCTTGCCGTCTTCTCCAACCAGATGGTCTAGCCCCACGCCCTCGCGGATATCGGCACCGTGTTGCGTGTGCAAAGCACGAAAATAATCACTGGTCTCGGGCGCGGCTACCCTTTGCAGGATACGATCTGCCATCTCGACCAGAGTCACCTTGACCCCGCGTTTGGCGCAGACGGCCGCAGCCTCAAGCCCGATATAGCCGCCGCCCACGATCAGGGCACGCGCGCCTTCAGTGACATAAGGCTCCATTTCATCCACATGATACAGGTCGCGCACCACATGCACGCCCTTCAGATCACCGCCAATCGAGGCGGGCAGATAGCGGGGTTCAGATCCGGTGGTCAGTGCCAGTTCGTCGTACGAGATCACATCGTCCCCCACGGTGACCGTTTTGGCCTGCGGATCAATCGCCGTTACGCTCTGTCCCAGACGCAGGGTGATGTTGTTTTCGGCATAAAAGCTCTCGGGCCGCAGGAACAGGCGTTCCAGCTCCATCTCTCCCAGCAGATAGGCCTTTGACAACGGTGGGCGCTGATAGGGCAGATGCGGTTCGGACCCAATCAGGGTGATGTCCCCTTCAAACCCGTTCTTGCGCAGTCCGGCCACAAGCGAAGACCCTGCCTGCCCCGCACCTATCACGACAATATGGCTCATGTACCTTCCACCCCGTCGAATTCCCGTGGTTTCATCCACGCGACCACCTATATTGCGGCTAAGCCCGACTCTGCAAATCTAAACGACAGGAGCTTAACAATGATTTCAACAGGTGACACGCTGCCCGACGCCACGCTTACGCAGATGGGTGCAGATGGCCCCGAAGAGGTGCGGATTTCAGACAAGACCAAAGGGCGCAAAGTCGTGATTTTTGCGGTACCCGGTGCATTCACACCGACATGCCATTCGGCCCATGTTCCCAGCTTTGTGCGAACAAAGGATCAGTTCACGGCCAAAGGAGTGGATGAGATCATCTGCGTCGCCGTCAACGACCCTTTTGTGATGAAAGCCTGGGGAGAGGCCACGGGCGCCGCTGATGCGGGGCTGACCATGCTGGGCGATGCCTCGGCCGAGTTCACCAAAGCCATCGGGATGGATTTTGACGCGCCGCCTGCTGGCCTCTATGCCCGGTCCAAGCGGTATGCCATGCTGGTGGAAGACGGAAAGGTCACCGTGCTGAACGTGGAAGAAAACCCCGGAGCGTGCGAAATTTCAGCAGGTGAAAGCCTGCTTGAGACGATCTGATTGCGTTGGCCTCGGGCGATCCTCGGGGCCATGCACGCTAATTAACTTGATGCAACGCCCTGATCCGCCAATAGTTACGGCATACAATCAGGGAGTTCATCAATGAAACTAAAGATCTTCACCCTAATTCTTGGAACTGCGGGCGCTTTGGCTGCCTGTGGCCCGGCACCCACCCCACAACAACAAGCCGCGCGGCAACACGAAATCGCCTGCCTCAGCGGATCGTTGGGCGGAGCGCTCATCGGCGGAGCAATAGGCAACCAGTTCGGCGGCGGGTCCGGACAATCGATCCTGACGGCAACAGGCGCAGCCGCCGGTGCCGTACAAGGAAACAGATTCGCATGCTGAGGAGAGCTGAGATGACACGTGGACTAGTAATTGCTGCAGCTGTTCTGTTGGCAGGTGCGGTTTCGGCTGAAACCGTGGGCGAATTGCATGAAAACGAACTCAAGACCATTGACGCGAATAACGACGGTTTCCTCTCGCGCGATGAGTTCAACGCATTTTCGGACTATGCCTTTCAGGAAATGGACGAGGATAAGAACGGTACGCTGGGACGAGACGAGGCTGAACCGTTTCTGGATATAAAACTGTTCCAGGACGTTGACCGTGACAACAATAATCTTATTTCAAAGGCTGAATATGATGCGCAAATGAGCGCCGATTTTGAGGCCGCGGATCAGGATGGCAATGGTCAGCTAGACTAACAACCGGAGTGTGCGATGAAAAAATGGATCGGTTTTGGATCACTTGCACTGCTGGCAGCCTGCGATGTGCCTCAAGCTCCGGTTGTGACCGGACCGGACGGGCAAACGCGCATTCAGATCAACACTTCGGGTTTGACCTGCTACGACAATAAATGCCTGGATATTAACCCGGCCGCACGCAGTGTCCGGCAGATCGGCAACCGAACAACCAGCATTCCACGAAACATCGATGTCAGCAGCGGCAGTGTGACCCCGGCAGAGTTTGCGCAGATGAGTACCGCTGCATCGCTTGCGGGTGGCGTAGGTTCGGGCAACCGCTAGCAGAGACTGTCCATTTTGCGCGCCAGCTTGGCGTCCAGCGCAGATATTCCTCCAACGTCATGCGTGGCCAGCGTCACCTCTACCGTGCGGTAGACGTTGCTCCATTCTGGATGGTGGTTCCATTTCTCAGCAAAGATGGCAACTTGGGTCATCCAGCCAAATGCGTGTACGAAATCTTCGAAAATAAAGGTTTTTGTGATCGCATCCCGGCCTTCGACCATGGTCCAGCCATTGTTGAACAGCGGATCCAAAAGCGGTCCGCGGGTCTCGGGTGACAATAGTTCGGTCATTGCTGTTCCTCCGGGTTCGATTTCCTGAACGGGCCGTATTCCGTCAGAATCTCAATCTCTTGTCCCACCGCGTGGGCCTCGACGTCCAGATATTTCTTGATCGCATCGGCAAAACCGGGATCGGCGACCCAATGCAAGCTGTGCGTGCGCGTCGGCAAGTAGCCGCGTGCCAGCTTGTGTTCGCCCTGTGCGCCTGCCTCAACGCGGGCCAGGCCCTGTGCGATGGCGAAGTCTATCGCCCGATAGTAACACAGTTCGAAATGCAGGCAGGCATGATGTTCGACGCAGCCCCAATAGCGGCCAAAGAGTGTTTCGCGTCCGATGAAATTCAGCGCCCCGGCAATGGGATAGCCATCCCGTTCAGCCAGCACCAACGCCATGTCGTTCGCCATGGTTTCCTGCGCAATATCAAAGAATTGCCGCGTCAGGTATGGCGAGCCCCATTTTCGTGCGCCAGTATCCTGGTAAAACCGCCAAAAGGCATCCCAATGTTCGGGGCGCAGGTCATCCCCCGTAAGCGTGCGAATATCTCCGCCAAAATCGCAGGCCTGCGCGCGTTCTTTGCGGATGTTCTTGCGCTTGCGCGAGGATAGGGCGGACAGGAACCCGTCGAAATCCTTGTAGCCGTCATTGAGCCAGTGAAACTGCTGCGACTCGCGCAGCATCAGGCCCATCTGCTTGCCGGCCAGTGCCTCTTCCTCGGTGCAGAAGGTCGCGTGTACGGATGAAACCCGATTGTCAGCCGCCAATTGAACCGCGCCCTGCACAAGCGCCGACATTCCCAACGCCTCATACCCCGGTCGCACCAGAAAGCGCCGCCCGGTAGCGGGGGTAAAAGGCACTGCAATCTGCAATTTGGGATAATACCGCCCGCCCGCGTTTTCGTAGGCATGGGCCCAATTGTGGTCGAAAATATACTCACCCTGACTGTGCGACTTGGCATACATGGGTGCAGCAGCAATCAGCATACCGTCGTGGTAGGTCACCAGATATTGCGGCTGCCAGCCCGTACCCGGCCCGACAGAGCCGCTGTTTTCCAGCGCAGACAGGAACCGATGGGTGGTGAACGGATCAAGCGGCCGACCGCCATCTGCAACTTCGGGGCAGGCGCAAGCATCCCAGTCCGCCGCAGAAATCTGCGAGAGCGTCCCAAGAACCTGAACTTCGATTTGTGCCTGATCCATGTGCCCTCCACGTCTTGTCTTTATCTGTGCTGGCAGGGGGAAGGTTCAACCCGGGCGCAGGGCAAATACCCTTCGAAGGTCACATTATCGGCAACGGTGCGGGCGTGTGCCTTTTGTTTGGGTGAACGCACTGTCGTTTATCGGACCGGCCTGCCCATTCGTAACCGCTGAAAACCGTCCCCGAACTTTCTGCTGTCAGTTGCAGATCAATCTTGAGTCCGTATCCGACCTGAACAGCAGCACGAATGGCCGCCCGGCTGTTCTCCGGGCGGTAGGGGCGTGGTCACTGGATCTCGAAAATACCTTCGATTTCGACGGCCACGCCCAGCGGCAGCGCGGCTGCACTGACAGCCGAGCGTGAGTGGCGGCCAGCCTCACCCAATGCTTCGACAAGGAAGTCAGATGCGCCATTGATCACCTGCGGTTGAGCGGTGAAGTCCGAGGTGGAGTTCACGAATCCCGTCAGTTTGATCACGCGGACCAGTTTGTCGATGTCTCCACCGCAGGCGGCCTTGACCTGTGCCAGAAGGTTGATGGCGCAGACCTTCGCTGCTGCCGCGCCGGCCTCGACACCCATGTCTTCACCCAGCTTGCCGGTGATCAGATCGTCATCCTTGGAAATCTGGCCCGAGACGTAGACGATGTTGCCCACCCGCACAAATGGCACGTAATTCGCCGCCGGTGCAGGTGCGTCGGGCAGAGTGACGCCCAGGTTTTCCAGTTTTGCTGCGATGCTCATGAAGGTTTCTCCCAATCTTTGATTCGGGGCGAAGCTATCCGGCACGGCTCTGATCGAAAAGTGCGAAAACAGGAATAGACGCGCCCTACATGTAGGCGTAACTGTTCTTATCCCGAACACTTGAACGCGTGTCGCTTTACCTGCACCCATCAAGCGGGTTAAACGCTAGCTGTTTCATGCTGGTCGTGAAACGTCTACAAGATATCGGATCAGGCCGCGTAACGTGGCCAAAAGGAATATTGGTTTAACGTTCGGGAAAATAATATCCGAACGGTTAGGAGTGGCAAAGACCGTGTTGAGCAAACCCCGCTGCAAGCACCTGATCGTCCTGTCCCTGCTGACAGTGCTTGGCGCCTGCGCCACGCGCCCTCCTGAGGGTACGCCCCCCAACGAAGTGTTCGACCCCTACGAAAAAACGAACCGGGGCATTCACCAGTTTAATCTGGGTGTCGACAGGTTCCTTTTCCGGCCAGCTTCGAAAGGGTATGTCACGATCGTACCCGATCCAATGGTGACCAGCTTCAGTCATTTTGCTGAGAACCTGACGATGCCAGGTCAGGCGCTGGACTATCTGTTGCAGGGCAACATCAAACAGTCCGGTAATGCGCTGTTGCGTTTCTTGGTCAATACCACGGTGGGCGGCGCGGGCCTGTCCGATCCTGCCGCCGAACTGAACCTGCCGCCCGTTGACACTGATTTCGGCGAAACCCTGCATGTTTGGGGTGTCGGCGAGGGCGCTTATGTTGAACTGCCGTTCTATGGCCCGTCTACCCAGCGCGATGCGATCGGTGTTGTGTTCAACCTGTTCTCGAACCCGATCAACTTTTCACCAGTACGACCGGTCGACAATATCGGCGTATATGCCGAGGTTGTGCGGCGTATGGGCGATCGGGGCAGATTCTCGGATACGGTCGACTCGATTCTGTATGAAAGTGCCGACAGCTATGCGCAGGCACAGACGATTTTCATCCAAAATCGCCGCTTTGAACTGGCGCGGGATGATGAAGAAACCTATCTGGGTCTTTACGACGACCCTTATGCCGAAACCGGGACCGACCCTGTCAGGGACCCCTATCTAGACCCCTACGAGGACCCCTATGCCGAGTAACCATCTGAACAGACGCGGCTTTGTCGCCACCTGCATGGCCGGTGCGGTGATGACCGCAATTCCTGCATTTGCGCAGACCGAAGCCAGCGCAAAGGCACTGGTTGTGAGTGTCGTGGATGACATCAACCGCGTGATCGCGTCGGGTAAATCCGAAAAGGCCATGATCCGCGATTTCGAAAAGATATTCGTGCAATATGCCGATGTGCCGATCATGGCGCGCTATGTGCTGGGGGCCGATGGCCGCTCGGCCAGTCCGTCGCAGATCCGGCAATTCACCGAAGCGTTTCAGGGCTATATCTCGAATAAGTATGGCCGCCGTTTCCGTGAATTCATTGGGGGTCAGGTCACCGTTCGCAATGCCCGCAAGATCAAGGCCGGGTACGAGGTGCGCACTTCGGTCAAACTGCAGGGCTCATCGCCGTTCGAAGTGACGTTTCTGGTGTCGGACAAATCGGGGCGGGACAAGTTTTTCAACATGTTCATCGAAGGGGTGAACATGCTTTTGACCGAACGCACCGAAGTTGGTGCCATGCTGGATGCCAGGGGCGGAGATCTGAATCGCCTGATCAACGATATGAAGCGCAATCAGATCAGCTGATCCAATTTACACCGTGCAATTGCGCCGCGCGATTAGCTTCGCGCGGCGCTTTTGGTTTAATTCAGGCGTTCGCCGGTCTCTTTGGCAAAGTATGACACCTTGCTCATGTCAAAGGCGAGGTTCAGCATCTCACCCGCCCGTGCACTGGTTTCCGCGTGCAGGCGCGCGGTGACTTGCTTGCCGCCCAGTTCCGAGACTACATAGGTGTCCGCGCCCGCCGGTTCGACCATATCGACCAAACACGCGGCCTCTTGCACGCCAGCCCCTGCACGGAACCCGGCCTCGGCGATATCTTCGGGGCGCAAACCAAGGATGACGTCCTTGGGCAACGATAGGTCGCGGGTATCTTTCAGCACCAGTGTTTCACCCGTTTCACGCGCGATGGCGATCTCGGTACCAGACCCGTTCTTGGTCGCCTGCGCCGGAATCAGGTTCATCGCGGGAGAGCCCATGAAATCGGCCACGAACAGATTGGCCGGATTGTTGTAAATCTCGGCCGGGGTGCCGATCTGTTGTACAACCCCACCCTTCAGGACGACGATTTTGGTGGCCAGGGTCATCGCCTCGATCTGGTCGTGCGTGACGTAAACGATCGAGGCATCCAGCGTCTGGTGCAGCTTCTTGATCTCGGTCCGCATCTCGACCCGCAGTTTAGCGTCGAGGTTGGACAGAGGCTCGTCAAACAGGAACAGCTTTGGATCGCGCACCAGCGCCCGGCCCATCGCAACCCGTTGCCGCTGACCGCCCGACAACTGACTGGGACGACGATTCAGCAGCGGTTCGATCTGCAGCAGCGATGCGACCTCTTTCAGCTTGGCGTCCTGCGTGGCCTGATCGACGCCGCGCACCTTCATGCCGAAGGTAATGTTCTTGGCGACGGTCATCGTCGGATACAAAGCGTATGACTGGAACACCATCGCAATATCGCGGTCCTTTGGGCTGACATGGGTCATGTCCTTACCGCCAATGGACAAGGTGCCGCCAGAAATCGGCTCTAACCCCGCGATACAATTCAACAGGGTGGACTTGCCGCAACCCGAAGGGCCGACCAGAACCAGGAAATCACCCGGCTCGATCGAAATGTTGATGTCCTTAAGAATCTCGGTTGCGCCGTAATTTTTGAACAGATTGTTGATATCTAGGATCGGGGCCATGATTTATCCCTTCACGGAACCAGCGGTCAGGCCGCGGATGAAATACTTACCGGCTACGACATAGACAAGCAGCGTCGGCAGCCCCGCAATAATCGCGGCGGCCATGTCGACGTTGTATTCTTTGACGCCGGTGGTGGAGTTTACGATGTTGTTCAGCGCCACAGTCACGGGCTGTGTGCCCGCCTGACTGAACGACACACCGAACAGGAAGTCGTTCCAGATCTGCGTGAACTGCCAGATCACTGTCACTACGACGATGGGCAGCGACAGCGGTAGGAAGATCGACCAGAAAATTCGCAGGAAACCAGCCCCATCGACACGGGCGGCCTTGGTCAGTTCGGCCGGGATGGTGACATAGTAGTTGCGGAAAAACAGCGTGGTGAAGCCCAGCCCATAGATCACGTGGACAAAGATCAGACCCGGAATGGTGCCTGCGATGCCCATCATGCCCAACAGGCGCGCCATCGGCAGCAGAACCACCTGGAACGGGATGAAGCAGCCAAACAGCATCAGCGAGAAGATAATGTTCGCGCCCTTGAACCGCCACTGAGCCACGACATAGCCATTCAGCGCGCCCAGCAGGGTCGAGATGGCCACAGCGGGCACCGCGATCAGGACTGAGTTCCAGAAATAGGGCCGCAAGCCTTCACACTGGATACCGGTACAGGCACCGGACCACGCGGTTTTCCAGGCGTCAAAGCTGACCTCTCGCGGCAGTGAGATCAGGGACCCGGTGCGAATCTCCTCAAGGCTTTTCAGCGATGTCGTCAGCATCACGAACAGCGGCATCAGGTAATACAGCGCGAATAGGCCCAGCAGGACATAGAGCAACCAACGCAGGGCAATCTTACCGGTGGCGCTTTGGCTGCGGGTTTGGGTTTGGGGCATCGACAGATCAGTCATTTTTCGCCCTCAGTTCTGAGTAAAGATAGGGAACCACGATGGCAAAGACGACCAGCATCATGATCATCGCGGACGAAGCCGCCTGACCGATATCACCGCGCGAAAACGCCATCGCGTACATGTAAGTCGCCGGGAGATCGGTCGCGTAACCCGGACCGCCGCCCGTCAGGGCAACGACCAGATCAAAGCTCTTGATCGCAAGGTGTGCCAGCACGATGAAGGCGGACAGAAAGATCGGCGCCATCGAGGGGATGATAATCGCCGTATAGATGCGCCACGTGGGGATACCATCGACCTGCGCGGCCTTGATGATCTCACCATCCACCGACCGCAGACCCGCCAGGAACAGCGCCATGACGAAGCCCGAGCTTTGCCAGATCGCGGCCATCACGATGGTGTAGATGGCATAATCCGGGTTCACCAGCCAATCGAATTCGAAATTCGGAAAGCCCCAACCCTGTACCATAGATTCAATGCCCAGCCCCGGGTTCAGAATCCATTTCCACGCCGTCCCTGTTACGATCATCGACAGCGCCATAGGGTACAGGTAGATCGTGCGGATCGCCCCTTCGACGCGAATCTTCTGATCCAGCAAGATGGCCAGCAGCAGACCCAGCACCATCGCGATCGCGATGAACAGCGCGCCAAAGATATACAGGTTGTTGATCGCCGTATCCCAGCGGGGCGAGTCAAACAGGCGTTCATATTGCATGAAGCCCTTGATCTCGTATTTCGGCAGTAGTTTTGATCGGGTCAGCGACACCCATGCGGTCCATCCGATAAAGCCGTAGACAAAGATCAATACGGCGATGAACGACGGTGCCAGCACCACCTTGGGCAGGTGGTTTTCCAGCCATTCAGACATTTCAGCCTCCGGGGAAAGATGCTCTGCCCCTCAGTATAGGGGGCAGAGCGTATTGGATCAGTAGCTGTTTGCTACCGCGTCCGCCAATTGCTGAACCGCGTCAGCCGAGGACATATCCGAGTTGAAATGTGCGGTCACAACATCCGTAATCGCACCGGACTGCGCACCGCGCAGCGCCATGCCATGAGCATACGACGGCAGCAGCGAGCCCGCGTCCGAAGTCGCGCCCATATCTTCGGCCGACAGGTTGGCGCAGATGTCGAAATCATCCAGCGCCACGTCGGTCCGTGCAGGGATCGAGCCTTTGTTCAGGTTGAACACCTTCTGGAAGTTCGGCGCGACGATCAGCTTGGCCAAGAGGTCCTGACCGGCTTTCTTGTCGCCTCCGTCCACGTCGAACATGGCAAAGCTGTCGACGTTGTAGAGATAGCCGTCGCCGGGGGTCGAGGCGCACAGGAAATCTTCACCGGGTTTCTTGCCTGCTGCCAGGAATTCACCCTTTGCCCAGTCACCCATGATTTGAAATGCCGCTTCGCCATTCATCACCATGGCGGTGGCAAGGTTCCAATCACGGCCCGAGAAGTTCTCGTCCACATAACCGCGCAGGGTGCGCATCTGGTCAAAGACCTGCACCATGGTGTCCGAGGTCAGCGCATCGGGGTCCAGATCAACCAATGCTTTCTGGAAGAACTCCGGCCCGCCAATACCAAGAACCACGGTTTCGAAAACGGTCGCGTCCTGCCACGCCTGACCGCCATGGGCCAGCGGGACCACACCGGCGGCTTGCAGTTTTTCAGCGGCGGCGTTGAATTCATCCCATGTGGTTGGCATTTCAATGCCGTTGGCTGCCAGAACGTCTGCGTTGGCCCAGATCCAGTCGACACGGTGGACATTGACCGGTGCAGCGCACCAGGCACCTTCACACATCATGTGGCCCGCGATCGAAGCCGGCAATACCTCGGCCCAGCCTTCCGCTTCGGCAACCGAAGAGATATCGGCCAGAACGCCCTCTTCGTACCATTCCTGGATCGCGGGGCCTTTCAACTGAACGGCGGTCGGAGCGTTGCCGGACAGAACGCGCGCCCGAAGGGCGGTCATGGCAGCATCCCCGCCGCCGCCAGCAACCGGCATGTCGGTCCAGGTGCCTCCGTTCGAGGCGAACTCTTCCTGCAAAACCGCCACGGATTTGGCTTCACCGCCCGAGGTCCACCAATGCAGAACTTCGGCCTGTGGCCCAGCAAAAACCGACGATCCGGCCATGACAGCCAGCGTCGATGCAGTGGCCAATGCGATATTTTTCATTTTCTGTCTCCTCCCTCGAGAACTCTGTAACTGCAAAAGCAGCGATGCGGGCCATACTGCGGTCAGATTGCCGTCTGGCAACGCGTAATCCGGCGCTAAAGCGCGCCTTGGCCCAAAAATCCACCGCTTTTGTTACAGCGTGTTACGTTGACATTGAATCTGTTTCCGTTCGTTACAATGAATGAGACCTGAGGAGCAGAATTCGGGAGGAAAAACCGCGTGAGTATTCCGCGACTTTTGGTGGTGGATGACGACCCCGAGATGCGGTCGATGATGACGCAGTTCCTGCATCAGAACGGATTCATTGCCTTGCCAGCCAGTTCGGAAACGGAAATTCGCACTCATCTGACGGCAGGGCGGATCGACCTTATCCTGCTGGACGTGATGCTGGGGGACGAGAACGGGGTCGAAATCTGCGCCCGGCTGCGCGCCGAACAGGATGTGCCAATCATTCTGGTCTCGGCCCTTTCGGCCGATCATCAGCGCATGGCGGGGTATGCGGTTGGCGCGGATGACTATATTGCGAAACCTTTCAACCCACAGCTTTTGCTTGCCCGTGTCCGTGCCGTGATGCAACGCGCCCGGCGCACGCCTTCGCTGGCGTATCGCCGCCGCACCCACAGCTTTCGGTTCAACAACTGGACCTATGATGGCAAACGCGATGAGGTGCATTCGCCTGAAGGGTACCTTGTATCCCTGTCGCAGCGTGAGACCGCGCTGCTCAAGGTTTTGCTGGCCAACCCTCATATTCCGTTGACCCGGATCGAAATTGCCGCCGCGCTGGATGTAACCGGCAGCACCGACAAGCCCGAGGCACAGGGGCGCGCGATTGATATGCTTGTCGGCCGGCTGCGCTCGAAGATAGAGGCCAACCCGAAAGAGCCGCAAATGCTGCGAACCGAGCGCGGGGTCGGTTACATCTTTGCAGCCGAGGTGTCAGCGGTGGAAGACGACGAATGACATGGGCGCCCCGCCTTCGCAGTCTGGGCTGGATCTGGAGCGGAGCGGCTTTTGTTTCGGGGCTGCTCTCCGCAGGCCTCTGGTTCTATTCGGCGAACGCGTGGGATGATTTCCTGACTCGCGCTTATGTTGCAGGTTTTTCTGTTTACGAAGAGCTGCGGACCGAAAAAAGCCCAACGCCGGGGATCAGGATCACCCCCTTGCCGCCAGAGGCCGCGCGATTGGCCGATGCGGGACAGTTCGAACAACTGCCAGGCATGTCGGACCGCAGCTTTGTCACCAACCTGTCGATTCTGACCGACACCACCACCCCCCTGACCGGGCGCGAGCTGACGCTGGCTGTGATGTCTGACAGGCTTATCTACCCGGTCTCGGATATTCTGTCGCGGATTGATCAGACCGGACCTGAAAAGATGGGCAACCTCACCCGTCTGTTGGCGACCTATTGCAGCGAGCCCATCCTGATCGCGCAGTTTGGATACAATGATTGGCAGCGCGTGGATGGGACTGATATCTGGGGCTGCAAGGCGGCACCTGCTGACCTGCGCCTGCCCGCGATTCTGGCTGCGATTGTCGCATTATCGGTCATAATGTCTTCGGTCGGCAGCGTCTCAGACAGTTTTGCCCGATTCTCGGGCGCACTGCGCGACCGTAAGCGTCGGGGTGGACCCAGCAGCTATGATGCGAATGGCCCGCTTGAGTTGCGTGAGATTGTTTCGGCCGTGAATGACCATTTGGATGCTGAACGCATGCAACTGGAAAAACGCGCCACCGTTTTGTCCGGCGTAAGTCACGATCTGGGAACGCCGGCAACGCGTGTTCGTCTGCGCGCCGCCTTGATTCCGGATAACGAATTGCGCGAAAAGCTTGAGGCCGACGTGGATCAGATGACCGGAATGATCGAAAGCGTTCTGACCTACACCCGCTCTGAGCTCAATGTTGAAGAGCCTCGCCAGATTTCCTTAACCGCGCTGGTCGAGTCCCTTGTCGCGGATTACCAGGACATGGATCTGCCGGTAACACTGAAGAAAATAGCGCCGGTCGCGATTGAGGGCGCGCCTTCAGTCTTTATGTCCCGGCGCGGCCACGGATCACTGCCCGAGACACGAAGAATGCTGGTCGTCGGGCGGCCGATCTCCCTGAGGCGGGCTTTGACCAATTTGATCGACAACGCGCTAAAATACGGCCGCCATGCCGAGGTTGAACTGGAAACCGACGCGCGTATGGCGACCATCACGGTTGAGGATAAGGGCACGGATCTCTCGGTCTCGGATATCGAGGCGCTGATGGCCCCGTTTCGGCGCGGTGCCAATATCGGGTCATCAGACGGTTTTGGTTTGGGTCTTACAATCGCCGCCACCGTGGCCGAGCAGCATGGCGGCACCCTGAGTTTTGAGGCCGGGGATCATGGCCTGCGCGCACAGTTGCAGATTACCCGACAATAACGCGTCACGTCACATAGCTGCGCACCAATGCCCCTGCAATCAATGACCAGCCATCGGCGATGACGAAGAAAGCCAGTTTAAACGGTAGCGAAACGGTCGCAGGTGGCACCATCATCATCCCCATCGACATCAGCACGGCAGCGACGACGAGGTCGATGATCAGAAACGGCAGGAAAATCAGAAACCCGATCTGAAAAGCGCGGGCTATCTCGGACAGCATGAAGGACGGCATCAGTATAGACAGTGGAGCTTCGGGCGTCAGGGAAAGGGTGTCGCCGCCGGGCCGAAGAGCGGCCATGGCATGAAACGTATCCGGGTCCAGCCGGGCGGCCATGAATGCACGAAACGGTTGAATCGCAAGTTGCAAGGCCGGTTCAACGTCCATGGTTTCTTCGACCAAGGGTTCGATGCCGGTGGTCCACGCTTCGGAAAAAACAGGTTCCATGACGAAGTAGGTCAGGAACATTGCAAGGCTTACGATCAGCATGTTGGGCGGCGATTGCTGCAACCCAATACCCTGCCGTAGTATAGACAATACGGTGATCAGAAACGGAAAACAGGTGATCATGATCGCCAACCCGGGCGCAAGGCTCAGGATAGTGATCAAAAGGATCAGCTGGATCGATCGCGCCGAAATTGACCCCCCTTCGCCCAGCGACAGCGACAAGTCCTGCGCCGCAGCCAAGGATGGGGACAGGGTTGCCAGCGCGATGACCAGCCAGAGCAATACCCGCATCAACCGATCCCGTTCTGCAAATCCGCGATCTCGGTCAAACGCACGGCAAGCTGCCCGGCCTGATCGCCTTCCAATTCCTCAAGAAGGCCCCGGGCAACCAATTGGTCACCGACGTAAAGCTCAACCGGATCATCAATCCGTTTGTCTAGTTTCAGCACAGCGTTCTCACCCATGTTCAGCAGATCGCGGATCAACGGGCGCGCGCGCCCGACCGAGACCGTTACCTCAATCGGGACGGCCTCAAACGGGTTGATTTTTTCTGGTTTGTGGAGGTCACTCATTTGCTAAAGCCTTTTTTGCCTCAAAAACATACGCGTCGAATGCCGCGGCGATCGAAGTGAGCAGGCTGCTGCAATCCACCTCGCGTTGTGATGTGCCGACCTGCAAGCGAGCCCGACCGGGTTCCAGCGCTGCGTGCTCGCGCACGCGGGTGGATGATGACAAATCTTGCGGCAACAAGGCTTCCACTTCAGCTACGCGGCCTTCAGGTACAAAAATCTGCATTGGTTGATTGATCTGTTCCTGCGCCATTTCGCATAGCTGTTCGACCAATCGGGCGGCGAAGCCACGGTTTAGTGTCTCGGGAAGGACAACATCCACCAAGCTCTGGAACATCGGTTCCAGTGACAGGGACATTCGGGTTGTGGCTTCCTGATAGGTGAAGGACATGTCCTCTAGCGAACGTGCCAATTCGTCTGAAACCCGCCCCCGGCTTTGCTCCTGTGCCTGAACAGCGTCTTCCCAACCCGCGCTATAGCCTTGCTCGAAGGCGGCTAATCGTTGTTCTTCCAGCGCATCCTCGTCCAGAAGGTGCAACTTGCTGTCGTCGGGCTGCAGTTTGAAGTCTTCAAGAAGATGGGCAATCGACATCACACACGCTCCTCACTTTCTTCGAGCCAGCTGCGTAGGATCTCTACGGTTTCTTCCTGCTTGTCGCCGATCATCTCCCGCAAACGGTCGACCGGGTCTTCGCCAATCTGAGCGCCCAGTGCAGGGATGTCGCCGTCGGACACGTGAACAGGTAGCGATTGGAATGGCCCACTTTCGTCGAGCGCAATCTCACCGGTCAGAAAATCATCGGGTTCGGGGATCGAATCAGTGGTTAACAAAGCGGGGGCGGTCACAGGGTTTGTCAGGATCGGTCGGATCACGAACAAACCGAGGACGACAGCAACAATCGCAAGTACCGCCATTTGAATCAGAGACATCGCATCAAAATGGACTTTCTGCCAGATCGACGAAGACGCCAGCGTCCCTTGCGGTTCGACCGCAGGCAGATCAAGTGATTTGAGTGTGATGACATCCCCACGCTCGGCGTCGAAACCGACGGCTGATGCGACAAGTTCCCTTAGCGCCTGCAACTCTGCTTCGGGCATTGGCTCAAAGGTCTCAACCCCAGCGGCATCTACCGTTTGCGTGCCATTGACCAGAACCGCAACCGTCAGACGCTTGATAGCACCGGGAGCGTTGTGAACCTCAAGCTCGGTCTCAGAGACCTCATAATTCACCCGCTCACGCGTTTGCGTGGCCGTGGAGTTTGATTCGTCGCCACCAGCCCCATCGCCGTCCGGCAGATTCGAGGCCACGGTCACATCCGCAGATTGGTTACGGGCGCTGTCCGAGCGTTCTTCGATGTCGGTGCTGATGGCGACGCGGCTATTTGGATCAAAGCGGCGTTCGCGGATAGACTCTGTTTTGGTCACTGTATCGACACTGACTTCGACCACTGCATTTCCGGTCCCGACGCGCGCCTCAACCAGCCGCATCACTCTTTCGCGCAATTGCCGCGCTTTATCATCGGCTGTATCCGCCGCAGCCGTTGTTTCCTGTGCCCCAATAACCGTCCCGTTCGAATCGATTACCGTAACCTTCTCGGGCGCCAAACCACTTACAGCCGACGCCACCAGAAACCGGATAGCCTTGGCCTGGTCCGACGTGACCTGCGACCCCGAAGGTACCAGATAAACCGATGCTGTCGGGGCCACGTTTCGCTGAAACGGGTTGGCCGACCCGTTGGCAATATGCACGCGCGCCTGACTGATATGAGGGCTGCCAACGATGGTGCGGGCCAGTTCACCTTCTTTGGCACGCCAATAGGCTGCGTCGAACATCTGCGACGTTGTGCCGAACCCGCTGAGCGTATCCAGCAGTTCATAGCCTTGATTGCCATTTGCGGGCAGGCCTTCGCTGGCCAGAGTCAGGCGAAGCTCGTCCCGCTGTGATCCGGGCACATAAATCGAGCCGCCCCGAATTTCATAGGAAACCCCGCGCTGATCCAGCGAACGGACAATGTCCCCTGCCGCACCGCTTTCCAGCCCGGCATATAAAAGGGTCATCGATGGCGCTGTGACCAACCGCGACATCGCAAGGACCCCAAGAAAAACCAGCACAACTGCGCCGGCAACGATAATTTGTCTACGCCTGTCCAAACTTGCCCAGACAGTTCCGATCTGCTGCACGCTCACCTCCGACTCGCCGACATTCTGCCCGGCGCATCCCCTGTTTGGACGATTGCCCTTAACAATCGGTTAGTTCCTGCCGGGTTATGACGATTCTGGAACCGACAAATGAGGACGTCATGACTGACGCGACTGCAGAACAGGCAGAGACACCCGTAAAAAGCGGGAAAAAAGGAACGATTATCGGGTTGCTTCTTGCTGTGGCCGGGGCTGGCGGTGGGTACTTTGTGACCACGTCCGGGATGTTGCCATTCGGCGGCAAGCACGTGATGGAAAACGCCAGTGGGCTAAATGAGACTGAGCCTTTGAAGGTGTTACCGAACGTGGACTTTATCGACCTTCCGCCAGTGGTCGTCTCGGTAAAAGCAGGTGATTCGCGGCATCTGAAATTTCACGCTCAGCTAGAGGTGAACAGCGACTACATAGACGATGTCGAAATGATGAAACCTCGCATCATGGATGTCCTGAACGGATACCTGCGCGCTGTTGAGATGTCGGATTTAGAAGATTCGCTGGCCCTCATGCGTATCCGGGGGCACCTGCTGCGGCGCATTGAAATCGTTGTTGGAGAAGGCCGCGTACGCGACGTTCTCGTCATGGAATTCGTTTTGAACTAGGAGGCGAAATTGGAGCTGATTGCAGATATTTTGCTGGTCGCTGGCGCACTTGGTGCGGGTCTTTACTGTTTCGTGCTGTCCCGGCGGCTCAGGCGCTTTACTGATCTGGAAAAAGGTGTGGGCGGCGCGGTCGCCGTACTGTCGACCCAGGCAGATGAGTTGAAAAAGTCATTGGACGCAGCACGTGATGCCTCGGACCAGTCAGGCGCGGTATTGAAAGACCTGACACAGCGCGCGGAATCGGTTGCCCAGCGACTGGAACTGATGATGGCGTCCATGCACGATGTCATCCCACCAGAGGATGAGCCCCCGACGCCGACCGTATCACCGACCGCTGAAAAAACAGAAGAGGTCGAGGCAGAAATCGAAGATGCGGTGGAACATAATACGGTGGAAGTGGACGAAACTGCGGAAGAGGTCGCAGACTTCGCGGAAACAAACGCCCCCGAATCGCCCGAGGCCAAACGGTCCGATGGTTTGATGTTCTTCCGGCACAACCGGTTGCAGGGCGAGGCATCAACATGACCCGCCAGCAAAACGAGCGCGCACGGGGTGGTGTGCTTGCTGTGATTTCGTTGCTCATGATTGGGTCTGCCGCCATTCGGCTTGGGTTGGAGGCAGGACCAGCATTCGCAAAAACGACCGAACCTTCTGCCCCATCCACCAAACAAGAGCGGGTGGATATGCCCGGAGCGCAAGTTTTGCTCACCGAGCTATTGCGTCGAGAGGAGGCCTTGAAACAGCGCGAGGCGGCAGCCCTGGATAAGCAGAAAGCGTTGGATATCGCGTCTGAGGCGATCGAGAAAAGGCTGGCTGCCTTGCAAGAAGCCGAAGAATCCCTGCGCGCGACGCTCGCCCTTTCTGAAACCGCCGCCGAAACGGATCTGACGCGCCTGACGGATGTGTATCAAAGCATGAAACCCAAAGATGCCGCTGCCTTGTTCGAAACGATGGATCCTGACTTTGCTGCCGGGTTCCTGTCGCGCATGCCCCCGGACGCGGCAGCCGGCGTGTTGGCCGGGCTGAGGCCTGAAGCCGCCTACACGATAAGCGTCATTATGGCGGGGCGAAATGCGGCTGCGCCTCAGGAATAACATTTGAACCCCGCACAGGAACTTGACGGAGATCACCCATGATCGGAGTTATCGGAATTGTCATCATTTTCGCAATGGTGTTCGGCGGCTATCTGGCGGCGGGCGGCACGATGACCATCATTATGAAGTCGCTACCGTTTGAAATGATGATTATCGGCGGCGCAGCCGTCGGTGCCTTTATGATCAGTAACGACTCGAGTGCTGTAAAGCACACGGTCAGGGATATGAGAAAAGTCTTCCGGGGGCCGAAATGGAAGCCCGAGGACTACCGTGACTTGCTGTGCCTGCTGTTCTCGCTGATCCGAATTGCCAAGGCGAACCCGGTGGAGGTTGAGCACCACATAGAAGACCCTGAGAACTCGTCGCTGTTTTCTGCCTATCCGAAAATAAAGGCCGATAAAGAAGCTGTTGACCTGATTTGTGACACGATGCGCTCGGCTTCGATGAATTACGACGATCCGCACCAGGTGGAAGAGGTTTTGGACAAACGGATGGAGGCGAATTTCCACCGCGCAATGCATCCTAGTCACGCCTTGCAGACGGTTGCGGACGGTTTGCCCGCCTTGGGTATCGTTGCGGCGGTTCTGGGTGTGATTAAAACGATGAGCTCGATCGACCAGCCGCCAGAGGTCTTGGGCAAGCTGATCGGGGGCGCGCTTGTGGGGACCTTTCTGGGCGTGTTCTTAGCTTACGGTCTGGTTGGTCCGTTTGCGGGTAAATTGAAGGCGGTTGTTGAAGAGGACAATCATTTCTACCAACTGATCAAAGAAGTTTTGGTCGCAAATATGCACAACCATAACGCCGCCATGTGTATCGAGGTTGGGCGTCAGAACACGCCCACTCATAACCGTCCCGGCTTTACCGAGTTGGAAGAGGCATTGAAACAACTCAAGCAGGCGGCAGCATGAACCGGTTCGCATTTATTACTGCTGCAGTGATCGCGGCGGCCTCGGGGGCTGCAGCAGATGACTTGACCGTACGCTCGGGCGAGCATGAAGGTTTCACCCGACTTGTTGTCCACGTGCCGCAAGACACCGGCTGGGTTCTGAAACACACGAAAAACGGCGCAAGGCTGCATGTCGCTCTCAAGGACGCAACGTATGACATTAGCTCGGTTTTTCGGCGCCTGACGCAAGACCGGCTGACCGCCATGTCTCAGGCAAAGCCCGGCGCGGCCCTTGAATTGGAGTTCGGTTGCGATTGTGTCGCGTCGGCCTATCTGTTCAAGAATACAATGATCGTGATTGATATCGCTCCCGGCACCTTGCCGCCTTCGCTGATCAGCGATGTGCCCCTGCCGGTTTTGCCCGAAAACCGGAAACAGGAACCTGCACCTGGATCGGAACAGGCCTTGGACACGTTGGCTTTACCGCTGTTGAACCAGAACGCAAACGGGTTCGAGGACCAGCTTTCGACCCGTCTTTTGCAAGGCGCGGATCGGGACATTATCGATCTGAACATTGCGGCGGTTGGACCAAGGGCCTCGACCAGCAAGCAAGAGGTGTTTTTACCATCTGATTTGGAGATGAACATTCAGGTTACGTCTATCCTGGACGATCTTGAAGGTCTTCTTGGGCCGGATATCCCCGAGTTGAAGAAACGTCGCGACTGTGTGTCCAGCGACGAACTGGCGTTTGAAGATTGGTCAGATGGCAGACCATTCGCCGTACAGGCTGCATATCTTAGGTCCGAATTGTATCAGGAGTTCGACACCGTTGATACGCAGAAGGCGATGGAACTGGCAAAGCTTTATGCCTATTCCGGTTTTGGCGCCGAAGCGATGACGGCCTTAAATTTACTGGGCGACCAATCACTAGAAACTGATCGTGTCGCCGCCATTGGGCGTGTTCTGGACAACGGACCTTTGACCGAAAACAACCCGTTTGCCGGGCTTCAGCGATGCGACAGTGATGCAGCCCTTTGGGCGGCTCTGACCGAAGGGAACCTGCGAGAAGACGCCAATCTGACAGCGATCGAACAAAGCTTTGTCCGGTTGCCTGATCACTTGCGGCGCCATGTTGGTCCGGCACTTTCCGATATTCTGGTAGATGGAAAGGAACTGGAGGCTGCGCGGCGCGTATTGCGCTCGGTTGATCGCGTCAACACTCAGACGAATGCGAGCCTTGCGCACGCCAAGGCAAGTGTCGCATCAGCTGAAGGTGATGCCCCAAAGACCGAAGCGTTGTTGACCGAAGCCATCGAAGCCTCGGACGCCACGTTCGAGGCACCCATAGCGTTGACGCGATTGGTGGACAAACGTTGGCGTGAACGTGGCGCGATCTCGCCCAAAGAACTGGAATTGGCGGACTCCTACACGGTTGAATTTCGCCATGCTGACATTGGCGAAATGATGCAACGGACGCACGCAGTCGCGCTTAGCCTGGGGCAAGAGTTCGATGCCGCATTGGATGCATTGGCCGAGCTTCCCGAGGACGAGGATACCGCGGACGCATTAAACCGCGTGGTGCTTATTCTTACGGAGCGGGCAGAAGATGCCACCTTTTCGCGCCGTATTCTGGCTTTGCCGCAAAAGCAAGCCGACCAGCTTACAACTGATACAGCCATTGCTGTTGCGAACCGGCTGACCGAGCTTGGATTTTCAAGACAGGCGCGGGCTTTGGCAAATCGGCCTCAGGATAGGCTCAGAACAGACGAGCTAGCCCGCGTGCGCGCCAGAGCAGCGCTTTTGGACCAACGCCCGCATCAGGCATTGCTTGAGCTGGAAGACGACCACACAGAGGAGGCGATAGATTTGCGAGCCGAAGCTTTACAGGCCGCCGGTGAATTTGCCGCCGCGGGGGCCTTGATGCGTGATGCGGGCCGTACAGATGATGCAAGCCGGTTCTACTGGCTGGCCGATCAGACAGATGAGGCGGAGTTGGCGCAGAGCGAAAAGTTCGATCTGGTCATCAAGTCGACGCTGGGCTTAACCGCCGAAGTGGGTCGCCTGCCGGACACTCCATTGGCTGATGCGAAAAGCTTGCTGAGAGACAGCGCGGAGACCCGCCAAATGGTTGCTGACCTATTGGGAACGCTGGTTGAGAACTGAGTCTGGCTGTGCATCCCCTAATCCGGCGGTTAATCGACATATAGGAACAAGACAAATCCGTGCGTCAGGGCTCAAAGATCAATGGTGACAGATCAGAGAATCGCGAGCCCGGCGCGACCCAACCCAAAACAACATCCCGGATCGCCTCGGCGCGCTCCAGGCCAATGACCGGTACCGCAAACTCCAGGTATTTGTCGATCACTTCACCCCGTTGCATCGGTGCCTCAGGGCCGCCCCGCGCGTGGACGTCTTCGGATTTTAGAAGCTGACCGTCCGTGGTTTCGATCGTGACATCGGCCCAGCGGCCCACGGGGAAACGGGTGTTGTGGCGATCCGTTTCAGTCACATGAATACGGGAAATAAACTCGGCAATCGCCGGGTCCGACAAACCAGAGCCCGCAATACGCTCTACGCCGATCCGGCCGTGGATGGCTTGCGCGGCGACCGCGAAAGGGAGTGAGTATTGCGCCTGCGACGTTGTTGCGGGCATCCCGGCATACAAACATGCCGCCTGATGGAATGTATTGATTTGAACAGATCGAATCTGCGTGTGTGTCAGGTTGTTGTCCCGCATCACCAAACGCACGGCATCTATTGATGCATGGGCCCAACGACAAATCGGGTACGGTTTCACATATTGATGCTCGACCTGCCAGAACTGGCCCAGATCAGCCCAATGTGGTTCTGCGGACTCAGCCTCAATTGTGATGGCGGGTGCCCCGGTAAATCCGCGCTCGGCCAGGATCGCGGCGGAAAGACCGACCAGCGCCCCCCATCCCGATCCGTCATGCAGCATCGTTGGATTGGCTATCTCGCGCATCATCTGGCTGCGGGGGCCGTGATATTCGGCAATACCCATCGCCTGACGCAGTTCGTTCGGCGTATGGCCCCGTAGCCGAGCGGCCATTGCGACCACGCCCAACGCATTCCACGCACCTGACGTATGATAGTCGCTCACCGATGCGTGCAACGACAGCCCGGCGCGCCCGGCGATTTCGTACCCGGTTATAACGGTCGCCAACGCGTCGGGGCCTGTCAGATCCGGGCAATGCTCGGCCAGTGCAATCAGCGCTGGCAGAACCACCACGCCAATATGCCCCTTGGTGGGTTGATAGCCATCGTGACCATCCAGATTGTCGATCTGGGTCGCCCCTGCAAAAGCCGCCCCGGCCATGCTGACCGAGCGGCCATCAAAGGCCATTCGCGCGCTAAAGCTCGCGTCGGAACTGGTATAGAGCATTGCTGCCGTATCGCGCGCGATCACCCCGGCCTCCATCGGGCCGGATGCGATAAGGATGCCCATCGTATCCAGCATCATCAGCGCCGCCGCCTGTTTGGCGCTTTCGGGCATCTCATCCGCGCTGCGGTTCAGGGCAAAATCTGCAACGCTTGAGAAGGTCCCGGCCATCAGATCGTCTCGGCAACCGGCTGAATGTCACGTAGCTTAAGCCCCTCGAGATCGAATGGCGGTTCCGCGAGTATTTTGGCTTTGTGCGGTTTGCCTAAAATAAAGACTTCGACGGTATCGCCCGCACCCGCCACTTTGGGGTCAGCATATCCAATGGCCAGAGATTTACCTACCGAATACCCATATGCGCCCGACGTTACGCGACCCACGGGGGTGCCCTCGGGGGTAAAGATCGGCTCCCCTCCGGTCGCGTCAGCCTCAACCGCCTCGACCTCGAAAATCGACAGAATTTCGCGGGCGGGGTTATCCTTGATGGCAAGATAGGCTTGCTTGTTCAGGAAGTCCTTATCCAGCTTGATCAGGCCCGCTAGCCCAACCTCCTGCGGCCAGTATTCCTGAGAATATTCACGCCCCCATGAGCCATAGCCTTTTTCGATGCGCAGAGACCCCAGTGCGCGACCGCCCACAGGACCTCCGCCCAGCTCTTTAGCCGCATCAATAAGCGCGGAATAGAGCCTGATTTGATCACTCTCGGCGCAATGCAACTCCCACCCCAAATCACCTGTAAAGCTGACACGGATGGCGAGGCAGGTGACTCCGGCAACATCGATCACCCGAGATCGCATGAAACGGAACCCTTCATTCGACAGGTCCGCATTGGTCAAGCGCTGCAAAAGATCGCGCGACTTGGGTCCGGCAACGTTGACGCCTGCGATACGGTCAGTGGCAACTTCGAACGTGGTGTCGCTTGGTAGGTCGACCATATTGAAAAACCGCTGATGATAGCGTTCGGCCATGCCTGAGCCGATCATCATGTATTCGTCGTCAGCGACCTTGGTGATGGTAAAGTCGCCCGCCACACCACCGCGCACCGAGATCAGAGGCGTCAAGCATGAGCGCCCGATTTCGGTTGGCACCCGGTTTGCGACCAAACGATCCAGCCAGTCATGTGCGCCCGGGCCTTTGATCACGTAGTTGGCGAAATTCGAAATATCTATGACGCCAACATGATCGCGCAGCATCTGCACCTCACGACCGACAGGCTTCCACCAGTTTTGGCGGGTGAAACCGTTGGTCTCGGTCGTGCCGGGCTGATCGGCGAACCATAGCGGATGCTCCCAGCCGCAATTCAGTCCAAACACGCAGCCCATCTCTTTTTGCATTTCATAAGCCGGGCGAACGCGGGCAGGGCGGCCGGCGCTGCGTTCCTCGTTCGGGAAGTGAATGGCGAAACGGTGCGTATACGCGTCTTCGACACGGGCCTTGGTGAACGCCTTATCGGCCCAGTCCCCAAATCGGGCTAGATCCCAGGCAAACATGTCGTATTGCGGTTCACCCTCAATCATCCATTGCGCCGACAGCAAGCCTAGGCCGCCAGATTGCGAGAAGCCGGGGATAATACCAGTGCAACAGAAGTAGTTCCGCAACTCCGGCACCGGCCCCCAAATCGCATTGCTGTCGGGCGACCAGATCATCGGGCCATTGATTACCCGTTTTACGCCTGCGGTTGCCGCAACCGGAACCCGTTCAGTGGCGCGGATCACATTCTCCATGATCCGGTCCAGATCGTCAGGAAACAGATCATGGGCAAAGTCCAGCGGGGTACCGTTTTCTGCCCAGAATTTCATGTCCTTCTCATAGGCGCCGATCAGCAACCCGTTGCCCTCCTGACGGAAGTAGTATTCGCCATCACGGTCAGCGATTGAGGGCAAGCGTCGGCCCAGAGACGCAACCTCTTCAATTGCCTCGGTCACGAAATACTGGTGTTCGGTCGGTTGCAACGGCAGCTCGATCCCGGCTAGCGCTGCAACCTCACGACCCCAAAGACCCCCGGCATTCACCACCCATTGCGCATGGATATCGCCTTTCTCAGTACGTACGATCCACGAGCCATCAGGCTGCTGTTCCGTCCCTATTACAGGGCAAAACCGCTCAATCGTTGCCCCCAGCGCACGCGCACCGGCAGCGTAGGCCATTGTCACGCCTGAGGGATCCACGTTGCCGCCATCGGGTTCGTACATGATGCATCGGATGTCATCGAACTGTGCCAGCGGGTGCAGCTCTTTCGCTTGCTCGCGGCTGATTTCGTGGAAGTTCAGGCCATAAAACCGCGCCTTGGCTTCTTGCAAGCGCAGTTGGTGCTCGCGATCCTCTGTCTGGGCCAAGTACAGTGAGCCGGGTTGGAAAACGCCGCAGCCTTGCCCGGTTTCCTTTTCCAACTCCTTGTACAGGTTCATTGTGTAGTGCTGGATGCGGGTGATGTTGTTATTGTCATGTAGTCCGTGGATATTCGCCGCCGCGTGCCAGGTCGACCCCGAGGTCAGCTCATCACGCTCCAGCAAGACCACATCGGTCCAGCCGAGCTTGGCCAGATGGTAAAGGATCGAGCATCCGACCAGCCCTCCACCAATCACAACGGCCTGTGCGTGGGTTTTCATGGGGCTTTCCTCCTGATCGTGTGCTTGCGTGCCCGTTCAGGAAAGTCAGCCACAGGTCACGGGCAGCTTATGCTCTGTTCCCGACGCGAAATGTCGGGAACAGGCGCAGAGGTCCGGTTTCTGCGGAGTTATCTTTTTTGGTTTGTCAGTCAAAAAAGGCTGGCCTGGCATATTTCCGCCGAGTCCCCCGTGCCCCCACTTGAAATAAACTGTTAATGTTCCATCTTTGTTCTATACAGTCAGAGGAACGTCCGATGGCCCAACACACGCAAAGCACCGCCTTGGGCGGCCCATCAAACGACTATCATCTGCTACCCGTTACCGACCGGCAGATGCGCTATGCCCGCGCCATCGCCAAACAGTCCGCGTTGGATATTCCTGTTGAGGCGCAGCGCGACCGCAAGTCAATGTCGGCTTGGATTTCGGCGCATAAACCGCATGACCCGTCACCTTTCGCCAATTATCCCACAGGCAAACAGGTGGCTTTTGCTGAACGCATCTCGCGCAGCAAACGTAGGCCGATCCCGTCCGAGTGTTTCCGCGACAAACACGCCATGTCCAAATGGATCGACCGCAACAAATAAGCGGTCAGTCCCTTTTGTGATCCCGCGCGTAAATCCCGACAGCCGCGGCGACGAACAGGCCTAACAGGATGTAACCGGTAATCGCCTCGGCCACCGCCAACCCACGGCACAGACCCGCAGGACGCAAGTCGCCGAACCCCACAGTTGTGAAGGTGACGTAGGAAAAATACAGAACGTCATATGGCCCTTTGGCACCAACAACACACAGGTCGTAATACCCGAACGAGCCGTAGACGGCGGCAAACAGGAAGGGGACGACTTGTATAAAGGATATCCCCATCAGCAAAAGCTGGCGCTTTGGCGATTTGACCTGAGTCATTGAGTACCAGGTCTGCGACACCAGCCAGATCATCAGCAGTATCGTTGTCGCCGTACCGATCTTGTCGCCGGCGGTCGTCTCACTCAGACGGGACAGACCAAACCAGGCGACAAAGCTGACAATCACCAGGCCAAGCGCGGCGACCAGGGTCGACTTCCACTCTTCCAGCGTTTTTGGTTCGCGGCGCATGATACCTCCGGTCGGATGATACGGGTATGATGATCGGCTTTCCGACCCGCCCCTGCAACCTTGTTTATCAGAGCCTTAGTCGGTGCCCAGATGCTCGTGTCCGCGCTGGCGTGCCAGGGCGATCTGTTTCTGCCGCTCGCGAAAGCGCATCTTGTCGGCCTCGGATGTCTCATGAATGCAGTTGTGGCAAGACACACCATGTTCGTATTCAGGGCGCTTCATGTCTTCGGGCAGGATCGGACGGCGGCACCCGTGACACAGGTTGTGCGGGCCTTCGACCAGCCCGTGTCCGACCGAGACACGATTGTCGAATACAAAACACTCACCCTGCCAAGCGCTGTCTTCGGCAGGCATTTCCTCGAGATAGCGCAGGATGCCACCCTTCAGGTGGTACACATCCTCGACCCCCTGGCCCAACAGGAAATTCGTCGACTTCTCACAGCGGATGCCGCCGGTGCAGAACATCGCGACGCGCTTGTTATGGAACCGATCCTTGTTTTCCGCCCACCAGGCCGGAAACTCGCGGAAACTGGCTGTTTCAGGGTCTATTGCGCCCTCAAACGTACCAATTGCCACTTCGTAATCGTTCCGAGTGTCGATCACCACAACATCGTCTGAACGGATCAGATCGTTCCAATCCTCGGGGTCGACATAGTGGCCGACGCGGGCACGGGGATCGATATCCGGCTGGCCCATTGTCACGATCTCTTTTTTCAGGCGGACTTTCATCTTGCCGAAGGGCGGATGATCGGCGGTCGCCTCTTTCCACTCCAGGTCGGTACAGCCGGGCAGGGCACGGATATGAGCCAGTACCGCGTCGATCCCCGCTCGTGGTCCGGCAATGGTGCCATTGATCCCCTCTTGCGCCAGCAGCAGTGTGCCTTTGACCCCTTGCTCGCGACATAGCTGTATCAACGGCTCGCGCAGGGCAGCGTGGTCGGGGAAACGCGTGAAATGATATAAGGCGGCAATCGTGTACATATGCGCGGTCTAAACCCGCGCTGAAAGAGTCGCAAGGGATTGGATTGACGCCCCCCTTTCATCCGCTTACCGATGTTGCAACCTGACGGAGACCGCGATGACCCATGCCCTGCTTGTAATCGATGTCCAGAACGATTTCTGCCCCGGTGGTGCGTTGGCCGTATCCGGCGGGGATGAGATCGTGGCCCCGATCAACGCCATGATGGACGACTTTGATGTCGTTATCCTGACGCAGGACTGGCATCCGGAGGGGCATTCCTCATTCGCCAGTTCTCATGACGGGAAAAACCCGTTTGACCTTACCGACATGCCCTATGGCCCGCAGGTGTTGTGGCCGGATCATTGCGTACAGGGAACACAAGGCGCGGCCTTTCACCCGGACTTGCGCACAGATGGCGACCTGATCATCCGAAAGGGGTTCCGCCCGGCAATCGACAGCTATTCCGCCTTTTTTGAAAATGACCAAACGACCCCAACCGGGCTGGAAGGGTATCTGAGGACCCGCGGGATCAACAGGTTGACCCTTGTCGGACTGGCAACAGATTTCTGCGTCCATTTCTCGGCCGTGGACGCTGCGCGGCTAGGGTTTGACGTAGCCGTTCGCATGGACGCATGTCGCGCCATTGATATGGACGGGTCGCTGACCGCCGCCGAAACAGCGATGAGAGATGCAGGCGTAACGCTGACCTAGGGTGTGGTGCCCTGGGAGGCCAGGTATCTAAATATGATAACCACGATCACCGCCAGCCCAAGTGCAAAGCCGATACGGCCCTGAATCGAACGCCGCTTTGGTTTCTTCACCTCGGCTTGCCGGGCCTTTGGCGTCCAGTCCGGTACCTCGCGGGTAATTTCTGCCCTTGGTCGGGCGCGCCGCACATCATCCAGAAACTGCCAGAAGTCGAAATCGCCGCAATACTCGCCCTGAACACCCATATTTCGGATGTTTGCAAACAGCCGCTTTAAAATACGCTCGCGATCTGCGGCATCCTCGGACCGGTAATACCCGTGTGGCAGGCCATTGCCTTTTGATTCCAGGCTAAACCCGGATTCCAGAAATATGCGGCGAATCTTGGGGGACGCGCTGTGCAAGGCCGCGATGGTTCGGGCGTTGCGGAAAGACGCGCGAACGGCCCGGTGACCCTTCATGGCGGCAACACCATGTTCGGGATCGACTTCGTCCGGTGCGATCGCCACAATATCAAAATCGTACTCAAGAACCATTCACTAACTAAACCTTGTTCTTCCAACCCCTTCTTTTCACTAACCAATGAAAAGACCACACAATTTGCTCGATTTGTGACCTCAACTTGTCATTGTTATCAATTTAGCGACTCTTGCTAATCCGCGCACCTATTGATCTAACAACGGAAATCGCAGGAGTTTTACCATGGTCGATATTGCGACGCGTGTGTACAATCATAAATGGAAGATTGACCCGATTGTACGGTCTTTGATCGACACAGACTTCTACAAACTGCTGATGTGCCAGTCAGTGTTTCGAAATAAGCCCCAAACGGATGTGGTTTTTTCGCTGATCAATCGGTCGAATCACATTCCACTGGCGAATCTGATCGACGAAGGTGAACTGCGCGAGCAACTGGATCACATCCGCTCGCTTGGTCTGAGCCGGGGCGAAAGCACCTGGCTGCGCGGCAATACCTTCTATGGAAAACGTCAGATGTTTCGGTCGGATTTCATGGAATGGTTCGAAAATCTGCGCCTGCCGCCCTATCACCTTGAGCGGAAAGGCGATCAGTATGAGCTGACGTTCGAGGGCAAATGGCATGAGGTCATGCTGTGGGAAATCCCGGCGCTGGCCGTGCTGATGGAGCTGCGGTCGCGTGCGGTTCTGAACCAAATGCGCCGGTTCGAGCTACAAGTGCTTTACGCCCGTGCGATGACGCGTGTCTGGGAAAAGATCGAAAAGCTGCGCAAGATTGACGGCTTGGGGATCGCGGATTTTGGCACAAGGCGGCGACATTCGTTTCTGTGGCAGGACTGGTGCGTGCAGGCGATGATAGAAGGCTTGGGGCCCGCGTTTTCCGGCACCTCGAACTGTCTGATCGCCATGCGGCGCGAGGTTGAAGCGATCGGTACAAACGCGCATGAACTGCCTATGGTCTATTCTGCGCTGGCCGATTCAGATGAAGAACTGGCGCAAGCCCCCTATGACGTGCTGAGCGACTGGCACGAAGAACATGATGGGAACCTGCGCATTATTCTGCCCGACACCTACGGAACCCAAGGGTTTCTGGACCGCGCGCCGGACTGGCTGGCGGGTTGGACCGGCATACGCGTAGACAGCGGCGATCCGGCTACGGGGGCTGAGATTGCTATCAACTGGTGGAAATCGCGCGGCGAAGACCCGACGCAAAAGCGGATCATTTTCTCGGATGGTTTGGACGTTGGGAAAATCCAGGAGCTGCACAGCCAATTCGCCCATCGCACCAAAGTATCCTTTGGCTGGGGCACGTTGCTGACAAATGATTTCCGCGGCCTGGTCCCGAATGACGCGCTGGCGCCATTCTCACTGGTTTGCAAAGCGGTTTCGGCCAATGGCCGACCGACCGTGAAACTGTCGGACAACCCGGAAAAGGCGATGGGTCCGAAAGATGAGATCGCGCGCTACAAGCGGATCTTTGGTGTGGGTGCGCAGGAATCGGTAGAAGTTATTGTTTAGACCCTAACCGTGATACGCTGCCACGGTTTTTACTTGTGAGAACCCATAGAGCGCCTCGAACCCTTTTTCCCGGCCATGACCGGATTTACCCACGCCGCCGAACGGCAGTTCCACCCCGCCACCCGCGCCGTAATTGTTGATGAATACCTGCCCCGAGCGGAGCTGTTTTGCCAGCCGCATCTGGCGGGCGCCATCCCGGGTCCAGATGCTGGCGACCAATCCGTACTCCGTCGCGTTGGCGATCTGAACTGCGTCTTCCTCGGTGTCGAAGGGAATCAGAACCTGTACAGGGCCAAAAATTTCGTCTCGGGCTAAAACGTGATCTGGTGGAACATCAGCAAAAAGAGTCGGCTGGACATAGGCACCGTTTTCTGGCGCATGGTCAACGATGCACCCCTGACCTGCGATGCTGAGGTCAGAGCCTTTGGCCAAAAAGCCCGTTACAATGTCCTTTTGCCGCGCTGAAATCAGGGGGCCGAGCGGCAAATCCTCTTGCGCAGGGCCAACCTTCAGGTCGGCATACGTCGCTGCCATGCGCGTCTTGACCTGATCATACACGCCGCGCTGGACCAGAATGCGGGACGAGGCCGAGCATGTCTGCCCGGCATTCTGAATACCCGCATTCACCAAAAAGGGCAGGGCGGCATCAAGATCGGCATCGTCAAACACCAGCTGCGGGGATTTCCCGCCCAATTCCAACGTCACCGGCACCACATTGCGCCCGGCGGCCTGCTGGACAAGCGCTCCGGTCGCAAGCGAGCCTGTGAAGGAAATATGATGGACGCCCGGATTTGCTGATAACGCTGCCCCGGCCTCGGCCCCAAGTCCAGGCACGACGTTCAGCGCGCCAGCCGGCAGGCCGGCCTGTTGCGCCAGATGGGCAAAGGCCAGTGCGGTCAGGCAGGCCTCTTCCGCGGGTTTCAGGACACAGGCATTGCCCATCGCCAGCGCCGCCCCGACCGAGCGTCCAATGATCTGCATCGGGTAATTCCACGGTACGATATGGCCCGTGACGCCATGCGGTTCGCGCAGGGTGTAGACTGTGTAGCCATCCAGATACGGGATGGTCTCACCCATCACCTTATCCGCCGCGCCGCCATAAAACTCGCAGTACCGGGCAAGCGCCACTGCATCCGCGCGCGCCTGCGTCAGCGGTTTGCCCACATCCATCGCTTCAAGCTGTGCGAGGTCATCGACCTTTTCCAGCACCAACTGCCCCAGCCGCGTTAGGATGCGCCCCCGTTCTAACGCAGTTTTTCGCCCCCAAGCACCGTCCAATGCCTTTTGCGCCGCCTGCACTGCAGCGCCGACATCCGCCATTTCTCCGCGCGCAATCCGGCAAAGCTCCGATCCGTCAGATGGGTTGGTCAGTGACAGTGTTTCCCGCGAAACCGGCCTGACCCATTCGCCGCCGATCAGGCATAACTCGGTGTTGAACCAGATTGGATGAGACATCAGTTCCTCTCCTTAGGGTCTAATACCCCTTCACGCGACGTTGTTGCTGATATCTGGCAAGGTCGGTGCGGCGTTGATTAAGCTTTGGGTATAGGGGTGTTTGGGTTGGGCAAAAACCTGTTCAGTCTCGCCCTCTTCAACGATCTTTCCCGCCTGCATCACCATCACCCGGTCAGTGATCGTGCGGACGACGCTCAGATCGTGGCTGATAAAAAGGTAGGTCAGGTTGTAGGTGGCGCAGAGTTCGGCAAGCAGGTCGAGGATCTGCGCCCTGACCGAAACGTCAAGGGCCGAGACCGCCTCATCAAACAGGATCAGCTCAGGTTGGATGACCAAGGCGCGGGCGATGGCGATCCGCTGCCGTTGACCCCCCGAAAACTCATGAATGTACTTGCTTGCATCGTCGGGGCTGAGACCCACAGCTTTGAGCATTTCCGCGATGCGGTCATGTCGCTCGGACCCTGTGGGCGGGGTTTCAAGCAGGTGAAAAGGTTCGGCGATCAATCGGGCCACGCGGTGACGTGGATTGAAACTGCCATAAGGATCCTGAAACACCACCTGCATCTTACGCCGGACTGCGAGGTTGGGTTTGTGGCCTGAAAAAACAGGTTGGCCATCCAATCGGATCTCACCTGCCTGTACCTCATCAAGTCCTAAAATTGCCTTTGTTAGGGTCGATTTTCCACAACCGGACTCTCCGACAAGGCCAAGGCGTTCACCCCGGTTCAAGGCAAAGCTGACATTATCCACGGCGCGGTGATGTTCCGGCCTGTCGAACAACCCTTTTCGCGGCAAGCGGTAGGTGCGGATGACGTTCGTGACCACAAGCAATGGTTGGGGCTGCGGCCGCTCTGGCAGGATCACCTGATGACCCGAGGCTTTGAATAGCATCCGTGTGTAAGGTTGCTGCATGTTGTGAAGCAGGTCGGTTGTCGCCCCGCTTTCAACCACCTCACCATGGCGCATGACAACAATCTCGTCCGCCATGTCGGCCACAACCGCCAGATCATGGGTGATCATCAACAGGCCCATCCCGAATTCGCGCACCAGCCCTTTGAGCAGGTCGAGGATTTGTGCCTGTGTTGTCACGTCCAGTGCGGTGGTTGGTTCATCCGCAATCAACAGCTTGGGGCGCAGCGCGATAGCCATTGCGATAACGACCCGCTGGCGCTGACCGCCCGAAAGCTCATGCGGGTAGCGTGACAGCGGAAAGCGGTCTTGGGGCAGCCCGACGCGCGTCAGCACTTCTTGCGCCCGTGCCTGAGCCTGGCTGCGTGACATGGCCTTGTGGATCAGAATCGTCTCCATCACCTGATCGCCGATGGTTTTGACAGGGTTCAGGGCTGTCATCGGCTCTTGAAACACCATGCCGACCGAGGCACCGCGCAAGGTGCACATCTTGGGCTCCGACAGGGTCAGCAGTTTCTGGTCCTCAAGCAAAACGGACCCGCTTGCCTGTGCTCCGTTCGGCAGCAATTGCATCACGGCCAGTGCCGTCATCGACTTACCCGAACCGCTTTCACCGGTTACGGCCACAATTTGACCGGGTGTGATTGACAGGTTGACGCGTTTCAGAATCTCAACGCTGTGGATCGATAGTGAGAGGTTTTCAATTCGCAACAGGCTCATGCGCGTGCTACCCGGATGCGGGGGTCCAGCCAATCTCGCAACCCGTCGCCCAACAGGTTCAGGCCCATCACCGTGACGATGATCGCAAGACCCGGAATCAGAGCCAAATGTGGGGCAAAACTCACCATTGTCTGCGCATCAGCCAGCATCCGCCCCCAGCTGGGCGTTGGCGGTTGCGCGCCCAGACCGACATAGGACAAGCCTGCCTCTGCCAATATCCCAAGCGAGAATTGGATGGTTCCCTGCACGATCAGCAAATTGGCCACATTGGGCAGAATATGTTCTGCTGAGATCCGCGCCGCGCCCTTGCCCGAGACACGTGCGGCAAGAATGAACTCGCGTTCCCAAAGAGAAAGCGCCGCCCCGCGAGTGATGCGGGCAAAGACAGGAATATTGAAAATTCCGATGGCGATGATTGCATTGATTGCGCCAGCACCAAGAATGGCGGTGATCAGGATGGCGATCACCAGCGATGGGAAAGCAAAGACCAAATCGTTGCCGCGCATGATCACCTCGTCCAGCCAAGTGCCTTTGCGCGCAGCGGCCATAAGGCCCAGCGGAATGCCCAGAGCCATCCCGATACCGACTGCCACCAGGGCCACCGCAATGGATGTACGCGCGCCGATCATGATCATCGAGAACATATCGCGCCCGAAATGGTCTGTTCCGAACCAATGCTGTGTACTCGGGGGCTGTAACTTGTTCGGGATATCCAACGCTGTATGGTCATAAGGCGTCCAGATAAACGACAGCAGTGCCGCCAGCAGCACCAGCGATGACAGCAGCGCGCCAAGGATCAGGTTGCGGCTCATGTCCGGCTCCTTAGCCTTGGATCGACGGCGGCATAGGCCAGGTCGACCAGAAAATTGACCGTGATGACAGCGAAGACCAGCAGCATGACGACTGACTCCACGACAATCAGATCGCGCGCAGAGATCGCCTGAAATACCAACCGCCCCAGACCCGGCAGGTAGAACACCTTTTCGATGATGATCGACCCCGCCAGCAGGAAAGAGAATTGCAGCCCGATGATCGTCAGAACCGGGATTAAAGCGTTGCGCACACCGTGCCGCCACAATGCCTGACGGCGGGATACCCCCTTGGCGCGGGCGGTGCGCATGAAATCCTCGCCCAGAATATCCAAGAGCGACGATCGCATGACCCGCGCCAAAATCGCGGCTTGCGGCAGGGCAAGTGCGATGGCAGGCAGGGTGAGCGAGTGCAGACCCGTCCACAGGCCGTTGTCCCAACCTGCAAACCCCCCGGCGTTGAACCATCGCAGGTTGATTGCGAAGATCAGCACCAGCATCATCGCAAACCAGAAATTGGGCACCGCAATTCCCAGTTGTGTCGCCCCCATTACCGTCAGGTCGCCCGGCTTGCCCCGGCGTGCAGCAGCGTAAATCCCGGCCGGGAACGCGATCAGGGTGGACAGTGCCAGCGCATAAAGCGCCAAGGGCAACGAAACCCAAAGACGATCCGCGATCATCTGCGATACTGGTGTGCGGTAGGTATAGGATGTTCCGAAATCCCCCACCAGCATACCGCTGACCCAGTTGAAATACCGCTGAACCTTCGGCACATCCAACCCCAGCTCGGCCCTCAACGCGGCCAGAGTGTCCTCTTGCGCGTTCACACCCAGCATGAACGAGGCCGGATCACCGGGCGCGACCTCGATCACAACAAAGATGACCACGGACGCAACCACAAGGCTGATCAGCAGGGATATCAGGCGTTTAAGGGTATAGCGGAGCATTGGGGCTACGTTAGGGTGACATAAAGCCCGGGTCCAGCAGATAGGCAAAAATCGCGTAGCCGACAATTGCTGCGTATCCTAGTGGATAGATCCACTTGATCGCGTAATTATCCAGCATCTTTGCACTACCTACCCGGCCCGAAGTCTTCATCCTTCGCAAGGCGACGTTAAAAACTATGATCGCGCCGGTCATCAGGAACATGCATTGCAGAACAAAATCCAAAAACGTCAGATATCCCAGTTTTGGCAGGTCAGCAGAAATCGCCCAGTTAAAGGCCACAAAAACCAACAAGTTGCCGCCGGCGATCTCGATCCTTTTTTGGTATTCATCCAGGAAGAACAGGGCCCAGCCCACGGTGATCAGAACCAGCATAGGCAGAAAGATTCGAATAACGTAGTAGGTCAGATGCCGTGTGCCCGTGAACACAAGCTCTACCTGATCACTTTCCCTTCCGGACAAGCCAATGGTGGTCGAAGCAAGGAGTCTTTCGTTTCCAAGAATCCACTCCTCCTCACCCAGCATGTCGCCCAAGCCTGAAAATGCATCGAGTGAATAGAAGCGAACAAACTCGGACGGGAATACCGAGGCAACCTCAAAATGAAACTCCTGCGTGTCGAATGGGAATTTGACAAAATTGAAATGCGGCGCCTGTAAAATCAGCGAGGATTTTTCGATAAAGGTAACATGCCCATCATAACGTAGGGCGGCGGCTGATTCATGAATCCACCGGTTCGATTGCTGATTGTGAATGACAAATGCCGGAATAACTGTATCGAGGTTGCTCGCATGGGTAACGAAAGCCGGAGGATCAAATACGCGAAAATCCCGCCCCATTGCTTCTCGGTCAAATGCTAGCGTGGGATCTGTCCACTCTAACCGCAGGACAACGACGGCGCCATAGTTCTCGGCCTTTTGATTGACGTCGGTGATTTGATCGATCTTGATACCAACACCCACCTCAAGAGGGTTGTCCGGTGTTCCAACAAGCCTGTCGTGGTGCCCATGAAACAAGCCTTGTGCGCCTAGCTCCCCAGGAAGCAACAAGGCGGCAAGAAAGAACGCCAGTACCTTAATGCAACGTTTCATGATCGGAAAAACTCACCATCAACATTGATATGCCGGGCCCCGAGCAAGCAAGGGGCCCGAACGAGGTTTTGTCATTCGGCCCAACTGATCTGGGTTAGGTCAATCGCTGCGGTCGGCGCGTTAGCCCACAGACCTTGAACGCCGGTCTTCGCGACCCCTAACTTTGCCAACTGGAACAGGTAGCCATTGACGAAATCACTCGCGATCAGACGCTGCATCTCACCCATCAGCTTTTTGCGTTCGTCCGGGTCCGTAGTTGCATTCAGCGTCTGCATCAGTGTCTGGGCGTCCAGGCTGTCATACTGGAAATAATAGTCGGGCCGCGCGTAGATACCGATATCCATCGGCTCGGTATGGCTGATGACGGTCAGGCCGAAATCCTTGCCCTTAAAGACCGATTCCAGCCATTGCGCCCATTCGACGTTGATGATCTCGGCCTTGATACCAACCTCGGCCAGTTGTGCAGCGATGATCTCGCCTCCGCGCCGGGCATATGCCGGAGGCGGCAGGTGCAACGTGGTTTCGAACCCGTCTGCATACCCCGCTTCGGTCAACAGCTCAGTTGCCTTTTTCGGATCATAGTTCGAGGTTCCGGTCAGATCGACATAGGCCGGGTTGTGAGGTGCGAAATGCGTGCCAATGGGTGTGCCATAACCAAACATCGCCCCGTCAATGATCGCCTGCCTGTCAATGGCATGCGCCAACGCCTGCCGCACACGGATATCGTCGAACGGAGGCTGTTTGTTGTTTGTCGACAGGATCGTTTCGCCCTCGGTCGAACCGACAATCACCTGAAACCGCGGGTCAGCTTCGAATTGTGGCAGGTTTTCGGGGGCAGGGAAGTTGTCGAATGCATCCACGTCTTCAGCCATCATGGCAGCAAACGCTGCCGTCGGGTCCGAGATGAATTTAAAGGTGGCTGTCTCTAACGCGGGCTGTTCGCCCCAGTAATTCGGGTTGCGGTTCAGGACTATGCTATCGCCCTGCACCCAGTCGCCAAAGGTAAACGCCCCTGTGCCCACTGGATTGGTCTGGATGGTTTCAATGCTTTCAGGTGCCACGATGACCGCATCGCCCCATGCCATATTGAACAGGAAATTGCCGTTCGGTTCGGACAGGGTGACTGAAACGGTCAAGGGGTCAATTACCTCAACACTTTCGATCCCTGCAAACAGCGCTTTTTGTGCATTGACGCTGTCTTCGGCCATGGCGCGATCAAGGCTGAACTTGACGTCCTCGGCATCCATTGCGGTGCCGTCATGGAACGCGACCCCCTCACGCAGCTTGAAAGTATAGACGGTGCCGTCGTCAGAAATTTCCCAGCTTTCGGCCAGCCCCGGCACGACCGAACCATCGCCCATGAAACGCGTCAAACCTTCGAAAATGTTGGTGTAAACCACGGAATCAATGGCTTGGGCCGCGGCGCTTGTGGGGTCAAGGTGCGGTGGTTCAAGCTGCATCGCGATGGTGATGTCGGACTTGGCCAAAGCCCCGGTGGCAAAGACGCTGGTCCCTAAAACCAGCGCAGAAGCAAATGATCGAAACGCTTGCTTAGTCATGAAAATCTCCCCGCGTTGCATAACTGTCCCCGCTGTTTTGCGGGCTTTATAGAAACAATGTTCCTTTAAACCTTGGTTCAATCAAGGAAATGTTCGCGCAACCGGGGTTTCTATAACCCTGTCCAATCTGCTATGCCGCGCTGCAACATGAACTCCGGAGGAGCGACCATGAGCGCCACCGCCCGCAAAAAAGCCCCCAATGCCGAGGATATTCGCGCCCGGAAAGGCGGTACGCCTTTGGTTTCTCTCACGGCCTACACCACGCCGGTGGCCAAGTTGATGGACGCGCATTGCGATTTTGTTCTGGTCGGCGACAGCGTGGGTATGGTGCTGCATGGGCTGGAATCGACGCTGGGCGTGACGATGGAGATGATGGTGCTGCATGGTCAGGCCGTTTCGCGCGGGCTTAACAATGCGATGATGGTGATCGACATGCCCTTTGCCAGCTATGAGCTCAACCCGGCAGAGGCGTTTCGCAACGCTGCCCGGCTGATGGCGGAAACCGGTGCAGGTGCGGTCAAGTTGGAAGGCGGCGTGGAAATGGCCGAAACGATCCGCTTTCTGGTCCGGCGCGGCATTCCGGTGATGGCGCATATCGGGCTGACACCGCAGTCGATCAACACGCTGGGCGGTTACAAGGTGCAAGGCCGCGATCAGCAAGCGCAGGCCATATTGGCAGATGCGCATGCCGTGGCCGAGGCAGGCGCTTTTTCCGTTGTGCTTGAGAAAATACCGCAGGGTCTGGCCGACCGAATCACTGCGGAGGTTGCGATTCCGACCATCGGAATCGGCGCCTCAGCAGGGTGTGACGGGCAAATTCTGGTTGTTGACGATATGCTGGGCTTTTTTACCGCGTTTAAGCCGAAATTCGTCAAACGCTATGCCGACTTGGGACAGCAGGCCGAGGATGCCATCGCAGAATACGCGGCCGACGTACGCTCTCGCACGTTTCCTGCCGACGAACATGTGTTCGCAGATCACGCCCCGGCCAAAGGGTCCGCGACATGAACGCCCCTATATTGCGCCGCCTGACCGAATTGCGCGCGCTGACGACCAAGTGGCATCGCCATGACGAAACCATCGGAGTCGTTCCTACGATGGGCGCACTTCATCAGGGGCATTTGTCCCTAGTCGAAGCTGCCAAAGCTGGCACAGACCATATTATCGTCACGATCTTTGTAAACCCAAAACAGTTCAACAACCCTGAAGATCTGGCAAACTACCCGCGGACTGAGCATGAAGACGCACAAAAACTGGCCCCCTACGGTGTTGATGCGATTTATGTGCCTGACCCCCAAGAGGTTTATCCGCAAGGCTTTGCCACGACAGTCTCTGTCGCGGGTCTGACCAATGTGATGGAGGGCGAATTCCGTCCGGGACATTTCGATGGCGTTGCCACCGTTGTGGCCAAGCTGTTCCTGCAAACGCAGGCAGATCGAGCCTATTTCGGCGAGAAAGACTACCAACAACTGATGACTGTCCGCCGCATGGCCCGTGATCTGGACATTCCGATTGAGGTGGTCGGTTGCCCAACCGTTCGCGAACCCTCGGGGTTGGCGATGTCGTCGCGCAACCTGCGTCTTTCGCCCAAAGGGTTGGAAGTTGCGGCCAACAAATACCGTATCATGGCTGATCTGGCCGTAACCCTGAAACAGGGTGCGGCCTTCGATGCATTGGCTCCACAAGCTGAATCGGATTTGCTGGCTGCGGGTTTTACGCAAGTCGAATATATTCAACTGCGGTGTGCAGAAACATTGGAACCCCTGACCCGCGTGACGCAACGCCCCGCCCGACTGTTTGCGGCAGCGTGGGCGGACGGTGTACGCCTTATCGACAATATTGCTGTCTGAACGCTCTGGCACGTCCGGCAGTGTTTGCGCTAAAGTCCCGCAAAACCAAACGGGAGGGGCGCGGGGAATGACCTATATTCTCGCTATTGATCAGGGCACCACATCATCACGGGCCATTTTGTTTGACGCCAATATGCAGCGCGCAGGCACTGCGCAGCACGAGTTCACACAGCATTTCCCGCAGGAAGGCTGGGTTGAACATGATGCCGAGGAAATATGGGACAGTGTCCTGCGTGTCTGCCGCGAAGTGATAGACAGCACAGGCGTAACGCCAGAGCAGATCGCTGGTATAGGAATCACCAACCAGCGTGAAACCACCGTCGTCTGGGATCGCGCCACGGGCCAACCAATCCACAATGCGATCGTCTGGCAGGATCGCCGTACCGCCGATATTTGCGCGCGTTACAAGCAAGCGGGGTGCGAAGATGACGTGACCTCTCAGACCGGGCTTTTGCTGGACCCATATTTTTCAGGTACCAAGGTCAAATGGCTGTTGGACAATGTGCCCGGCGCCCGCGCCCGCGCAGAAGCCGGAGAGCTGATGTTCGGCACCATCGACAGTTTCCTGATCTGGCGCCTGTCCGAAGGCCGCAATCACGCCACCGATGCAACCAACGCCGCCCGCACCCTGCTGTTTGACATTCACATAGGGGAGTGGAGTGCCGAGATTTGCGACCTGCTGGATGTGCCCATGAACATGCTGCCCGAGGTGCATGATTGTGCCTCGGACTTTGGACATACGACCCTATTAGGGGGAAATATCCCGATTCTGGGCGTTGCCGGCGATCAACAGGCCGCCACGATCGGGCAGGCTTGTTTCCAACCCGGCATGATGAAATCGACCTATGGAACGGGCTGTTTTGCGTTGCTCAATACGGGCGATAATCCGGTCGCGTCAAAGAACCGCCTGCTTACAACAATTGCCTACCAACTGGATGGGCAACGGACATATGCGCTGGAAGGGTCGATCTTTGTGGCTGGGGCTGCGGTACAATGGTTGCGGGATGCCCTGAAGATCATCGAAACGGCCCCCGAAAGCGGCGAACTGGCCCAACAGGCCGATCCGAATCAGCACGTTGTACTTGTCCCTGCCTTTACCGGCCTCGGAGCGCCGTATTGGCAGCCCGATTGCCGGGGCGCGATATTTGGCCTGACCCGCAACTCCGGCCGTGCAGAATTTGCCAAGGCAACGCTGGAAAGCATCGCCTACCAGACCCGCGACCTGTGGCATGCCATGCAGGGTGACTGGGGCGTAGATACCGAGGTCACCCTGCGCGTAGATGGCGGGGCTAGTGCTTCGGACTGGGCGATGCAGGGGCTGTCAGACTACCTGGGTGCCGCCGTCGACCGCCCTGTCATGCAGGAAACCACCGCTCTGGGTGCTGCGTGGCTAGCCGGAATGCGCGCGGGGGTTTATCCTGACCAACAAGGGTTTTCGAAAACCTGGGCACTGGATCGCCGGTTCGAGCCGAAACTGTCAGCAGAGGACCGTGATGCCGCCTATGCCCGCTGGCAGCGCGCGGTCGCTGCTGCCATGGCGTTCTGAGAATAGTGAGGGATCAGCTGTGATCCTTCATCAGCCTTTGTTTCTGACGGGACCAGTCCCGTTTGGCCTGGGTTTCACGCTTGTCATGTAGCTTTTTGCCCTTTGCGATGCCGATTTTAAGCTTGGCCCGGCCTTTGTGGTTGAAATACAAAACCAGCGGCACCAGCGTCATACCCTTGCGTTGGGTCGCGTTCCAAAGGTTTGATAGCTCTTTGCGCGAGACCAGCAGTTTGCGGCGGCGGCGCTCTTCGTGTTTGAACACCTTGGCCTGCTCATATGGCGCGATATAGCTGTTGATCAGCCAAAGCTCTCCGTTATCGACCGTGGCATAACTTTCAGCGATATTCGAACCACCTGCGCGTAGGGATTTAACCTCGGACCCTTCAAGCACGATGCCGCACTCGATATCCTCTTCGATCGCGTAATCGAAGCGGGCGCGCCGGTTTTCGGCAATCACTTTGTAATTCGGGTCTGTCTTCTGTTTGGCCATGACGCGTTGATTTAGGCGGCCTGAGCCGCCCTTGCAAGCCAAGGATGTCAGGACGTGGCTGCAAACATCAGGTCGGGGCCGAAAATCGTGTCGGCATAGTTGTGCAGATAGATCTTCAGCCACGGCGTAAAGCGCTGAGGGTGCCGCTGCACTTCGGCCAGCAGATCATGGTAGTCAATCCAGCGGATATCCATGACTTCGTCCGGGTTCGGCTCGATTTTTAGCGGGCTGCGGACATGGGTCAGAAAGATGTCCACGACCTCGTGTTCGATCATGTTGTTACCAACGTCAGCGTGATATTCCAGACGATGGCGGTATTCGGGATACAGGCCGGTGATCCCCAATTCTTCACGCAGGCGACGCACCGCGCATTCCGAGGGCGTTTCACCCCAATCGGGGTGCGTGCAGCAGGTATTCGCCCAGAGGCCCGGCGTATGATACTTCCCCAAGGCTCGGCGTTGCAGCAGGATCTCGGTCCCGCGAACGGCAAAGACCGACACCGCCTTGTGCCGAAGACCCTTTTCATGCACCTCAAGCTTGTCCACTGGGGTCAATTCGCCGTCAACCCAGGCCGGGATCATGATACCCATCTGTCGTCTCCTGCTGGCGATCCGCCGAGCGGCGGAAAAGGTCGAAACTGGCTGCCGTCGGATCGGCTTGGCTTTGTGGCATCACGCGAAAGCACGATGAACACGATTTGTAAAAGGTGGCGCTGATCGGACAACTTATCAATCGCACGAAAGGCCGCAGGGGCTGCGGCCTTTTGTAACTTTTCGGTATGTAAGACCTCAGGCCTTATTCGGCCGACAGGCTTGCGATATAGGCGTAGACGTCTTCGCCGCCCGATTTTAACTTGAACGACATCTTGGATTTGGCAGCCGTGTCATCCAGATAGGATTTCAGGAACTCCTTGGGATCCTGCGCATATTCCGCGAAAGTGGCTTCGTCCCACACCAGGCCATTCTCACCGGCAGCGACGAGACTGTCACCATATCTGAAGTCTTCCACAGTGCCTGCCGTGCGGCCAGCGATTCCATAAAGGTTGGGGCCAGTCCGTCCGCCTTTGACAATCACGTCGCCATCAGGAGTCGCGATCATGTGACAAGATTTGCATCTGTTAAATGCTTTCTTTCCAGCCTCTGCATCTCCTTCAGCATAGGCGGGAAGGGCCAACAGACCCACAATTGCGGTGGCGAGGGCGCGCTTCATAACTTTCTTGCTCCGTAGTTTTGGCAGTGCCGACAGGATCGTTCGTTCCGGGCGGAGTCAATGCGCAGATTGCCGCGTGGGGGTAATTGCCAGCGCAACAGTGATGTCACTCGGACTGTTCGCTGCGCAGATTAGACCAGCACGGCAGAAGATCTTTGTCTGATGGAGTCGCCAGATAGACCGCCCGCGCAATGGCCCGCGACAGGCAGAGCGCGGCCGCGTGCCCGATCAACCCAAGTTGGGCTTCGGTGTCCACCGCGCGCGCGCCGGTGCTGACGCCGAAAACCAGATCGCCATCGCCCGGCGTGTGCGCAGGCAGAACTGCACGGGCGATGCCATCATGCGCGGCAACTGCCAATCGCTGGCATTGCGGTTTGGAGAGGGCGGCATCCGTGGCAACGATGGCGATGGTGGTGTTACCCTTATCCGGTTCAATCAAGTGCATAGCCTGCGCCTTAAGGCTGGGAACGGGCAGGCCGAGACCCACCTGGGAATCAGACCCTAATCCGCCAAACTCGGCATCGATTTCGAACGGCGCGGCCCAGAAATGTTTGTCCCCCGGCGTGGTCACGCTGCCCATTGGGTTGGCCGCGACAAGGGCACCTACAGTGATACCATTTTCCAACACCAATGAGGCTGATCCCAATCCGCCCTTTTGTCGCGCCGTCAACGTGCCGGTTCCCGCACCTGCCGTACCCAGTGCAAAATCCTGCGCGGCGTTCTCGAATGCTGAGCGCCCCAACACACGATAGGGGTTTTCAGCCCAATCCTTGTTGCCGCCGTTCAGTAGGTCGAACAGGATCGCTCCGGGTACGATCGGGACCTTGGTGTTACCTACCGGATAGCCGCGGCCTTGCGCGCGCAGCGCATCTGACACGCCAGAACAGGCATCCAGCCCGAAAGCCGACCCCCCGGACAGGGCGATTGCATCCACCTGAGCCACCGATTTATCTGGTGCCAAAAGATCGGTTTCGCGGGTCCCTGGTGCCCCGCCCATAACATGAACCGACGCAGTCAAACTTTGATCCGAAGTCAAAACAGTAGTTCCGGATTTCAACCCGTCATCCTGCGCGTTTCCAACCAGAACGCCGGGGACATCGGTGATCAGATTCCTAGTTCCTGGTTTCATGCGTGGTCCTTATATGCAGCGCCCACCATCAACCTCCAATGCTGTACCGGTAATCATGCCAGCCTCTTCCGAGCACAAGAAGCAGGCGGTATTGCCCATGTCCTCGGGTGTGGAAAACCGGCCCAGCGGGATGGTTGACAGGAACTTGGCACGCATCTCTGGCGTGTCTTCGCCCATGAACGATTTCAGCAGCGGCGTTTCCCCTGCCACCGGACAGATCGCATTCACGCGCACACCAAAGGGCGCAAGCTCCACCGCCATGGTCTTGGTCGCCGTGATCATCCACCCTTTTGAGGCATTGTACCAGTTTAGGTTCGGGCGCGGCGACAGGCCCGCCGTCGATGCGACGTTCAGAATCGCGCCTGAACCATTCGCCTTCATTGCGGGTACGAACGCCTGCGCGGTTAGGTAAACCGACTTCATGTTCACGTTGTACACACGGTCGAAATCTTCTGGGCTGACTTCTTCCAGCGGCATCGGCAAATGCGTGACGCCGGCATTGTTGACCAGAATGTCCAGGCGGCCAAACCGCTCTTGTGCGATGTCTGCCATGGCGCGCACTGAAACCGCATCTGCCACGTCAACCATCTGAGCTATCGCATTTGGCCCGTGTTGCTTTGCCTGAACCTCGGCCGCGTCGCCGTTTATGTCGGCGATCATGACCCGCGCGCCTTCGGACAGGAATTTCTGCACGATCCCGGCCCCAAAGCCTGACGCGCCACCTGTCACGATTGCGGTTTTTCCCTCTAACCTCATGGTCTTGCTCTCCCTTGCGGGGCCAGACTAGCAAGGTGCGGCGAAACTACCAGATCAATCTTCCGTCACCTTGCCGCGCAGCGCCTTTACATCTGACCGCGCCTTTTTTGCCGCCAAGCGCCGCTTGACTGACCCGTAAGTAGGTTTGGTTGCGATCCGCCGTTTGGGTTTGACGAGGGCTCGTGTGATCAGCTCAGCCAGCCGGGCGCGGGCAATCTCACGGTTCCGAGCCTGCGACCGGGTTTCCTCACACTGAATGATGATCGCGCCATCTTTGGTCCAGCGGCGTCCGGCCAGCCGTTTCAGCCGGTTCTTGACCGGATCCGGCAGCGATGGAGAGCGCGCCGCCTCGAACCGCAGTTCAACCGCCGTTGAGACCTTGTTCACATTCTGCCCGCCGGGACCGGACGAGCGCACAAAGCTCTCGGTCATTTCCCAGTCTTGCAGGGTGATATCGTCGGTGATGCGCAACATTGGCGCGACCTTACAAGGGTCGCGCAGAAACAGAAAGGGCCGCCCCGGCGGGACGGCCCTTCGAAAGTACAGGAGGGTGGGTCGGTTAGATCAATCGACCAGCCGGAGCGAGCGCTCCGCCAAGGGCTGCCTTAACAGGCGATCCCCCCGGTTGTTCCGACACCTCTCTCCAATCCCTTTCTCGACATTGGATCACCTCCTTTCAAACTGTTGCGGTTGAGACTGAGCGTGGCACAAGTTGTGCCAATCTCAAAGCACTTTTTTACGCGGGTTGGGCGGTCAGTCGCGCAACGATCACCTTGAACGGGATCAGCGCGATCAGGGCCAGCGACAGCTTAACCAGCCAATCGGCAAAAGCCAGCGTCACCCACAAAGGGGCCATTGGCCCGGTCAGCATGAAGGGCACAGGCTCCCACGTCCAGTTGATTGCAGCGTCCGCATTGGCGCCGAACATGGTGATCGATGCCGAAAACGCGATGGTGAAGAACAGCGCGGTGTCCAGCGCCGATCCGACGAGTGTCGACACCAGCGGCGCGCGCCACCACCGGCCACCGCGCATTGCGTTGAATACGGTGACATCGGTCAGCTGCGCGATCAGAAAGGCGGTGCCTGACGCGACCGCGATCCGCAGCGGTACGGCGGCATAGGTAAAACCGTCACCCTGCAACATGATCTGGCTACCGATCAGCGAGCAGATGATACCGGTGATGAACCCGGCAAACACGACCTTGCGGGCCGTTGCCGCGCCGTAGACACGGTTCATGATGTCCGTGACCAGGAAGGCCAGCGGATAGGTGAAAGCACCCCAGGTCAGCAACCCGTCAAGGATCAGGAACTGGACCAGGATGTTTGAGGCCACGACAATCGAGGCCATGGCAATGATGCCGGGAATAAAGCTGCGTTGCATTTTCAGATGCCCGTTTTGACAAGGTAGCGGCGACTTGGCCCCGGGCTCATCCCAAGGCAAGCCGTGCGTTTAGACCATTGCCAGCCGCAAGTCAATCAGGCAGTACGTATTCCACAACTTCGGTGCGTTGCAGGGCCAGAAAATTGTCATCCGAGATCATCGTGGCCCGCAGCCGCCCCCGATCATCGCGCCAGACGGACAACCCTTCGAGATTGTCATGCGTGCCGGTGCTGGTTGTGAGCAGGGTTTCCTCGGCTTTAACCACGTCGCCTTCGATCCGCCACCGTCGCAGGCGTGTGCGAAAACCGGTGAGCACAAAACTGCGTTCCAAAACATATAACCGACCATCGGGGCCGAAATCGGCTGAAACGGGCAGGAACTTTCCCCGTTGCGGCAGCACGAATGGCGTTGACCATGCTTGACCGTCCCAGCGGTAGACAGGGATATCGCCCTGCTTGGTTCGGCTTTTCTCCGGCAGGGTGTAAAGCTGCCCCTGATGATCTATCGCCAAAGCCTCGAGTGAGCCATTCAGGTTCAGGTCATCAAACACCTTGGGGCGCGGCAACACCTGCGCCTTGGCATCAGGGTTTGCGTATTGGGCCACGCGGTGCACCGCCTCGAATGAAATGTAATAGGTGCCATTCGGCGTGACGGCGATACCTTCGGAATCCCCCGTGCTACCTGACAGCGGACGGCCCGTACTGGACAATACCGGCCAGCGTTCGGTGATCTGAATTTGCGCGATCTGATCGCCGTCACGCTGAATCCGGGCGTGAAGCAGTATCGACCGATCACTGAGCGCGATCATGTTCTGACCGTACTCAGAGAAATGGACGGCCGAAAACCCACCAAACCAGTCTGCGCTGTGACGCCAGACAAAGCTGTTTAGCTGGTTGGCCTGCTTGACTTCGGCGGCCTCAACCGATCCGGTCAGCAGGAGAGCGGCAATCAGTTGGATTGCAAAACGGCGGCACATTGCTGTGGCAAATCGGCCAGAACATATTCCCGGCGTTTCTTGGGGGGTGGTGCGTTTGGATCGGGTGGCGGTGGATTGAGGATGTTGTTCACCCATTTGCGTGCATCCTCACATCCATCCCCCTTGGGCGGGGGGTCCTGATTGACACATCCGCGCGAACCTCGGGGACATTTCAGCCGAACATGGAAATGATAATGATGTCCCCACCAAGGGCGAATTTTTCGCAGATAGGCGCGATTGCCTTTCTCATCGTTGCACATTTGGACCTTGGCACCGGGAAAAACAAAAATTCGGGCTACGCGTTTGTCCATTGCGGCTTCGCGCAGTACGGCGTGGTGCTGCTTGGTCCAGTTGCCATTCACATACGCTCCGTTGGCTCGGCGTAGCGAGATGGACGAGATATTTTCGCGCGCCTTGCGGCCCAGACGCATATTGTCACCGGGCAACATCCAGATATCGATATCCAGACCCAGTTGATGCGAACGATGGCCCGACGTCATCGGCCCGCCCCTAGGCTGGCTGATATCCCCTATATAGAGACCATTCCAACCCGGTTGCTTTGCCGCAAACCGGCTGAGGTCCTGAACGTAGTCAATCGCGTCCGGATGACCCCAATTGCGATTGCGCGACAGGCGCATGGCCTGCCATGTCGGCCCGGTCTCGGGCAACTGCACCGACCCGGCGGCACAGCCGCGCGAATAACTGCCGAACGCGGCAGGTTTTTGCTGTGAACTTTCCTTCTGAGCCCCGAACAACTGCTTGGCCAGGCGCTCTGCCTCGACCGTGCCTGCAAATGTTATCGTGGCGACTATTGCCAAAAAGCGTAATAAAATCATCTGCTCTGATCCCCTTCCGGTTTCACCCAGCGCATTAGGAACAGACCTAGAATAAACAACAGAATGATTGGTGACACCCCCAGTCGGGCGCTGCCGGTTACAGTTGTGGCAATACCGATCAAAAGTGGCGCAGCAAAAGCAGTTGCGCGGCCCGATAAGCCGTACAGGCCAAAGCTTTCAACCGGAGCTGCGGGATCGGTATGCCGCACCATCAGGGATCGGCTGGAAGATTGCAGGATGCCGCCCATCCCGCCAATCAGAACGCCGCAGGCAAAAAACAGCAGATCGGGAAGACCCGATCCATCAGGCAAAGCGATGCCAAAAATCTGCGTCCGGTCCATCGAAACGATGGTCGCACAGACCAGGATCAGCACCCATATCGCCACCAGAATGACGGGCTTTGGTCCATATTTCTTATCCAGTTTTCCTCCAATCCAGGAAAAGGCCGCAGCGGCCAGAACGCTGACGATGCCGAACACACCAATTTTGATCAGGTCCCACTCCAACACCAGCCGCGCATAGACGCCGCCAAAACTGTACAGCCCGTTCAGCGCGTCGCGATAAAACATCGACGAGCCCAGATATGTTGCCAGGCTGATCCGGTGGCGCAGGTTTGAAACGGATTTGCCCAATAGGTGCAGCGCCGCGCCAAGACTGCCCGTTCTGGCACCGTTTGGATCGTCGCGAACCCAAAGGAAGTAGGGCACCATGAACAGAACGAACCATCCGGCCGTAAAGGGACCTACAAACCGTGTCCCTTCTTGCTGGGCGGCGTCCAATCCGAACAACGGGTCCAGCCCGATCAGTGTTTTTCCGTTGGGCTGTTCAACAAACAACGCCAGCATGATCGCAAGCGAAATGAGCCCGCCGAAATAGCCGAATGCAAAGCCTGATCCAGAAATCTCTCCAACCTCTTTGTCATCGCCCAGATCGGGTAATTGTGAGTTGATGAAGATCAGCGCATATTCCGCGCCCACAAAGCCAAGCCCGAAGGCAGACAGCATCAGCCACATGTTCGAGCCGTCGGGTGTCGTGTACCAAAGCGCTGCCGAGCCCACTACATACATGACCGAAAAGGCAAATATCCACGGGATACGCCGCCCGGAAACATCCGCCATCGCGCCCAGCAAGGGTGCGCCAAAGGCAATGATCAGCCCTGTGATGGTCAGGCAATTGGCCCAGACCGTCTGCGCCCGTGCGGCCGCGGCCTCTGCATCCAGACCGGCGGCCGAGAAGTACCCCGCCGCAACGCCGGCGAAGTAAGGACCAAAGATAAAGGTGACCAGAAGGCTGTGATAGGGTTGACTGGCCCAATCAAAGAACCACCAGCCCCAAATGCGCTTGCGCTGCGAAATCTCTGCCATGACCGCCCCTGTTTTATTGAGGTAATAAGAGGGGGCTTTGGCCCTTTTCGCAAGCGTTCTGTTGGCGTGGGCTTGCTCTTTGCTGCGGGTGCGCTTAGGTCTCAGCAGATGTGAAAACGGAGGCCCCATGCTGTCGCTGATCCAAATTCTGCTGCTGATCCTGGACATTGTCTGGTTCATCATCCTGGCCCATGTGATTATGAGCTGGTTGATCAACTTTCAGGTTCTCAATCTGCATCAACAGCTGGTCGCGCAAATCTGGTACGGCCTGAACCGCATATTGGAACCGATTTATGCCCCCATCCGACGTATTCTGCCCAATATGGGTGGGCTAGACCTGACGCCACTGGTGGTCCTAATCGGGGTCTATGCGGCGCGGATCATCCTGATCAACAATATGGGCTATTTCGCCTGAACCCTTGTTCGACGAATCTTTGTGTGTGATTGTCCTGTTTTAAGAGCAGTCAAACCATAAAACAGGGCAACCCCGCACATGTTCGACTCCGCGCCTTTGCTGCGAGATGTCTTTGGATTCGATGACTTCCGCCCCGGTCAGGAAGAAATCGTCGATGCGGTAACCGCTGGCGAAAACGTTTTGGCGATCATGCCAACGGGGGGCGGTAAATCCCTTTGCTTTCAACTGCCTGCCCTGCTGCGTGACGGGGTGACTGTGGTGATCTCTCCGCTGATTGCCCTGATGCGCGATCAGGTGCGTGGGTTGCAGGAAGCCGGGGTTGAGGCCGGTGCGCTCACGTCCGGCAACACCCCCGAAGAAACGGATGCGGTGTGGGAGGCGCTTGAGGCCGGGCGGCTGAAATTGCTCTACATGGCGCCTGAACGGTTGGCCGCCGGGTCGGCACTGGGGATGCTGCGTCGGATCAACGTCAGCCTGATTGCCGTGGATGAAGCCCACTGCGTCAGCCAGTGGGGTCATGACTTCCGCCCTGACTATCTGCGGATCGGCGAGCTGCGCCGTGCTTTGGGCGTGTCGTTGGCTGCTTTTACCGCCACGGCGGATGCGGAAACGCAAGACGAGATTGTTGAAAAACTCTTTGACGGCACCGCGCCGCGCAAATTCCTCCGCGGGTTTGACAGGCCCAATATCCACCTGGCTTTTGCCGCCAAGGACGGGCCACGCAAGCAGATCCTGGATTTCGCTGCTGCCCGCAAAGGCCAATCGGGCATCGTCTATTGCGGCACCCGAAACAAGACCGAGGTTCTGGCCCAGGCCCTGCGCGCCGAAGGCCACGTTGCCTGTCATTACCATGGCGGCATGGACGCCGAAGACCGCCGGATCGTCGAAACCCGTTTTGCGCGCGAAGACGGTCTGATCGTCGTTGCAACCGTGGCCTTTGGTATGGGGATCGACAAACCCGATATCCGCTGGGTTGCCCATGCGGACCTGCCCAAATCCATCGAGGCCTATTATCAGGAAATCGGACGCGCTGGGCGTGATGGAAGCCTTGCCGAGACGCTCACACTGTTTGGCCCTGATGACATCCGTCTGCGCCGCTCGCAAATCGACGAAGGGCTGGCCCCGCCAGAACGGCGTATGGCTGACCACGCGCGGCTGAATGCCTTGCTGGGATTGGCCGAAGCTCTGGTCTGCCGCCGTCAAACCCTGCTGGGTTACTTCGGCGAAACGATCAAACCCTGCGGAAAATGCGATCTGTGCGACAACCCACCCGAAGTGTTCGATGGCACCACCCCCGTCCGCATGGCGCTGTCCGCGATTTTGCGCACCGAAGAATGGTTCGGCGCTGGTCATCTAATCGACATCCTGCTGGGCGTTGAAACCGACAAGATACGCGCGCGGCGTCACGACGCCCTGTCCACATATGGCATCGGTAAGGATTGGTCGCGCCCGCAATGGCAGGCGATTTTCCGGCAGATGATGGGTCACGATCTGGTCCGCCCTGATCCCGAACGCCACGGCGCGCTGCGCATGACCGAGGCTGCAAAACCGATCCTGAAGGGTGAGGCAACGATCAACCTGCGAAAGGATACGCTGCGCAAGGCTGTCCGACGTCCTGCCGTCAAAATGATGGTGTCCGAGGAAGACGCGCCCTTGCTGAGTGCCTTGAAGGCTAAGCGCCGCGCACTGGCGGAATCGGCACGGGTTCCGGCCTATGTCATCTTCCCCGACCGCACGCTGATCGAAATGGCTGAAAAGCGCCCCGCGACGTTGGATGATATGGCACGCATCAGCGGCATTGGTGCGAAAAAGCTGGAACGCTACGGCGATACCTTCCTTGAGGTTCTGACCGGCACGGTCGAAGAGGTGCATCCCGCGCGGCGCAAACTGGCCGGGCGCGATCAGGGCGCGATCTATGACCAGCTATTGGAAGTTCAGACGCAACTGTCGCGCGGGCCGGATGGTGTTGACAAGCCATTGACATGTTCGGCCTCGCAATTGGCGAAGGTTGCGCAACTGCGCCCCGACGATCCGCGCGGGTTGGCGCAAGTTCTGGGTGACCGTCGTCACGAAAGGTTTGGTGCCGCCTTTCTGGACGTGTTGCGTCAGGCGGGCTAGATACCCAACGACAGGCAAGGAAAGAGGGCGGATATGCTGGTAGTGATTTCTCCGGCCAAGCGGCTGGACTGGGCAGAGCGGGATGTTGAGGTCACGCAACCCGACTTTCAGGACGATGCGATCCGGCTGGCGAAAACCGCCCGCAATCTGACTTTGGGCGATCTAAAAAAACTCATGGATCTCAGCGATGATCTGGCGCGTCTGAACCGGGACAGGTATCGCGAATTTGAACTTGCGCCGGGTGCTGATCAGACCCGACCTGCGGCGTTGGCTTTCGCGGGTGATACCTATCAAGGTCTCGAAGCGGCCTCGTTGGACGCGGACGAAATGGCTTGGGCTCAGGATCACCTTCGTATTCTGTCTGGTCTCTACGGCGTGTTACGTCCGCTGGACGCCATTCAGGCTTATCGTTTGGAAATGGGTAGCAAGCTGAAAACCCGGCGCGGCAAAAACCTTTACGAGTATTGGCGGGACCAACTCAGCAAGGCGCTGAACGCGCAGGCGCAACAGATCGAGTCCAAGGTTCTGATCAACTGCGCCAGTCAGGAATATTTCGGTGCAGTAGACCCTAAAGCGCTAAAATTGCGGGTCATCACACCTGTTTTCATGGAAGACAAAGCCGGTACGCCCAAAATCGTCAGCTTTTTTGCAAAGAAAGCACGCGGTGCCATGGCGCGATACATCATTCAGCACCGCCTGACCGATCCCAAGGCATTGCTGGATTTTGACACTGGCGGATATGAGTACCGCCCCGACCTGTCGGAAGAGGACAAGCCCGTCTTTCTACGTCCCTATCAGGCTTGATTCAGAATCGACGGGTCATAGGCGACCAGCTCGACCGTATTGCCTTCGGGGTCTTCGGTGAAAATGCCGCGCCATCCGATCCAGTCAAACCGCTCAACGCGGTATGGCTGGCCCAGCTTTTCATACCACCTGATGACGGCTTCTTGTTCCTCGAAGGGTAGTGAAAGGGCGATATGGTGCAGAGATGATCCAGCCCCGGTTTCAGGCCTTTCGGCACCGGTTGGATGCAACCCGGGCCGAGGGGCTGCCGTATGATGAAACAGCGCCAACACCTGTGTGTGCCCACCGAAACCTTCGGCAATGCGAAAGAAGGTAATAGCGCTGTTATGATCTCCGGTCAGACGTTTCAACCCGACCACGGTCTCATAAAACTCGACCATTGCGCCCATATCCGCGCAGCGAATAGCAATCTCTCCTAATGCTCGCGGGTGAAATCCACGTTCTGACATAGGATCAGCCTAGGGTTACAGCGCAGCGTTTTCCATCGTTCTTTGTCGGTCCCGGGTCGGAAAATGGCGCTGGGGCTTGAACCCGTTGGGCAACGCAAAAGATCACAGCATCGCAGGACAAAGATCAGCCTAGTATGGATAAAAATCGGCTACCGCTCCACGAGAAATTCCAGGTTCTGTGACCGTTTACCCGCAGCTCGCATAGTGTCGGTTTGGTCGGGGGTAGTGCTCTGCGTTAGTCATCCACCAAGGTTCCGGCAAGGATGGGTGCCGCCCCTTCCGGCTTATAATCCAGTATCATCTTGTGGATTTTCCGTTTTTGCAGCGGCTTGGTCAGGTAGTGATCCAGGCCGGCGGATAAAATGTTCTTGTCGTCACCGGCCACTGCATGCGCGGTGAGGGCTACGATGGGTACGTGACGCCCTGCAGTTACCTCGCGGCGGCGGATTTCGGTTGTAGCTTGCTTTCCATCCATTTTGGGCATCGAGATATCCATAAAAATCAAGTCCGGATCGAAATCACGGTGCTTTTCCAACACCTCAATGCCATTGGCTGCGAATTGTAGATCAATGTTCAGATCCTTCACCATTTTTTGCAGGATGAGTTGATTGGTCCGGTTGTCCTCGGCGGCCAGCACACGCATGCGCGGCAGGTGCCTGCCGGGTTCAGCACGCGGTGTTTCCGACAACGCCTTGGGTGCCGAGGTCGAACGCCCAAGCGCGCTCAGGCAGGAGTAGAGTTCGGCCCGCGGAATAGGTTTTTGCAAAACACCTTCCAGAAGATGTCGGTCAGCGCTTGCGTGGATCAGGCCGGGATTGGATGTCATCACCACCACGGGCAGATTGTCCCAACCCCGGTTCCTCAGTTCACCGGCAAGTTCCAAACTGTCCATATCCGGTAGATCATGATCGCACAGCAGCAAGTCGACGCTGTTATCTATCGCGGCCAGCGCTTCGGTACCGGTTGAGCAAACCGTGACACGAGAGCCTAACCGCCCGAGTTGCTTTGTAAGTATGGCGCGACTGACCGCCATATCCTCGACCACCATCACATGGCGCAGTTGGTCTGACAGATTGGGTGGTACGGGCTGCGGGTCTTCGGTAGTCGGCAGCGACACCCGAAAGCCAAAGCAAGAGCCATGCCCAGGTTCACTTTCAACCCAGACCGACCCTCCCATCAGTTTGATCAGGCGCTCGGTAATTGCCAGTCCCAAGCCGGTGCCTTCAAAGGCGCGGTTTTGCTTGTCTTCGACCTGACTGAATTCCTCGAAGATATGCTCAATCTTTTCGGCTTCTATCCCGATGCCCGTATCCTCAATCGCAACATGGATATCGCATTGATCAGATTTGGCATTGGGCACCCCGGTGACCCGGATCAGCACGTGCCCGTTGGACGTGAACTTGACGGCGTTGCCAACCAGATTGGTAAGCACTTGCCGCACACGCCCCGGATCGCCCACGAATAAAGTCGGTAGAAACAGATCGTAGTCAACCAACAGGCACAGCCCCTTGTCGCGTACGCTGGGCTGCATAAGCATTGTAACTTCAAGAATGCAACGTTCGAAATCGAACTGCTCGGCGTGTAGGACCAGCTTGTCAGCCTCGATCTTCGAGTAATCAAGCACGTCGTTGATGATCACAAGCAAAGCCTCACCGGAATTGCGGATTGTGTTCAGATACAACCGCTGTTCGTCATCTAAGGGCGTTTCCGACAAAAGCTCAGCCATCCCGACAATGCCATTCATCGGGGTCCTGATCTCGTGGCTCATATTCGCAAGAAAGGCGGATTTGGCACGGTTGGCGGCTTCAGCGCGTTCTCGCGCGGCCTCAAGCGCGGCCTCATGCTTGACCGAAGCAGTTATGTTCAGGCCCAGGCTGACCACTTCGCCGCCAATGCCGCGATGGGCAATAACCTTAAAATACTCACCATTCCAAAACTTGATCACAACCGAGTCGGGCTGAGGCTGCGCCCAACGCTCCATCATTCTGTTTTGCCAATCTTTTGGGGACTCCGCGCCGATGTCGATTAGCTTTTCTTCCGTCAGAATCTCAAGGATACGCTGGTACGATATACCCGGTTCTACCTCTGGCAGGCCGTCGAACACGCCAAGATAGGTCGCATTGGCAGCGATCAGGCGGCTTTGGTTGTCAAAGAAAGCGAACCCGTCCTGAATGGTTTGCATCGAATGCCACAGGCGGCGTTCGGCCACTTCGATTTTTGCGTTGGCCAGCGTCAGATCTGATTTGACCTTTTCGTTTTCATCGCGAACCGTCTCTACCTCTGCTTCGGTTTCGCCGATGCGTTTGCTCAGGGCCAAGGCGTGCAGGCTGAGCTCATGATTGGCGGCAGACAGCTCGGCCTGTTTCATTTGCAACAGCCGCTCGGCGGCCAGCCGTGCGCGGCGTTCGTGTGCCAGTTTGGTTGCAAGACTCATCTTTTCGGGTTCCGGATAGCGTGCGCCAAGCATCCGTAGAGGAGGTAAAAATCTGTTTAAGCCGTTGCTGCCGCTGTGGAGTCCGTGCCACAATTTCCGAAAAGCGGAGGTGAGCCATGCAACCTGTGTCGTATATCTGTTTACTCTGTGCCGCTGTTATTGGGTCCCAAGTGGCGGCTGAATGTGCTTCGGACGCGCAAATCGAGCGATATGTGCAGGACTATGTGACCAATACGCCCACTGCGGCCCTCTCGGTGAATGGCAGCATGGAAGATGCGTACTGTACGCAAGCCAAGATAGTCGCTGCTTTAGAGCCACATATGGGCCCGGTCATCGGATATAAGGCGGGCTTGACCAGCAAACCCGCGCAAGAGCGCTTCGGCGCCGCGGAACCCATTCAAGGCGTCTTGTTCCGCGATATGATGCTGGAAGACAGGGCGACGGTACCAACCGCATGGGGCGCACGTCCGGTTTTCGAAGCTGACTTGGTTCTGGTTGTTGCCGACGCGGGGATCAATCAGGCCACAACACCGCAAGAGGTCATCGCGCATGTTGCGGCCATCCGCCCCTTTATCGAACTGCCCGACCTGACTTTGGCCGAGGGTGAGCCGATCACGCCTGTCACTCTGACGGCTATCGGTGTCGCGCCAAAACTGGGTGTGTTGGGCTCTGAAATCCCTGTTTCAGACGCTGAGGCAATGACAAAGGCCTTGGCGGATATGACTGTCACGCTCAGTGCGGCTGATGGTGAGGTTTTGGCCCAAGCGCCGGGTACGGCAGTGCTGGGGCACCCCGCAAACGCTGCTTTGTGGCTGATGTCGAAAGGTATCGTGTTTGAGTCCGGAGACCTGATCTCGGTCGGGTCCTTCGGGCCGCTGGTACCGCCGGCAAAAGGCAAGGGCGGGGCGTCCGTCACATATACGGGTTTGCCGGGTGATCCGACCGTCAGCGTCACGTTCGAGTAGTTAACGCCGCCCTTCGCGCAGCCAGCCGCCCAACAAAAAGCCAACGGCCAGCAGCAGCACGAGCCACGGCGGCAGCAATCCAGCCTGAGTCACATCACGCGTCTCATAGGCATCGCGCGGGGTCAGGCCGATCCAGCCACGCCCGGCAGCCGGACGTCCGGCGCGGACATTGCGGATGGAGGGCAATCCCTCTTCCAGCCGAACTGCGCCACCGCGCATCTGAGTCAATACAGGGTCCAGAACCTCGGCGGTGGCAATGGTGCGCTCAAACTCTTTTGGTGCCGCCGGGCCCAACCCGATGACCGCCATCTGCTCGCCTTCCTGCAGTCGGTAAAGCCCGATCTCTGGCCCGAAATACGTTGCTTCGAACCGGCCGGGCGATACCTCGTCCAGAGTGATTTCGAGTGTCTCTCCGTTCGGGCGGGTGATCGTTACCGGACCAACCTCATCCTCTAGCGTTTGGCGGATGATGCGCATGACCTGCCCATTGGCCTCGGCCCAAAGGGCTTCTTCTTCCAATTCAGGCTCTTTCATCATCCAATGGGCCAACCGACGCAGCAGTTCCAACTGCGGTCCGCCCCCTTCAAAGCCTCGGCTCCACAGCCAGGCGTGGTCCGATGCCAGCAGCGCGACCCGTCCTTCCCCCACACGGTCAAGCACCAGCAGCGGGCGTTCGTCCACGCCGGTCATCAAAAGCTCACCGCTGCGATGGCTCACATCGATCTGACGCAGCCACGCGCCCCAATCTTCGGAATCGCCAAGATCGGTTGTCACAGGATGACGATGCCCCAGGTCGGTGACCGTTGGCACAAAGCGCTCTTCGATCACCCGTGCCGTGGGCTGCGCTGGCAGAATTGGTGCCAGAGGCGACCGAAAAATGCTGTCTGCGCTGGCAAAGTCCGGTCCCGCAGCAATCAGAACCGCCCCGCCGTCGTTGATGTAGTTGGTCACGTTGTCCAGATAGATCGCAGGCAGGATGCCGCGCCGCTTGTAGCGGTCAAAGATGATCAGGTCGAAATCGTTGATCTTCTCCAGAAACAACTCACGTGTCGGAAAAGCGATCAGAGATAGTTCGTCGACCGGTACCCCGTCTTGTTTCTCTGGCGGGCGTAAAATGGTGAAATGCACTAAATCAACCGAGCTGTCAGATTTCAACAAGTTGCGCCATGTCCGCCCGCCGGGATGCGGTTCGCCCGAGACCAGCAGTACGCGCAGCCTGTCACGTACACCGTTCATCTGGATCAGCGCAGTGTTGTTGCGGTCGGTCAGTTCGCCGTCGGCCTGCGGTACCGTGAACTGGATCACGTTTCGACCGCCATGGGGCAGCGTGATCGGTAGTTCGACATCAATTCCTATGGGAATATTCAGCCGCTCTGGCTCAGCCCCGTCAACCGAGACTTCAAGCGGTGCGGTCGTTTCATTGGCGGGCGCCGCACCGCTGTCCTCGACCCGCAGGGTCAGCGTGACCGGCTCGTCTATGATAGCGAACGCGGGGGCGTTGCGGACGATCAGGCGGCGATCCCAGTCATTGTTACGCCCAGTCTGTAGCAGATGCATCGGTGCGGGAAGGGCGGGGGCCTGATCGACGTCATGCACGATCCCGTCTGAAACGACGAGAATGCCGGCAATGCGCGCACGCGGCTCTTCGGCCAGTGCAGTGTTCAGCGCGGTCATGACCTGCGTGCCTTCGTCGCCGTCCCCGTCGCCGAGTGTGATCCGTCGCAGTTCGGTATTGTCGCGGGATTCTATTTCGGCAGCCAGTTCCTCGGCCGCTCGTGCTGTCTGATCAGCCCGGTCCGACAGGGTCTGGCTGGCGCTTTCGTCTTCGATCATCAGGACGATATCGGTCAGCGGCGCGCGGTCTTCGACTTGGTAAACCGGTCCCGCCAGCGCTGCGATCACGACGAGGGCTGCCAAACCACGCAGCGCCCAGCCCGACAGGCCGCGCCACAGGGCCAAGACAACTCCGGCCACCGCAACAGTTGCTACAATCGCCAGAACCGGCCATGGGATGAGAGGATCAAAGATGACGGTTCCGGTCATTGTCCCAACCTGTCAAGCAAAGCAGGCACATGGACCTGATCGGATTTGTAATTCCCGGTGAGTACATGCATCACCAGATTGACGCCAAAGCGATTGGCAAGCTCACGCTGACGCTCCCCGGCATAGCCACGCCCGACAGGCAACATCGCCTGCCCGTTTCGATCCACCGCCCAAGCCGACGCCCAGTCATTGCCGCCGATCACAACCGGCGTCACGTTGTCATTGAGATTGCGGAATGGCATGCCTTCGATCTGTTCCGCGTCCAGCGGCGCTGCCTCGACCCAGACTTCGGTACCGGCATATCGGCCCGGAAAGTCCTGAAGCAGGTAGAAGGCGCGGGTCAGGACGTGATCACGTGGAACAGGCTCTAACGCAGGGATATTCAACGGCGCGGCCAGTTGTTGCAGCTTACGCCCATTGGGGCTTGAGGCGCCAAACTGCGCCACATCCGCGTCGCGCGTATCGAACAGGATCATGCCGCCCGACCGCAAAAAAGCGTTGAGCTTGGCGTAGGCCTCGGCAGACGGTTGCGGCTGATCCGGCGTGATCGGCCAGTAAAGCAGCGGGAAAAACGCAAGTTCGTCACGCTCAAGGTCCACGCCGATGGGGTCTACCGGCTCGACGGATGTGCGAAAAAACAGCGTCTGAGCCAATCCACGCATGCCAGCCCCGGCCACCTCGTCCACCTGCGCGTTGCCGGTCAGTACATGGGCCAATACCAGCTCTTGTGTGGCGGTCAGAGCGAAGTCGGTTTCTTCCGCGGTTTGTGCCTGTGCTTGGGGAACCAACATCATCGCACCCAGTGCCACGGCTGCGGCTTTGGCAAAGCCTAGGCGGCCGGACAAGGCGAGTGAGGCAATTACATCAATTGTCAGCAACAGCAACGCAAGGCTGAGCAGAATTCCCCCGATGGGCGTTTCCGTGTTCACCTCTTGCCCCTTGATTGGCACATCTGAGGGCCACGCTGCGGGTGTCAGGACTGCATCTTCGGACAGGACATTCAATGCCAGCTTTTGCTTGCCGCTTTCATAAAGCCCGGGCTGCAAGTCTGGACCAATCGTGCCCGAGATCAGACCGACCCCATCAACACCGGCCAGGTTCCCCGCGTCGGACAAGGTTCCAAAGCCATCCATGACCTGTATCGGTTCCCACGTGGTGCCTTGCAACTGCGCATCCTGCCGGGATTTCGCAGCCGATGCCACGGCCAGACGATCCAACATCTCAACAAACAATCCTGAAAGCGGCAGGCTGGACCACTCTGCATCCGCTGTGACATGGAACAGGACCACCTGCCCCAAACCCAACGCCTTGCGCGTTACCAGCGGCGTGCCATCGGACAGGGATGCAATCACGCGATCCGCCAGATTAGGGTCTGGTTGTGCCATGACCTGAGTGCTGATCGTAACGTCGCCGGGGATACGCAAACCAAAGAATGGGGAGTTCTCGGGGAAGGGGGCCAGACCCTTGGCTTCACCCCAACTCATCGCGCCGCCAACCGAGCGGCCCCCGCTGCGCAACCTTACGGGCAACAGCGTATCCTCGGCGTCGCGGCCCAGATCGCTGGCGGCCATGCGCGGACCGGCAAAACGCAGCAGGAGCCCGCCCTGTTCGACCCATTCTATAAGCGCGCTCTGCTCACCCTCAGACAGTTTTGCGACATCGGCCAGTACGATCACGTCCGGGTTTGCAGGCAACACATCCAGCAAACCACCGTCGACGAAATCTGCTGTTGGGCTTAGAACTTGCGTCAGATAATGCAGCGGTGACAACAGCTCCAAACCTTCGCGGTTGAGCGTCCCGGCAATCAGAGCAACCTCGCGTCTGCGCAAACTGTCATCGGTCAGGGTCACTGCACCGGCTGATCGTTGGCCCTGAATTTCGAACCGAGTAATCCGGGCGCGCAGTTCTGACGGAAGTGCCAAATCCACCTGAGCTTGCGTGTCCTGGCCCAAGAACTCGATCTCGGCCCTTTGCAAAATCCGCTGTGCGCCTGCGGGATCTCGGCCCTGTGCTACTATGGTGATGCGGTCCACCGGTCCCGGTTCATCGCGCTGGGCGGTCAGTTGGATGACACCATCCTGATAGGCAGCGGGCAAGAGTGCAAGGACAGGTGCCGCGGCCTGATACACCGATACGTCACCGCGAGATTGCAAGGCTGCCAAAACCCTGCCATGGCCGTTGTACGTAAGCCGGTCGCTGAACCAATGGGTTTCAAATCCACCTTCCACCTGATCCAACGCGGCCACGGCTTGATCAACCTGCATGTCCGTTGGTTGCCACGGTTTGGGGGCCAGACCCGGCAGGCGTCCGCGCCAGGCTTCAGCGGCCTGGAAAATCGGCGGCTCAGGCTCCGTCAGGCTCAGGATGGCCACCGTCCGGCCTGCACGTCCGGCTTCGGTCAGTTGCGCGTCGATCTGGTCCAGCGTCGAAGGCCACCCGGTCGCCCCTGCCCAACTGGCATCCAGCACCAACAGCAAGGGTCCCGATCCGGAAACATCCCGTGACGGGTTCAGGACCGGCCCGGCCAAACCGATGATAATTGCTGCAGCAGCCAGCATCCGCAGTAAAAGCAACCACCACGGTGTGCGATCGGAAACACTTTCATCGTCTTTCAGGCCCAACAGCAACGTCACCGCAGGGAACAGACGGCGTATCGGTGCGGGCGGCACGGCACGCAGGATTAGCCAAAGGATCGGCAGGGTCAGCAAACCCAGCAGCACCCAAGGCGCGGTAAAACCGATGCCCGCCAGTACAGTCATCGCGTTCCCCCATCCAACGCACGGTAAAGCCACAACAAGGCTGCTTGTGCGCTATCCCCGGTGTGATGCAGGCCCAGTTGCCATCCCGTGGCACGGCATAGCTGTGTCAGAGCGTCCTTGCGTTTCGCAAGCCGTTCCAGATACCGCTCTCGCAGCTCGCCAGCTTTGAGCGTTTCGTGCCGGACCGAGCCGCCGACGCTTTCGAAAATCGTCCGACCGCGATAGGGAAACGTTTCTTCGCCCGGATCAAGAACCTGCAGCAGGACCCCGCGAACGCCACGGTCGGCGGCTTTGGTCAAAGCTAGCTCAACTTCGTCCATTGGGCCGAGGAAATCGGAAATGAACACTGCACGGGCATGGGGTATCATGGCACGATGCTCGGGTGGCGCGTAGTCTGTCTCAAGGTCTTGCGACAAGGCTTCTGCCAGCCGGATAATCTGCGCATTACCGCGCCGTGGCGGCAGGGTGGTTCCGGTCAGGCCAACGCGCTCACCTCCGCGAACCAAAAGAATGGCAGTTGCCAGACCCAAAAGGCGCGCGCGCTCAGCCTTGGAGACAAGGTTTTTGTCAGATGCGAACCGCATCGAAGCGCCCTGATCCACCCAAAGCATCACCGATTGCGCGATCTGCCATTCACGTTCGCGTACGAATTGCTGGTCACCACGGGCTGATCGCCGATGGTCAATCATTCGGCGGCTGTCGCCAATCTGCGCGGGCCTGTATTGCCAGAAATCATCACCCAGACCGGATCGCCTGCGCCCGTGATCCCCCAGCAGAACGGTTCCTGCCAGATGTTCGGCACGCGCCAATAATGGCGGCAGCCGGGACGCCTCGGCCTCGGATCTTTCGCGAAGTGTCAGTGCCGCATTCACGCCGCTGCCTCGGTACGGATCAGGCCGGCAGCCGTTGTTTCGATCAGATCGGTCAAGCTGTCACCGCGTGCGCGCGCCGCGAAGTTCAGCGCCATCCGGTGGCTGAGAACGGGGCGGGCCATGTCCAACACGTCGTGAGCATTCGGCGCCAGCCGTCCTTGCAGCATCGCCCGGGCGCGCACGGTCATCATCAGCGCCTGCGCCGCGCGCGGGCCGGGACCCCAGGCAACCGTTTCTTTCACGCGTTCCGAGGCGTCTGCCTCTTCGGGGCGGAATGCGCGGACCAGATCAAGGATCAATTCCACAACCGACTCTCCGACCGGCATACGGCGCAACAACACTTGCGCGGCCAGCAATTCGTCTTTGGTAAATATCTCATGTGCCGTGTCTTCTTCGACGCCCGTCGTGGCCAGCAGGATGTCGCGCTCGGTCTGACGGTCCGGGTATTCCACGTCAATCTGCACAAGGAAGCGGTCCAATTGCGCCTCGGGCAGGGGGTATGTGCCTTCCTGTTCAATCGGGTTCTGCGTTGCCAGCACGTGAAATGGCTCACCAAGCGAGCGATCCTCACCCGCGACCGTCACGGTGCGCTCTTGCATGGCCTGCAACAGGGCTGACTGGGTGCGAGGGCTGGCGCGGTTGATCTCATCCGCCATCAGCAACTGACAGAAGATCGGGCCGGAAATGAACCGAAAGTGGCGCGAGCCATCGTCGGCGGTGTCCAGAACCTCGGACCCCAGAATATCGGCTGGCATCAGGTCAGGCGTGAACTGGATACGGTTGCCATGCAGGCCCATCACCGTCGACAGCGTTTCGACCAACCTTGTTTTGCCCAGCCCCGGCAGACCGATCAGCAAAGCATGCCCGCCGCACAAAAGCGCAGTCAGGGTCAGGTCCACGACCCTTTCCTGTCCAATAAAGCGACGGGTGATTGAGGACTTGGCCTCTTGCAGCTTGGATTCCAGCGCTTCGATCTCGGACACGAGGTCGGCAGGTTCGGTCATGACTTTCCCTTCCGTGGGCTATTATGCTTTGAAGTGTATCGCGCTTAGAGGAAATGGCAAAAGTAATGAGCGGACAAAAACCTGTGACACCTTCTCCTGACGGTCTGGCAGCATCGGTAAAAGCAGCCAAAACCAGGGGTTTGCCCCCTGTTCACCTTTGGAATCCTCCGTTTTGCGGCGATCTGGACATCCGGATCGCAAAAAATGGTACATGGAGTTATTTAGGCTCGCCCATCAACCGGTTCGAGCTTGTGAAGCTTTTTTCCTCAATTCTTAAGAAAGAAGATGGGAAATATTTCCTGGTGACTCCGGTCGAAAAGGTGGGAATCACCGTGGAAGACGCGCCATTTGTCGCCGTGGATTTCGACGCCGCAGGCGAGGGGGACGCGCAAAACCTGACCTTTATCACCCAGGTCGGTGACACGGCGGTGGCCGGCCCGGATCATCCGATCCGCATTGTCATTGACCCCGAAACGGATGAGCCGTCGCCGTATGTGCTGGTTCGCGCAAATCTTGAGGCGCGGATCGATCGCAAGAGTTTCTACCGCCTTGTCGACATTGCCGTTCATCGCGATGAATGGTTCGGCGTGTGGTCTGGCGGTCAGTTCTTTCCACTGATCCGGTCGGATGATCTGCCTGACTAAGCCGGGCGGGTCACACGACGATCCTGGGCAAGCACAACGGCCAGCGCAACGATACCGGCACCCAAGGCACGGGTGCTGTTCCACTCCTCTCCCATCATCATCATGATCACCATCACGTAAAACGGTGCGATATTGATATGAAACGAGGACAAGGCCACTCCCAGCTTGCCTATGGACGCGATGAACAAGACCTGGCTGAGACCCATCGAGATCAGCGCGTAGATGACCAGCATTCCCAACTGCTGGGCATCAACGGGCTTGGAGGGCAAGACGTCCATCCCAAATTGCGCCGCGCCGAATACCAAGAGCGACGCCATAACCAGCCCGCCAACGAAGGTGATCGTTGTGCGGCCCGTCTGGCTGAGTTCCGGAAAGTCCCGCGCTGTCGCCATGCTGGCCCAACAGAAGAGACCCGTGGACATGATGGCCAGGGCCGCGCCAAGACCCAACTGTGCCGGAGCCATCGCGCTTGTTGCGATCAAGCCGCCGACAATTGACACCAGCACACCCAGCGCGAAGTTCCAGCGCAGCCGTCGCGTGCCTGCGGCAAGCTCTAACAAGGTTGCAATCAACGGTGCGCACGAGGCGATGATCGCCACCGTAACCGGATCGGTCAGCTTCTGCGCTACGATGATCAGGAACATACCCGTTCCCAACCCGACCCCGCCAACACCCATTGCACGCATCCAGCGGGCACGCATCACCCTGCGCGGCCCATCGATCAACAGCCAGACTGGAACCATGATCGCCACCGCCAGGGCCAGCCTCGCTGCGAACAAAGCCACCGGGGGCCATGTTTGCAGCAATACCTCAGCAGCAGGAAATCCAGCCGCCCAGGTCAGCATGGATGCAACCGCCAAACCGTTGCCGGACAACGCGGAATTGCGATCCGCAGCCATAGAAAGATTGGTCCCGCGCGCGGGGTCAGGGCTCATCGCCATAGGAGTCAGACCTCATGTTGGCACGGCAACCTGAAACGGTTCGCCGCATTTGCCCAAAGGGTCACTGATTCGCAGCACGCGATCTGGCTGATTTTCGACAATCTGTCGTTTTTGACCCCCTTCCCCTGCAATCAGCCTGTGAGTATGGTCCGGGCGATAGCCGCCCGAGACCCCTCATGCCCAAATTCGCCGCCAATCTCTCTCTGCTCTATACAGAGTTGCCGTATCTTGAGCGCTTTCAGGCCGCAGCCGAAGCCGGTTTCAAAGCGGTGGAGGTTCTGTTTCCCTACGAATTGGCCGCTAAAGAAACCCGCCGCGCGTTACTGGCCAACGGGCTAGAGCTGGTTCTGATTAATGCGCCGCCGCCAAATTATACCGGTGCCGAGCCTGGCTATGCCGCAATCCCCGGTGCCGAAGCGCGGTTTCAGTCCGATATCCGGCGCGTTTTGCGCTATGCCGATGTTCCGCAGCCAAAGCTGATCCATATCATGTCAGGCTACGCAACCGGACCCGAGGCGCAGGATTGTTTTGTACGTAATCTGCAATGGGCTGCTGATTTTGCACTAACACAGCAGTTCACGATTGAACCCCTCAATCCGATCTCACAACCCGGTTATTTTCTGAATGACTATGAACTGGCCGCGCAGGTGCTGGACCGCGTGAGCCGCCCGAATGTCGGCCTGCAATATGACAGCTTTCACGCACATATGATCCACGGCGATGCGCAGGCGATCTGGGATCGCTTTTACCCCCGGATCGTGCACGCCCAAATCGGCGCCGCCCCTAACCGCAGTGAACCGCGGTCCGGGGAAACGAACTTCGAACGTCTTTTCCGGGCGATTGACGCCGCAGGCTATTCCGGGTGGGTTAGCGCGGAATATACACCGTCAACAAAGCGCACATCCGACAGTCTTGGATGGATGCAGATGTAGGTCTGGCATTTTTATAGAAAATGCATCACATCGTAGAGGCTTCGACCAATAGGACGCCCGTGATGATCCCTGCCCAATATTCCCGTGCCGTGTTCAGCCTGATCATGTCTGGCCTAATGTCCCTTATCGTGACTGGTATCGCGACCGTGAAGGCAATCGGGTTCGGCCCAAGCACATTTGGCAACTGGATGGCATCGTGGAGTTTCTGCTGGCCGATTGCCTTTACCGTCATCCTTCTGTTCGGACCTATGGTGCAACGGGTGGTCAATAGGCTGGTCAGGCCGCAGGACTGACCCGCGGCGAAGAAGGCCCGCGGGGCCCGATGAGCTGCGCCTTTCCTAATGCGCCTCAGCCCAGTTCGCGCCTTGGCCTGCATCCACGCTCAGCTTTACATCCAGCTTGACGGCAGGGTCCGACGCACCCTCCATCACGTCGCGGGCAACGTCGATTACCTGATCCACCGCATCCTCGGCCACTTCGAACAGCAGTTCGTCGTGTACCTGCAGCAGCATCTTGGCGGGCAAGCCGTTGATTGCATCCGGCATTCGCACCATGGCCCGCCGGATCACATCCGCCGCAGTCCCTTGAATCGGCGCGTTGATCGCCGCCCGGCGCGAGAAACCGGCATGCGGCCCTTTGGCATTGATCTCGGGCGTATGGATTTTGCGACCAAACAGGGTCTGGACATAACCATGATCCTTCGCGAAAGCGATGGTGTCGTCCATGTATTTCCGAATACCCGGGAAACGTTCGAAATAGCGGTCGATAAAGCCCTGCGCCTCGGCCCGTGGAATGCGTAAGTTGCGCGCCAGTCCAAAACCCGAAATGCCGTAGATCACACCAAAGTTGATCGCCTTGGCCTTGCGGCGAATATCTGGCGTCATCTCGTCCAGTGGGACATCGAACATCTCGGACGCCGTCATCGCGTGAATGTCCAACCCATCCGTAAATGCCTGTTTCAGGGCCGGAATATCGGCGATATGGGCCAGGATTCGCAGCTCGATCTGGCTATAGTCAAGGCTGACCATCACGTTACCTGGCTCGGCAACAAATGCCTCGCGAATGCGCCTCCCTTCTTCGGTGCGCACCGGTATATTCTGCAGGTTCGGATCAGTCGACGCCAGACGACCCGTATTGGCCCCAGTGATCGAGTAAGACGTATGCACCCGGCCCGTATCGGGATTGATATGGGTCTGGAGCGCATCCGTATAGGTCGACTTCAGCTTGGAAAGCTGTCGCCAGTCCAACACCCTGCGCGGCAGTTCATGCTCGGTCGCGAGGTCCTCAAGAATATCGGCTCCTGTGGAATACTTGCCGGTCTTGCCTTTCTTGCCGCCTTCGAGGCCCATCTTGTCGAACAGAATTTCACCCAGCTGCGCGGGTGAGCCGACGTTGAAAGTCTCACCTGCCAGTTCGTGGATTTCAGCCTCTAACCCGGCCATTTTCTGTGCAAACGCGTTTGACATCCGCGATAGCACATCGCGGTCAACCTTGATGCCATGCATCTCCATCTCGGTCAGGACCGGCACCAACGGACGTTCCAGCGTTTCGTAAACCGTTGTTACCTGAGCCTGATGCAGCTGGGGTTTAAACAGCTTCCACAGGCGCAGCGTGATATCCGCATCCTCGGCGGCATAGGCCGTAGCCTCATCAATTGGCACCTTGTCGAAGGTGATCGCCGATTTACCCGATCCCAACAGCGGTTTGATCGGGATCGGCGTGTGGCTCAGATACCGCTCCGAGAGTGTATCCATGCCATGCCCATGCTCGCCGCCGTGCATCGCGTATGACATCAGCATCGTGTCGTCGATGGGGGCAATGTCGATGCCATACCTTTTGAAAATCTTGGCGTCGTATTTCATGTTCTGCCCGATTTTCAGGATCGACGGGTCCTGAAGCATCGGTTTCAGCAGTGTTAGAGCCTCATCCAGCGGCATCTGCCCTTCGGCCAACGCATCCGATCCAAACAGATCATCAGCCGCCCCATCCCGGTGGGTCAGAGGTACATAGCAGGCCTCACCCGGCTCGATACACAGCGAAATACCCACCAGATCAGCAATCATCTCGTTCAGACCAGTGGTTTCGGTGTCCACCGCGACCCAGCCGCGTTCATAGGCCTGATCAATCCATTTCTGCAGCGCGCCAGCGTCACGGACACACGCGTATTTCGTTGCATCAAAGGGCGCGGCCTCAACCTCTTCCACCTCGGCGGCAGGCGCAGGCGCGTCAGCAATCACGGGCGCTTCTGCCCCCAGTTTGTCCGCGATGCGCTTCGTTAGGGTGCGGAACTCCATCTCTGCCAGAAAGCCCAGTAGGATCTCGGAATCAGGGTCCGTCACCTCAAGATCGTCCAAAGTGAAATCCAACGGAGTGTTCTCGTCCAACTGCACAAGTTTTTTGGACAGTTCGATCTGATCGCGCTTTTCGATCAGGGTCTGGCGGCGCTTGGGCTGCTTGATCTCTTCCGCACGATCCAGAAGCGTTTCCAGATCGCCAAATTCGTTGATCAGCAGGGCTGCGGTTTTTACCCCGATCCCGGGTGCGCCCGGAACGTTGTCGACGCTGTCGCCAGCCAAGGCCTGCACATCGACCACACGTTCTGGTCCAACGCCAAACTTTTCAACCACGCCATCCCGGTCGATGCGCTTGTTCTTCATCGCGTCCAGCATTTCAACGCCGTCACCGACCAGTTGCATCAGGTCCTTGTCCGAACTGACAATTGTGACACGCCCGCCCGCGGCGCGTGCCTGAACGGTAAGGGTGGCGATGATGTCGTCGGCCTCGTAGCCTTCCAATTCCTTGCATGCGATGTTGAAGGCGCGGGTTGCTTCACGGGTCAGCGGAATCTGGGGGCGCAAGTCTTCGGGCATCGCCTCGCGGTTTGCCTTGTACTGGTCATACAGGTCATTTCGGAAGGTATGAGAGCCCTTGTCAAAGATCACCGCAACATGGGTCGGTGCATCCGGCCCGGTATTCCCTTCGACATATTTTTGCAGCATGTTGCAAAAGCCCGAAACCGCCCCGATCGGCAGCCCGTCAGATTTTCGCGTCAGCGGAGGCAACGCGTGATAGGCCCTAAAAATAAAGGCCGATCCGTCAATCAGATGCAGATGACACCCTTTTCCGAAATTGCTCATGCGACGTCTCCGATTTGGTTGGAGACGGTTCTGCCACAGGGGCGCGCGGGTGACCAGTCAAGAAGGCGATCCATCCACCGGCAAGCGCACTCGCAGGCCGCCGGGGCCAGCCATAATTACACAGTGCGAAATGCCCGATGCGCCTTGTCCCAGATCAGCCCTGTCCGATCAGCGATGTATTGCATCTGCCTGCTGAGCGAACGGTCATTCAACCTGCGGCTCAGGGTGCGCAAGGGGATCACGTTGCGCTCTCCGAATCCGTCAATCAGAACAAACATTTTGGTTTGATTGCGCAGCCCATAGACTATGTTCTCGGGGTGAATATCGCGCCCCACGATTTGAAGCTGGAACAGGCTTTTCACAAAGCTGTTCAATTGGTTCAGGACCTCGTCGCTCAGCGTTCCCTGTTCACACACCCACGACAATTGTCGAGCAAGCTGCCCGTCTTCGGACTGAATGCGCTCTACAACAAGACCCGGGCCGACATCGGTCTGCACGACACCGAAAGAGCGTGCCAACGGCAATTGCGCAATATCGGTACCGCTTTTCAAAGCTGCCTTCAGCTCGCACTCCATTTCCTTTAGGGCGTTGCGATAGATCGCATCGGGAAACACCCGTCGGATCAGCCGCTTTGTGTAGGACCGAATGGGACGTTTGCGCGGCCGTGTGACCTTGATCAGTAGCTCTGGGAAATCCGGACAGGCATACACGTCCCTTTGACCACCGGTCGTCAGAGGCTCCTGACTCGACAGCTGCAAAAGATCCAGTGCAAACAGCATCACGCCTCCGTAGTGTTTCGAAGCCGCGATGCTTCGTCTGGCCGAAAAAGGGACATGTCGGGCAAGTGGGCTGCCAGCCCTCTCAGCTCTGCCCCGCTGCGCCTTTCAGCACGTATTTGCAGTCGCAATAGGGGCATTCGACCCAACCGATGTCCTCGGGGATTTGAAGCCACACGCGCGGATGACCCAACGCACCCTCGCCACCGTCGCACGCGACACGAGTGGTTTCGACGATCTTGGTTTCCGGCGCTTCGATGGTCACGGCTGGCGATCCTTCTTCGGTTGTCGGCCTCGCGGGCATGTATTAGGTGCGTTTATGAGCGATGAGCAAACCGGGGGCAAGAGCCACATGAGCGATGCGGCAATCACAATCGAAGGGCTGCGCAAGACCTATAAAGGCGGCAAGGGCCAACCCGAGAAGCATGCACTCAAGGGTATCGACCTGACAGTCCCGCGCGGTTCGGTTTTTGGTTTGCTCGGGCCAAACGGCGCTGGAAAGTCGACGCTGATCAACATTTTGGCCGGTCTGGTGGTGAAAACCGCAGGCCGTGTCGTGATCTGCGGGTTCGATCAGGATAAACATCCGCGCCAGTCCCGCGCCGCAATCGGCGTGATGCCGCAAGAGCTGAACCTTGATCCTTTCTTCACGCCTCGTGGCGCGTTGGAAGTTCAGGCCGGGCTTTACGGCGTTCCCAAGGCACAGCGCCGCAGCGCCGAGATTCTGGACCTTGTTGGCCTCAGCGACAAGGCAGAGGCCTATGCCCGAACTCTGTCCGGCGGTATGCGGCGGCGGCTGCTGCTGGCGAAGGCGCTGGTGCATCATCCCAAGATTCTGGTTCTGGATGAACCCACGGCCGGCGTTGATATCGAGCTGCGCCAGATGCTTTGGGCCAATGTGCGCAAACTGAACGAACAGGGTATGACCATTATTCTGACAACGCATTACCTGGAAGAAGCTCAGGAGATGTGTGACGAGATTGCCATCATCAATCACGGAGAAATGATCGCGCAGGACAGCACTGCCAACCTTCTTGGCAGGATGGACAGCCGCACCATGGTGATCGCTCCGGACGACCCCGTCACCGATCTGCCGTTCGCGGAAGGTGTTGAGGCGGCGCTGCGCGAGGATGGAAACCTTGTATTGCGATATCAAAGCATTCAAACCAGCGGCGAGCAGGTCCTAGAAGCCGTACGGCAGGCTGGCATTCGTATCCGCGACGTCCGAACCGAAGAAGCCGATCTTGAGGATGTTTTCCTCGCGCTTACCTCATCCCGCGAGGATGAAGCCCCGGTAGACGATAACGACCAACCCCGCAGGGGGATGCACCGGGTTAGGCTGTAGGCCCGGTTTATCCGCATAGGGCCAGATTGTTTCGGCTATTTAGGGTCTGTTTTTACCTGCGAGCGCAGCATTTGCCCCATCATTTGTCCGAATTTGCCCGACCCGCGCTGATACAGCGCCCCGTCGACGGACAGAACTGTTCCGCTGATATAGCTGGCCAAGTCCGAGCAAAGGAACAGGCAGGCATTGGCCACGTCTTGCGTGGTTCCCCAACGTCCCAGCGGCACGTCCTGTCTGATCTCTTCATGCGCGTTTTCCGTAGGAGCCAATCGTCGCGCCCCTTCGGTGCCCTCGATGAAACCTGGCACCACCGAGTTTACGCGAATCCCCTCAACCCCCCATTCCATCGACAGCGTTCGGGTAATCTGATCGACGCCAGCCTTGGCGGCGCAGACATGAGCCTGCCCTTCATAGGGTAGGAACGCCTGAGGGGCCGAGATGTTGATGATGCTGGCCCCGGGTCGTTTCAGGTGGGGATAGGCGCCCTTCATCACATGGACGGTGCCCATCAGGTCGATATCCACCACCGTCTTGAACGCATTTACTGACATTTCAGAGGTCAGCGCCGGGAAATTTCCCGCCGCGCCCGAGACGAGAACGTCGAAATTGCCGAAAACGTCATGGAACTGGTTGAGTCCAGCGGCCACTGCGTCCGCGTCACGAACGTCAAAGGCGGCGCCGATGGCGTTCGCCGCGCCTGCCGCTTTCAGCGCCGCCACGGTGTCGTCCACCTTCTCTTGCGACCGGCTGGCAACCGCCAGTTTGGCCCCCGAGGCCGCAAAAGCCTCGGCGATGCCTCGATTGATGCCGCTGGTCCCGCCAATGACGATGACAGTTTGCCCTGCAAAGTCCATGTAGACCTCCCTTAGCGGGGTGCCTTACTCGCCGTAGGGCACCCAGATGTTCTTCACTTCGGTTGAAGCTTGAAGGAAGCGGCGCGATTGGTCCACGCTCCAGTCAAATGCCGTCGCGTTATTGACCCAGGTCCGTTTCAGGTTCCCGGCTGAGACGACCTCGATTTCCTTCGACAGATCGGTGGAGGAGAAGGACCAGACCGCATCGACGTTCAGATGTGAGGCCAGCGGTTTCGCCAGCTCCGCATGGCTGCCGGTCAGGATGTTGACCACACCTGCGGGCACGTCGGACGTCTCGAGGACCTGGTAGAAATCCGTTGCTGCCAGCGGATAGGGTTCCGAGGCCACAAGAACCGTCCGGTTTCCCATCGCAATCGCCGGTGCCATGGCCGAGACCAGACCCAACAGTGGCGCCTCATCCGCACAGAGCGCGCCGATGACGCCCACCGGCTCTTTCATCGCGATGGCGACACCCCGGATCGGAACGCCATGCACCTGGCCGTCATACTTGTCGGCCCAGGCGGCGGCGGTGAACAGACGCTGGATCGAGGTCTCGACCTCTTTCGCACCGTCTTTCTTGCCGGTCATGGCGTCAATACGCGCGGCGAATTCATCGGCACGGGCCGAGAGGTTCTCGCCGATATAATAAAGAATCTGCGCGCGCAGATGGCCGGTGGTCTTGGACCAGCCTTTCGCGCCTGCCGCAGCCTCAACCGCGTTGCGCACATCCTTGCGGTTGGCCAGCCCCACATGACCCAGCAGGCCGGATTTGCCCCACACGGGCTTGGAATAGCCGCCGTCGGGTCGCGCCTGCTTGCCGCCGACATACATCTTGGCGGTGCGGTCGATGGGGTCGACCGGGGCGCCTTCGCCGGTGGTGGCTTCAACCTTCGCAAGCGGCTTCGCCTTGCCCTTGGGTCTGGTATACGCCGCAAGCCCTTCCCATCCGCCTTCGCGGCCAAAGCCGCTTTCGCGCACGCCACCAAAGCCGGCGGCGGCGTCGAACAGGTTGGTTGCGTTGACCCAGACCACACCCGCAACCAGCTTAGGCGCGATATCCAGCGCGAGGTTCACATTCTCGGTCCAGACGGTTGCAGCCAGGCCGTAGCGGGTGTTGTTGGCCAGCTCAACCGCCTCGGCCGGGGTGCGGAATGTGGACGACACCAGCACCGGGCCGAAAATCTCTTCCTGCATCAGCGGATCGGAGGTTTCGAGGCCCGAGATCAGGGTCGGCGGATAATAACAGCCATTTTCGGGCAACTCACAAGCGGCTTGATGCACGTGACCAACCGTATTGCTTTCAACCATGCCCTTGATGGTTTGCAACTGGATGGGATCCACAACCGCGCCCACGTCGATGCACTTGTCCAGCGGATCGCCAATACGCAGCGTGTCCATCCGCGCGCGCAGCTTCTCGTGGAAACGGTCGGCTATCCCCTCTTGCACCAGCAGGCGGGACCCAGCACAACACACCTGACCCTGATTGAACCAGATCGCATCGACCAGACCTTCGATGGCGCTGTCGATATCGGCGTCGTCAAAGACGACATAGGCGGACTTGCCGCCCAGTTCCAACGTCAGTTCCTTGCCTGACACTGCAGTCGCCTCGCGGATACGCCGACCCACGGCGGTAGAGCCGGTAAACGCGATCTTGTCTACATCCGAGTTGACGATCATCTCACCCACAGCACCGTCACCGGTAACGATGTTGACCACGCCTTTAGGCAGACCGGCCTGCGTGCAGATATCGGCAAACAGCAGCGCGGTCAGAGAGGTATACTCGGCCGGTTTCAGAACCATCGTGTTACCCATCGCCAGAGCGGGCGCGATCTTCCACGCCAGCATAAGCAGCGGGAAGTTCCAAGGAATGATCTGGCCGCATACGCCAAGCGCCTGCGCGTCTGGCAGCTCGCTCTCCATCAGTTGCGCCATACCTGCGTGATAGTAGAAATGCCGCTGCGCCAGCGGGATGTCGATGTCGCGCGATTCACGGATAGGCTTGCCATTGTCCAGGCTTTCCAGCACTGCAAACAAGCGCGAATGCTTCTGCAACAGCCGTGCAATGGCGTAGAGATAGCGCGCGCGTCCCGCGCCGCCCAGCTTTTCCCATTTCGGTTGCGCCTTGCGGGCGGCAGCAACGGCGGCGTCAACATCGGCTTGCTTGGCCTGTGTCAGCTTGGCCAGAACCTCTCCGGTCGCCGGGTTGCGGCTTTCGAACCCTTTGCCGGGTTTGGTGAAAGCGCCATCGATATAATGGCCAAACTTGTCGCCCTGATCGACCAGCCAGGCCAGCGCCTCAGCCGCGCTTTCGGGGGCGGGGCCATAGTCCATGGTTTCGAAAATCTCTTTGACTGTCATTGTTCTTGTCCTTTTCCCGGGGCTTCGCCCGTTCGGCACTGAAATCGCTCCACCGGAGCGATTTCCGTGCGTGCCTCACCCCATAGAATGACGGTAACCGGCGGAATATGCGCCCGTCACATAGTGTTCCAACTGCCGTTCAATATCACCCAGCAGAGACGACGCGCCAAAGCGGAACAGATCGGGTTCCAGCCAGCGGTCCCCAAGCTCATCCTTGATCAGAGCCAGGTAAACCAGTGCATCCTTAGCCTTTGAGATACCGCCCGCAGGCTTGTACCCAACGCGATAGCCGGTGCGGTCATAGTAGTCGCGGATCGCGCGGATCATCACCAGCGAAACGGGCAGGGTGGCGTTGACGCTTTCCTTGCCGGTCGAGGTTTTGATGAAATCCGCACCGGCCATCATGCAAACCAGCGAGGCGCGTGCGACGTTTCGCAGGCTACCCAGTTCACCAGTCGCCAGGATGGCTTTGACATGCGCATCGCCGCAGGCCGCACGAAAGGCTTTCATCTCGTAATACAATGCCTGCCAGTTGCCCGACAGCACGTGGCGGCGCGAGATCACGATATCGATCTCTTCAGCCCCGGCCTGAACGCTTTCCTCTATCTCGGCCACGCGCAGGTGAAACGGCGACAGGCCAGCCGGAAACCCCGTGGACACCGCAGCCACCGGGATGCCGGTGCCTTCTAGCGCCTCAACGGCGGTTTCGACCATGTCGTGATAAACGCAGACCGCCCCGGTGGTGATCGGCGTCATGTCCATTGCACGCAACAGCGCAGGCGACACCGGTTGACGTGCCTTGGCACACAGGCGGCGCACCCGGCCAACCGTGTCGTCGCCCGACAAGGTGGTCAGGTCGATCATCGTGATCGCCTTCAGCAACCAAGCCGCCTGATAATCTTTCTTTACAGATCGTCGACCGGGCAGGGTTGCTGCGCGACGCTCTATGGCCGACGTATTGGCCTGAACGGCACGCACCCAGTCCAGATCAAGATCCATTCCGGGGTTTCTGGGCTCGGTCACTTGCGGCAGATGCGCGGTGCGCACGGGGCTGTCTGAGCTCTGCGTTTCCATTGTCACATCCTTTGGAGGTTTGCGTCAAACTTGCACGAGAGGTGCCCAAATGGAAGGCGTAGCAGCGCACAGCTTGAACATTTTTTGACCAAATGGACAAAATACGTACTTTTTTTGCGAATAATTCGCAATAGCGTTGACTTAGTTGCGAGTGGTTCGCATATTCATTTGCAAGAGGACAGCAAACCGGGGATTGGTATGATTCGTCGCAGCTTTCTTGCAGCGTTGGCTTTTGCCGCTGCATTGCCTTTGACCGCTTGGGCTGAAGCACCCCTGAAAGTGGTCGCAACCACTGGTATGATCGCTGACGCGACCCGCCAGGTCGGTGGTGATCAGGTAGAAGTCAAAGGTCTGATGGGTCCGGGTGTTGACCCGCATGCCTATCGCCAGACGCGCAGCGACATCGTGGCGATGACCCGCGCGGACGTTGTTCTGTGGCATGGTCTGTATCTTGAAGCGCAGATGGAAGACTTCTTCCGTGATCTTGCGCGCAAACAGACCGTTGTTGCGGTTGCAGAAGGGATCGACAAATCCAAACTGCGCGCCCACGACGACTACGCTGACAAGTACGACCCGCATGTCTGGATGAGCCCGGACTTGTGGCGTGAAGTCGTAATCGAGATTCAGGACACTCTGACCGAGGCGCGCCCCGAGGCTGCGGACATCTTCGCTGCAAACGCGCAAGCGCACCTCGCCGAACTTGAACAGTTGCAAGCCTACGCTGACCAGACCCTTGCCGCCGTTTCGGAACAGAACCGCGTATTGGTCACAGCGCATGATGCGTTTGGCTATTTCGGCGCTGAACACGGGTATGAGGTGATGGGTATTCAGGGGATCTCGACCCAGTCCGAGGCCGGTCTCAACCGCATCGGAGAGCTGGTGGATACCCTGGTCGACAAGCAACTCAAGGCGGTGTTCGTGGAAAGCTCGGTCTCTGACCGGTTGATGCGTGCTTTGATCGAAGGCGCGGCGGCTAAGGGCCACGACGTTGGAGTGGGTGGTGAGCTCTATTCGGACGCGATGGGTGAGCCGGGCACCTACGAAGGCACCTATGTGGGTATGCTGGACCACAACATCACCACGATCGCCGGAGCGCTGGGCGCAGACGTGCCCGAACGTGGGATGAACGGCAAATTGTCGGCGGGGTACTAACGCATGCTGGAATTGGCCACAAATCAGGGTATCCCGGTTGCCGAGCACAATGTTGAGGACAGCCCCTTGGCCATACGGGGCCTGACCGTATCCTATGGGCAGAAACCAGTGGTGTTTTCGGTTGATATGACCGTGCAGCCGGGGGCGATGACTGCAATCATCGGGCCGAACGGAGCGGGGAAATCGACCCTGCTCAAGGCTGCTTTGGGAATTGTGGCGCCGCTGTCCGGGCAAGTGACGGTTTTTGGTCAGCCGCTGGAACGCCAGCGCGCCCGCATCGCCTATGTCCCACAGCGGGCCAGCGTAGATTGGGATTTCCCGACACGCGTGATCGACGTTGTCCTTATGGGTTTGTCGCGGCAGCTGGGGTTGCTGGGCCGTATCCGGGCGCGGCACATGTCGCGCGCGATGGAATGTCTGAACCGCGTTGGCATGCGCGATTTCGCGGATCGCCAGATTGGCCAGCTTTCCGGCGGTCAGCAGCAACGGGTTTTCCTGGCGCGCGCTTTGGCGCAGGATGCTGACCTCTATCTACTGGACGAACCGTTTGCCGGAGTTGATGCCGCAACCGAGAAAGCCATCATCGCGGTCCTGAAATCGCTGAAAGAAGCTGGCAAGACAGTTGTTGTCGTGCATCACGATCTGGCTACTGTCACTGAGTACTTCGATCACGTCTTCCTGATCAATACCCGCAAAGTGGCCGAAGGTCCTGTGGACACGGCGTTCACGGCTGAAACACTGCAAACAGCCTATGGCGGCCGCCTGGCCACCGCTCAAATCGACCAGATTTCTCGCGCGCTGGCGTAAACATGCTTTGGGAAGCTCTGACCCTGCAGCTTGGCTATAATGCCACGCTGGTCGCGATTGGTGCGACCTTGTTGGGTGTGTCAGCCGGAGTCACCGGCACTTTCCTGTTCCTACGAAAGCGCGCGCTTGTGAGTGACGCGATTAGCCATGCGACCTTGCCGGGCGTCTGTCTGGCTTTCATGATGCTGGTCACCTTGGGTGGTGACGGGCGCAACCTGATCGGCCTGCTGGCCGGATCAGCGGTTTCGGCGTGGATCGGATTGCTTTGCATGAATTGGCTAACGCGCCGCACCCGACTGGCTGAGGATGCCGCGATCGGAGCCGTATTATCCGTCTTTTTCGGTTTTGGCATCGTGTTGCTGACGGTCATTCAAACGATGGGTGTGGGCCGTCAGGCCGGGCTCGAAGGGTTCCTTCTGGGGTCGACGGCCGGGATGCTGTGGGCCGACGCGCTGATCATCGCGATTGGCGGCGCGGCGACATTGTTGATGGTGATAATCCTTCGTCGTCCAATGACGATTGTTGCCTTTGATGCGGACTACGCTGCGGCGCAGGGTCTGCCAGTGCATCGAGTTGATCTGGCTATGATGGGGCTGGTGATGGCTGTCACTGTTGTGGGTTTGAAAATCGTTGGTTTGATCCTGATAGTGGCACTACTGATTATCCCCGCTGTCACAGCGCGGTTCTGGACCGAACGGTCCGACAGGGTGGTGATGCTGGCAGGTCTGGCCGGGGGGCTGGCAGGATATCTTGGCGCGGCTCTTTCGGCTGTAACTCCCAACCTGCCGACCGGTCCTATCATCGTTTTGGTCAGCTTTGGCTTCTTTGCTCTGTCGCTGTTGTTTGCGCCTGGCCGGGGTGTGCTGGCGGCCGTTTTGCAGCATCTGAAATTCCAGCGCCGCGTTCATATCCGCCAAGGCCTTCTGGCGCTTGCACAAGGTCAAAAAATCTATGAACCGCTCACCCTGCGCCTGCTGGCACGCGCGGGTCTTGTCCGTGCCGACGGGGTTGCAACCGAGGCAGGAAAAGCCCTTGCTGCCAAGGCGCTGCGCGATGAAAAACGGTGGGAGGTCATCCGGGCCGACCAGGCGCATGAGGCGACGGCGGCGCTCTATGACGGGTTGCGTGATATTGAGACCGTGCTGACCCGAGACCAGATCGCCGAAATTGACCGACGGATCGGCGGTCCGCAGGAGGTTCCGGCATGAGCGGTGAAGACTTCGTTCCACTGTCGCTGACGCCATTGCTTATCGGGACGTTCGCGGCGATTGCCTGCGCCTTGCCCGGTAACTTTCTGGTCCTGCGAAAACAGGCCCTTATTGGTGACGCGATCAGCCATGTGGTTCTGCCAGGCATCGTGGTGGCCTTTATCTTGACCGGCACAATCTCGACATGGCCCATGATGCTGGGCGCTGCGGGGGCGGCGATTGTCTCGGTCGTGATGATCGAGGCGATCCGGCGGTTGGGCCAGATCGAACCGGGGGCCGCGATGGGCGTGGTGTTCACCACCATGTTCGCAGGCGGCGTGCTGCTGCTGGAGCTGACCGATACCTCGAGTGTACATCTGGACGTAGAACATGCGCTTTATGGCAACCTGGAAAGCCTGATCTGGCTGGATGCGGTGGGGTGGTTGTCGCTGTTGGACCTGACGGCATTGGCCGGCCTGCCACCGGAACTGCCGCGGATCGCGTTGACGCTGGTCGGGGTGATCCTGTTCATCTGGGTGTGCTGGCGTCCGCTTAAGATTTCCACTTTTGACGAAGGCTTTGCCCAGACCATCGGCATTCGCACCGGTACGCTTGGCATGGCCCTGGTAATCGTGGCAGCGATATCCGCCGTGGCCTCTTTTGACGCGGTCGGCTCTATTATCGTGATCGCGATGTTCATCTGCCCCCCGGCGGCAGCGCGGATGATGACCAACGGGCTTGAGGCGCAGATCGCGTGGAGCGTCGTCTTTGCCGGTGCGTCGGCGGTGTCGGGGTACGTTTTGGCGGGATACGGTCCGCTTTGGTTGGGGGCTGCGGATGCAGTCAGCGCGGCAGGTATGATCGCAACAATGTCCGGCCTGATTCTGGCCTGTGCTGCACTGTGGGGTCCTTACCGCACACGTACTGGCGCACCTCAAGAGGCTTGACACGGCATGTTCCCGCTAACGGTGAATCGTATCTTTCGGCTGAAAATCGCCTAGATACGGTGCGTTAGTAGATCACGTAACTGTGATATCGCGTTTCGTGCTAGGACAACCGCTAATGAATTCAGGATGACCACCACTCACTTCGGAACGTTCGGACAATCTCGACCGGCATTGCGTTAAACAAGACCAGCGCTGCGAGATTGTTCGAACGCCCCCTCTTCAGGACAATTACAGCCGCCAAACCGGTGGCAGAATCGTGCGAACCTGTGCTAGGTCTGGTAGTATGGCGCAGGTAAACCCCAATATCAGCGAAAATCGCCCCGTAATCCGGCAACTCGACGATGCCGCGATCAACCGTATTGCCGCGGGTGAGGTTGTGGAACGTCCGGCCTCTGCCGTGAAAGAACTGGTCGAAAATGCGATCGACGCCGGATCGACCCGGATCGCCATCGACATTGCGGATGGGGGTAAGACACTGATTCGTGTCAGCGATGATGGTTGCGGGATTTCAGCGGATGATTTGCCGCTGGCCTTGTCACGCCATGCAACATCAAAGATCGATGGCTCGGATCTGCTGAACATTCACACCTTCGGTTTTCGGGGCGAAGCGTTGCCCTCGCTCGCGGCGGTTGGGCGGCTGACCATCACCAGCCGGGTGCCGGGGGCTGAGGCTGCCTCGATCCATGTGGCGGGCGGCAAGATGGAGGCGGTAAAACCCGCGGCGCTGCGTGCTGGTACCGTGGTGGAACTGCGGCAGCTATTTTTCGCCACGCCTGCCCGTCTGAAGTTTATGCGCACCGACCGGGCTGAGGCACAGGCGATCACCGATACGGTAAAACGGCTGGCCATGGCCGAGCCTTCGATCACTTTCACCTTGCGCGATGTCTCAGGTGGGGGCGAAGGCCGTGTGACCTTCCGCTCCGACCGCGAGAACGGCGACCTGTTCGACGCGCTACATGCGCGCCTGGCGCGTGTGATCGGCCGCGAGTTTGCCGAGAATGCCTTGCAGATCGACGCGACGCGCGAAGGCATCCGACTATACGGATACGCTGCTTTGCCGACCTATTCGCGCGGTGCAGCGGTGGCCCAATACCTGTTCGTGAATGGCCGCCCTGTGCGGGACAAGATGCTCACTGGTGCTTTACGCGCAGCCTATTTCGATTTCCTCAGCCGTGACCGGCACCCGGCGGCGGCTCTCTTCATTGACTGCGACCCAACTCTGGTGGACGTGAACGTGCATCCCGCAAAGTCCGAGGTCCGCTTCCGCGACCCCGGCGTGGCGCGTGGATTGATCGTCTCGGCCTTACGACATGCTTTGGCCGAGGCAGGGCATCGGGCGTCCTCGACCGTGGCCAATGCCACCTTGGGTGCAATGCGGCCCGAACCGGCCTTGCCAGCGCAGCCCGCAGCGGCGCGGGTGTATCAGATGGATCGGCCGTCGGTTGCGGCACGACAGGCCGCATACAGAGCGCAGTCGCCCGGATTCGCAGATTTGTCGCACGACTACAGCGGCAGCATTGTTGAGCCCGCGCCTGCAGTGCCAGTTGCTGATGAACCTCCGGCGCAAGACCTACCCTTGGGCGCGGCGCGCGGGCAGGTGCATGAAAACTACATCATCGCTCAGACCGCCGATGGCATGGTTATCGTTGACCAGCACGCCGCGCATGAACGGTTGGTTTACGAAAAGCTCAAACGCCAGATGGCAGATAATGGCGTAGCCGCACAGGCATTGCTAATCCCTGAGATCGTCGAACTCTCCGAGGGCGATTGCGCGCGCCTGATGGCTGTGGCTGATGATTTGTCCCGCCTTGGGCTGACGCTTGAGCCGTTCGGCGGCGGTGCCATCGCTGTGCGCGAAACACCCGCGATCTTGGGTGAGGTCGATGCCCGCGCGATGATCCTGGATATCCTCGACGAGCTGGCCGATCAGGGCGAAAGCCAGACGGTGCAGGCGCGGATTGAGGCGATCCTCAGCCGGGTTGCCTGTCATGGATCGGTCCGCTCGGGTCGCCGAATGCGCGCAGAAGAAATGAACGCGCTATTGCGCGAGATGGAGGCCACACCGCATTCGGGGCAATGCAACCACGGGCGACCGACATACGTCGAACTGAAGCTGACCGATATTGAGCGTTTGTTCGGCCGCAGTTGATCTGACTGTTAAGCTGGGCTAAGAAGAATAAAACAAGAACATCCGAGGCGACATGATCGAGATTGCTGGCACTGAAATGGCGTTGAACGACCCTGTGATCCTGATCGTGGGTGGGATTGTAGCCCTGATCCTGTTGCTTCTGTTCATGTCTTTGCGCGCTTCGAATCGCTCAGCCCGGATGGCCGAGCCGCTGGCGCGGCAGATGGCCCATCTGGGTCAGCATGTGCAGCAATTGGGGCAGGGTCAGGAACAGCTGCGCGGCGGATTGCAGCATGTATCAGACACGCAAGCCAACGCTCAGGTGCAGGTGATTCAGACAGTTGAATCTCGCTTGTCCTCGGTTCAGCAACAGATGAATGATCGGCTTGCGGATAACGCGATGAAATCGGCCCGCGCGCTGGCCGAGATGCAGGAGCGGATGAAGGAATCGCTGCATGGCTCCTCGAAACAGACAGCTACTTCGCTGACGCAATTGCAGGAACGTCTGGCCGCCATCGATAAGGCGCAGGACAATATCACCAAACTTTCTGGTGACGTGCTGTCGCTGCAGGACATCCTTTCAAACAAGCAAACCCGCGGTGCGTTTGGAGAGATCCAGTTGAACGACATCGTCTCAAAAGCGCTGCCATCAGACAGTTTTCAATTGCAGGCGACCTTGTCAAACGGGCGCCGCGCGGATTGCCTGATAAACCTACCAAACCCTCCGGGACCGATTGTGATCGACAGCAAGTTCCCGCTTGAGGCGTATGAGTCGCTGATCGGATCGACCAACGACATGGAACTGAAAGCGGCCGTGCAGATGTTCCGCACCACCGTACGCAAACACCTCACGGATATATCTCAGAAATACATTCTGGACGGCGAAACCGCTGATGGTGCGCTGATGTTCCTACCGTCCGAAGCGGTCTATGCCGAGCTACACGCCAAGTTCCCCGAACTGGTGCAGGAAAGTTTCAGCAAACGCGTCTGGATCGTGTCCCCGACCACCTGCATGGCCACGCTGAACACGATGCGGGCAATCCTGAAAGACGCACGGATGCGCGAACAGGCCGGAGCGATCCGCAAAGAGCTGGGTATGCTGCACAAGGATGTCGAACGTCTGGAGGATCGGGTCTCAAACCTCGACCGACATTTCGGGCAGGCGGCCAAGGACATCTCGGACATCAAGATCAGCGCTGAAAAAGCGGGTCGACGGGCGCAGCGGCTGGACAATTTCGATTTCGAAGAACTGGCACCGGACGAACACACAAACGTCGTGCCACTTGGCAAGACCGAGGGTTAGGGTCTACTGGATCGATAGGTCCAGATTGTACCCAACCGTTTTCCCGGTGTCGCGGTCATTGCCCATCAGGTAGACACGGATCGTATAGTTTCCGTCATCGGGCAGATCGATCCGGGCGGTATTCCCGTCGATTGAGCCGTTGTAAATCGCGGCCCCGTCGCTGCCGGGTGGCAGGATATTGAAATAGATTACGCCATTGCCATTTGTATCGCTGACCTGAAGCTCGGCAAACATCTCCTGCCCGGCTTTTGCGCCTAGGTTGTAGTCAAAATATTCATCGCCGGTGATGGTACCACTGACCATTGTACCGAAGTTACCCGGCTCGAATTTCACGTCGGCTGTCTGTTGTGCCCACGCAGTAAAGGCCAAGCCCGCGAAGAATGCACTCAGGATTAAACGCAATTTCATGATCTACTCCCTAATTAAACTTGGGAAAGTATAGCACGAAACACTGCGTCGTCAGATGCGAAGGAATGGCTGGAACAGACGCGGCATCATTTTGGTGAACTTCAGAGGCGCATCAGTAACGGCCAGACAGATGCAGTCCTCTGAAATATCCGCGGTCGGCATGTGGTGCAGATCTTCATCCGCGATCTCAACATCGCCGCGGGCAAAGTGGTCAACCTCATCCGAAAAAGCACCTTGCAGCACCATCGTCAGTTCCATGCCGTTGTGGCTGTGGTCCGGAACCGCAGCACCGGCAGGGATGAACAGCAAGCGTGCCGTTGCTTCGCTTGTGGTTGGAAGGATTGCCTGCTTGACGCCCATGCCGATCGACCGCCACTTGATGCTGTTGACGTCTCCGCCAACGTAATCCTGCAACGGTGCTGGCAGAACCGAGCACCCCGCGCGGGCGGGCTTTACGATCGGTGCACCTTTGGCAATCAAAGCCATTGTGGCCGCCAGCGACCCATCGGACATATTTGCAGTGCCGCCTTGCTCTTGCAGAACACAGCCGCCTACAGCCTCAAAGCTTTCGGCACGCGCACGGCAGTGGTCGCACAGCGACAGATGCGTGGCGACCATAAGGTCGAACGCTTCGGGCAATGTACCTGTGGCATAGGCCATGAGCAGGTCATCGGTCAGGTGATGTTTGATCTCTGTACTCATCTTTTCATCTCAATTCATCGCGTGGCGCAAGCGGTCCAGCGCCAGCCGTATACGTGATTTGATTGTTCCCAAAGGCAACCCTGTCTGCGACGCAATCTCGCGGTGGCTCAGATCGCCAAAATATGACTTCTCAATCAGTTCTCTTTGCGCGGCAGGAAGCGCCGCCATGGCATCGCGCAACTGCGCGGTTTCCTGTTGCAGTGCGACGACGTCGTCCTGTTCAGGTTCAGCTTCGGGGCCCCAACCCAAATCTTCCGGTTCGGGGCGGCGTTGTTTGCGCAAAACGTCGATGCGCTTGTTCCGGGCAATCGTGAACACCCAAGTGGCCACGGTTGCACGGGTCGGATCGAACATATGCGCCTTGTGCCACAAGGTTGCCATAACCTCTTGGGCGCATTCCTCGGCCAATGTTGCGTCCGATCCCGACTTGATCAGGAACGCTTTGATCCGAGGCGCAAAATGCTGGAACAGTTCGGCAAAGGCCGCCTGGTCCTGCGCGTCTCTTATGCGTCTGACGTGGCTTACCCACTCAGTTCTGGTTTCGCGATTGCCATTCGCACTGTTCACCGACTTGCCCCTGGTACTTGTCTTTTCGCGCCAAGGCTTAAGCGCTGGCCTGTCGGCCGCCGGGTCGTCCAAGGTCACGGTATCAATCTCGGTAAACATAACCACATTACGACGCGCGACCCAAGCCGGATCACTTTGTTGTTCGTTTTTGATCCGTCTGCGGCTGCTTTTCGTACAGACATATGTATACAAATGAGGAAAAGAATGCCGATTGAGCGGTTTACAGGTGCGGCGGAGATACTCAATTGAACTGGGTCGACCATATTGCAGGCCACACATATCACGGGCGAAAGGGCGCGATTCAGAACGCTTTTCGTTACTCCGTCGACTACATCCTGCTTGATCCAGAGTCCGACCCTGACACCCCGATGCTGTTTTCGAAAAACTACCCCAACGTGACAAACTGGCGGGATCTGGACCATGGCGGCGAGCCGGGACAAGGGCGCGGCGCGGTTTGGCTGCGTGAGCAGTTCGACCAGTTTGGTGTGGCACAGCCCGCCCATATCACCCTTCTGACGCAGCCACGTGTGTTCGGTCATGTGTTCAACCCGGTAAGCTTCTGGTTCTGCTTTGATGACACCGCCCTGCTTTACGCGGTCGTGGCCGAGGTCACGAACACCTACGGCACGCGCCATAGCTATCTGTGCCACAATCCGGGTTTCACGCCGATTCAACCGTCGGACCGGATTGTGGCGGACAAGCTGATGCATGTCTCACCCTTTCAAAAGGTCGAAGGGAGCTACACATTCCGGTTTGACTATCGTCCCGAACGCGTGGGGGTATGGATTGATTACGGCCGTGAAGGCGGTGGTCTGATTGCGACCCTGACTGGTCCTCGGGCCAGGCTGACCAACCGCACTATTATCTGGTCATTGCTGCGCCGACCGTTTGGTGCCCGCCGCGCGTTTTTCCTGATCTTGTGGCAGGCGCTGAAACTGTGGGCGAAAAAGGCCCGGTTCCGCGCGTTTCGCTCGGCGCCTGTTCCCGATCATCCGGTGTCTCGTATTCGTGAACCTTGAGGCCGCTTTGTTTGAGTAAGATCAAAGACTCAGACGCCTGACAATGATTGTGCTAGGGTTGAAACCGCGAACACAAGGAGTTGGGACATGTTGGAAATCTCGGCAAGAAAAATCGCTCAGGTGGCCATGATGGGTCGTGAACTGAACCGGGCCGAGGGGGAACTGCGCGCATTTATTGACCGTATGAGCGAAGATGAGCAGGCAGAATTGGTTGCGGTCATGTGGGTCGGGCGTGAAAGTTTCTTTGCCGAGGATCTGGCTGAAGCAATCGCAACCGCCAAATCAGAGGCCTCGACGCCCTGTGCCGATTACCTGATCGGAACCCCGCACCTGTCGGATCATCTTGAAAACGGGTTGGATGCGCTTGGTATCTCGGCTGAGGATGTAGAAAACGACCTTATGTAGGGTCTGTTTCCGGTCGAATAAACGTTGAGCTGGTGTTCGGATTTGCAGACCCCTCGACGCCGCCCTTTTCGCGGCCAGCGTCCAAGCCGCTGGCCATTCCATGCTTTTAGCTCGTCATCAACAAAGCCGAGCTGCGTTCGGGGATTAAGGTCCGCCCTGATGTGCTGGACAGGCCTTTTTCTTTGAGATCACGCCGTGTGGTCCACCACTTGCAGGTGTTGGGCCAGAGTGTCTATTTCGCCCATCCAGTCCTGCACCAGCTTGGGGTCACTGGGGGCGGCATGGACGCCTGCCGGGATTGCGCGATTCAGAACCGCCTCGACAGCCAGCGAGACGGGGATCGAAACCAGGCGCGCCATGGCCGTACCGCGCGCGTCGCCCCATGCGTCCATCACATAGGTCTTATGCCAGACCGGGATGCCGTCTTTTTCTGCCTTGAGCCCGACGCATAGAACCACGCGGTCCGGTTCACCCTCGTCATAGGCGTTCTCTGCCCAGAACTGATCTGACATTTCTTTCAGGCGCGCGTCGCCTTCGGGGCCGGAAAGGGTCTCGATTTCGGTAAATACATCCGACCAGGCGTCGGCCCAGCCGTTCAGGCGCAAGGTGCCACGGACGAATTCCTTGACCGGCCAATGGTCTTCGAACTGGTACTCTTTCATAAACGGGATCGAGTCGCGGTTCGGATACACCTCAAAGCTTTCCGGAGCAGGCAGCGGCGCGATATAGCTGGTGATCGCGTCCCACGGGCGCGCCACATCCAGCGGAGCGTAGTCGCGGATCGACCTGGACGGCGACCGCAATGCCTTGAGCACACCTAGCGGCGACCAGCTGAATTTGTACCGGAACGGGTTCGGGTTTTTGGGAATACCGCCACAATACGAGATGAAGCTCAGGTGGTTCTGCGGATCAAACGCATCCGAGGCGCGGTAATCATCCACCAACGCATGCGCCATCAGGTGATCGATGCCGGGATCAAGGCCCACCTCGTTGACCAGTGCCACACCTGCCTCGCGCGCCTTGTTATCCAGTGCGCGCATCTCGGGCGCAATATATGAGGACGAGACAAAATTGGCTTCTTTCGAAATCGCCAGTTCGGCCAGAGGTACGTGCCAGTCGCCCGGCAGCATCGAAACGATCACATCACCCTTGCCCAGCACCGCGCCCAGCGCGTCGATATCAAATGCACGGATATCGTCGGTCAGATCTCCAACCTCGGCCTTGGCCTTTTCGACGGTCCGGTTCCAGACGGTGATCTTGTGCCCGCCTTCGATCAGGCGGCGCAGGCCGGGGATGGCCGACAGGCCGGTGCCACACCAGTGAATCGTCATCGCTCAGATTCCTTCGATATGTGTTTTGTAGGTTGCTTCTGCCCGACGCCAGACGCCGCTGTTCAGATCGGTCAGGGTCAGCAATGAGGGCAGCAATTGCGCTGCATAGTCTTGCGAGCTTTCGACCGGCAACATCGACGGCAGGTTGTCGATCGCCATCACATCCAGAACCGGATCGGTTGCCACGCGAACGGCGGGCTGGTCCCATGTCGTTGCACGGTCATAGACGGGGACCGGGTTGTAGTCGCTGTCCGGGTCGCAGGCCACATCACCAATTGCGGTCAAGGTGCGCGGGGCCGTCAATGCCTCTCGCGGGACAAAGACAGGGGTGCCGGGGCGTGCAAAAATACAGTTCAGGAACAGGTAATGGTCAAGAATCTCGGGAAATGGCCCACCACTCGCGGTCTCAGCCATATCCCACTTGGTTACTTCTACGCCCATGACTTCGCACAGATCGGCTGCACCTGTCCCCACGCGACCCAACGCGCCGATGACGATGGCGCGCGGACGGTCGGCGCCAGTGGCATCCAATTCAGCGATTAGTTCGGCATTCAGCGCATCCTTGCTGGGGTAGACACCGACCGGGGGGCATTCCTCAGCCCGTTGCTGCGCAGCCCATGTTTTTAGTGTTACGGCTGCCCCGGCGTACCCTGCCCAATAGCCAAAGGCCGCAACGCGGCGGCCATCTTCATCCACAAGATATTCAAGGTCATACAGTGTACTGCCGCCAGCCTTGAACCGTTCCAGCAAGGCACGGCCGGAATGCTGGCCCTTATAGGCGTGACCGAACATGATGTGGCGGTGGGGCAGGGGCGTGCCATCCTCTGGCAGTTCCTTGAGGCCGAAGATGATCGCATCCAACGGCGCGTCCGGCCACGTATTCTCGGGCGCGATTTCGCATCCGACCTGCTTGTATCCCTCAATTGGTATCGCGCGGACGGTGCTCTCTTCGACCGTAACGCGGATACCCGCTGCGATCAGTTCCTTGGCGCCTTCGGGGGTCAGCCCGACCCTTTCCTCGTTCGGGCGCTGTTCTGCCCGGACCCAGAGATGTGTCATGCGTTTTCCTTTTGTCAGAGCATTCCAGCGGCTCGTACAGCCTGAACCGAGGCGCGCGCCTCCATCGCCGCGCGGAAGGCTAGAATCTTGGGAAAGGCCGCGACGTCTACGCCATCACCTTCGAGCCAGCTACAAACCACATAAAGATAGGCATCGGCCAGCGAAAAGGCCTCACCCAGCACAAACGGCCCGCGCAACCCGTTCGAGGTGATGTACTTGCAGGATGCGGTCATTGTCTGCGGCACCTTGTCCGCCATATCGGTCCAACTGGACTCGTCATCGGCCCAACGTGAGCCGCGCATCTTGTGGGCGTGGTTCACATGCATCGTCGAAGCGAGGTAGTACATAACCTCACGTATGCGCGCTGCTGCAACCGGGTCACTGGGCACCAGCCCTGCTTCGGGCTTGATCGCGGCCACATAGTCCAGCAGGGCGCCCGTTTCTGTCAGGATACCGCCCTCTACCGCCAACGCTGGAACGCGGCCTTTGGGGTTGATTTGCGCATAGGCCGGTTTGGTCTGCTCTGCCTGTGCAAAATCAAGACGGATGGCTTCATAGTCCAACTGGGCCTCTTCCAAGGCAATTGCGACAGCAACCGAGATCGTGCGCGGAGCGTAATAAAGCTGCATGAACGGGGTCTCCGGGTGTGGTTTACAGATGCGTTTGCGCGAATTGCCGGTCGGGCGCTTCCAGATGGGGAACCGCGTTGAACAGTACCGGGCTCAACTGTTCCCCGATCGGGTGCAGCCGATGCAGCGACGTGTTCATGATGGCAAGCGCCACCCGTGCCATTGCCGGAATATCCAGCCCCATGGCCTGCCGCACCGCCATCGAGATGAGACCGCCCGACGTAACAACAATGGCCGGCCCGCCTTCGGTTCCGATCTCGTGCAGCGCGGCGGAAACGCGGGTTTCGAAGGCTTCGAACGTTTCCGGCGTGCCTGTGATCTGACCCTTGGCCCATGCTTCAAAGGTACGGGGCAGGTGCTCGACAAAGCCTTCACGATCTACTGGAATAGCCACACCGTGTTGCTGTTCGTAAAGCTGCGCGATGGTGAAATACTCGATCTCATTCAGACGGGAGTCCTGAATCGGGTTGGTCAGGCCCATGCTGGCAGCCGTATCCACATGCCGTTTCAGCGTACCGCAATAGACCCGCGGATAATGCGCACCGGTATCCTGTAGATGCGCGCCCAACCACCGCGCCTGCTGATGACCCAGATCGCTGAGCATGTCATAGCTTTCTTCATCACGGGCAGTTGTATTGGCCTGGCCGTGTCGTACCAGTGTAATGTGTGACATCGCGGTTCCTCTTGCGCGACGTCTTAGGGCAGGTTTCGGGCCGGGACCAGAGGCGTTTGACAGGATGCGGGCACAAATCGGTCTGTAGACGGTGATTACCCGGCGCGGATTCGGCAAAACACTGTACGCCTTTTGTGTTGCCTAACGGAAAAAAGTTTCCTATACGATACAAAATTGCTGCATGCGGCCGCATACCACCTGCTTTCGCGCCCGGGCAAACCCTGTTGACTCGCAATAGCGTCCCGGGAACCTTGGTGCCTGTCAAAGCTGTCACTGCGCCCCGCACGGCAACCTTTGCAAACGGCATTGAAAGGTTAAGAAGATGACCGCACCAAAGCGCACACCGTTGTATGATCTGCATGTTGAATTGGGCGGTAAGATGGTCGACTTTGCCGGGTGGGAGATGCCGGTACAGTACCCGATGGGAATTATGGGAGAGCATAGGCAGTGCCGCGACAAAGCGGCGGTGTTTGATGTAAGCCACATGGGTCAGGTGATCCTGCGCGGCGAAAACGTGGGCGAAAAGCTTGAGGCGCTTTGCCCGCAGGCCTACGCAACGCTGAAAGAAGGCAAGGCGCGGTATGGGTTTTTCACCAACCCCGAAGGTGGAATCATGGATGACCTGATCGTATCGAACGCGGGGGATCACTTTTTCGTCGTGGTCAACGCAGCACTGCGTCATCAGGATATCCCGCATATGAAGGCCAATCTGGAAGGTGTCGAAGTGACCGAGATATTCGACCGCGCTCTGGTCGCTGTGCAGGGTCCAAAAGCCGAAGATGTGGTGGGTGACCTTTGCCCGGCGGCCCGCGATCTTAAGTTCATGGAAACCACCGAGGCAGACATCATGGGTGTCGCGTGCCGCGTATCGCGCCTGGGCTACACCGGAGAGGATGGCTTTGAAATCTCGATCCCCGAGGACAAAGCCATCGAGATTACGCGCGCGTTTCTGGCGCATGCGGATTGCGACCCGGCCGGTCTGGGCGCACGCGACAGCCTGCGGCTTGAGGCGGGGCTTTGCCTCTACGGCAATGACATCGACCAAAGCACGTCACCCGTTGAGGCCTCTTTGGGATGGGCCATTCAGAAACGCCGCAGGGAAGAAGGGGGCTTCCCGGGGGCGGAGCGTGTTCAGAGGGAACTGGCGGAAGGCCCCGCGCGCAAGTTGGTCGGCATCGCACCCGAGGGCCGTGCGCCCGCGCGGCAGGGCGTCGAAGTGCAATCCCTTGAGGGGGATACCATTGGTCAGATCACCTCGGGCGGGTTTGGCCCCACGGTCGGTGGGCCGGTTGCGATGGGTTACGTCTCTGCCGACCATAGTGCGGCAGGTGAGACGGTGAACCTGATCGTACGCGGCAAGCCATTACCAGCGCAGATCGTGGCGCTGCCCTTCGTCAAACAGAACTACAAGCGTTGAAGTCAGGAGAAAGACAACATGGCTACCTATTACTCAGAAGAGCATGAATGGATCGAGGTCGAAGGTGACACTGCCACTCTGGGCATCACTGCGCATGCCGCCGAGCAGCTGGGCGATGTGGTCTTTGTCGAACAGAAAGACGAAGGTGAGGAATTCGAAAAGGGCGATGAGATTGGCGTGATCGAGTCCGTCAAAGCAGCCTCCGAAATATATGCGCCGGTTGATGGCGAAGTGATCGAAGTCAACGAGACATTGGCCGACAACCCCGCCTCTTTGAACGACGACCCCGAGGGCAACGCCTGGATTTACAAGATCAAGCTGAGCAACGCCGCTCAGTTGGAAGACTTGATGGACCTGAACGGTTATAAAACCTTCATCGGCTGATCCAATGGCGGGTTCCTGTGTGGATCCGCCCTTCATCTGGCAAAAAATATCCCCGCCGGAGGCTCCAGCCACAGCGGCAGGGCGAGACATACTTTGAGGAGTGCAACAATGGCCTTCAAACTGACCGATTACGAAGCCTATGACTTTGCCAATCGCCGTCATATCGGGCCCAGCCCGACCGAGATGCGCGATATGCTCAAGGTGATTGGTTTCAAGACGCTTGATCAGCTGATCGACGCCACCGTCCCGCCTGCAATCCGGCAGGCCGAACCGCTGGATTGGGGCCCGGCGATGACAGAACGCGACGCGCTGTATCACATGAAAAAGGTGGCCAGCAAAAACAAGGTTCTGACCTCGCTGATCGGCCAAGGCTATTACGGCACCACCACGCCCGCACCGATCCTGCGCAATATTCTTGAGAACCCGGCGTGGTACACCGCTTACACGCCCTATCAGCCTGAGATCAGCCAGGGCCGGCTTGAGGCGCTCTTGAACTTCCAGACCATGGTTAGCGACCTGACCGGGCTGGACGTGGCCAACGCGTCTTTGCTGGACGAAGCCACAGCGGCGGCCGAAGCCATGGCCATGGCCAAGCGCGGCGGTCGGTCCAAGGGCAATAACGCGGCTTTCTTTGTTGACAAGAACTGCCATCCGCAGACCATCGCGGTGATCAAGACCCGCGCCGAGCCCTTGGGTATCGACGTGCAGGTTGCCGATCCGGACACGCTGGACGCCGGTGCCGTCTTCGGCGCGATCTTTCAATACCCGGGCACCCACGGCCATGTGCGCGATTTCACCACTGAGATCGCTGCGCTGCACGAACACAACGCCATTGCAATTGTGGCGGCTGACATCCTGTCACTGGCGTTGCTCAAATCGCCCGGTGAGATGGGCGCGGATATCGCCATCGGCTCGACCCAGCGCTTTGGCGTTCCGATGGGCTATGGCGGCCCGCACGCGGCCTACATGGCCACCACCGACAAGCTGAAACGCGCGATGCCAGGGCGGATCATTGGCGTCAGCATCGACAGCCGCGGCAACAAGGCCTATCGCCTCGCCCTGCAAACCCGCGAACAGCATATCCGGCGCGAGAAAGCGAACTCGAACGTTTGCACCGCGCAAGCGCTGTTGGCCGTGATGGCCTCAATGTATGCCGTGTACCACGGCCCCGACGGGATCAAGGCGATTGCGCAATCGGTCCACCGCAAAACCTCGCGTCTGGCCGCTGGCCTGGAAGAGGCAGGCTTCGCGGTCGAGCCCGAGGTGTTCTTTGATACGATTACGGTCGAAGTTGGCCATCTTCAGACAACCGTGATGGAAGCGGCTGTTGCCCGTGGCATCAACCTGCGCAAGGTCGGCGAGACCCACGTTGGCATCAGCCTTGACGAACAGACCCGCGCCGAAACGATCGAGGCGGTCTGGGGCGCGTTCGGCATCGACCGCAAGGATGACAGCTCGAACAAGCAGTACCGCCTGCCGGATTACGCTCTTCGCGAGACACCCTATCTCACCCACCCGATCTTCCACAAGAACCGGGCCGAGGCCGAGATGACCCGCTATATGCGTCGTCTGGCTGACCGCGACCTGGCGCTGGACCGGGCGATGATCCCGTTGGGATCCTGCACCATGAAGCTGAACGCCACGATCGAGATGATCCCGGTCACATGGCCCGAGTTCGGCAATCTGCATCCGTTCTGCCCCGAAGATCAGGCGCAGGGCTATCACGAGATGATTGCCGATCTGAACGACAAGCTGTGCCAGATCACCGGCTATGACGCGATCTCCCAGCAGCCCAACTCGGGCGCGCAGGGGGAATATGCGGGCCTCTTGACCATCCGCAACTATCACGTCGCCAACGGGCAGGGGCATCGAAATGTCTGCCTGATCCCAACCTCGGCACACGGGACCAACCCGGCCTCGGCGCAGATGGTGGGCTGGCAGGTCGTCCCGGTGCAATCGGATGCGAATGGCAATATTGACCTGAATGACTTCCGCGCCAAGGCCGAGAAGCATTCGGATAACCTAGCCGGTTGCATGATCACCTATCCCTCGACCCATGGCGTGTTTGAAACCACCGTTCAGGAGGTCTGCCAGATCACCCATGATCACGGCGGTCAGGTGTATATCGACGGGGCCAACATGAACGCTATGGTGGGCCTGTCGCGTCCGGGTGATATTGGCGGCGACGTCAGCCACCTGAACCTGCACAAGACCTTCTGCATCCCACATGGCGGCGGCGGTCCCGGCATGGGTCCGATCGGCGTCAAGGCGCATCTGGAGGAACACCTGCCCGGCCACCCGGAATACGGCACCGCTGTGGGGCCGGTCTCAGCGGCGCCCTTTGGCTCGCCCTCGATTCTGCCGGTGTCGTGGGCCTATGTGCTTTTGATGGGCGGCGCGGGTCTGACCCAGGCGACTAAGGTGGCGATCCTGAACGCCAACTACATCGCGGCACGTCTGCAGGATGCTTATCCGATCCTCTATACCTCCGAGTCCGGTCGCGTGGCGCACGAGTGCATCCTCGACACCCGCCCGCTGGACGCTGAGGCACATGTGACCGTGGATGACGTCGCGAAACGTCTGGTCGACAGCGGCTTCCACGCCCCCACGATGAGCTGGCCAGTGGCCGGTACCCTGATGGTGGAGCCCACCGAGTCTGAGCCCAAGGATGAGCTGGACCGCTTCTGCGACGCCATGCTGTCGATTCGGGCCGAAGCGCAGGATATCATCGATGGCAAGATCGACGCGGAGAACAACCCGCTGAAAAACGCCCCTCATACGGTGCGCGATCTGGTCGGTGACTGGGATCGCCCATATACCCGTGAACAGGCGTGTTTTCCTCCGGGCTCAATGGGCGTCGACAAGTACTGGTCTCCTGTAAACCGTGTCGACAACGCATATGGTGACAGAAACCTGGTGTGCACATGCCCACCAATGGCGGACTACGCAGAGGCAGCGGAATAAAACCATCAAACCCCGCCAAGAGACTGGCGGAGTTTTTTCGCCAATCGGAAACCTGTGTTCCAATTTGCGCCCCTTTCAGGTGTCGTTTTTTGCAAGTGAAGCGTCTTTTCCGCTTGCTGCAATCGCAAACGCCCCATACCTCTGACCGTGGGACACCCCTCCCCAACGAGGGGCGTGTATCTGGAAGGGTAATACAGATGAGCATTGAACAAACGGCGTCGCGCGACGCCGCGCGCAAACCTGAACTGCGGCCAGCTAATCCGCGTTTTTCCTCGGGTCCTTGTGCCAAACCCCCCACATTCGATTTGACTAAACTGGCCGACGCCGCTCTGGGTCGGTCGCACCGCGCGGCTGTTGGCAAAGACAAGCTGAAGGCGGCCATTGAAGGCACGCGTGAGGTTCTGGGCATTCCCGCAGATTACAAGATCGGCATAGTTCCCGCCTCGGACACCGGCGCGGTTGAGATGGCGATGTGGTCGCTGCTGGGTGAGCGCAAGGTTGAGATGCTGGCCTGGGAAAGCTTCGGTGCGGGCTGGGTCACGGATGTGGTCAAGCAGTTGAAAATTGATGCTGAGGTCAAAACGGCTGATTACGGTCAGATCGTTGATCTTGCATCCATCGATTTTGCCAATGACGTTGTCTTTACATGGAATGGCACCACGTCGGGCGTGCGGGTTCCAAATGGCGACTGGATCGCAGATGACCGTCAGGGTCTGACCATCGGTGACGCGACCAGCGCAGCGTTTGCGATGGACCTGCCTTGGGACAAGCTGGATGTGACCACGTTCAGCTGGCAGAAGGTGCTGGGCGGGGAAGCTGCGCATGGGATGCTGATCCTGTCGCCCCGTGCGGTGGAGCGGCTGGAAAGCTATACCCCCGCATGGCCACTGCCCAAGATTTTCCGCCTGACCAAAGGTGGCAAGCTGATCGACGGCATCTTTACCGGCGCGACGATCAACACGCCGTCGATGCTGGCGGTCGAAGATTATCTGTTTGCGTTGGACTGGGCGCGCTCGGTTGGTGGCTTGCAGGGTCTGATCGCCCGGGCCGATGCCAATGCCGGTGCGGTGCACGCGTTCTGTGACCAGAATGATTGGATCGCCAACCTGGCCGAAGACGCAGCAACTCAATCAAATACCTCGGTCTGCCTGAAATTCACCGATGCGCGGATCAAGGATGGCGCAGCCTTTGCCAAGGCCGTGGCCAAAAGGTTGGAGGCCGAAAACATAGCGCTGGATATCGGAGCCTATCGCGACGCGCCGGCAGGACTGCGTATCTGGTGTGGCGGCACGGTCGAAACCTCGGATATCGAGGCGATGTTGCCTTGGCTCGCATGGGCTTTCGAGGCTGAAATCGCGGCGCAAACCGAAGCCGCTTGATCTTGCGCACCGGGCCGCAACAGACCCGGACCTTTCATACAATTCAAGGACCAGAGAATATGGCCCCCAAAGTACTCGTCTCTGACAAGCTCAGCGAAACAGCCGTTCAGATTTTCCGCGACCGAGGCATCGACGTGGATTTCATGCCCGATCTGGGCAAAGACAAGGACAAACTGGCCGAGGTGATTGGCCAGTATGACGGCCTTGCAATCCGGTCGGCAACCAAAGTGACGCCAACGATTCTGGAAAAAGCGGACAAGCTGAAGGTGATAGGCCGGGCCGGCATCGGTACCGACAACATCGACAAAGAAGCTGCGTCGAAAAAAGGCGTGATCGTGATGAACACGCCTTTCGGCAACATGATCACCACCGCTGAACACGCGATCGCGATGATGTTTGCGGTTGCGCGCCAAATCCCCGAGGCCAGCACCTCGACCCATGCCGGCAAATGGGAAAAGTCCAAGTTCATGGGGATCGAGCTGACCAACAAAACGTTGGGCGTGATCGGTGCGGGCAATATTGGCGGCATCGTCTGTGAACGCGCGCTGGGTCTGCGTATGAAGGTTATTGCCTACGATCCGTTTCTGAACGCAGAAAAAGCCGCGAAGATGGGCGTGGAAAAGGTTGAACTGGACGAGCTGCTGTCGCGCGCCGATTTTATCACCCTGCACGTGCCGCTGACCGACCAGACCCGCAACATCCTGAGCCGCGAAAACCTTGCCAAGACGAAGCCGGGTGTGCGTATCGTAAACTGTGCCCGCGGCGGTCTGGTGGACGAGGAAGCTCTGGCCGAGATGCTGCAATCGGGCCATGTCGCTGGTGCCGCCTTTGATGTCTTCAGCGAAGAACCGGCCAAGGATAACCCCTTGTTCAACCTGCCCAACGTGGTGTGCACACCGCATCTGGGGGCGGCCACAACCGAAGCGCAGGAAAACGTGGCTCTGCAGGTGGCTGAGCAAATCTCGAACTACCTGCTGACCGGGGCCGTTGAAAACGCGCTGAACATGCCCAGCGTGACCGCCGAAGAGGCCAAGGTGATGGGGCCGTGGATCAAACTGGCAGGACATCTCGGCAGCTTCATCGGCCAGATGACGGATGAGCCAATCAAGGCGATCAACATTCTGTATGACGGTGTCGCGGCAAAGATGAACCTTGCTGCATTGAACTGCTCTGTTGTCGCTGGGATCATGAAAAAGTTTAACCCCGAGGTGAACATGGTCTCGGCCCCGGTGGTCGCAAAAGAGCGTGGGATCCAGATCTCGACCACCAATCAGGACAAGTCCGGCACGTTTGACGGCTATATTAAGGTGACCGTGGTGACCGAAAAGCGGGAACGTTCGATTGCCGGTACAGTCTTCAGCGATGGCAAGCCGCGCTTTATCCAGATCAAGGGCATCAACATCGACGCCGAGGTGGGCGCGCACATGCTTTACACCACCAACGAAGATGTGCCGGGCATCATCGGTGCGCTGGGTCAGACCATGGGCGACAACGGTGTGAACATCGCGAACTTTACCCTTGGTCGAACCGAGGCGGGCGGCGAGGCAATCGCCCTGCTTTATGTCGATGAACCTGTTCCGGCAGAGGCGCGGGCCAAGCTGGCGGAAACCGGGCTGTTCAAGCAAATCAAGCCTCTGGAGTTTGACGTTGCCTAAGCGGTACTGATACTCCGCGCATTATCCCGCCCGCGCCATCATTTGCGCGGGCGTTTTCTTTTTCCGGTCGCCAGTTTACATCACACAAGCAATACGACGTGTTACGAAGGTATTTCATGACATCTCCGCTTTACGCCATTGGCGATATCCACGGTCAGCTAGACATGCTGGAAAATGCGCTTCACCTGATTGAGCAGGATGGAGGGCCAGATGCCCGCGTGGTGTTTCTGGGTGACTATGTGGACCGCGGACCAAACAGCAGCGGTGTGCTGGACCTGCTGGTTGAAGGGCAGCGTGCGCGTAAAAATTGGATCATGGTCAAAGGCAACCATGACCGGATGATGGCGCGCTTTGTGCAAGAGGGCGAAATCGCGGACAAACACCTGCCGATCATGCTCAACTGGCTGCATCCGCGTCTGGGGGGTGTTGAAACGCTGGCGTCCTACGGGGTCGAGGTTTCTGACGATGACCGCATTTTTCAGGTCATTCAGCGCGCCTGTGCAGCTGTTCCGCCTGCGCATATCGATTTTGTCAACGCGCTGCCTTTGTATCATCGCGAAGGCGATCTTTTGTTCGTCCATGCCGGTATCCGCCCCGGTATCCCTCTGGAGCAACAGGCCGAAGACGATCTGGTCTGGATACGCCACGAATTTCTGCAAGAGACCAGCCCGCATCCCTGGCTGGTCGTCCACGGGCATACGCCGTGCGACCGGGCCGAACATTGCGGCAACCGGATCAATCTGGATGCGGGCGCGGGTTATGGCCGGTCTTTGGCGGTGGCCGTATTCGAAGGGCGGGATTGCTGGCTTTTGACCCGGACGGGACGCGTTCCGCTGACGCCTAACCCTTTGTAAACAGGGTTTCATAGGTTTCGCGCAGCGCGTTTTTCTGCACTTTGCCCATCGTGTTTCGGGGCAGCTCGTCAACCACGATCAGCTTGCGCGGATGTTTGAAGCGGGCCAGCACGTTCTGGACATTGGTCAGGATGGCGTCCGGGTCCAGTGCCTCGCCCGGTTTGGGCACCAGAATGCCCAACACGGTCTCGCCGAAATCCGGGTGCGGCACGCCGATCACGGCGCTTTCCAGTACGCCGGGCTGATCATCCAGCACCAGTTCGACCTCTTTGGGATAGATATTGTAGCCGCCCGAGATGATCAGGTCCTTGCCGCGCCCAACGATGTGAACATAGCCATCCTCATCCACGCGCCCCAGATCACCGGTAATGAAGAACCCATCTTCACGCAGTTCGGCTGCGGTTTTCTCGGGCATCTGCCAATAGCCGCTGAAAACGTTGGGTCCACGCACCTCGATCATACCAATCTCACCCTGTGGCAGGTCGGCGCCTGTTTCCGGATCAGTAACCTTCAGTTCGACACCAGGCAGCGGGAAACCCACCGTGCCCGCGCGACGTTCGCCATCATAGGGGTTCGAGGTGTTCATGTTGGTCTCGGTCATGCCATAGCGTTCAAGGATGCGGTGGCCGGTACGCGCTTCGAACCGCTCATGGGTTTCCGCCAGCAGTGGGGCCGAGCCCGAGATGAACAGCCGCATGTGCCCGGAAAGATCACTTGTAAACCGCTCATCACCCAGCAGCCGAGTATAAAATGTTGGAACCCCCATCATCGATGTCGCCTTAGGCATCCATCGCAGCACCTCGTCCAGATCGAATTTTGGCAGGAAGATCATCGACCCGCCCGACGCGAGCACCACATTCGTTGCCACGAACAGGCCATGGGTGTGAAAAATTGGCAGGGCGTGCAGCAGTACGTCATCCTTGGTGAAATGCCATTCCTGTACCAGCGTCTGGGCATTCGACAGCAGATTGGCCTGTGTAAGCATCGCGCCCTTCGAGCGGCCTGTGGTGCCCGAGGTATAGAGGAACGCAGCAAGGTCGTCTTCGGCGCGCTTCACAGGTTCAAATGCAGGCAACATCCCCATCGCCCGCCGCATCAGGCTACCAGTGCCATCGGCGTTCAGCGTCTCTATCCGTGCGTTCTGGGCGGCGGCGATGGGCGTGAGGTCCTGTTCTTTTGCCGCGTCGCAGACAACGAGTTCTGCCCCACTGTTTTCGATGAAATAGCGCAGCTCGGTTGTGGTGTAGGCTGTATTCAGCGGCAAAAAGATCAGCCCGGTCTGGGCGCAGGCGGCATAAAGCGCCAGCATTTCGGGCGATTTTTCAACCTGCACCGCCACCCGGTCGCCGGGTTCAAGTTCGTACCCCGTAAGGGCATTGGCGATCTGCGCAGTCATGTCCAGAAAGGCAGCATGGGTCAGGGTCTGCCCGTCCGGAAGATGAAGAAACGGCGTGTCCTTTCCCGCATGAATGCCAAACAGTCGATCATAAAGCGGGTTGGCCATATCGTCATTCCTTTTGCGCCTGCTCAATCGGGGCTGAATCTGTATCGGATTGAAAGGGGGGTAAAGCCCTTTGGCGCGGAAATTCAAAACGCGTTCAGAATTCTGTAGTCATACGATATCCGGCGGCAAAATACATTTTGGCAAAGGTTACTGGCTGACCCTCTAACCACGTGATCCGCTCTCCGGTAAAGACGGGGTCCCCTTCGGTCACGTCCAGAAACCCGGCAACCGTTGCGTTGGCGCGGCTGGCAAGAAAGCTAAGCTCGACATTGGTAAAGGGAACAGTTTGGATCAGCCACTCATTCGGGCCGACTTCCGAGAAATCAGCCAGCTGCACCTGCGGGACCGAGGCTGTGACGATCCAGCGGTCTTCATACTGAAACGGGGTGTTGCCGTTGAAATGCATGCAGCGCACATGCACCACGCTTTGCTTTGGCGAAAGGGCCAGACGGGCGCTTAACCATTCTGGCGCGGTTTCTGAATCAGCCGAGACCAGCGCATAGCGATAGGTGCCGCCCAACGCCTCAACCTCATCCCGGACCATTGGGATGGTAAAGCGCGCTTGCCGTTGTGGTGCGCTCAGCACCCGGGTTCCGGCTTTGCGGCGGCGTTCCAGATAGCCTTCCTCGGCCAGTTCCCGCATGGCGCGGTTTACCGTGGTGCGGGTGCAGGAAAACTCAACAGCAAGCTCCTGCTCGTTCGGTAAAAGCGAGTCAGGCTGCCACTTGCCCGACCGAATGCGCGCCAGAACGGTCTGTTTGATGTCTTTGTAGCTGGTTGTGTCGTTTGATTGAGCCATCGCGACGCTCCTTTAGACCGAGGCCAACAGACCCGCAATCGCGGATCGGTAGGCGGCTATGATCTGATCTCGTGCAATGTGCCGGCCCTGTTTCACCACACGGCGCCCGGCACTCCATAAATCGGTAACCAAACCGTCGGGGGCGGCAAAGCACAGACCATCCAGCAGTTGATCGTCGGTCAGGGCGCAGAGCGTCGGATGGCTTCGGTCAATGGCAACCAGATCGGCAAGCCTGCCCTCGGCAATCTCGCCCGCGTCGCGCCCAAGCGCACGTGCGCCGCCCCGCGCGGCACCTGTGTACAGCGCATGCCCGACCGAGCCTTCGTCCTTCACCAGAACCGCACGCTCATGATCGCGGAGCCTTTGCGAATATTCCAACGTTCGCAGTTCCTCGGGCAAGGATATCCTTATGTTAGAGTCTGATCCCACGCCGAATTGCCCACCTTCGGCAATATAGGTTGCTCCGTTGAAAATACCGTCGCCCAGATTGGCCTCGGTGATCGGGCACAGCCCGGCGACCGCACCAGACTTGGCCAAGGCGCGGGTCTCAGCGTCAGTCATGTGGGTCGCGTGGATCAGGCACCAACGCGCGTTAACGTCAGCATTGTCCAGCAACCACGCGACCGGGCGCTGCCCCAGCGCGGCCTCAACATCGGCGACTTCCTTTTGCTGTTCCGCGATGTGGATGTGTACTGGCCCTTGGGGTACGGCCTGTAGAACCTCTGCCAGATTGGCGGGTGAGGTGGCGCGCAAGGAATGAGGTGCGATGCCCAAAATGGAGTCTAAATCAGGTAATACGCTTCGGCAGTCGTCCACCAACCTGAGAAATTGATCCACGGTATTGCCGAACCGCAGTTGCCCGCCTGACAACGGCTCTTGCGAGACGCCCCCATAGGTATAAAGAACGGGCAGATGGGTCAGCCCGATCCCCGTCTGGCTTGCGGCCGCAAAGATGCGCTGGCTGAGTTCCGAGACGCAATCGTAGGCCGCGCCACCGGGTTTGTGATGGACATAGTGGAATTCGCCGACCGAGGCATAGCCAGCCTCTTGCATCTCCATGTAGACCAGCGCGGCGATGGCCTGGATCTGCTTAGGCGTCAGTTGGTCCAGAAAACGATACATCAACGTGCGCCACGTCCAAAAACTCTCACGCCCGGCCATACGGGTTTCGGTCATACCGGCCATGGCGCGTTGAAAGGCATGGCTGTGCAGATTGCCCAATGCGGGCAAAAGGACATCCACTTGCGTGTCCCCCGGCATCGCCTTGGACTGTCTCTGCAGCCGGTTGATGCGCCCTTGATCCGTTTCAACCCGAACATCTTGAACCCAGTCAGAGCCTAACAAAGCAGTTTTGGCGTGAACCTGCATTTCGATACCATAACGTGTAGACTTTATATCTTTTCACATATACGAAAAAATCAAACAAGAGGGGAGCCGAAAAGAATCGCCATGACCAGAAAAGCGGTTTTGATCAGCGCCGGAATGGCCACGATGACCGATGGGGACACGCCATACGGGCTGTGTCACGATGCAGCGATTGCAGTTGACGGGACCAAGATCGTATGGGCCGGGGCGCATAGCGCCCTGCCGCAGGAGTTCACCGACTGGCCGACTGAAGACTTTGGGCCGCGTCTGATCACGCCGGCCCTGATCGACGCACATACGCATGTTGTATTCAGCGGTGACCGCGCGGTTGAGTTCGAGATGCGACTGAAAGGTGCTTCGTACGAGGAAATCGCCCGCGCCGGGGGCGGTATCCTGTCTACGGTCAACGCCACGCGGGCAGCCAGCGAGGACGCACTGTTGGCGGATGCGCTGACCCGGGTTGACGCTCTGATCGCCGAGGGTGTCTGTACCATTGAGGTTAAGTCTGGCTATGGGCTGGACACAGAGACCGAGTTGAAGATGCTGCGCGTGGCGCGCCGTATTGGCGAATCCCGTCCCGTCCGTGTGAAAACCAGCTTTCTGGGCGCGCACGCGGTGCCGCCGGAATTCGCCTCGCGGCCTGATGACTATATCCGCGATGTCTGCATCCCGACCCTGCGCAAAGCCCATGCCGCGGGTCTGGTGGATGCAGTTGACGGTTTCTGCGAAGGGATCGCCTTTACCCCCGTTCAGATCGCGCAGGTATTCGACGTGGCGCAAGAGTTGAGCATTCCGGTGAAGCTGCATGCAGAACAACTGTCCAACCTGGGCGGAACGCAATTGGCGGCGTCCTACGGAGCTTTGTCGGCTGATCATGTCGAATATCTGGATGAAGATGGAGTGTCCGCCATGGCAAGGGCTGGAACGACGGCCGTCTTGCTGCCGGGCGCGTTCTATACCCTTCGGGAAACGCAGGTGCCGCCTGTCGACCTGTTGCGCCAATACGCAGTGCCAATGGCGCTTGCGACGGATTGCAACCCGGGGTCCTCACCGCTGACTTCGGTATTGTTGGCGATGAATATGGGCTGCACCCTGTTCCGCCTGACGCCAGAAGAGGCGCTGGCGGGTGTTACCAGAAACGCGGCCCGTGCGCTGGGAATTGAAGATGCCGGGACAATCGCGCCCGGACAACGCGCTGACCTGGCGGTGTGGGACGTCGCACACCCGGCCGAGCTGTCTTATCGCATCGGATTCAACCCGCTCCACAAACGTGTGTTCGGAGGGTTGGCATGACCAGTCTGACGTTGCAGCCGGGTCAAGTGCCCCTGTCGCAATTGGCCGACGTGTATTGGAACCAAACGGCCGTGTTGCTGGATCCTGCGTGCAAACCCGCAGTCGACGCGGCAGCTGATCGCATTCGTGCCGCCGCTCGGGGTGACGAACCCGTCTATGGCGTCAATACCGGCTTTGGCAAACTGGCCAGCCATAAGATCGCCGCGCAGGATACGTCGATCCTGCAACGCAACCTTATCCTGAGCCACTGCTGTGGTGTGGGTCCGGCTATCCCAAGGCGGCTGACGCGGCTGATGATGACGCTCAAACTGTTATCGTTCGGCCGGGGCGCGTCGGGTGTGCGGTGGGACCTGATCGAGGTGTTGCAGCAGATGCTGGTCCGAGGGGTCACGCCGGTGATCCCGGCGCAGGGGTCGGTCGGAGCGTCGGGTGATCTTGCACCGCTTGCCCATATGACCGCCGTGATCATCGGCGCAGGCGAGGCAGAGGTAAACGGAGAGATCCTGCCGGGGGATCAAGCCCTGAAAAGCGTCGATTTAGAGCCTTTTCAACTAGGCCCCAAGGAAGGCCTTGCCTTTATCAACGGTACGCAGTTTTCAACGGCCTTTGCTTTATCTGGTCTGTTTGAAGCCTGGCGCGCGGCACAAAACGCGCTTGTCATCTCGGCCTTGTCGACGGATGCAATTATGGGGTCAACTGCGCCCCTGCGGTCCGAGATTCATACATTGCGTGGTCATCGCGGCCAGACCGAAGCCGCCAGTGCCATGCGTGCCGTGCTTGATGGGTCGGAAATTCGCGAAAGTCATCGCGATGGCGACACGCGGGTGCAGGACCCGTATTGCATTCGGTGCCAGCCGCAAGTCACCGGTGCAGCCATGGATGTAATGCGACAGGCTGCCGCCACGCTAGAGGTTGAGGCCAACGCGGCCACCGACAATCCATTGGTTCTGGAGGACGGTATCGTGTCGGGCGGGAACTTCCATGCCGAGCCGGTCGGATTCGCCGCAGATATGATCGCCCTGGCCCTGTCCGAAATCGGTGCCATTGCGCAACGCCGAATTGCGCTGATGGTGGATCCGACGCTCAGCTTTGACCTGCCGCCTTTCCTGACACCCAATCCCGGTCTGAACTCGGGCCTGATGATTGCCGAGGTCACGACGGCTGCGCTGATGAGCGAGAACAAGCATCTGGCCAATCCATGCGTGACGGACAGCACTCCGACCTCGGCCAATCAAGAGGATCACGTCTCGATGGCGGCGCATGGCGCGCGGCGTTTGACCCGTATGGTCGAGAATTTGAACTACATTCTGGGTGTCGAACTGCTCTGCGCCGCGCAGGGGGTCGAGTTTCGCGCACCTTTGACCACCAGCACGCCGTTGCAACAGGTTATCGCCCGGTTGCGGGCCGACATTCCAGCCCTGACCGAAGATCGCTATCTGGCGCCGGATCTGGAGGCCGCAAAGCACTTGGTCGCTGAGGCCACCATTCTAAGCGCGGTGGGTGTTCAGATGCCGGAGTTTACGTGATGCAAGTGGTGAGCGTGCAGCGCGGCGATAGCCCGATCGTACTGGGGCAACCTCACGGTGGGACATTTGTGCCTGATGAGATCGCGGCCCGTTTAAATGACACGGGGCGCGCATTGGCCGATACCGATTGGCATATAAATAGGCTCTATGAGGGGATTTTGGCGGGGGCAACTGTCGTGCAATCCCATATCCACCGCTATGTGATCGATGCCAATCGCGATCCTGAAGGTATCTCGCTTTATCCCGGCCAAAACACAACGACGCTGGTGCCGCTGACAGATTTTGATGGCCAGCCCATCTGGCAAAGCGGACAGGAATCCTTAGAAGACGAGATCGCCGAACGATGCCAAGCCTACCATGCGCCCTATCATTCTGCGTTACGCGAAGAGGTTCAGCGTGTCCGCGACCGCCATGGGGTGGCGGTTTTGTTCGATTGCCACTCAATCCGCAGCCGCATTCCGTTTTTGTTTAACGGAACGCTGCCCGACATGAATATCGGAACCGATGGGGGTGCAACCTGTGCCCCTCGAATAGAGTCTGTTACGTATGAATATGCCTCAACTTCACCTTTTAGCACCGTCTTGAATGGACGCTTTCGAGGTGGGTGGACGACGCGTCACTATGGTCGCCCTGCTGAAGGGGTACACGCCATTCAGATGGAGTTGGCACAGTCCACCTATCTGGCGGCCGAGGCCGCGCCGTGGCGCTATGACCCGGCCAAAGCGGACCGGTTGCGCCGCTGGTTGCGCGACATTCTGAATGCCATCCAGGACACTGCATTGGAGCTTACGCCATGACTGACCCTCGTAAGAATACCCGCGACATCTATCCTCCGACTGGTCCCGAGTTAAATGCGAAAAGCTGGATGACCGAAGCACCGCTGCGGATGTTGATGAACAACCTGCATCCGGATGTGGCCGAAAACCCGCATGAGCTGGTGGTCTATGGCGGTATTGGACGGGCGGCGCGCACGTGGATTGATTTCGACACTATTGTTGATGGTTTGAAAGATTTGGAAGAGGACGAAACCCTGATCGTTCAATCCGGAAAACCCGTTGCAATTATACGCACGCACAAGGATGCGCCACGGGTGCTGATCGCCAATTCCAACATCGTACCACACTGGGCGACCTGGGATCACTTCAACGAGCTCGATAAGAAGGGTCTGATGATGTACGGCCAGATGACCGCCGGGTCTTGGATCTATATCGGGACGCAGGGCATCGTTCAGGGCACATATGAGACCTTTGCCGAAGCAGGACGCCAGCATTATGGCGGCGATCTGACGGGCAAGTGGATACTGACCGGGGGGTTGGGCGGTATGGGTGGTGCGCAACCGCTGGCGGCTGTCTTTGCCGGGGCGTGTTGTCTGGCGGTTGAATGCAACCCTGACAGCATCGATTTTCGCCTGCGGACCAAGTATTTGGATGAAAAAGCCGAGACGCTGGACGAAGCACTGGAGATGATCGACCGCTGGACCAAGGCAGGCGAGGCGAAATCCGTAGGCCTGCTGGGCAATGCCGCCGAGATTTTCCCCGAGATCTATCGCCGCATGGCCGAGGACGGGATGCGCCCGGATATCGTCACTGACCAGACGAGTGCTCATGACCCGATCAATGGCTACCTGCCGCTGGGCTGGACCATGGCGCAGTGGCGCGAAAAGCGCGAAACAGACCCTAAAGCAGTTGAAAAAGCGGCCCGCGCGTCGATGAGGCAGCATGTTGCCGCGATGGTCGATTTCTGGAACGCGGGTGTTCCGACGCTGGATTACGGCAACAATATCCGGCAGGTGGCGCAGGATGAGGGGCTGGAGAACGCCTTTGCCTTCCCCGGCTTCGTGCCTGCCTATATCCGCCCGCTGTTCTGTAAGGGGATCGGCCCGTTCCGCTGGTGTGCCTTGTCCGGTGACCCGGAGGACATCTACAAAACCGATGCCAAGATGAAGGAGCTGTTCCCCGAGAACGAGCATCTGCGCCGCTGGCTCGACATGGCTCGGGATCGGATCGCGTTTCAGGGTCTGCCAGCGCGCATCTGTTGGATCGGGTTGGGGGATCGTCACCGTGCCGGGCTGGCCTTCAACGAGATGGTGGCCAGTGGCGAGCTGAAAGCGCCGGTTGTTATCGGTCGTGACCACCTCGACAGTGGTTCGGTCGCCAGTCCGAACCGGGAAACCGAGGCTATGCTGGACGGGTCCGATGCGGTTTCAGATTGGCCGCTGCTAAACGCATTGATCAATACGGCCAGCGGCGCGACCTGGGTGTCGATTCATCACGGCGGCGGGGTCGGTATGGGTTTTAGCCAGCACGCGGGCGTCGTGATCTGCGCTGACGGGACCGAGGATGCGGCAAAACGGCTGGAGCGTGTCCTTTGGAATGACCCAGCCTCGGGCGTGTGGCGGCATGCGGATGCGGGGTACGAAGCCGCAAAAGACTGCGCCCGCGCCCACGGGCTGCGGTTGCCGGGTATTCTGGGGTAGACACTTCAACTGTCTCTGGTGAATTGGCGCCCTCTGAGGTATGCGCAGGGAAGTTCGCAGGAGACCGAAGATGTATGTTGCCACGCTGTTGACCAACCCTGACACGCCCAAGCTTGATCTGGCTTTGGTCGAGTCGCTGTGCAATGCGTGGGGCGGCGACGATCCGGTGTGGCTCAGCCAAGATGAGGCCGCGCAGTTTTTGTTCCCCAACCTGCCCGACAATCAGTGGGAGGTCTGGGCCGAGCTGCAACTGCTGGAAGTCGACCTGATCGTTCAACCGCTGGGGAAGCGCCGTAAACTGATGCTGTTGGCCGATATGGACAGCACAATGATTCAGCAGGAATGCATCGACGAACTGGCCGATGAGGCCGGTGTGGGCGATTGGGTCAAGGATATCACCGCGCGGGCGATGAATGGTGAGCTGGATTTTGAAGGCGCGCTTATTGAACGCGTTAGCCTGCTGAAAGGTCTGGATGAGGCCGTGATCAGCAAGGTGCTGGAACAACGCATCACGCTGATGCCCGGCGGTAAAGAGCTGGTTGCGACGATGCGTCTGAATGGGGGGTACGCCGTTCTGGTATCGGGCGGGTTCACCGCCTTTACCGCCAAAGTGGCCGACCTGCTGGGTTTCGATGAGAATCGTGCGAATACTCTACTGGTCGAAAACGGCAAGCTCACGGGCGATGTACAGCGCCCGATCCTGGGGAAACAGGCCAAGGTGGACGCGCTGGAACAGATCACCAAGCGCCTCGGTCTGTCCGAAGCTGACGTGATCGCTGTCGGCGACGGGGCCAATGATCTGGGGATGCTCAGCCGGGCCGGAACCGGGGTGGCGCTGCACGCCAAGCCGTCGGTCGCAGCGCAGTGTGACATTCGGATCAACTATGGGGATTTGACGGCGTTGCTATACCTGCAAGGCTATTCCCGCACGGCCTTCGCAGACGTCTGACCCGAAAGGGGCTTCCTTTTATTTAACAAAAATGTTAAATAGTAGTCATGAACACGCTTCTGACTGCTTTCTCGGCCCTGTCCGACGCCACCCGATTTTCAATTGTTGAGCAATTGATGCAAAGCGGTGAACTGTCTGCCGGTGATCTGATCGAAGGGCGCGGCATGTCGGGGGCGGCAATTTCGCGCCACCTTAAGGTGCTGCGCCAAGCCGGTTTGGTTCAGCAACGGGTGCGGGGCAGTCAGCGGATATACTCCATCCAACCCGAAGGGCTGCGCGCGATTGCCGAATGGACCATCTCGAAACGGCAGTTTTGGGAAAGCAGCCTGGACCGTCTTAATGATTTGATTGAAAGTGAAAACTCATGGCCGACCTGAGACTGGAACGTGAGTTCCCAACCAACCCCGACAACCTGTTTGCCTGGATCAGTGACGGTGCAAGGCTGTTGCAATGGTGGGGGCCGGAAGGGATGCATGTGCCTGAACATGACCTGGATTTTTCGCGCCTCGGGCCGTGGTATTCGGTCATGGTGAATGCGGAGGGCCAGCGTTACAAGGTTTCAGGACAGGTTACCCATGTCGACCCGCCAAATTCTGTGGGGTTCACTTGGGGGTGGCACGATGATCAGGACCAGCGCGGGGCAGAAAGCCATGTGACGCTGACGGTTGAGCCGTTAGGCGAAGGTGCGCGGCTGATCCTGGATCACCGGGATCTGGGCGATGACGAGATCGCGGCCAACCACGAATCCGGTTGGACCTCATCCCTGCGCAGGCTTGAGGCACAGTTTTAATAGGCTCTCATAACGGAGGAAGAAAATGCCCCAATACTTGTTTGTCTATCATGGCGGGACCACCCCGACGGATCCCGCGGAAATCGACGCAACCATGGCCGCCTGGGGTACGTGGTTTCAGAACATGGGCGATGCGCTGGACATTCCCGGCAACCCGGTTGGCCAGTCTTATACCGTCAGTTCCGGTGGTGTCGTTGACAATGGCGGTGCAAATCCGGCCTCTGGCTTTACCGTGATTAAAGCCGACAGCATCGACGCCGCAACCGAGATGGCCAAGGGTTGCCCCATGGTCATCAACGGTTCGGGTTCGGTCGAGGTCGCCGAGGTGCACGAAATCGAAATGTGAGAGCCTTAGCCGGGAAATCCTGACGCTGGTTTGATCACTCCGCATTCCAGCCCACGGCGGCTGTATTGCGTGGCGTTCATGAATTTGCGGGTGGCTGGGTGGTTGGCCTCCAGCACACCCAAGCTGACCAGAATGGCGGCGATCGCGCATTCGCTGGCGCGGGTTGTGCCATCGGTGATCTTCAGCGCTACGCCCATGCGTTTTTCCGGTACGATGGCGACGTAGACGGCCTCGGCCCCGGTCTTGATCGCGGCGCGTCCTTTCATGGCGCGCATCAGTTCGGTACAGGCGCGGTTTTCTCCGGCGACCAGTTCCGGGTGTTTCATCATTGCGGCGGTCAACTGAGCCGCCGCATCGCTGGTCCGGTCCGAGCGATCAGCAGCTGACGCAAACCACGCCATCGACCGCGCCAGCCCCACGAGCGAGGTGGCAAAATTTGGGGCCGAACAGCCATCTATGCCATAAGCCGGGCTGGTTTCGCCCGTTGTTTCCTCAATCGCGGACAGGCAGGCCTGTTGCACGGGGTGGTCGATCTCAAGGTATTCCGGCCCGGCGCCCATATGCTGGGCCACCGTCAGAAACCCGCAGTGTTTGCCCGAACAATTGTTGTGAATCTGGCAGGGCGTGTCATCGGCCAGGATCAACCCGTCCCGCGCCGCCATGTCCTGCGGTTCTTGCGGGCCACAGCGCAGATCATGCTCGGACAGTCCAAGGTGTTCCAGCCAAGCCGACACGCGATCTGTATGTATACGTGCGCCATTGTGCGACGCGCAGGCCAGAGCGAGATGTTCGGTCGTCAATCCGTATTTTGCGGCCGCTCCGGATGTGATCAACGGCAGCCCCTGAATCATTTTGGCCGAGGAACGGGGATAGATCACTGCGTTGGGATCACCCCAGCTGTGCACAATCTGTCCGCTGTCGTCACAGACCACCGCATGCCCCGTATGCAGGCTTTCCAACAGGGGGCCTCGCCACAGTTCTGTCATTGGTACCGGTTGCGTCATCTGGCCCCTCCGTTATATGCGCAAAATTCTGCCAATCGCCCTTTCGCCTGTGGCGAAACCTGCGTTAGTGTGTGTATGTCGACAATCATCGGAATACGCAACTTACAGACGAACCGGCAGAGTTCACAGTTATGTCCGATGGGTATGAGGTATTAGGTCGGGCTAGGAGGCTGGACAGATGGGATCGAAACTCGTCCGTGTGATTGCGGGCCTGTGTATGGCCGGGTTGGCCACAACTGCAACCGCTCAACAGGCGTCAAGCACCAATCGCGTGGCGGCGAAGACGGATTGGAGCGTTTTCGTCGAAGATGATCCCACCGAATGTTGGAGCGTGTCTGCCCCAAAGGAAACCGTGAACACCCGAGGTGGTCGCGTGGTGTCTGTGCGCCGCAGCGATATCTTGCTGTTCGTGTTTTATCGTCCGAACGCAGACGTTAAAGGGCAGGTGACGTTCACCGGCGGATATCCTTTTGCAGCAGGTTCGACAGTGAATGTCGAAGTGGATGGGTCCGAGTTTGAATTCATCACCGATGGCGAATGGGCCTGGCCCGCGACGGCTGGCGAAGACCTGAAGGTTGTCGCGGCCATGAAGCGCGGAACCGAGGCGGTGCTGACCGCGCGCTCGGAACGTGGCACGCAAACCAAAGATACATTCTCGCTTTTGGGCTTTACCGCCGCAATTGAAGACGCCGAAAAGCGCTGCACAGAATAATCCGGAACTTTCAGCGCGCAGAGCCCCGTCATCCGGCGGGGTTTTGTGTTTTTCACACAGACGCATTGTTTACGTCACGTCCGGTATTCAACTTGATCCGTATCAAAGTGATCCTCTTTCTGCTGAACTAATCAGTTTACAGACAAAGGAAGGAAACTGGAAATGCTGAATAAAACCCTCGCCGTCTTGATGCTGGCTGCTGCATTGCTGAGCGCGTGCGAAAACACAACTGAGACCTACCCGATTTCGGGTGAGGAATGCGGCCCGAACGACCCGGTACAAACCTTGGATGCCGCGGATTGTGCCGTTGTGCCTGCGGGTATCTGATGGCCTTTGCCGCGATATTCTTTGCCATGACTTGAAAGACCGGTCAGGCCGAAGCGTTCGTTGCGTGGCGGCCAACTGAACTAGGCACTTTTCACAGCTTGTGCTACCGTCAGCGTGTATGAAGTGCTTGCTGGACACGAGTTATGCGTCACGTTCTGTTTGTTCTGTTCCTGCCATCCGCCGCGTTTGCGGACCCGACGCTGGAATGCTGGGACGCCAGCTCACAGGTTGAGATCGGGTCTTGTGTTCGCGACGCAGAAGCCCGCGTCGACAAGGCAGTCGAGGCAAGTTATGGTCTGGCCATGCGTGCCGCCAAAGAGTTGGATGACGTCACTGAACGCTTGGTCGCGCAACCCGCGTTAGAGGCGGCACAAGACGCGTGGGTTGCTTACCGGGATGCACAATGCGAAGCGGTTGGCGCATCTTTTGGCGGCGGCTCGGGTACAGGGATTGCCATTACCGCTTGTCGGGTTGATCTTGGCCGTGCACGCGTTGATCAATTACTTGGCTATGCGAACTAGGCGCGACAATTCCTTTTGATCTTTGCGCGCAATCCTATATAGAGGCGCATCCCAAGCCAGAATGTTCCGAGATAGCCACATGTCGCCCAAAGCGCCGATCACTCAAGACGTCATGACCATCCCCCGCAAATTGCCGGAAGGGAAGACAAACCTTGTCGGCCTGACCCGCGATCAGCTGCGTGAGGTTCTGATCGCACATGGCACACCGGAAAAGCAGGCCAAGATGCGCACCGGACAGATCTGGCAGTGGATTTACCAGTGGGGCGTTCGCGACTTTGCCGAGATGACCAACCTTGCCAAAGCCTATCGCGCGCAACTGGCCGAGAACTTCGTGATCGAAATCCCCGAGGTTGTGACCCGTCAGGTATCCGAGGATGGTACGCGCAAATACCTGTGTCGCATCGCGGGGGGGCATGAGGTCGAGGTCGTTTACATCCCCGAAGAGGATCGCGGCACGCTTTGTATCTCGTCCCAGGTGGGCTGCACGCTGACCTGTTCCTTCTGCCATACGGGCACACAAAAGTTGGTGCGTAATCTGACCGCGGCCGAAATTGTTGGTCAGGTGATGATGGCCCGCGACGATCTTGAGGAATGGCCGACCCCCGGTGCGCCGAAGGACGAGACGCGCCTGCTGTCGAACATCGTTCTGATGGGCATGGGTGAGCCGCTCTACAATTTCGAAAACGTCCGCGATGCGATGAAGATCGCCATGGACCCCGAGGGGATTTCCCTGTCGCGCCGGCGTATCACTTTGTCCACATCCGGCGTGGTGCCTGAAATCGCACGCACGGCCGAGGAAATCGGCTGTTTGCTGGCGATCTCGTTCCACGCCACCACGGATGAGACCCGAGACGTTCTGGTGCCGATCAACAAGCGGTGGAACATTGAGGAGTTGCTGCAGGCGCTGGCCAGCTATCCCAAGGCCTCGAATTCCGAACGGATTACTTTCGAATACGTGATGCTGGATGGTGTCAATGACAGCGATGAGGACGCGCATCGTCTGATCGATCACATCAAACGCCATAACATCCCGGCCAAGATCAACCTGATCCCGTTCAACGAATGGCCCGGCGCGCCTTACAAGCGCAGCTCGAACAATCGTATCCGCGCCTTTGCGAATATCATCTATCAGGCGGGCTATGCCTCACCGATTCGAAAGACACGCGGCGAGGATATCATGGCAGCCTGTGGTCAGCTGAAATCAGCAACCGAGCGCGCCCGCAAATCCCGCAAGCAAATTGAGGCAGAAACTGGTCTGCAACGCTAGGCCGTTCATGTATCCCAGATCAGAGAGGTATGGTATACTGGTCAGGTCGCTGTCTTTGGCCTTTGGAATTTGGTATGTTTTTCAGGCTCGGATCGGGTTCCGCATCTCACTCTTTCGCACAAAGCTGTGAGAGCCGTGGCCCGGCTGTAGCGCGTTTCTACAAGGCCGCTATCCTTCCTTTTGTCGGGCGTGCGGCGCTTAGGCGAACCTTGTCCAACAGGCGGGCCATCCAAATGTTTTTACGATTAAGACGTCTTTTTTCGATTTCAATTTCAGCCGCAGCGCTTGCAGCTTTGGCCGTTTCGAACGCAGTTGCGCAATCCGCTGGGGAAAACGCTCATATCGCCATCGAGAACCCGGCTGAGTTGTCCAAGGATGAGGCCCTGCGCATCTATCAGTCGTTGCAGAAGCGCATGGCGCGGGGTTACGGCGCTGCGCACTTGGATCAATTGCTGAATTACCAGAACTGGCCGCTGTTCAATGATGCCCCTTATATCTCGGCCACGCATGGCAAGAGGTTTGTAAACAGCTATGCCAATCGAATGGCACATAACTACGGCACCCTTGAGGCGGGAGAGAAACTGCCCCTCGGTTCGGTTCTTGCAAAGGACAGCGTCACCGTGACGGATGAAGGAAATGTCCATCCCGGCGCGTTGTTCGTGATGGAGAAGCTGGCCCCGGGCGCCAGTCCCGATACGGCTGATTGGCGCTATATCATGGTACTGCCAGATGGTTCGCTCTTTGGGGATACAATGGGTGACCGCGCTAGTTCGGTCGCCTATTGCCACAGTTGCCACGAAATGGTTGCGGACCGGGACTATACTTTTTTTGTGCCCGAAGAGTTCGTCGTAGGTAACTGATCTCACTCCCCGCCGAAGCGAGCCGTGCCAATTACCTTGATCAGAGCCTGACGCACCGGTTCCGGTTGCGCCTCAATCGCGTTCAACACCTCACGAAGTTCCGCGCGTAACCCGTGCATCTGGTCAATCAATGAGATCATCATCGACAGCGCGTCAGGCTCCATCTCGTATTGATCATGTAACTCGCAAGCCAGTTCCAGGCGGGCGGCGTCGAGGGTGCGATAGACGGGGCCTTTCTCTGTCTGCTCTGGGATGACAATCTCTGCGGCCAGGTATTCGGTCAGCCGGGTCGATGTCAGGTGGGTGACGGTTGCAATCAACTGCTCTTCGGTCAGGGTGCGGGTCATGACGGCATTCCTTTGCGCGGATCATAGCGGTGATTTTCGCGCCACGTCTCCATGAATTGCTTTAGCTCGTCGTCAATCCGGTCCGGCATCGAAACGGTCAGTTCGATCAATTGATCACCGCGTTCGCTTGATCCGCGTTTCTTTACGCCTTTACCGCGCAGGCGCAGTGTTTTGCCACTGCTGGTTCCTGCGGGAATATTGACATTTACTCCACCATCGATGGTGGGCGCGCGGACTTTGCCGCCCAGAATGGCCTCGTCAATTGTGATTGGCAGGGTGATACGGATGTCATCCCCCAGACGCTCGAATACGGGGTGATTGGCAACCGAGACCGTGACCAGAGCGTCACCCGGCGGACCCTCGCCAAACCCTGGATCACCTTTGCCGCGCAGGCGGATGGTCTGTCCGTCCGTGATTCCGGCCGGGATTTTTACTTCGATTCGGTCGCCATCGGGCAGGGTCAGTTTCTGGCTGGCACCAAAGACTGCGTCCAGAAAGCTGATTTGCAGGGTATAGCTTCGATTGTGCCCCGGCGCATGGAAATCACCTCTACGCTGCCCAAAGCCACCGCGCCCGCGCATGAACTCGGCAAAGATGTCTGACATATCGTCTGGGTCTGCCGCCCGTCCGCGATAAGGGTTTCCGGCAGCCTCGGCATATTCGCGGTAGTATTGCTGTTGCTGACGTTCCTGGCCTGACGCGTCAATCTCGCCCTTATCATACCGGGCGCGCGTTTCGGGGTCTTTCAGCAAATCATAGGCGGCGGCCGCAGCCTTGAACTTGGTTTCGGCCTCTGTATCGCCCGGTTTCAGATCAGGGTGGCAGTCTTTGGCGATGCGCCGGTAAGCTTTTTTGATTTCGGCGGCGCTGGCATCTTTGGCGACACCAAGCACGGAATAGGGATCGTCGCTCATCTCACCTCTCGCGGGTCGGGCGGAACAGGATAGGTTTTATCATGCGATTTCACTCGTCCGAAAGGAAGAGGCATTTGAAACCGCTCGCAAAATCCTGCAAGCTTGTTAACATATGCATATTTCGAACTGTTAGTTGACGGAGATCCCCCATGACGCGCAGACTCAAGTCTATTCTGGCCCTGCTGGCCGGCAATGCCATCGGGTTGTTGCTTGCTGCGCTGTTGCTGCCGGAATTCGCGATAAAGCCAATCTCGTTCATCGTTGTGGTGATTGTCTTCACGCTGGTGCAGTGGATCGCCGAGCCGCTGATCCTGAAACTGGGTGAGAAAAAAGCACCCGCGATCAAGGGCGGTATCGCGTTGATCGTGACATTCATCGGCCTGTTGGTGACTGATCTGGTCACGGATGGGCTGACAGTCGGTGGAATTTCCAATCTGCTGGCGGCAACGCTGTTGGTCTGGCTGGGCGCGTTGGTCGCAAGTGTTGTGCTGCCGATCTATGTGTTCAAGGAACTGCGCGAGCCGAAGAAATAACTACAGCGCGTTCAGGCTGTCCTTGATCGCTTGCCACAGCTCCTCCACCGGCTCACAGCCCACCGACAGGCGGATGAAGGCAGGGTCAACATCATCGCCCCACCGCGCGCGGCGCTCTGCCGAGCTGTGGACGCCGCCGAAGGATGTCGCGGGGCGTAGCATCGGGCAGGTGTTTATGAAGGTTTCAGCCTTTTCCTCTGACCCCAGCGTGATCGACAGCAAGAAGCCAAAGCGCGTGGTTTGAGCCTTGGCCAGTGTATGCGCGGGGTCATTGGGCAGGCCGGGATAGCGAATGTTCCTGACCGCCGGATGCTTGGCCAGTCGTTCGGCCAGCACCTGCGCCGAGCTACACATGCGGTCAAACCGAACATCCAGCGTTTCAAGCCCACGATGCAGCAGCCACGCCTCATGCGGTCCGGGGATCGCGCCCGAAACTTTCCGCCATTCCTCTACCCGCTCCATGATTTGCGCATTGCGGCTGGCGACGTGACCCATCAGCAGGTCGGAATGCCCGCCCATGGCCTTTGTGTCCGAGGCCACCACAATGTCGATACCCATATCCAGCGGCCTTTGGCCCAGTGGGGTTAGGGTCGTATTGTCGGCAATCGTAATTCCCCCCGCCGCACGCACCGCTGAGGCGATGGCGGGCAAGTCCATCATATCCAGCCCAGGGTTCGAAGGGCTTTCGACAAAGACCACGTCGAACCCGTCAAATCCACCATCGGCAAACGTGGTGGTCGGGCGTTCAGTGATCGAGATACCCAGATTGCTCAGAAACCTGTCGGCCAGAACCCGTGTCACGTAGTAGCCATCAGATGGGATAAGAATATGGGACCCGGCCTTCACAGTTGCGAACAACGCCGCGGAAATCGCCGCCATGCCGGATGGGAAGGTCAGGCAGGGCGCGTTTTCAAGATGGGCCAGTACATGTTCCAGATGCTGCCACGTAGGATTGTCGACCCGGCCATAAGTGGGCAAGCCATCCGGCGCGCCGGGCAGGTGGTACATGCTGCTTTGGACAAGCGGCAGCGCCACCGGGTCACCCTGTTTCAGTGCATTGCCACGCAGATGCAGCATCTCTCCGGTCTTCGAAGTCATTCGTCAACGCCCCGGAATTTCGTCGCGGGCCGGGGCGGGGTCCCAGTTCTCGATAATGTCGACCGCCTGTTGCGCGGTGTCCACGAAACGGAACAGATCGAGATCTTCGGCCGAGATGGTGCCCGCGTCGGCCAGCGCCTCCCAATTGATGACCTTTTCCCAGAACGCGCGCCCGAACAGCAGAAAAGGTACGCGTTCCATCCGGCCGGTCTGGATCAGGGTCAGCGATTCGAAAAGCTCATCCATCGTGCCAAAGCCACCGGGAAAAATGGTGATGGCACGGGCGCGCATCAGGAAATGCATCTTGCGGACGGCGAAATAGTGGAAATTGAAGCTCAGCTCGGGCGTCACGTATAGGTTCGGTGCCTGTTCATGCGGCAGCACGATGTTCAACCCGATTGAACAACCGCCCGCATCGCTTGCGCCCCGGTTTCCGGCCTCCATCACACCGGGGCCGCCGCCGGTGACGATGACGTTCTCGCGGCAGCCGGTCGCGTTGGATTTCTCGGTCATCAGCCGGGCGAACTCGCGCGCCTCGTCGTAATACTGCGACAGGCTGGCCAGCGTTTCGGTTCGGGCCGTGTGTTTCTGCGATGGCTCGGGAATGCGCGCCCCGCCGAACATGACGATGGTTGACGTGATCTCACGCTCGGACATGATCATCTCGGGTTTCAGCAATTCCAGCTGCAGGCGCACGGGCCGCAATTCCTCGCGGCACAGGAAATCGTCATCCGCGAAAGCAAGGCGATAGGAAGATGAGCGCGTCTGCGGCGTGTCCGGAACCTCGCTCGCGGTTGAGCGGTCCGTCTGTGCGTCGCGGAAAGGGCTGAGGCGATCTTCTCTCATTGGTGACGGTTCCCTGCTTGCGTGTCTCGCAAACAGCTATAGGGTTCGCGCGCAGAGCGCCAGTCACGGAAGAACAAGAATGAATTGGAAGAGTGAAATTTCAGCAGCAGCAGATCGGATTGCCGGGTATGCACAGGTGACACCGGTCATGGAAAGCCACGCGTTGGGGCTGGACTATCCTGTCGAGATAAAGCTGGAACACATGCAACATACTGGCAGTTTCAAGGCGCGCGGGGCGTTTAACACGCTGCTTAGCCTTGATGTGCCAGAGGCGGGTGTTGTTGCTGCGTCTGGCGGCAACCATGGGGCGGCAGCAGCTTTTGCGGCGCGGGCCTTGGGGTATCCGGCCAAGATTTTTGTGCCAGAGATGGCGGGGTCGTCCAAGATTGCTCTGATAGAACGAACAGGCGCTGATCTGAGTGTTGTCCAGGGCGAATACGCAAATGCGCTGACCGAAGCACAGGCCCATGAAAAGGCAACAGGCGCGATGCAAATTCATGCATACGATGCACCGGCAACCGTGGCCGGGCAGGGCACCTGTTTCGCTGAGTGGGAGGCGCAAGGGCTTCAGGCGGATACGGTTTTGGTCGCCGTTGGCGGCGGGGGTCTGATCTCGGGCGCGCTGGCATGGTTGCAGGGCGCGCGTAAGGTTGTGGCGGTTGAGCCTGAAACCTCGTGCGCGCTGAACGCTGCTTTGCAAGCAGGAGAGCCGGTAGATGTTTCCGTCTCGGGCATCGCAGCCAACGCGCTGGGCGCGCGGCGGATCGGGTCAATCTGCTTTGGATTGGCGCAGGGGATGACCTCAGTTCTGGTAACTGACGAGGCCATCGCCGAGGCCCAGAAGTTGCTGTGGCGGGCACATCGAATTCTGGTGGAACCCGCGGGGGCCACGGCCCTGGCCGCTCTGACGTCGGGGGCTTATCAGCCCGCAAACGGGGAACGTGTGGCGGTGCTGGTTTGTGGTGGCAATATCTCACCCGACCCGCTGAGCGACTGAATCCGCACGCATCAGCCGCAAAGCACGCGTTCAGCGTCGCATTGCGGCCAGTCCTTCGCTTGCGTATAGGCAACACCAACGTGAACAGATTCTGCAGGGAGCCGCCAAATGTCCAACGCGCAACTGGAAGCCGCCATCGAAGCCGCCTGGGAGGCGCGCGATACGATCACCCCCGCCACCACTGGCGAACAGCGTGAAGCGATCGAAGATACGCTGAACGCGCTGGACAGCGGGACGCTGCGCGTGGCCGAGAAGTTGGACAACGGCGACTGGCACGTAAATCAGTGGGCCAAGAAGGCGGTTCTGTTGGGCTTTCGCATCAAGGACATGGAAATCCAGACGGGTGGTCCGCAGGATGGCGGTTGGTGGGACAAGGTGGACAGCAAGTTCGCCGGTTGGGGTGAAAACCAGTGGCGCGCTGCCGGCTTCCGCGCCGTGCCGAACTGCGTGGTGCGCAAATCGGCCTTTATCGCGCCGGGCGTGGTGCTGATGCCCTCGTTTGTGAACTTGGGTGCTTATGTCGACGAAGGGACCATGGTCGATACCTGGGCCACCGTTGGCTCCTGTGCGCAAATCGGGAAGAACGTGCACCTGTCGGGCGGCGTCGGCATCGGTGGTGTGCTTGAGCCGATGCAGGCGGGTCCGACCATCATCGAGGACAACTGCTTTATCGGCGCCCGGTCCGAGGTTGTCGAAGGCTGTATCGTCCGCGAAGGCTCGGTTCTGGGTATGGGCGTCTTTATCGGCAAGTCGACCAAGATCGTCGACCGCGAAACCGGTGAAGTCACGTATGGTGAAGTTCCGCCCTACTCGGTGGTGGTGGCGGGATCAATGCCATCCAAGAACAACATCAACCTTTATTGCGCCGTGATCGTGAAGCGGGTGGACGAAAAGACGCGTTCGAAAACCGCAATCAACGATTTGCTGCGCGACTAAGCCCATAGCTTTCAGGAAACGGGGCTGTAGCCGTGCGCTACGGCCCTTTTTTGCGCCTCTATCCTTTTATCGGATAGCGGTCAGCCTCTTCAAACGCATCAATGACCCGTGTGCCGGCCTTGATCCTTCCGCCATGTTCAACGCCGGACGGAATCGAATAGCTGTCGCCCGGTCGATAGGTTTTGGTTACGCCGCCGATGGTCAATTCAACCTCCCCTTCGATCACGGTGCCCCATTGCGCCTTGTGCGCATGCGCGGGCAGTTCGAAATCCTTCAGGAAGGTAAAGAATGCGACCAGACCGGCATCCGACCGGATCACCGCAGTTTGCACCGTATCCTCGGGGAAAGGCACGTCGAGGCTGGGAAACTGGGTGATGAAATCCGGAAAGGGCATGGAAACGTCCTGTGTGGTTCGAGGTTGCTTTGCTGGCACTATGGCGTCGAAGCTGCGGCCCCGCAATTCCCGACTGCTTGACCGGGGGCGGACGCGCGGATATGGCCCCCTGCATGGAAAAGCAAAAGAAACCTTCCCGTCAGCAAGTCTATACCCTGCTGGTACAGATCGGTCGCAAAGAGGGCGATGGCCTGCCCGAAGGCGCGACCGGTGCGGCGTTGATGTGTTTCGCCAGCGGCGTGGATGAGGCCGAAGCCGTGCGCGAAACGGTGGCGATCCTCAAGCAAGCCGACACCGCACCGCTTGATGTGACAGGGTATGGCACCCTGGCTGAACGCGAAGCGCAGGGGCATGACATCGATCCTGATGAGCGGGCACTGATGCAACGGGCGTTGGACGAGAACGCGGTTATCGTTGCGCAGATGACGCCGTTTTACGGGGATGAGGCACAGGCCTAGTTCCGCGCCCCGAACCATTTGCGGTAAATCTCTTCATAGGTTCCGTCTTCACGCAGCGACAGCAACGCCTGATTGACGTCCTCGACCAGGGGCGATCCGGTTGGGAAGGCAATCCCGTAGCTTTCGCGCAGAAAGACGCCACCGGTCATCGTGGCGATCCGGCGCCCCTCGTGCGCGGCGTAATAAGACAGGATCGGCGCGTCGAAGACCACGGCGTCCAGATCTTTGCCCTCGAACGCGGCCAACAATTCTTCGAGGCCGGGATATCCGGTGAACTCGATCTCGCGCCGGTTCAGGAAGTTTGCCGCAGTTGAGTCCGAGATCGTACCGACCTGTTTGCCGTACAGGTCGTTCACGGAATTCACACTGCCGCTGATTGCGTCCACCGTCATGACCGAGGTGATCCGCGCGGTGAAAACCGACACGATGAACAACGATGACACCACAAGGATAACGCCCAGCAGGCGGCCAAACGGGGTGCGCGGCATGCGTTCCTCGAACCCGCCGTTCACCACAAGGTTCAAAGCCCACCAGAACGAGGGGAACCACGCCTCATCCAGCTTGCGATCGAAATAAGGCTGTGCCCTGCGTTCGAACATCCACATCAACATGCCGCCGCCCAGCAGGATGGCAAAGGCCAGGCCGATGGCGATAAACAATTCGCGTGACAACAGCGCCTGCAGCAGGGAAGGCCGCCGTGCGGCTTCGGACGGGACCATGATCTGCAAGCCGGCCTCAAAGATCGGTTGGCTGAAATCCATCTGTGTCTCACGCGCGGCGGTAATCGAAATATTGGCAATGGCAAGATCAGCGGACCCCTGCCGCACCGCGTCCAGCATGTCACCGAACCCTTCGACCCTGTTCACTGCAAAGTCCCAGTCTAGCGCCTGTGCCAGCACCGTGAGCAGGTCTATGGAAAACCCGGCCTGAGCCCCGTCTTCGACATAAGAGAACGGAGTGCGGGTCACCGTAGCGACATTCAGTGTCTGCGCCTGGCTTTGCAGTGCAAAAACAGTGCAAGCCAAGCAGATCAAGGCAAAAAGGGCGCGTTTCATAGTCAGTTACCTGTTTCGCGCGGCTCTAACGCAAATGTGAACGTTGCGGCAAGGTGGTCGCGGGGTAAAGGCCCGTGTTTTCTTGGTGTGTTAAATTGCAAGAAGGGAAAAAAAGCCTTTGGAATTGAGGGTGCAGGGGTTGGCAATCGGGCCAATTCGTTGAATCTGTGCGCGAACCAGCGTGCATATGAAACAAAGAGGCGCGATCATGACCGATCCTGTTCAACTGACTGCGGACCTGATCCGTTGCCCATCGGTCACACCCGAGGAAGGCGGCGCTTTGGTTTTGCTGGAAAATATTCTGGGTGTGGCCGGGTTTGAGTGTACCCGCGTTAACCGTGGCGGCATCAGCAACCTGTTTGCGCGCTGGGGTGAAAAAGGACATGCGCGCAGTTTTGGGTTCAATGGCCACACCGATGTTGTGCCAGTTGGGGATGACGCCGCCTGGACCATGCCGCCTTTCGGGGCGAAAATCCGCGATGGTGTGATGTTTGGGCGGGGGACCACCGATATGAAATCCGGCGTGGCGGCTTTTGTTGCCGCGGCTGTCGATTTCGTCCGCGACACGCCGCCGGATGGTGCGGTCATTCTGACAATCACCGGCGATGAGGAAGGCGACGCCATAGATGGCACAACTGCGCTGCTGGACTATATGGACAGCACGAATGAACGCATGTCGGTCTGCCTCGTGGGCGAACCGACCTGCCCCAATACCATGGGCGAGATGATGAAGATCGGGCGGCGCGGTTCAATGACCGCGTGGTTCACGGTAACGGGCGTACAAGGTCATTCCGCCTATCCGCACAGGGCCAAGAACCCCCTGCCTGCCATGGCGCAGTTGATGCACCAGCTGGCAAGTCACAGGTTGGATCAGGGCTCGGATCATTTCGATGCTTCGACCTTGGCGGTTGTGACTATCGACACTGGAAACACGGCAACCAACGTGATCCCGGCGCAGTGCCGAGGGGCGGTGAATATCCGTTTCAACGATCTGCATTCCGGAGCAAGCCTGAGTGAGTGGCTGCAGACCGAGGCCGCCGCTGTCGCCAAGGCCCATGACGTTGAGATTGACGTAAAGATAAAAATCTCGGGCGAAAGCTTTCTGACACCACCCGGCCCCCTGTCCGACCTTGTGGCGCAGGCGGTTGAGGCGGAAACCGGTACCCGGCCCGAACTCTCCACCACGGGCGGTACCTCGGATGCGCGCTTTGTGAAAAACCACTGCCCGGTGGTCGAGTTCGGATTGGTCGGCAGGACAATGCATCAGGTGGATGAATGCGTTGAAGTGGCCCAGATCGAGCAGCTCAAGGCGATCTACACGCGTATTCTGCGGGACTATTTCACCTGAACCATGCAGCGCACTCTGGTCATCATGGTGAAAGAGCCGCGCCCGGGCCGTGTCAAAACGCGCTTGGGCCGCGATATCGGAATGGTTGGTGCGGCGTGGTGGTTCCGCCATCAAACGCGCGCCCTGATCCGGCGGCTGCGTGACCCGCGCTGGAAAATCGTGTTGGCGGTGTCGCCGGATCACGAGGGGCTGACCAGCCGTATCTGGCCCGTTGACCTACGTCGCGCAGCGCAGGGCAGCGGTGATCTGGGTGATCGTATGCGGCGGATGTTGCGGGGCATGCCAAAAGGACCTGTCTGCCTGATCGGAGCGGATATACCGGGAATCACGCGCGGACATATCGCCCAGGCGTTCAAGGCTTTGGGCAGGGAACAGATGGTGTTTGGCCCCGCACCTGACGGGGGGTATTGGCTGATTGGTGCACAGCGATACAGTGCGTTGCCTTTGGGCTTGTTCAACAATGTCCGCTGGTCGACCGAAAATGCTCTGGCCGACACGCTAGCGTCGGTTCCGGGCACGCGCGTAACCTTGCTGGACCAGTTGCGCGATGTCGACACGGTTGCCGATCTTAGGCACTGATCCTTTTTGGTCATGACGCCGTCGCGTCCCCGTGCTAGGCCGGAATTATGACTCGCATCCCCACCAAGCAGGAGGTCCTTGACTGGATCTCGGCGAACCCCACCCTGACCTCGAAACGCGATATCGCCAAGGCCTTTGGCATCAAGGGCGCGGATCGGATTGATCTGAAGCGCGTGCTCAAAGAGCTTGAGGCCGAAGGGCATCTGGAAAAGCGCAAGCGCAGCTACCGTGACCCGGACCGCCTGCCGCCGGTCAGCGTATTGCAGGTCAAGGCTCCGAACGAGGATGGAGACCTGTTCGCGCGCCCGCTGGAATGGCATGGCGAAGGGGTCGAGCCGATTGTTCTGATCGTCGCGCGCGCCAGTGACCCGGCGTTGGGCGAAGGCGACCGCATTCTGGCGCGCCTGACAGTGGTGCACGAAGCCGACCACAATTACGAGGCCCGCCTGATCCGCCGTATCGGGACCAATCCGCGCAAGATCGTCGGAATCTTTCGCAAAGCGGCTGAGGGCGGCCGGATCGTGCCTATCGACAAGGCGGGTTCAACCGAATGGCTCGTGCAGGATGGCGCAGTACTTGGGGCCAAGGATGGTGAATTGGTCGAGGCCGAACAGGCTGGACCCAAGAAACGCATGGGCCTGCCCCGCGCGCGTATTGTCGAACGGCTGGGGGATCCGACTGCGCCAAAGGCAGTATCTCTGATCGCAATCCATCAACATGGCATCCCCGACGACTTCCCCGATAAGGTGATTGACGAAGCCGATAAGGCCAAACCCGTCGGCCTGAAGGGGCGCGAAGACTTGCGGGACATGCAGCTGCTAACCATCGACCCGTCGGACGCGCGCGATCATGACGATGCGTGCTATGCCCACGCGGACGATGATCCGAAAAATCCCGGCGGCCATGTGATCTGGGTCGCAATTGCCGATGTTGCCGCCTATGTATTGCCCGGCAGCGCGCTGGACCGCGAGGCGCGCAAGCGCGGCAACTCCAGCTATTTTCCTGACCGTGTGGTGCCTATGCTGCCCGATCGTCTGTCGGGCGATCTGTGTTCGCTGCACGAAGGCGTTCCGCGCGCCTGTATTGCGGTGCGGATGCAGATCGATGCCGAGGGCAATAAGATCGGCCACCGCTTTGTGCGCGGCCTTATGCGCTCTGCCGCGTCGCTGAACTATGCCGAGGTTCAAGAGGCCATCGACGGCACCCCCAACGACCGCACCGGGCCATTGTTAGAGCCTGTTCTTAAACCGCTCTATGCCGCCTATGCCGCACTGAAAAAGGCGCGGGCTGTTCGGCAACCGCTGGAACTTGACTTGCCGGAACGCAAGATTGTTCTCAGTGAAACGGGCAAAGTAACAAGCGTGGCCTTCCGCGAACGTCTTGATGCGCACAAACTGATTGAGGAATTCATGATCCTCGCCAATGTTGCTGCCGCCGAGACCCTGATCGCCCAGCGTCGCCCGCTGCTGTTCCGCGTGCATGAAGAACCTGCGCCCGAGAAACTGGAAAGCCTGCGGGAAACCGCCCAGGCGGCGGGGCTAAATCTGGCCAAGGGGCAGGTATTGCAAACCCGTCACCTGAACGCGCTGTTGAACGCGGCGGCGGGGACCGAAGATGCCGAACTGATCAACCTAACCACCCTTCGATCAATGGCGCAGGCTTATTATAACCCTGAGAATTTCGGCCATTTCGGGCTGGCGCTGCGAAGCTATGCGCATTTTACCTCGCCCATTCGCCGCTATGCCGACCTTGTCGTGCATCGGGCGCTGATCTCGGCTCATGGCTGGGGCAAGGACGGGTTGACCGAGGATGAAATCGCCAAGCTGGAAGAGACGGCCACCCATATCTCGGACACGGAACGTCGCTCAATGATGGCGGAACGTGATACGACCGACCGTTATCTGGCTGCCTATCTCAGCGAACGCGTGGGCAATGAATTTACAGGCCGGATCAGCGGCATAGCCCGCTTTGGCGCATTCGTGAAGATGGATGAGACCGGTGCGGATGGGTTGGTTCCCGTGCGGTCTTTGGGGCGTGAGTATTTCCATTTCGACCGCGAGGCCGGAACGCTTATGGGGTCGGACACCGGGCTGATCATCGCCATAGGCCAGCGCGTTACCGTCCGTCTGACCGAGGCGACGCCTGTCACAGGTGGGCTGGAACTTGAACTGCTTTCGATTGATGATCAAGCATTGCCACGCGGACGCGGGCCAAAGGGGCGGCCAACGCGACGCAAGTCCGTCAGCGCCAAACGCAAGAAAGATAAGATAAAACGCAAGGTCGAGCGCAAGCGGCGGGCCAGATAGTGATTTGGCCGGTGTAAATTCGCGCAGTCCAAAATCATCAGCGCTTTGAGAAATTCCGGTTTTACGCTATCCTTGAGATGAGCAGTAATCAGGAATTTCGGAATGCGTAAATGCGCAAGTGGCATCATAGCCGCTGCATTATGGGCATCCATTTTGCAGGCGGAAACCGTTAATCAACCGGGTGAATTGACCTCTATTCAACTGGCCTCGGCAGATGTGACAGTGTCCATCAGACCAGTCGTGCGGCCATCAGCGAAGGAGTACCGGGTGTCGACCGAAGGAAACGCGCGGTTCCAGGCGTGGCTAGGGGCGTTTCGTGAACGTGCGGGTCAGCAGGGCATTTCACACGCGACACTGGACCGGGCGCTGGCGGGCCTGACCTACGACAAAAAGGTCATTGAACGGGATCGCAATCAGGCCGAGTTTTCCAAGCCCATCTGGGAATATCTGGACACGGCTGTTTCGGATAGGCGAATAGCAAACGGACGCGCCGGGCTGGAGCGTCATGACAGGATACTGACGCAGATTGAGGCGCGTTATGGCGTCGAGAAAGAGGTCGTGACCGCGATCTGGGGGCTTGAAACCTCGTTCGGAACATTCCGAGGCAATGATCAAACGATCCGGTCGCTGGCGACACTGGCCTTTGATGCGCGGCGGTCTCAGTTTTTCGAAGCGCAACTGATCGCGGCGCTACAGATCATTCAGGCCGGTGATGTCAGCCCCCGCAATATGGTCGGCAGCTGGGCCGGTGCGATGGGGCACACGCAGTTCATGCCCACCTCATACCTGGATCATGCGGTGGATTTCGACGGTGACGGGCGGCGCGATATCTGGTCCGAGGACCCAACGGATGCGCTGGCCTCCGCCGCCGCGTATCTGGCGCGGCATGGGTGGACCAAGGGTCAGCCCTGGGGGGTTGAGGTGCGGCTACCCAAAGGGTTCGACTTTGCCACGGCCAAGCGGGACTATACCTTATTGCCATCAGACTGGGCGGCGCGCGGGGTGGTTGGGCGTGACGGTCAACCGATCCCTGACCACGGGCGGGCCGCCATCCTGTTGCCTGCAGGCGGGCAGGGTGTTGCATTGATGATCTTTGACAATTTCGGCGTCATTGAGAAATACAATGGTGCAGATGCTTACGTCATCGGAATTGGCCACCTGTCGGATCGTTTGGCTGGCGGCGCACCATTTCAGGCTGATTGGCCACGCGGTGATCGGGTGCTGAGTTTCACCGAAAAAAAGGAACTGCAAACCCGCCTGACCCAGGCCGGATTTGACACGCAGGGCATTGATGGGCGCAACGGTCCAAACACGATCAACGCCGTGCGGGAATATCAACTGGCGCAGGGGCTGCTGCCAGACGGATACGCGAGCTTGAAGCTTTTGGAGCGGCTGCGTTAAGAAATGAGGTGTCTCGCAAGCGGGACCGTTTTCTAAGGTGCCGCCCTGTCACTCATAGTCAGCGCCCTGCGAACGGGTTTTGGAGCTTGGCGGCTTTGTCTGCCCCATTGCGCGCTCTTTGAAACGCTGTCACAGAGGGTCGCAGAACCTGTCTCATGTGCGCCAGACTGTCGCCGTTCCTAGGTTGGTGCTGTCTTTTTTCAGAATGCGCCTAGCTGTCTTCTCAAAGATGAGGAGATTTAAATGAAAGACACATACGACACCGAAAGGCCGGACGCCGTCGCGCAATACAAACGCGAATGCCAGCAAGCCGAGAGGGTAAGAGTACGAAACGGTATTGTGGCCATGGCCGCTTTTGCGCCCCTGTGGTCAGCCGCAGACCCCAAAAGCCGCTTGGCCTATTTTAACCGCATAGCGCCTTTTGTGTTGATCGGAACGGTCGTCGCATTTGCGGGCATTGTGGCTTTGGGGCTTGTCTGAAGCCTTTGGTAGATTCTGTGCCGTGGTGACCCTGCGTGGCTAATATGTTCCGCGGTTTAGCATCAATAAAGGCGGCGTTTTAGCGCCGCCTTTCTGTAAAGTAAGGATGTCGATTTAAGACGCCGCCTTCATCAACCCTTGATCGATAATGTCCTTCTGCGCCTCGTCCAGTGATTTGTGAATACGCACAAACATCTCGTCGATATCCGAAGGGGTCAGGATCAGCGGGGGCGAGATGATCATCCGGTCGCCCACATGGCGCATGATCAGATTGTTAGAAAAACAGCGGTCGCGGCAAACATAGCCAACCGTGCCGGGCGCAGAGGCAAACTTGGCGCGGCTGGCCTTGTCCGGCGTCAAGGCGATGGATGCCATCATCCCGATGATCTTGGCTTCGCCAACCAATGGATGATCGACCAGCGCCTCCCATTTCTCTTTGAGGTAGGGCGCAGCCACATCGCGGACGTGATCGACGATCTTTTCTTCTTCCAGAATGCGCAGGTTTTCCAGTGCAACGGCCGCAGCAACGGGGTGGCCCGAATAGGTGTAACCGTGGTTGAATTCGGTGCCACCGATGACCTCGGCAATCTCATCATTGACGATGGACCCCCCGATCGGCGCATAACCTGAGCTGAGACCCTTGGCGATGGTCATGATATGCGGCTTGATCCCCACGGTTTGCGAACCGAACCAGTTGCCGGTGCGACCGAAACCGCAAATCACCTCATCCGCGATCAGCAGGATATCGTATTTGTCGCATATACGCTGAACTTCGGGCCAGTACGTATCGGGTGCCACGATCACACCGCCCGCACCCTGCACGGGTTCGGCGATAAAGGCCGCGACGCGGTCTTCGCCCAATTCCTGAATGGCTTCTTCCAGCTCACGCGCACGCGCAAGGCCGAAGTCTTCGGGCGTCATGTCGCCACCTTCTGCCCACCAGTTCGGCTGGTTTATATGGTGGATATTCGGGATCGGGATACCACCCTGCGCATGCATCCCCGCCATACCGCCCAGCGAGGCCGAACCCACGGATGAGCCGTGATAGGCATTGTGGCGGCTGATAATGATGTTCTTGTCGGGCTGGCCCTTCTCCGCCCAATAGGTGCGCACGAGGCGGATGTTCGTGTCATTCGCCTCGGACCCGCCGGCGGCAAAGAAGACGTGGTTCAGATCGCCTGGCGCAAGATCGGCCAGCTTTTTGGCCAGCGCGATGGCAGGCACGTGGGTGGTCTTGAAGAATGTGTTGTAATAGGGCAGCTCACGCATTTGGCGATATGCGGCCTCGGCCAGTTCATCGCGGCCATAGCCGACATTGACGCACCACAGACCGGCCATGGCGTCCAGAATCTGTTCACCATTACTGTCTGTCAGATAGACGCCATTCGCGCGGGTGATAACGCGGGCCCCTTCTTTACCAAGCGCGCCGTTGGCTGAAAACGGGTGCATGTGATGGGCGGCATCCAACGCCTGCAATTCGGCGGTGGGCATGTGGTTGGTGATGGTGGACATCCGGAAATCTCCTGCAAGAGCGGTTGGCGTTCACAATATGATCAAATTTTTCCGTGTCAATCGAATCGCGTGGGCTGAGCATCGTTCAGCGCCTCGGCCATCAGCTCCATCCCCTGTTCGATGTCCTGTGCGGTCGCTCTGGCAACTCCATCGGCGTTACGTGCGCGCAGTGATTCGATGATATCCTTATGGCGATCCGGTAGGCTTTGCGTGCCGAACCGACCGCAAACCACCCGCAGAGATGGTCCGAATCTGAGCCAGAGTCGCTCGGCCAAGTCACTGAGAATCGGGGCATGGGCGTAGGAATACAATGTCTCGTGAAACGCGTGGTTCAGATGCAGGTAGCCGCTGACATCCCCATCTGCAATTGTGCCGTCCAGACGTTGGTCGATGCGCTCAAGATCGTCGATATCAGTGCTGTTTACATTTTCGGTTGCACGCTTCGAAAGCTCTGATTCTATTGCAATTCTGGCGAAAATCATCTGCTCAACGTCACCTGTGGACAACAACGGCACGCTGACCCTGCGATTGCCTTGAAACACCAGCGCACCGTCCGAGATCAGGCGGCGGATTGCTTCGCGCACCGGAGTCATTCCGACCCCGAGTGATTCCGTCAAACCCTGGATCGTGACAGGTTGGCCGGGCACCAGCTCACCAAACATGATCTGCGCCTTGAGGGTTTGATAGACCTGTTCATGTGCTGGCCTTTTTTCAGCCTCTTCCAACACGGCCGATGCCTTATTTTTGATCAAATCCAATTGGTTTGCCCTGTTTCCAATGAAGGTGACTTGTCAGGTATCTGACCTCGTGAAACCATACGCATGTTCGGGGGAAAACGCAAAACTTGATCAAATCACAAAAAACGGGAAAATACCCTTACACTTGCAGGGAGAAAAAAATGTCAATCAAAACGCTGAGCATGACTGCGGTCATCGCACTGGGGACGTCGGCGGCCTTCGCTGAAGAGGTGCGCGTATACAACTGGTCCGACTATATCGACGAAGACCTTCTTGAGAAATTCGAACAGGAAACCGGCCTGACGCTGATTTATGACGTGTTCGACAGCAATGAGGTTCTGGAAACCAAGATGCTGGCCGGCGGGTCAGGCTATGATGTGGTGGTGCCGTCCGGTACATTCCTGCAGCGCCAGATTCAGGCTGGCGCGTTTCAGGAGCTTGATCAATCCAAGCTGTCCAATTTGGGCAACCTTTGGGACGTGATCCAAGAGCGTACGGCGGGCTATGACCCCAACAACGCCTATTCGATCAACTACATGTGGGGGACGACCGGCCTTGGTGTGAACGTCGACAAGGTCAAAGAGGCACTGGGCGAGGGCGTTGCCCTGAACAGCATGGACTTGGTTCTGCAGCCTGAGAACATGGAAAAGCTGGCCTCGTGCGGGGTGCATTTCCTGGATGCTCCGTCCGAGATCATTCCGATGGCCTTGCAATATATCGGTGAAGACCCGGACAGCCATGACACGGATGTCATTGCAAAAACTGAAGAGGTTCTGATGGGCGTGCGCCCACATATCCAAAAGTTCCACAGCTCGGAATACATAAACGCCCTGGCTAACGGCGACATCTGTGTCGCTGTCGGTTGGTCGGGTGATATTCTGCAGGCACGGGATCGCGCGGCCGAGGCTGACAACGGCGTAAACATTGAATACCACCCCTTCGCTGAAGGATCGCTGATGTGGTTCGACCAGATGGCCATTCCGGTGGATGCCCCGAATCCGGATGGCGCGCATAAGTTCCTCGACTTTATCATGGACGCCAAAAACATGGCGGCTGCATCGAACTATGTGTACTACGCGAACGGCAACGAGGCCTCGAAAGAGTTCCTTGAAGAAGATGTAATTGGTGATCCGGCAATCTATCCGGACGATGCGACCATGCAAAACCTGTATATCACGACGCCTTACCCATCCAAAACACAACGGGTCGTGACCCGTCTTTGGACCAAGATCAAATCCGGCACCTGATCTGATTTGTTCATGCAAGGCGGCCTGGCCGCCTTGTTTTTTACCAGAATGTCGAACGGGGGCTGTAGTGAACTCTGACGTCTTTGCGCCGTGGGAAGACCCGCAGGCGAAACCTTTGATCCAGTTCCGGAATGTTACCAAGCGCTTTGGCGACTTCACGGCCATCGACGACCTGTCTCTGGATATTTTCGAGCGTGAGTTTTTTGCGCTGCTGGGGCCTTCGGGCTGCGGCAAAACCACCATGATGCGGATGCTGGCGGGATTCGAAAAACCGACCGAGGGGCGCATCATTCTGGGCGGGCAGGACATTGACCCGATCCCGCCGAACAAAAGGGCGGTCAACATGATGTTCCAGTCCTACGCGCTGTTCCCGCACCTCAGCGTCCGGGACAACATCGCCTTTGGCCTGCGCAGGGACAATATGCCCAAGCATGATCTTGAAGATCGCGTCGAAGAAATGTTGCGACTGACACGGTTAGAGCGGTTTGCCCGACGAAAACCGCATCAGATTTCGGGCGGGCAACGTCAAAGGGTGGCGCTGGCGCGGTCTTTGGCCAAGGCGCCGAAGCTGCTGTTGCTGGATGAACCACTGGGTGCGCTGGACAAGAAATTGCGGCAGGATACGCAGTTCGAGCTGATGGACATTCAGGAAAAGACCGGCACGACCTTCGTGATCGTTACCCATGACCAAGAGGAAGCCATGACCGTGGCCAGCCGCGTTGCGGTGATGGATCAGGGCAAGCTGATGCAGGTGGCGACACCGGACAAGATCTACGAAAGCCCGAACTCGGTCTACGTGGCGGATTTCATCGGTGATGTGAACATCATCGAAGGCCGGGCCACAGCGAACGGAGACGAAACCTATCAGGTCGACTGGGCCGAGGGGCAGGCACCGCTGACCGCGACGTCAGCCACCGGGTTTTCGAACGGACAGACCTGTCACCTTGCGATCCGGCCCGAGAAGGTGACGATCTCGGTAGATCGCCCGGCAGATGCGATCAACGCGGTGCAAGGCAGGGTGCATGACATCGCCTATCTGGGCAACCTGTCCACCTATCATGTCGCACTGCCGAACGGCACGATCATCAAGGCGCAGACGGCCAATACCCGCCGCATCTCGCGCCGGTCCTTTACGTGGGAAGACCCGGTCTGGCTGTCCTGGACAGCGACGGCTGCGGTTCTGCTGGCCGACTGATGCGCCGCGCGTTTCTGATCGCCGTTCCATATGTCTGGTTGCTGGCGCTATTTCTGGTGCCGTTCTTCATCGTTCTGAAGATATCGCTGTCAGATACCGAGTTGGCCATCCCGCCATACACTCCGACATTGGACCTGTCGCAGGGCTGGGCCGGTATCAAAGACTTCTTCAGCCAGTTGGATTTTGAGAATTTCGTCTGGCTGACCGAGGACGATCTTTACTGGAAAGCCTATCTTTCCAGTGTTCAGATTGCGGTCATCTCAACCGTTCTGACCTTGCTGGTGGGGTATCCGATCGCCTACGGCATGGCCCGCGCACCTGTGGAGTGGCGGCCGACGCTGATGATGCTCGTGATTTTGCCGTTCTGGACCTCGTTCCTGATCCGCGTTTACGCTTGGATGGGCATCCTGTCGAACGAAGGCTACCTGAACCAGTTCCTGCTGTGGACGGGCATCATCTCGACCCCGCTGACCATTCTGAACACCAATACCGCCGTGTATATCGGTATCGTCTACACCTATTTGCCCTTCATGATCCTGCCGATCTATTCCTCGCTTGAAAGGATGGACGAATCTCTGATCGAAGCCGCCGAGGATTTGGGTTGTTCGCGTTTGCAGGCGTTCTGGCTGGTGACAATACCGTTGTCGCGCCCTGGGATTATCGCTGGGTGCTTCCTTGTCATGATCCCGGTGATTGGTGAGTTTGTTATCCCCTCGCTTCTGGGTGGGTCTGGCACGCTGATGATCGGTAAGGTGCTGTGGGAAGAGTTTTTCTCGAACCGCGACTGGCCGGTTGCCAGCGCCGTGGCGGTTGTTTTGCTGCTGATCCTCGTGGTGCCGATCGTGCTGTTCCAGCGCAACCAGCAAAAACAGGCGGAGGCGGAAAAATGAGCAGGTTAAGCTGGTTTAACACAGTCTCGCTGACGCTGGGGTTTGCGTTCCTGTACATCCCGATGATCATTCTGATTATCTTCAGTTTCAACGAAAGCAAGCTGGTTACGGTCTGGGCCGGGTTCTCGACCAAATGGTATGGCGCGGTGGTCCAGAACGAGGCGTTTTTGGATGCCGCCTGGGTGACTGTACGCGTTGCCGTGGTCTCATCAACTCTGGCGACGATCCTGGGTACCGCGGCGGCCTATGTGCTGGTGCGTGGCGGACGATTCTTTGGCCGTACTCTGTTCTCGGGCATGATCTATGCACCGCTGGTGATGCCCGAGGTGATCACCGGCCTGTCGCTGCTGCTGCTGTTTATCGGTATCGGCTTGGATCGGGGCATTCTGACAATCGTTCTGGCGCATACGACCTTTTCGATGTGTTTTGTTTCGGTCGTGGTGTCGTCGCGTTTGGTGACTTTCGATCAGTCGCTGGAAGAAGCAGCGCTGGACTTGGGGTGCTCTCCGGCGCAGGCCTTCCGGCTTGTGACCCTGCCGATCATCGCGCCTGCGGTGATTTCCGGATGGTTGCTGGCGTTTACTTTGTCGCTTGACGATCTGGTGATCGCATCCTTTACCTCGGGCCCGTCAGCCACGACCCTGCCGATCAAGATTTTTTCTGCCGTACGTTTAGGCGTCAGCCCTGAAATCAACGCGCTGTCCACAATCATGATCGCGGTTGTCACGGTGGGTGTCATCACGGCATCGCTGGTGACCAAGCGCGCGATGGTTCGGCAGAAGCAGGATGAACTGGCCGCCGCAAAAACAGAATGAAACGGCTGTTCCCGACCTACACCTACGGATCCGGTCCGCGGACCAACTGTTGGTGGGATGAAACCATTGCCAGCCCGGACTGGCCAGTTTTGCAGGGCGATTTGAACACGGATGTCGCGATTGTCGGGGGCGGCTATACAGGCCTGTCTGCCGCGCTGCATCTTGCCGAGGCTGGAATACGCGTAGCAGTGCTTGAGGCCGAGACGCCAGGCTGGGGCGCATCGGGGCGAAATGGCGGGTTTTGTTGTTTGGGAGGCTCAAAACTCAGCCAGGCCGCAATGGTTCGCCAGTTCGGAGAGGGTGCCGCGCAGAGCTATGCGCAGGCTGAAAAAGACGCAGTTCACCTTGTCGCGGATCTTTTGAGCGGTCACGCCATTGACGCGGATGTGCATTCGGCAGGGGAAACCCAACTGGCCCACACGCCCCGCGCGATGGACTCGTTGCGAAAACAGGCCGAGGCGTCAGGCACCCTTCACGAAGCAAGTGACCTGCCTGCGCTTGGCTTCGGGGGCGGGTTTCATGGCGCATACACCAACCCGGTCGGTTTTGCCCTGAACCCCAGAAAGTATCTTTTTGGTATTGCGGGGGCGGCTCGTTCCTTGGGGGCTGATCTGTTTCGCAACAGCGCGGTTCATAGACTCCGTAAAACGCAATCCGGATTCGAACTTGGCACAAAAAATGGCCGTGTCACTGCGCGCAATGTTTTGATCTGCACCAATGGATATTCCAGCGAGGATGTGCCGCCCTGGATGTCGGGCCGCTATATGCCTGCTCAGTCCACAGTTCTGGTTACCCGCCCGCTCACGGAGCCCGAATTGCACGCACAAGGCTGGACCACGGATCAGATGGCGTACGACACCCGGCATTTACTGCACTACTTTCGGCTGATGCCGGACCGAAGATTTCTGTTCGGAATGCGCGGCGGTTTGCACTCGTCCCCGCGGGCTGAGGGAGCGATTCGGCAAAAGGCTGTCCGGGACTTCCGGCGAATGTTCCCGGCGTGGGCTGATGTCGAGGTCACTCATATGTGGTCCGGTATGGTTTGCCTGTCGCGGGGTCTGACACCTTTTGTGGGCGAAGTGCCGGGTCAGCTCGGCCTGTTCGCGGGTTTTGCCTATCATGGGAATGGGGTTGCGATGGGGACCTATAGCGGGCGCGCGCTGGCTCGGCTTGTTTTGGGGCAGGCGGATGACCTACCCGACCCGATGACGCGCATCCCTGCGCGTTTTCCCCTTGGCCGCTGGCGGCGCGCGTTGATGCCGCCCGCTTATGCGATGATGGCCGTTTTAGATTGGTGAAGACGGCAGCGCAGCGCGTTCCAGCTCTAAACCTACTGAGTAGTCCGAACCACCGTTTTCAATCTGCCACAAGCAATAGGCTGCCATCCGCCACGCGTACCAGCGGCGAAGCGATTTGTAGCGTTTCACCGCGTTGGCACAGCCATAGGCAGAGAGAAACAAGCTTTCCTCTGTAAGGGTCAAGGCTTTGCCCCGGTACAGATGCTGCATGGCGGGCGACAGGAACAGCGCGAGGTCCTCACACGGATCACCCTGCGCGGGGCATTGCCAATCAATAAGGGTCAAACCTGAGGGTGCCACCAGAATGTTCCCTGCAACCGGGTCGCCATGTATCAGGCAGGTGTGGTGGGTCGGCGGAATGTGATCGTCGGGCCGCAGCGCCTCTATCTTTTGCCGCATGTCAGATCTGCACCGATCAAGAATGCTCTGCCCGTGGCGGGCCAGGTCCATACTGCCATTACACCCCTTGGGTGCTTGTATCTGCAGATCAAGCTGATGCAGTTTGCCCAACAACTCTGCCACCGGCGCAACGCCATCTCGCCAAGGGGACCCCGGTGCGTGGTCGTAAAAGACCCAGCGGTCATCTTGGTGCTGGCCGGTCGCGCGCAGGCGGGGCACAAACCCGGTCGGTTCCAAAAAAGTAAGGCACTGCGCCTCAAGTTCGCCGTCGTTGCGAAACAGTGGGTTGCGCAGGCCCGCACGGTACAGTTTCAGTACCCTACCGCCGTTTTCGCCGATCACCTTCCAAACCTGATTGGTACGTCCGCCATACATGGCCTGGAATTGCGTTTCCGCAGCTATCAGGCCTTGATCGCGCAGTTGCGCAACCAGTTGGATTGGAGGGCTGTTCGGGTCAGGCAGGGGGATCACCAATACGATAAGCGAGTCGCGTGTCGCACTGGTGTGGCCCGTCCCGGTCCGTAGATCAAGCTCAGGTGCTTACCAAAGTCACCATCCAGACCGGAACGGACTGCCCGTTTTCCAGTGTCAGCGAAACCGTCCCATCCGCGGCCTGCGCTTCGACCACCTTGCTGAAAGGTGAGACTGACAGCGTCGATATCAATTCATCCTCATAGTAGCTTTCCAGCGTTGCCGAATAGCTGCCTGGCGGAAGAGTGCTTCCATCGCTTGCGACTCCGTCCCAGGTGAATTCAGACTGGGTCACGGGAATGGATACCCGATCAACCTCGGTTCCTTCACTGTCAACGATCACCATCTCGGCGCTGTCTGCCTCTGCTGCGGCCTGTCCATGCATGGTCACCGGATCACCATCAAACTGGAACGAGGTTGTCTGAACAGACATACCGACCCAATTTGCAAGTTCGTCGAGTTTTACGCTGCCCAAAGTCAGCGCCAGTTCTGACAGGCGATCGTTGGTTTGCACCTGCTGTTCCACCATCGAGAACTGAGCCAATTGCGAGGCATATTCAGCAGACCCAATCGGTTCCAACGGATCCTGATTCTGCGCCTGTGTCGTCATCAACAAAAGGAACGTGTCGAAATCCGACGCGATTGAGGAGGTCCTGGATTGGGATGCGGACGTGACCTGCGTGTTGGCTTGGGTTGTGGCTTGTGTTGGGTTGATCATGGTCAAAGCCTCATGTCGATCCGGCCTACAGGGCCTAATTTTGGAGCGGCTGGTGCAGCCTCGGTAATCTGTTCGGGCTGTGTGTCGGAAAACCCTGCGCCTTCGCCGGTATCAGAGTCGCTGTGCTGTGACCCTGCAGATGTCCCAAGGTCAAAAGACAGGTTGCCGAACCCGAAGTTCTGGAATTCTGTCTCAAGAACCGAAAGGTGGCGGCGCATCATGTCCAGCGTCTCTGGACGTTCGGCTGAGATCGTCATGTGCAGACCGTCTTCGCGACCGTTTAAGACAATCGAAACGCGCCCCAACTCTTCAGGGTTCAAGGCGACTTCGATCGTTCCGGGCTGCCCCCGGGCAGAAACGACGGTTGCCATTTGATTGGCGACTGCGCGCGCCGTTTCAACCCGTGCCGTTGCGGTCGTCGTTGTTTGTGTCATGGGGGTAGAATCGCGTGATGAAGAAAGTGTTGTGGCCTCCCTGCTGAGTGGGATGTCTTCAATCTCGGTTGTCGGGTTCGCCTCGGGTTGAAGGCTTTGAGTGTCGGCGGCGAAAAGCTGTATCTGGACAGGCGTCGGCGGCGTGCGACCGGGTTTCACTGCCTCCGGGCGACTTGTCTGCGGCACGGTCTGGGTGGCAGGTGTCTCTTTTTCAGACTGGGGAGGGGTTGGAAGGTCAGGTGTTCCATCAAGGTGAGCATCTGGTGTTGCCAACCCCACGGGGACGCCATTTGGCCGAGCGACGACCTGTGGCGTTTTTTTCGGAGGGACCGACGCAAAAATCAGGGCCTGAACGGTCGGTGCAACTTCGGCCTGCGTTGGGCGCGGCTGTGATCGTACCGTTTCACTCTGCGCGACTACAGGTTGCGTGTTAGCGGACGCCTCAGCTTCAACAATGACAACCGGGGCCACTACAATTGGCTTTTCATTTTGCCTTGCGACGACCGGAATTTGGGCAATTTCAACCGCAGCAGGCCGTATTTCGGCCGGCGGTTGATCCTGCGGCTCGATTGGTAAAGGCGCGACCTCACTATCGACAACGATGATTTCCGAGTCCGGTGCCAAATCGGGATTCTGAATCGCAGGTTCGGCCGTTTTTTGTTCGTTTGGCTGCGCGTCGGCCTCTTGATCCATGACCGTTTGAAATGACTCGGCACCCTTGGTGTTGCTTGCGTCTTTCGCGGCAGCCGCAGGTTTCATGGCGCCGCCCGACGCAGGCATCAGTGCTGGAATAGGGTTGGGCATTTTGCTCCGACTCCGTTTGTGTGACCAGCAACCTGCCCGCAGGAAGTTACGTTTATTTTAACCGCTTTCGCCTTTGATCAAGAAAGTTCGATGTAAATTTCGGAGAATATGATGAAGATTTCTGGAACCCTGCCTGGCTCCCACCCGCCAACTACGGCTGAAAAACTGCAAGCCGCCGCTGTTGAGCTTGAGGCGGCATTCCTGGCTGAAATGTTAAAATCCTCTGGATTGGGTGAGACACATGATTCCTTTGGCGGCGGTGCCGGCGAGGAACAGTTTTCGTCGTTCCTTATACAGCATCAGGCGCGCACGCTGGCCGAGGCTGGCGGCGTTGGGCTGTCCGAGATTCTGTTCCAATCCATGATGGAGAAAACAAATGCCGACCAATACTGATACCGACCTGATCCGCTCGCTTGAAGACGTGCTGGACCTTGAACGTACCGCGCTTGTCGATGGTGATCTGAACAGACTGAACCAGGTGGTACCGGAAAAAGAAAAACTGATTGATACGATCAATGAGCTTCAGGTCTTTGAAAGCGCCGAGTTGATTCGGCTGCAAAAAAAGGTCGAACGGAACCAGCTGTTGCTCAACAGCGCTGCCGAAGGGATCCGCGCCGTGGCCGACCGCATGGCTGAACTGCGTCGCGTTCGGCAAGAGTTCACCACCTATGGCGCGGACGGGCAGCGCAACGGGTTCGCTGTGCGTCGCAATCCAAAGCTGGAGAAGCGAGCATAGGTACGGGTTTGATTCAAATCCAAAATTTTTGACCGAGGGGCTTTAGCACTCCGTTAGGAGGTAACGGGCAAAGGTGGTCCTGCACCTGATACACCAGGTGGCGCGAACAGCCCGACGGCGGATCGCATCGCTCAGAACGACGTCAAAGCCCGCTTACGGTGCGGGGTAAGCATGGGCGCAAAGTGCCCGAACACAAAGGAAGAAAGCTATGTCCAGCATTCTGACAAACAATGGCGCAATGGTGGCGCTGCAAACCCTGAAAATGGTCAATAAGAATCTGGGGCAAACCCAGAACGCGATCGCAACTGGTAAGGATGTTGCAACCGCCAAAGACAATTCGGCAGTTTGGGCGATCTCCAAAGTTATGGAATCCGACGTCAAGAGCTTCAATGCGATCAAAGACAGCCTGGCACTGGGTGAATCGACTGTTGCGGTGGCTCGTAACGCGTCAGAAACCGTGACCGACCTGTTGATCCAGATTCAAGAGAAAGTCGTCGCGGCCCAGGAAGACAACGTCGAACGGGATAAGATCGATGCCGATGTTACAGCGCTGAAAGACCAGATTGTTTCGGTTGTCAGCGCGGCCCAGTTTAACGGTCTCAATCTGGTGAACGGAGACACAGCATCAGCTAAGATTCTGTCGTCGTTGGATCGTGACAGTTCTGGTGCCGTGAAGGATTCTTCGATCACCGTTAATGCTCAGAACCTGTCGACCGGCGGCTACTCGGCGAAAAACGTTCTTGATGATTCTGACAACGCAAGTACTGACGGAGATGTGGCTAGCTTTTCCTTGGACAAAAGCGGCGGTTCGGGAAACCTTAACTTCAACAGCGCAACTGACAATTTTGCAGTGGGTGACAAAATCTCAGTCACCGTAGGTGGCCAGAGCGTATCCTATACAGTGCAGGCATCTGATATTGATGCAGTCTATAATGCGCCCAACACCGATACCAAAGTTGCAGCTGGCTTGAAGAGCCAAATCGACGCTTTGGGTATCAAGGGTCTTACGATTACCCAAACTACAGATGAACTGGCCTTTGCGACTGCTGCTGCGGATCAGGATTTGACCGTTTCGGCACAGTTTACGAACGCAGGTTCCGGTGGTCTGGGTGCGTTGTCTTCAATTGACGTAACGACAAAAGCTGGTGCAAGTGCAGCATTGGGTACGATCACGGGTCTTATTGACACCGCCATCGATGCGTCGGCTGCGTTTGGTTCGGTCCAAAACCGGATTGAGACCCAGAAAGAGTTTATTGCGAACCTTACTGACTCGTTCAAATCCGGTATCGGGTCGCTTGTCGATGCCGACATGGAAGAAACATCGGCCCGCCTTCAGGCCCTGCAGGTACAGCAGCAGTTGGCAACCCAGTCGCTGTCGATCGCAAACCAGGCACCGCAGTCGATCCTGTCATTGTTCCGTTAATCTTCGGAACCCGGTCGGGGCGCAACCACGCGCCCCGACCCTGACCGCCAAAAGACGGCCTATTGGAAGGAATTCAAGTGACACCGCAAACTCTCGCCCGGCGCGCATATGCGCAGACCTCCGCTCCAACGCGTACCCCGCGCGATACCGAATTCGAAGCGATTTCAAAAATTACGCATCGGCTCAAGGCTGCGACCACCCGGCGCAAAACCGACTATGCCGGGTTCGTTCAGGCACTTCACGAAAACCGCCGTTTGTGGACCGTTTTGGCTACGGATGTAATGGATTCCGACAACGGCCTTCCCGACGATCTGCGCGCGCGGATTTTCTATTTGGCAGAGTTCACGGAACAGCACAGCACCCAGGTTCTGAGCAACAATGCGACCGTAGAACCTTTGCTTGAGATCAACATGGCCGTCCTGCGTGGCTTGCGGCAGATTGGTTTGACGTGATGGCTGGGCTGGTTCTGAAACTGGCACCGAAAGAGAGGGTGCTAATCAACGGTGTGGTCGTGGAGAATGGCGACCGCCGCAGTCGGTTTTCGATAATGACGCCCGGGGCAAATGTCCTGCGTCTGCGTGATGCCATCCACCCTGATGAGGTGAATACTCCGGTTCGGCGGGTCTGTTATGCTGCCCAGCTTGTTCTATCCGGTGACATGGAGCCCGAACAGGCGCACCAACAGCTTTTGCGGCGTGTTGAAGAGTTGAGTCAGGTTTTTACCGACTTAGACAGCCGTCAGGTGCTGTCTGAAGCCACCGAAGCATTGCTGGCCAAACAGTATTATAAATGCCTGAAATCGCTTCGCGCCCTGTTGCCGCGCGAAGAACGCCTGATGGCGTATCAGCAATGACTTTTCAGCCAGTAGTCCCCGCAAACGGAATCGTGGGCTGGCGCTTTCTGCAGCGTACCTACGGCGCGCAACTGCAAAGTTTTTCATCCTCCTCTGTTAATGAAAGAGAGACCAAGTATTTTTTGGACAACATCAGCAAGGTTCAGACGGCTGAAGATTTGGTTTCGGACCGGCGCTTGTTGCAAGTGGCGTTGGGAGCCTTCGGATTGGACGGTGACATCAACAACCGCTTCTTCATCCAGAAAATACTGTCCGATGGCACCACAGCTGGTGACGCGCTGTCAAACCGGCTGGCTGACAAGCGATATCGGGAGTTCTCCAAGGCATTTGGGCTTGGACCGGGTGAAATTCGCAAAACCGGGTTGATCACGTTTATGGAGGAGGTTGCCCAGGACAATGTTGTGTCCCAGTTTGAAATCGCAGTCGGTGAGTCGGATGAGACAATGCGTATATCGCTTTACGCACAGCGCTCCTTGACGGATTTGGCATCTCAGGACAACAGCGTAGATACCAAATGGTTTGATCTGATGGGCCAGCCGCCGCTGCGGAGCATGATGGAGACGGCTTTGGGTCTGCCGTCAAGCTTCGGGCAAGTTGATATCGACAGGCAGCTTGAGGTGTTCAAAGACAGGTTGTCACGTCTGACAGGGTCAGATGATCTTGCGCAGTTCACCGATGAGGCAGCCATTGCCAAGCTGACGGATACATATCAAGCCCGCAGTCAGATAAAGCAATTGCAAAGCACGATATCACCGGGTCAGACGGCATTGATTCTGCTCAGGGCATAACGCGGTAAATTTGGATTTTCCGCGATTTCAGGCACCAAAAAAGCAAATCATACCAGGCAGCAATCCGTCTGGCCGACGAACGCTGCGGGCCATTAGGCATTCAGCACTGCATCCGCCGACGTACTTAGCGCAAAGGATGTTACAGGCAGTGATACGTTGTGCAGTTTGATATCGCCTAATGGTATGGCGCTGGTGCATGCGGGTTGTATATCCCCCGAGACGACAATGCGGTGCCCCGACGACTTACCGTATTCACCCAGCCGGGCTGCAACATTCGCGGCCTGACCGATGACAGTGAAATCCAGCCGTTCGCGCGACCCGACATTGCCATAGGTAACCTGCCCGTAGGCTATCCCGATTGAACAATCGCAATGGGCTTCGGTGCCGGATTGGCGCAGTTCACCTAGCTTTTCGACGATCGCAATCGCTGAACGCTGCGCATTACCGCGCGCCACGATTGAATCTTCGCCTTCGGGAAAGACCGACAAAACAGCGTCTCCGATGAATTTCAAAACCTCGCCACCGTTGTCATGCACGATACCTGATACGGTTTCGAAAAAGTCGTTTAGCAAGTTGATATAGTCCGCGCGGCCAAGCTGTTCCTCAAGACTGGTGGAATTGCGCAGATCGCAGAACATGATTGCCGCGTCGATCTCATCCCCATCGCCACGCCTGATTTCACCGCCCAAAACCCGTGCGCCCGAGCGTTTGCCAACATAGGTCTCAAGCAGAACCTGCGCATTCTCGCGTTGCATGAAAACTTCGTAAAACCGGGCAATAACCGACGAACATTCGAAAACCAGCCCAAGATTCTCGGTAGTGAATCCGTCTGGGTGATCGCACGTCAAGGTCAGAACGTTTGTGCGCCCATCCGAAAACGGTAGCGGCATCGCGACGTAGTCTGTTGCTCCCTTGGCCCTGAGGTCTTCCATTATGGGAAAGCTGTTATGCGGGTTGTCGTCATTCAACCGCTGGCGAACACCGCCCAGCCCGTTCGAGACGTGGCGTAAGGGACTGTTGATATAGGCCGGGTGGTCATGGATTTCATAAGTTGGCACATTGGTCGAAATCTCGGCCGCGCCTTTCTCCCAAATATAGTGCTTACCTGCGATCAATGGATGCAAAGACCACGTCAAAATGCTGAGACGCTGGATCGCTATCCCATGCTCCAGCATCTTTTCGGCAAGCGCCTTGGTGAAAGCCTCGGGCGTCTTGCTGTCAGATGCGCGGCGCATCAGCCAGTCGATTAGTGGGCCGCTGATATTGCCATCCTCAGCATCTCGGAGAGTGTTCTCACCCAGGTCGACATGCGTGTAGGCGTCCGGCACAAAGCCAACATAGCCTCGAATGGCAAGGCTTTCAGGCAGCGGGTCTTCGTAGGCCCAAACAGAGTTGGCCAACCGCTGGTCTTCCAGAATAACGTCGTGATAGGTCGCCGTCCCCTTGAACGGGCAAAAGGTCTGTAACTCGCTTTCATCACCCATATCGACGCGAACATCTGCGCGGGGGACGTAAATGGTGGCTGGCAAGCGCGTTTCGTACATCACCTTTGCACGGGTACTTTCAGCCAATAGGGTTTTATCGCGGTAGATCGCGACCCGCCCGGTCAGGTCTTCGACCGAGATGCCAAAACCTTTGGTCTTTGGGGTGGTGTGCACATTCATCATCAGACTCCCTGACGTGACTATTCCATAGCATGGGTCCTACATGGGTTTATTCCAAGGGGTGTAACCGGCTTTTTCGCGCGCATGACCTGTGCGACCTGTTCAAACCATCTGAATCACGTCTTTTTCGATCGACAGCATGTAGCCTTTTTTGGCGATATTCTTGACCAGCAACTCGCTGACCATCTGATTTCCCAGGGCATCCCGCAACCGCTTGATACGGGTGGCGCCTGCGGATTCGTCGCAATCAGCGGCGTCTCTACCCGAAATCATCGCCTCGATCTGGGCGCCGGACAGAACTTCGTCATCCAAACGGGATTCAGCCAGTACCGACAGCGTTTCCATCGCGGCGGGGGTCAGTTTGAAATCCATGTTGTTGAGGTAGACGGTATTTTCCTCACGGCTGATCAAAAGCGAGGTAACCTGAATTCCTGTGCGTTCGATCTGCGCCATGCGTCTGTTCAGCAAGACCAGCATCACCAGAAAAACCAGTGCTGATACCAGCATGGCAGTGGCGAAAACGAGCAATACAAAAATCACCATACGATAGCTGGACAGGGTATCGGCAAAGGCCGTGCCGGATTGGGCCAGTATCTCAAGCAAACGAATCTCGGCCTGCGAGGTCAGATCGCTTTCGACGAACAGGCGCTCGACCTTGGCGTTGAAAGCATTGGCATCCGGCAACGTCCAAAACAGGAAAACGGCTGCCGTCACCAGAATTACGACGATCGCCGCAATGCCGGCGCCGACCAGCCTGACACCGGACCGGCGAGCCTCAGTAACGGAGATAGAATTGTCCGGCATTGGCCTTCCTTTTATCCAACCCTTCCGATCCGAACACGGATATGACGTTCAGCAGGGTCCAGCCCGACCCTTTGAGGCGCTGGGCGACTTCTTGATTTGCCTGCCCTTTGCCGCAGGATGACACCTGCATAACGCCATAGTGCAGACGCAGCGGATTGTCCTTTTTGGCCTTGTAGTCGGCATAGCAATCCTCCGCCGCAGCGGCGGTGCCAAGCGTTATCAGGGCCAGCAGGATCAGAGAAGAGAGGATCTGTTTCATAGGCCGCATCCTGCGCATGGGTTGGCGCGATATTCAATAACCGAAGGGGTTTCGCGGCGCTGATATCGGATAACAGGGACCCGTTATTGCTTGTCTGGGTGGGGGATTGCCAGTGTCAGGGCATCGAGCACAAGGCCCGCGACCGGGTCACCTCAAGACACCTGAAGGACAAGAACCATGCACAGGAAATTCATAGCTTTGATCGTGGCTTCGGCGGTTGCCATCACGGGCATTTCAGCGTCGCAGGCGCGGGCGGCAGATGTTGGGGATATTATTGGCGGGCTGGCTGCAATCGCGTTGCTTGGGGCCGCTGTAAAGCACTTCAGCGATGACGACAAAAAGAACACCGTTACACATAACTACAATCACGTATATAAGGCACCGCATGACCACGTGTATAAAAGGCCAAAGGACAGGCCGCATCACGTTCGTCCACTGCCGAAACGTGTTGCGCGCTATACTCTGCCGCAACGATGCCTGCGCACCTTCAAAGGGTATTCACCTGATCAGCGGCTGTTGGGGCAGACGTGCCTGGGGAACCATTACAAATACAGCAACAGCTTGCCGAACCAGTGCAAGGTCAGGTTCTGGAATGGCAAAAAGGTCAAGCGCGCCTACCACCCCGGCTGCCTGCGTCAGCAAGGATACCGTGTGGGTTCCAGATAACCGGTTTCGAGCAGGAGCGGCGCCAAAGAAGCGCCCCGCGGGAGAGGGTGGCGCAAGCTACCCTCTCTTTTCCCCTTGCTATGGTCTTAAAAACGCGATTTCCCGGACCGCATGACGTTACCGGATTATGAAATTGAGAAAGCCGCCCTTGCGCAGGGATATCTGCGGATCGCCGGCGTTGATGAGGTAGGCCGCGGACCATTGGCCGGACCGGTGGTCGCGTGTGCCGTGATTCTGAACCCCGAGGATATTCCCGCAGGATTGCACGATTCGAAAAAGCTGACGGCGAAGCGGCGCATCGCGCTTGAGGCTGTGCTGCGTGACCGGGCAGAGTTTGCCGTTGCCGAAGCCTCGGTGTCCGAGATCGATGAACACAATATATTGCGGGCATCACATCTGGCGATGGAGCGTGCAGTGGCGGCTTTGGACCCAGCGCCGGACTTTCTGCTGATTGATGGAAACCTGGTTCCGCGCGGCCTGACGATCCCGGCCCGGGCAGTGGTTAAAGGTGACGCGCATTCTGTATCAATTGCGGCTGCTTCGATCATAGCGAAAAACTGGCGCGATCAACTGATGGTGGATTTGGCGCAACAGCACCCCGGCTATGGGTGGGAGACAAACGCCGGTTATCCGTCGAAACAACACAAAGAGGCGCTGCAAAATCTTGGTGTGACCCCACACCATAGACGTTCGTTCAAACCAGTCCACAATATCTTGTATCAAGAGTAAATCGTAAGTCCATGATTCAAAAAAGAAATTGACGGCGATTCGTCTTTGACTCATCCTTGTCTCAACCAAATGAGCGCAAAAGCGCCGTGGAACTTGAGGCAGCAATATGACAACGACCAAGACAAAGGGCGCAGCCGCGCTCTCGTTAAACACGATTCTATCCGGGGACTGCATCGACGTGATGAACAGTCTGCCCGAGGCGGCGGTGGACCTGATTTTTGCAGATCCGCCCTATAATTTGCAGTTGAAAGGCCAGCTGCACCGCCCCGACAACAGCCAGGTAGACGCGGTCGACGATCACTGGGACCAGTTTTCCAGCTTTGCTGCATATGACCAATTCACCCGCGACTGGCTCAAGGCGGCGCATCGCCTGCTCAAGCCGAATGGCGCGATCTGGGTTATTGGGTCCTACCACAATATCTTCCGCGTCGGCTCGGCCCTTCAGGATGCCGGATACTGGATTCTGAACGATGTGGTCTGGCGCAAATCGAACCCGATGCCGAATTTCCGTGGCAAGCGATTCACCAACGCGCATGAGACGATGATCTGGGCGTCCAAGCGTGAAGGTGCGAAATATACGTTCAACTATGAGGCATTGAAGGCGCTGAATGAAGGCGTGCAGATGCGCAGCGACTGGGTTCTGCCGATCTGCACCGGGCATGAGCGCCTCAAGGACGAAAACGGCGACAAAGCGCATCCAACGCAAAAGCCTGAATCGTTGTTGCATCGCGTTCTGATCGGCTCGACCAATCCGGGCGATGTTGTCCTGGATCCGTTCTTTGGCACCGGTACAACGGGCGCGGTTGCAAAGATGCTGGGGCGAGAATTCATCGGGATTGAGCGTGAGGAAAGCTATCGCAAGGTGGCCGAAAAGCGTATCGCCAAGGTCCGGAAGTTCGACCGCGAGGCGTTGGAAGTCAGCGCCAGCAAGCGCGCCGAGCCTCGCGTGCCATTCGGCCAACTGGTTGAACGCGGCATGCTCCGCCCCGGCGAAGAGCTCTATTCCATGAACCAGCGCCACAAAGCCAAGGTTCGTGCTGATGGCACGTTGGTCGGACAAAACGTAAAAGGCTCGATCCATCAGGTCGGAGCGCATTTGGAGAATGCACCGTCCTGCAATGGCTGGACCTACTGGTGCTTTAAACGCGATGGAAAGACAGTTCCGATCGACGTTCTGCGGCAGCAGATACGGGCCGAGATGCACAACTGATTTACGAACACCGCCGGTGCCTGTGGCCTGACACAAGGCACTAAGCCTTGCCCCGCCGAGCCCGGCGGGGTCTTTTGTTTTTCCGGGCGTTTGGTTTGAACATGCGCTTTCTGTATTCTGCGGCGCAGTGAAGGAGCTTGTGCAATGTCGGACACCACAGCCAGCGGATCCCGCTTTGATCGGTTTTTCGTGACCCGCCCGGACACTGTCGACCTTGAAAACAAATACACCGAAGCCGCGCTGGAGCGTCACAAACGCGAAGGTCTGGAACTTGCCGTCCGTGCGCGCTGGCTGGCGATGGCGCTGACCGGGGTTCTGTTGGTTTTCCTGAACCCTCAGTGGGATGTGTTGTGGTATCACTTCATTCTGCTGCTGATCTGCGCAAATGGCTGGCTGATCCGACGGGCAGGGCGCGTTGGGCAATCACGGGTCGAGTTGCTGCTGATCTTTGTGGACCTGCTGATCATGACGCTTGGGATGATCCTGCCCAACCCGTTCAGCGACGATGTCCGGCCTTTGGCGATGCAGTACCGGTTCGATAACTTCCAGTACTTCTTTATCATTCTGGCAGCGGGTACGCTGGCATATTCCTGGCGGACAGTGATTGCGATAGGGTCATGGACAGCCGGGATCTGGACCGTCGGATGGATAATAGCCTGGTGGGTGGCGACCCCGATGCCTGGCCTTAGCGAGCGCGTCGCCGAGGCTTTGTCCGGGTATCCGGCGGTGGCCGAACTGTTGGACCCCAACAGCTTTATGCCGTCACATCGCATACAGGAGGTGATCGTATTCATGATGGTGGCGGTGACGTTGGGCGTGTCAATGCGGCGCCTAAACCGGCTGCTGATGACAAATGCGGGGCTTGAACGCGAAAGGGCGAACCTGTCGCGATATTTTTCACCCAATGTTGTGGAAGAACTCAGCCAGAACGACGAGCCTCTGAAGCAGGTGCGCAAAGAGAACGTAGCGGTTTTGTTCATCGACATCGTGGGGTTCACGAAATATGCCGCAGGCCGCGATCCCTATGACGTCATCGAGGTTTTGCGTGGTTTCCACGCCCGGATGGAATCTGCGGTGTTTCGCCATCACGGGACGCTGGACAAGTATTTGGGTGATGGGTTGATGGCTACGTTCGGGACACCGGTGCCGACGCCGCTGGATGCCACAAACGCGGTGGCCTGCGCGGTGGATATGGTCGGTGTCATTGATCGCTGGAACTCGGAACGCCGCCGCGCAGGAGAGCCCGAGATCAAGGTTGGGATCGGGGTCCACTTTGGGTCTGTGGTGTTGGGCGATATCGGTGCCAACAGACTGGAATTCGCGGTGATTGGCGATGCCGTGAATGTGGCAGCCAAGCTAGAGGCGCTTACCCGTGACATTCCGGCAAGGGTCGTGATCAGCGATGCCGTTCAAAGCCAGTTGGAACGCGAAAGCCATCTTGCATCAGATGTGATGGCAGGATTTGAAAGCCAGCAGAATCAGGCTGTTCGAGGCATAGACGCCCCGATGAACCTCTGGGTGATGAGGGCGTAGCGGCTCCCGCCAATCTGGCATGCATCGAAGATGCAAGTCAGATCGTTGGGCCGGGCAGCGCGCAGTCGCGCGCTGCGGTTACGCGCGCGGTAAGGGGTTTTGCGACCTGTTGTAGGGGACCCAGTCCTTGACCTCGGGGTAGTGTTGGCGCCGCCATGCGCGGACGCGCGGGTTCATCACACGGCGCCAGAGTGGCGGGATCATCGCGGCGACTGTCATGACTGGATAGCCATAGGGCAATTGTGGGGCAGTGTCGTCGGGGTGATGCTGCAACAGGGGAAAGCGGCGGTTCGGTTTGTAATGGTGATCCGAGTGGCGTTGCAGGTTGATCAACAACCAGTTCGACGCTTTTTGTGAGGCATTCCAGGAATGACGCGGCTGGACATGTTCATACTTGCCATCTCCCAAATGTTTCCGGGTCAGGCCGTAATGTTCGACGTAATTGACCAGTTCCAGCTGCCAAATGGCTGTGCCCGCCTGGATCAGGAACAGGGCGAGGCCGGACCAGCCTCCGATAAGGGCGGCCAGCCCAAGCATGGTGCCCTGCAGTGCCCAGTAGCGCCAGAACGGGTTAGTGCGATCAGTCCAGCGGCGATCCTTACGAGCCAATTTTTTGCGTTCAGCCTTGAAGGCAGAGACGAGGCATTGTTTCAACACCCGTGGATAGAAGCGGTGAAAGCCTTCGTTGTATCGTGCAGTTACCGGGTCGCGCGGCGTCCCGACAAAGCGGTGATGCACCAGTAAATGCTCCGAACGGAAATGGGAATAAAGCACCATTGCCAACAGGATGTCGCCCAGCCAGCGTTCGAACCGTCCTTTTTGGTGCATCAACTCATGGCTGTAATTGATACCAACTGTCCCCGAAATCACGCCCATTCCAAAGAACAGACCTATCTTTGCCAAAGTCGACAGGTGGTCAGCATGTGTTGCGTACCAGATCAATCCGTAAAGGGTCAGAAACTGTACCGGAACCCAGACCTTGGTCAGCAGGACGTACCAGCGCAGAACCGGGTCTTGAGTGTTGGGGTCGGCGTTTCGAATTTCAAGGCCGGTCAGCCGATCCAGAACAGCAAAAACCCACCATGTCGACAGCGGCACCAGCAGAACCCACCAGCCACCTGCAATCGCCGTAAACCAGATCAGTGGAATCAACAGGAATGAGACCCAAAAGGGCAGGGCCGATTGCCAGCGGGACAGAGTTTCTGTTGCGATCATTCCCAAGCTCCGAACAACTGGGCCGAGACTAGTCCAAGTCCGTTACACCGCACAATGGGTTACCGATTGCGCCAAAGATCATGCGCCTTGCGCATCACGGTTGGCAGGTCGCTGGGGCGGAAAGCATGTTTGTCTAACACAATTAAACGATGTGGGTGGAGCCCGGCAGGCAGCGGGGCGGTCCATATACGCAGGATCAGGTGGAAATGGGTGAACGTGTGGCGAACCTCGCCCGCCAATTCCTGCCAGTCCGCTGAAAAAGGGGGTGTGTTGACCGGCGTATCTGACCAATCGGACCCGGGCCAGCCCAACATACCGCCGAGCAGCCCCTTGTCGGGGCGACGCTCCAACAACAAGGCTCCGTCTTCGCGCTGGGCTATGTAGACATGGCCATAACGCGTTGGCTTGGGCTTTTTGGGCGTTTTACGCGGCAGATCGGTCTGTGTTCCGGCCGCGCGGGCCTGACAGGGGTCCCGCAGCGGGCAAATTCCACAGGCGGGTGACTTGGGTGTGCAGATCGTGGCACCCAGATCCATCACCGCCTGTGCGTAGTCGCCGGGGCGCGTGTTCGGCGTAAGTGCAGCGGCCTTGTTTTTGAGTACCGGCTTTGATCCCGGCAGAGGCTCGTGGATGTCATGCAGGCGGGCCATCACGCGTTCGACGTTGCCGTCCAGCACCGTTTCGGGACGGTCAAAGGCGATGGCCGCGATAGCAGCAGCGGTATAGGGACCGATCCCCGGAAGATTCAGCAGGGCATCGTAGGTATCGGGGAATGCTCCGCCATAATCATCGGCCACCACACGGGCACATTTCAGCAAGTTGCGGGCGCGGGCGTAATAGCCCAGCCCAGCCCATTCCCCCATCACCTGATCGTCGGGGGCGGCAGCCAGCGCCTGAACTGTCGACCAGCGCGTGGTGAAGCGGGTGAAGTAATCGCGCACGGCAGCAACGGTGGTTTGCTGCAACATCACCTCGGACAGCCAGACCCGGTAAGGGTCGGGCATAACGCCTGCTGCCCGGTCGCCCGGCCCAACGCGCCACGGCATCACACGGGCGTTGCGGTCGTACCAGTCCAGCAGGTCGGTGCTCAGGTCAGATTGAATAGCGTCACGCAAGTTTTATCTATCTCTTTGTCGGGTTTTTCTGGCGCCCGGTGTCATGCCCATTACAATAGCGGCGCAGGAGTTGGAAACCAGATGCAGCGCAGACGTTCTTCGACCCGCGGGTTCAAACGCACCGCGACATTGCTGAACGACCAGATCAGGCGCGCCGGGGAAAGCCGGGGTTTTGCCGTGTCACGTCTGTTGACCCATTGGGCTGAAATTGTCGGGCAGGATCTGGCCGCTATCGCGAGGCCAGTGAATGTCGGCTATGGCAAGGGTGGTATTGGCGCGACGTTGACGGTGCTGACCACCGGTCCGCAAGCCCCAATGCTTGAGATGCAAAAAGAACAACTGCGCGACAAGGTGAACTCCGTCTATGGCTACAACGCCATCAGCCGGGTGCGCATCACGCAGACCGCTCCGACCGGGTTTGCCGAGGGGCAGGCCAGTTTTGACCACAAGCCGAAACCGGCAAAACCAAGAATCAATCCAGAGATTGCAGCCGAGGCAGACCGGACCGCACGCGAGGTTCACGATGGTGATTTGCGCGCAGCCCTTGAACGTCTGGGTCGTAACGTTCTATCCAAACAAAAACGCTGAGAAAGGGCTGAGAAATGAGCCGTATTGCAACTGGAATCTGCGCGGCTGTCGCCATTGCCGCAGGCGGCTATTGGCTGTCGCTGTCGAATTCCACGTCTTCGTATCCGCTGATCAGCAGCGCCGAAGCACAAGAAGCCGATCTGGACACCTCGACAATTGTCGAGATGGTGCAGGGGGCCGAGGATGCGCCGGTCGAAATCATCGAATATGCCTCTTACACCTGTCCGCATTGTGCCAATTTCCATAACGGCCCGTTCAAGCAGTTAAAAAAGGACTTTATCGACACCGGTAAGGTGAAATTCATCTATCGGGAGGTGTATTTTGACCGATATGGTCTGTGGGCCTCGATGGTTGCGCGTTGCGACGGGCCTGAAAAGTTCTTCGGGATTTCAGATCTGATCTATGAAGGTCAATCCGAATGGACCAAGGCAGGCGGCCCTGCCGAGATCGTGGATGAACTGCGCAAGATCGGGCGGCTGGCCGGTATCGACAATGATCAGCTTGAGGCTTGCCTTCAGGACGGAACACGCGCTCAGACGCTGGTGGCCTGGTATCAAGAAAACGCCGAACGTGACGGCGTTCAATCCACCCCCTCGTTCATCATTAACGGAGAGAAAGTGGGCAACCAGTCTTATGCCGATTTTAAAAAGCTGATCGAGGCTGAACTGGGTAGCTAAGCAATTGATGTGACCAGCCTGTTCAGGGCTGGTCGCCTTTCAAGGCGAGGGGGCAATTCGCAAAAGCATCTGCCGGACCTTGTCGGACTCATTTACCCTAAGACGCACTGGAAGGGTGATCACCTTGCTTCGAAATGCAGGTGGCAGGCGAACCGCGTCTTTTTCCGTTGTAACCATCTGCGCACCTAACAGGCGGGCGTCGTTTTCCAACCGCGTCATCAGCGCCGGGGTCAAAGGCTGGTGATCATCCAGCGCTTCGGCCCTTAGCAGTGTGGCGCCTTGTTGACGAAGGGTGGCAAAGAACTTCTCGGGATGGCCGATCCCTGCAAAGGCCAGAACAGGCGTGTCACTCCAATCCATACCGGTTTGCAGGGGTTCAACCGCTCCTGTTGCATGGAGTTTGGTCAGGGCTTGCCCCCAACGAGCCGCAAATTCGGTTTGTGCCGCGTCATCACCCAGAGACAACACCAGATCAGCGCGCTTCAGCCCGACATCGACAGGTTCACGCAACGGTCCTGCTGGCAGGCACAACCCATTGCCAAAGCCACGTGCCGCATCGACCACGATAACCGAGAAGTCCTTGGCGACCGACGGGTTCTGAAACCCGTCATCAAGCAGAATCACAGTTGCACCTGCTTCCGCTGCGGCGCGGGCACCGGCGGCGCGGTCCTTGGCGACCCAAACCTCGGCAAAGGCAGCCAGCAATAATGGCTCATCCCCAACCTGTGCGGCACTGTGTTTGGTCGGATCGACCTGCACCGGACCATCCAGAGACCCACCGTGACCGCGTGTGACGACGTGTGGTTGGTGCCAGGCGTCGCGCAGTTGCTCGATCATCCAGATCACGGTCGGCGTCTTACCGGTGCCACCTGCGTTCAGATTGCCGATGCAGATGACCGGAACACCGGGTTTGTAACCCACGCCGGCCGCGACCCGTCGCGCCGTGGCTGCGGCGTAGACGTGCCCCAGCGGCGCCAGAAGACGCGCGCGCAGATCCAGTTGGTCCGGCGCGGTGTTCCAAAAGTTCGGTGCCCGCATCACTTCGCACTCCGCTGATCCAGACAATCCTGTACCATGTCGACCAGTTTATCCGCCTGGGGTGCGCCTTCGGAAACGATCCGCCATCCCGCCAATGCCATATCCGCGGCGCGGTCCGGCGAAAGCAGCTCAACCACAGCGTCGCCCAGCTCGGTTGCCGTTCTGACAACGCGGGTTGCCCCGGCCTGATCCAACTGATCGTATATCTGCTGATGACGATGCACAAACGGGCCGTGGATCACGGATGAGCCAAGCGCAACGCCAACCAGCGGATCATGCCCGCCCGCGCCCCGTTCAAGTGAGCGGCCCATAAAAGTGACAGGCGAGACCCTGTGCCACAAACCCAGATCTTCCTGTTCGGACGACAGTATGACCTGCGTAGTGTCTTCGATCTGCCCGCCCGTATCCCAGTTGGTACAGCGCAGGTCCATGTTTTCCAGGCGGCGGTGCAGTGGCTCGGCCTCGGCCACGTCCGCCACATGCAGCACCAGCGTTAGCCGCGGCAGTATCCGCAGCGCCTGACGATGGGCGGTAAGGACCGAGATGAATTCCGTATCCAGCACACAGGCTGAGAGCCAAACTGGACGCCCGGCCAGCGCGTGGGTGATCTCGATCAGCTCATCTTCTGGCCAGGGTTTAGGGTTTGGACTCACATGCAGGGGTGGAGCTTCGGACACCTTGCTTGACGCGATACCAAGGCGTCGGATGGTGCGTACCGTTTCGGGCGTTGTGGCCAGAATCGATTGAAAGCAATCTAACGTAAAACGGGTGATATCGGGCAGCCACCGTGCACCGCGCGCGATGTTGATGTCGATCTGCGCCTCGATAAGGATCAGGGGGATACCCCGCTCATCGGCGCGTGTAATCACATTTGGCATCAGGCCGCCCCCGACCCACAGGCCGATATCCGGGCGCCAATGATCAAGAAACGCCCGCGCTGCGCCGGTCTGTTCCAACGGCAGATCGACAAGCGGAAACTCGGACTGATCCCAGCGCGACAGATCGGCTCCGGGCGGGGTTGTCAGCAGTACATTTAAATTAGGCCGGACCTGTTGCAGGCGACGGCAGAAATCGGTCACCGCGCGTTGACGGTCTTGGGTGCTGATATGCGCCCAAATGACTTCACCTTCCGGGCGCTTGGGGTAAGACAAGGTGGCCGCGTTAGGTACGCCCCAGGACAGAACCCTATATGCAGCCAGGCTGAGCGAACGCGGTTTGCTCATGGGCGAATGCCGGTGCTGTCGGGGTCAAGCCGTGCCCGCAAGATCTGGTGCACTGCCGCGCCCGCCGCAATCACGCCGTTCAGGCGTGGATTTGCGTTGTTGAATCGCAGAGGATGACCGAGCCGGTCAGAGCAGGTGCCGCCCGCCTCGCGGATAATCAGGTCGCCTGCGGCGATATCCCATTCCCAACTCGGCCGAAGCGTCAGCATCCCGTCGAACCGGCCTTGTCCGACAAGCGCCAGTCGATAAGCAAGCGAGGGGCGGTAGACCCGTTTGAATTCCGGCACTTCGCCTTGCCGCCAATGGCGCGGGTCGAGGTTGGGCTTGGCAGCCAGAATCTCGGCCGTTTCTAAGGCCGAAACTCCGGAAACGCGGATCGGGGCACCGTTCAACGTCGCGCCTTGCCCCTTTGCAGCCGCGTAAAGCAGATCGCGCCGCGGCAGGAAAATCACCGCTGCCGTTACTTCGCCCCGCTCGGCAACCGCCAGAGAGTGCGCCCATGTGCGCGACCCTTCGGCAAAGCTGCGGGTGCCATCAATGGGGTCGATGATAAACAGGCGGTCCTTCGACAGCCGGGCGCTGTTGTCTTCGGTTTCCTCGCTTAGCCAGCCATAGCCGGGCCGGGCGAAGGGCAAGCGCTGTTCCAACATGGCGTTTACGGCAAGATCGGCCTCGGTCACCGGCCCCGCGCCACCGGGTTTATCCCAGCGTTGCGCCGTATCACCCGAATACCGTGTCGCGATCTTTCCGGCCTCTAATGCGGCGTCGATCAGAAGTTGCAGGTCAGCTGCCGGCAAGTGTCATTCCTTCGACCAGAATCGAGGGGACAACCCGCGACAGCCAGGGCCGCGCGTCGTTTGCCGGGATGATCCGTTTCAGCATATCGCGCAAATTGCCTGCGATGGTGCATTCATTGACCGGGTGCGTAATCTCTCCGTTTTCGACCCAGAACCCCGAGGCCCCGCGCGAATAATCGCCGGTGTTCGGATTGATGGTCGACCCGATCATCGACGTCACCAATAATCCGGTGCCCATGTCGCGCAGCAGGTCTTCGCGGCTGTGTTTGCCCTGCGTCAGACTCAGGTTCCAGTTGCTGGGCGATGGCGGTCCGGACACACCGCGGGCCGCATTGCCTGTCGAGGTCATCTCCAGTTTGCGCGCGCTGGACAGGTCCAGCGTCCAACCGGTCAGGACACCATTTTCGACAATGGCGCGCCGTTGCGTCGGCAACCCTTCGGCATCAAAGGGGCGCGAGCCTGAGATGCGTGGGCGATGTGGGTCTTCGATCAGCGACAGATGCTCTGGCAGCACTTGCTCGCCCAAGCAATCCTTCAGCCAGGACGCCCCGCGTGCAATTGCAGCCCCGTTGATTGCCGCCAGCAAATGACCGATCAGCGAGGATGAAATCCGTTCGTCAAACAGGACCGGAAACGTACCTGTGGCAGGCTTGCGGGCACCCATCAAAGCCACGGCGCGTTCGCCGGCGGTGCTGCCGATCTCGTCGGGGCTGCGCAGGTCGCTTTGGAAGGTGCGGCTGTCGCCGTCATAGTCGCGCTCCATCCCCGTGCCTTCGCCCGAGATCGCGACGCAAGAGGTGGATCGGCTGCTGCGGGCATAACCGCCGGAAAAGCCGTTGGTTGCAGCCAGATGCACGCGATGCGTGCCATAGCCCGCCGCCGCATCCGAAACTTGCGAAACGCCGTGAACCGCAAGCGCCGCCGCCTCGGCCGCCAATGCATCTTGCAACAGATCCTCAGCCGCCGGTTCCTGGGCTGGATCGAAAAGTTCAAGCGCGGAAAGGTCCCAGCCGGTGGCCAACTGGTCAGAATGAGCTAACCCGGCAAACGGGTCCTCTGGTGCCTCGCGGGCCATGGCCACGGCGCGTTCGGCCATGGTGGCCAGTGTTTCGGGGCGGCTGTCCGAGCTGGATACAATCGCTTGCCGCTGACCCAGCAAGACCCGCAGGCCAAGATCAGTGCCCTCTGACCGCTCGGCATGTTCCAGCGCGCCGCCACGGACTTCGACAGAGACCGAAGATCCGTCGATCACAATAGCATCCGCAGCATCCGCCCCGGCTTTGCGGGCGGCATCCAGCAGGGCGTGGCTGATATCTTCAGGTGTACGGGTCATGCGGCCTCCGGTTGCAATGCACTGGACCTAGCCTTGGACTGCCCTTCCCGCAAGACCTTAGGGCAGATTGAGTCGCCGTTGAGCCCGGCAAACCGCGCCTAGTTTCGAAGGCGGCAGACAAAGGGTCTGGGTCTTTAATCAGACGCGTCTTCGGTGTTTTAGGGAGGTTGAACGTTTCTGCAGTAATCGTGCCTTTCAACGTGTTCGTCGAGCATGGCCTAACGGCCGAACCTCAAAGGCATGTTCTGTTGCACCACGCTAAGTTTTTTTGTTGTGAAGCAAAAATCCTTCAAACGAGAAGTTAAATGCGAATATCCTGGCACTTTTTGATGGCCGAAAGGCCGGACGACGCATCGCTCGGGCGCTGATGGAAGAACTTAGTTAGAAACCTGAATTCCTAGTGCGGCGAAGCCCATTTAAGGCTGAGCTTCACCGCTGAGAGCATCATTTGATGCGCTGACCATTGGCCAGAATCTGACCGTCTTCGGTGAATTCGATCTTGGAGTTCAGCGTGTCCGGTGCGTCGCCCGGAACAGCCATCATGCCCATCATCATGCGCGCGCCAATCGCTTCGTTCTCGTCAACCAGGCCCATGCTGATCAGCGTGTCGATCAAGGCGTTGGCACCCACCAGTTGCAGGTTCGCCACGCCCGTAGGGGTCGGCATACCGTCAAACTCTGCCGCATTGGAATTGTCGAAGGTAAAGTCGCCATCTCCGGTCAGCTCTGCGCCAACCAAAGAGACCAGCAATTCGTTGATCTTCAGCGAATGCAGCTCACCCGGCGCAGCGCCCGTGGTCTCCATGGCTTCGACCGATTCCGGATCGAACAAGTTTGTCAGTATTTTTGCAGTGCCGGTTGCGTCCAACGCAATGGTTGCAGGGTCACGCGGTAAGGCGCCTGCCGGATCGAACATGCTCCACAACACATCCGACATGGTGAAATCCTTCAGGTTCATGGCAAAGCCAAAGGGCTGAACCTCTTCGGATTGCTGTACCGGAAATTCGAACTTCATACCGGCATTTGCCATCGCGATTTCGATCGGAAAGGGCAGGTCATCCGTGGTTACCGCCAGTTTCGAGCTGTTCTGCTCGACATCATAGGCCAGGCGCTGATCGTCGATGCTGACGCCAAAGCGTCCGCCTTCGGATTCGCTTCCCATCGAGAATGCCTCGCCCTCGCTGGTGCCTGCAATCGCGGTTTGACCGGAGGCATAGGTAAACAGACCCGAGAATGAAAAGCCGTTCTCAAAGAAGGCTTGCGGGTCTGTCCCGTCGAAATCGTCTGGGACCACGCTGGTACCCTCGAACGTAAGCTGGTTCAGTGATCCGTTAATCTTGCCGTCATCCGATCCTTCAGGGTCGTTGAACACCAGATCATAGGTGAGCGTCGCGGCTGTCATATTCTGATCAACTGACCGGGAGTCACCGATTTTCATCCGCGTGCTGCCAGCCAGGTCGGATAGTTTCAGATCCATGTCCAGACTGTCTTCTGGAATGGTCTCGTCATCGACTTGCAGGCCGCCCAGCTTCAGTCCAAGCGCTGGCGCGGAATAGTCATAGGTCATATCGTCAGGATCGCCCGAGACCACCATCTCCAGCCCTGTGTGGTAGTATTCGATATCGACCGAGAACGCCTCGCCATCCTCTTCACCGGACAAGGTCATGGGAAGGCTTTCCGGCAGACCGATATTGACTGTGCCATCGCCGTTTTCGGTCAGGGTCATCTGCGGGACGTTCATCTCAAACGATCCGCTAGCGTCCGGAACGGTGGCGACCACCTTCATATCCGTGATGGTGGTCACATTGCCTGCTGTCGATTGCTCTGCCGATACGGTATATCCCATCTGGGACAAGTAGGCTTGCCAGTCATCCCACACCTGTTGGGCGGTGACGTCGGCGAGCGCGCCTTGGGTGACAAGGGCATAAGCTAAGACTGCGCCGCTGCTGCGACGAAGGAAAACGGACATCTGAGAACCCTTCTTTATCAATTTGCCGGCATCGTCGTGCCTGCAGAGGCAGGCGTCAAGGGGCAAGGGCTGGACCCTTTCCCCCTTGGCGCGGTAGAGATTCACTTAATCTCAAAACAACGGAGGTACAGGGTGGAAATGCAGGGCAAAACCGTACTGATAACAGGGGCCAGCCGCGGCATCGGGGCCGAGGCGGGGCGCGTTTTTGCCGCAGCGGGGGCAAATGTTGCACTGGTGGCGCGCAGTGGCGATCAGATCGGCGCATTGGCCGAGGCGCTAGGTGATCAAGCCATGGCGCTGCAATGTGACGTCAGCAATTTTTCGCAGGTTGAACAGGCCGTCGCAGAGTGTGTGGACCGTTTCGGCGGGTTGGATGTCGTGATCGGCAACGCGGGTGTGATTGATCCGATCTCTCATTTGTCCAATGCCGATGTCGCAGCCTGGAGCGCGGCTATCGATATCAATCTCAAGGGTGTGTTCCATGGAATGCGCGCGGCGCTGCCTGTGATGCGTGCTGCCGGAGGCGGGACGGTGATTACCGTTTCATCAGGCGCGGCGTCTAATGCAATTGAAGCGTGGAGTCATTACTGCGCCTCGAAAGCTGGGGCCAAGATGCTGACCGAATGTCTGCATCTTGAAGAGTCGATACACGGCATCCGCGCCATGGGCCTTTCCCCCGGAACCGTTGCCACGGATATGCAGCGCGTGATCAAGGCGAGCGGCATCAACGCCGTCAGCCAGTTGGAGTGGAGCGATCACATCCCCGCCGATTGGCCCGCGCGGGCGTTGCTGTGGATGTGTTCACCCGACGCGGATGAGTTTTTGGGCACCGAAGTTTCTCTGCGGCGCGAAGATATCCGCAAACGGGTTGGGCTGACGTGATCGAATTGACCAAGGCAGATGGGTTGTGGACGGTCACGCTCAATAATCCGCAAAAGGCCAATGCTTTGACGGCTGCGGTGCTAAGTGATCTGGCTGAAATCGCAGAGGCCGCGACCGAGGCGCGCGCTCTGATTCTGACCGGTGCGGGCAAGGTCTTCAGTGCTGGGGCTGATTTGGAGGAGGCGCGGGCGGGTCTTGCAACCTCGGACCTTTGGGAGCGGGTATCGGGCGCAATTGCAGCTTTGCCCTGTCTTACCGTTGCTGCCTTGAACGGAACGCTGGCGGGCGGGGCCAACGGGATGGTCTTGGCCTGTGACATTCGAATTGCAGTGCCGCACGCCAAGGTCTTTTACCCGGTGATGAAATTGGGCTTTCTGCCGCAACCGTCAGATCCCGGGCGTATGGCAGCCCTGATCGGGCCAGCGCGCACCAAGATGATCCTTATGGCCGGGCAAAAGATTACGGCAGAAGAAGCCTATGACTTTGGTCTGATTGACCGAGTGGTTGAGCCCGATCAACTGATGCAAACGGCGCATGAGCTTGTCGCTGACAGTCTGGCAGCCACGCCTGAGATTGCGGTAGGAATCGCAAGGATGTGCCGATGAGATTGTCCGCTTTGTTTCTGCGTGTCGCGAACCCCGAACGGCTTGCAGGTTTCTATGCGGATGCTTTGGGCATGACGGCACAAGCACAAGGGCCGAACCACAGGGTTGGCTATGCCGGTCAGGACGCGGACCTTCTTTTGATGCCGGGTGCAGGTGGATACACCCATGACGGCGGGCAAAGGTACTGGAAGATCGGGATCACCGTGCCGGATGTTGATCTCGCCGTATCCCGTCTGCGCCAAAAAGGTGTCGAAGTCTCGGAACCGAAACAGTTTCTCGACATTGGCTATATGTGTCACCTAAAAGACCCGGAAGGGTTTGTAATCGAGTTGCTGCAACATGATTTTCAGGCCAATCGCCCCATGAACGCCGCCAATCCTGCCGCGCCATTTGCAAAAGCTTGCATCGGCCAGATCACCTTGCGATCGGGGGATATCGCCGCCGAAGATGCTTTCTGCCGTGCTCAAGGCATGCGGCTGTTGTCAATTCAGGATGTGGCCCAATTGGGGTTCGACCTGCATTTCTATGCCTTCACCGATGAAACGCCGCCTGACCCCGATATTTGGTCTGTTGCAAACCGCGAATGGCTTTGGAAACGACCGTACACGGTGCTGGAATTCCAGCATCTTTCCGGGGCGCAATTCGCACCGGTACCTGACTATCGCGGGTTAGAGGTTCAGGGGCTGGCGGTATCCGTCCGCGATGCCTTTGGTGATCCTGTGCGTCCGGGTTGATCACCGCCCACGGCGTTTGCCCGGAACTTTCGACCGAAAGCCGGGCGGTCGTTTCCGGACCCATTGCAGGAATTTTTCAAGCCGGGGATGAACGCGCAAGGCCTCGACGGTGTTGAACTCGCGGGCCAATTCCGCTTCGGTCAGGGTGGCGTGAACCTCTTTGTGGCAGATGACATGCAACAAAACCGTCGGTCCGCCCTTGCCCCCTTTGAGTTTTGGGATCAGATGGTGCAGGCTGCCGCCCCCATTCGGAATGGGGCGGTCACAGAGCGGGCAGATCGGATCACTGTTCGACATGGCCCACGTAGAAATGCGCGGGACGGAGCGGAAAGCAAGGGGGCAGTCGTGGCGCAGGCAGTGATAATCGGGGCTGGACCCGCAGGTTTGATGGCTGCTGAGGAATTGTCTGCCGCTGGCCATGATGTTCTTGTGGCCGAGGCCAAGCCCTCGGTCGGGCGCAAGCTGCTGATGGCGGGGAAATCGGGTCTGAACCTGACAAAGGATGAACCCCTTGAGACTTTGTTGCATTCGTATGGGGACGCGGCCAGCTGGCTGCGACCTATGATTGCCGATTTCGACGCCACCGGCGTACAGCGCTGGGCGCAAGGGTTGGGGCAAGAGGTATACACCGGTACGACAGGCCGAGTGTTTCCGACGGTGATGAAAGCTTCACCGCTGTTACGTGCGTGGCTGTCCCGGCTTGAGGCCGCAGGCGTTCAGATCAGAACCCGCTGGCGTTGGCTGGGTTGGGATCGCGATGCGCTGCTGTTCGAAACACCGGACGGCGAGCAGCGGCTTACGCCGGATGTGACAATACTGGCACTGGGCGGGGCAAGTTGGGCGCGGTTGGGCTCGGACGGCCAGTGGGCAAAAATCTTGGGGGGCGCAGGTGTCGCGACGGCCCCTTTCGCACCGGCGAACGCTGCCTTGTCCGTTGGTTGGAGCGATCATATGCGACCGTATTTCGGTTCGCCGCTCAAGTCGGTGCGCTGGAAGGCGGACAAGCTGCAAAGCCGGGGCGAGGCCACGATCTCGGCAACCGGGCTAGAGGGTGGGGGGATGTATTCCTTGACTCCAGCGTTGCGTGAGGGTGCGCCGCTCTACCTCGATCTGCTGCCAGATTTGGACCTAGCGGCCCTGCAATCCCGGCTTGATGGAAAGAAATCCAAGACCACGCTGTCACAATGGCTGAAAAAATCACTCCGCCTGCCGCCACAAAAGATCGCGCTGTTTCATGAGATGACCAAAAGCAACGGTCTGCCGCAGACGCGATGGCCCGAGGCCCTCAAGCATCTGCCGATCCGATACGATAGCCTGCGTCCTATGGACGAAGCGATTTCGACAGCGGGCGGCGTCAAGCGTACTGCTTTGGATGGTGGGCTTATGCTGACCGCGATGCCCGGTGTGTTCTGCGCCGGAGAGATGTTGGATTGGGAGGCCCCAACCGGCGGCTATCTGCTGACCGCCTGTTTGGCGACCGGGAAATGGGCCGGGCGATCTGCCGCGGAATGGTTGCAAGCGCGTTAGCGAGACCGCGCCAGCATCGCCAAGCGAATCATCGCACGTTCGACCAATGCCATCGCGGGTGCTGTTTGTCCTGCGGAGCGCAGTGAAAGGTCGGTATCGGTCAGAACCGTCAGCGCGGTCTGCAATTTCGGTGCGCCCCAACCTTGCGCCTGCCGTAGAATCCGGTCACGGCGTTTACCATAGACCGGTGGCCGCAGCTTACCGATTCCCTGTGCTGCCCCGCCGGGGTCCGACGCACAGGCATAAAGCGTGCGAAAATGCCGGGTCGCACCGATGCACAGGGTAACCGCGTTGGTGCCTTGGGATTGCAAACGCCGAATCAGCGGACCGATCTCGCCGGCACGACCCTCGGCGATGACGTTCAGAACATCATCCAGCCCGGCCTCGGTCGAGCGGGGGGCGCAGGCCATGATATCCTCGATAGACAGCTCTGACCTGTCGCCGTACTTGTAGAGCGACAGTTTTTCGATGGTTTGCGCAAAATCACCCGGGCTGATTGCGGTCGCCAATTCGACCAATGCAGACATCGAATCATTGGGGATGTTGTCCAACCCGGACTGCTTAAGAATCCGTTCGACCTCGCCCCGGGATGGTGGGTCGTCGTAGATACCGACCGCATAGGCCGACGGGTGTGCCTCGAACGCTTTGCGGATTTTCGAGCTGGGCTTGAGCTGCCCGGCAGTAACGATGATCTGAGCATCACCCGGAGCCCAATCCTCGAACGCGGCGGTGATCGCGGGGGCTGCGACGTCCGTAGTGTCTTCGACAAAAACCGCGCGCGGCCCGGGGAAAAAGCCCACCGCCTTGACCGCATCCAGCAACAGGGCAGGATCGCCGCGTAGATCAGCCCCCGGCATCCGGGTCAGGCGCATTTCTTCTTCGGCATTGCTGCCCAGTAGTGCGGTCAAAACCTGTTGGCGTTTCAAAGCCACGCGCATCGCATCTGCGCCATAGATCAAAAGCCCGGCCTTGTCGGCGTCGGGCCGCGCGAAATACTCCTCAGCCTCGCGCGGGCTGAGCTTCATGAGCCAAGACCCGGCGTGGCATAAAGCTCGTTTACGATCTGGTCCGCCAGGATCACCATCAACCTTTGCCGGGCATCGCGCTCGTCCGCTAATGTTGAGACCGTCGATCCGGCAGCTGAATAACCGACGAAATTATTGACGGCACCGGATGCAACAACCTGACCCGTGCTGTTGGATTTCAGGGCGTAATTCGCTCTGCCTTCAATGGTATAGCGGTTGATCTCGTTGGTTGGGGTGATAGCGGCCGACCGGATAACAGTGGCGACACTCACGTCCAGATTGTAGTCATTCCCCGAATTCGCGCTGCGACCCAGACGTTGTTCAAGATTCTGGACCATCAAGTAGCTGTCGGTCGAGTTCGGGACTGAAACGGCAACCTTCCCATTCAGCGCTGCGCCCGACCCGCCGGGTGCATAGACCGGCTCAAAGCCACAGGCTGCCAGCACCAGCGGCATCAACAACAGGGTTCTGCGGTCAAACAACGACATTCACGATCCGGCCCGGGACAACAATCACTTTCTTCGGCGCGGCACCATCCAGTGCCTTTTGCACAGCTTCGGTGCTGAGCGCGATTTTTTCAACCTCTGCCTTGGCCAAATCCTTGGCCACGCTGATTTCTGCGCGGCGTTTGCCGTTGATCTGGATCGGCAGGGTGATGGTGTCGTCGATCAGCATCGCCTCATCCGCGACAGGCCACGGGGCGGTGGCAACCAGCCCTTCGCCGCCCAAAAGCTGCCAGAGTTCTTCCGACAGATGCGGGGTCATGGGCGACATCAGCTGTGCCAGCGTTTTGGCTGCCTCGCGTTTTGCGGCTGTGCCTGCCTTGGATTTCGCCAGCGTGTTGGTAAAGGCATAGAGCTTGGCGATAGAGGCGTTGAACCCAAAAGATTCGACCCCGCCCGTTACGTCATGAATGGCCTTGTGCATCTCGCGCAGCAGGGTTTCGTCGTCGGCATTGGCCGGAACGTCTGACGCGGCGATCTCGGTCGCGATGCGGTGAACGCGGCTGAGGTGCTTGAATGCGGCTTCGGCCCCGGAGGCTGTCCACTCTACGTCACGCTCGGGCGGCGAATCGGACAGCACGAACCAACGCGCGGTATCCGCGCCAAAGGCCGAGATAATGCTGACCGGATCAACAACGTTTTTCTTGGATTTCGACATTTTGGCCGAAGGGATGATCTCAACCTCTGTCCCATCGGCCAGTTTGCCGTCGGTCACATCCTCGGGCAGGTGGTAGACCGGGCGGCCTTTTTCGTCGCGTGTCTGGTATATCTCATGGGTCACCATGCCTTGCGTAAACAGGGCATCGAAGGGTTCGATGGCTTTCTTGGGCAGGTGGCCGGTAATGTTCATCGCCCGTGCGAAGAAGCGGGAATAGAGCAGGTGCAGAATCGCATGCTCGATACCGCCGATATACTGATCGACATTCATCCAGTACTCGGCCTCGGCCAGATCGGTGGGTGTTTCAGCGTGCGGGGCGGTGAATCGGGCGAAATACCACGACGAATCAACAAACGTATCCATCGTATCGGTTTCGCGCCGGGCAGATCCGCCGCATTTGGGGCAGGTGCAGTCGCGCCATGTCGGATGACGGTCCAGCGGGTTTCCCGGCTTGTCGAAGGTGACATCGTCGGGCAGACGGATCGGCAGGTTTTCTTTCTTCTCGGGCACAACGCCGCATTTTTCGCAATGCACCACGGGAATCGGGCAGCCCCAGTAGCGCTGGCGCGACAGGCCCCAATCACGCAACCGGTATTTGGTGACGCCTTCTCCCCAACCCGCCTTTTCGGCGAAATCGACCGTGGCGTTGATCGCCTCGTCGCCAGTGGCCTCGGTCAAACCCGCAAAGTGATTCACCCAGCGGACTTTCTCGGTTTTGGGCGGGACAAATGCAATCTTGTCGACCGGAGTGCTGTCATCCAGCGCAAAGAACGTGTCGATCACGGGCAAGTCATACTTGCGGCAGAAATCCAAATCGCGCTGGTCATGCGCCGGGCAGGCAAAAATCGCACCGGTGCCGTAATCCATGAGGATGAAGTTCGCTATCCATACCGGCAGTTCCCAATTGGGGTCCAGCGGATGTTTGACACGGATGCCGGTGTCGTAACCAAGCTTTTCGGCGGTCTCGATGGCTTCTTCCGTAGTACCGCCTTTGCGACATTCTGCAACAAATTCAGCTATTTCAGGGTTATCGGCTTCCAACTGTCTGGCTATCGGATGATCCGGTGAGATACCGACAAAGGACGCACCCAACAACGTATCGGGGCGCGTTGTGTAAACGGTGATTGGCTCACCCCCATCGGTGCGTTGGAACCCGAACTGCAGTCCGCGCGATCGGCCGATCCAGTTTTCCTGCATCAGCCGCACCTTGGCGGGCCAATTGTCCAGTGTATCCAGTGCCTCAAGCAGCTCTTCGGAATAATCCGAGATCTTGAAGAACCACTGTGTCAGTTCCCGCCGCTCGACAAGCGCGCCAGAACGCCAGCCGCGCCCGTTTTCGACCTGTTCATTGGCCAGAACGGTCATGTCGACCGGGTCCCAGTTTACCACGGCGTTCTTGCGATAGACCAAACCGGCTTCGAGCATATCCAGAAACAAGGCCTGCTGCTGACCGTAGTATTCGGGGTCACAGGTGGCGAATTCGCGGGACCAGTCGATAGACAGACCCAGTGGTTTCATCTGCCCGCGCATGTCGGCGATGTTGCCGTAGGTCCAGTCCTTTGGGTGGCCGCCAATGGCCATCGCGGCGTTCTCTGCCGGCATTCCGAACGCGTCCCAGCCCATCGGATGCAGCACGTTGTGCCCGGTCGCCAGTTTGTACCGCGCGATCACGTCACCCATCGTGTAGTTGCGCACATGCCCCATATGGATTCGGCCCGAGGGGTAGGGGAACATCTCAAGCACATAGTATTTCGGCTTGTCCGCCTTGTGGTTGGCGGTGAAGATTCCGGCCTTGTCCCAGGCCTCTTGCCATTTTGCTTCGATTTCGGTGGCCGAATAGCGAGACATCGTGCGGTCCTTCGTGAATGAAAACGCCGGGCGTGAACCCGGCGTGGTAATATTGCGATTTTCGGCGGGTTGCTAGAGCTTGTTGTCCGCGATGCGCAACTGACGGGCGCGGGACAGGATCGCATCCTCGACCGCGCGAGTGGTTGCCGCGCTAACCGGGTTGCCGCCACTTGTCTGCAAAGCAACGCGCAGAGACCGCGCCGCAAGGGCGGGATCGCTTATGTGAACCGTTGCCCGGTATTGCCGCCCCCCGCCCGGAGGCGTGCCGTAACCTGTTACAATTACACCGGTAAACGGGTCAATCTCCTGAACGGGCAGGAAATTCAGAACATCCAGTGAGGCAGCCCACAGATAGCGATTCACGTTGGTGACCTGCTCGGCATCAGCCGTGTTGAAGACATCCCAAATGGTCGAGCGGTTCGGATCGTTCAGTTCCTGCTCATCGGAATTGCCACCGGTTGCAAGCACATCCGGGTTTGCCGTGGTGCCCCTATTCTCTCCGCAGGCCGACACGGCAGCAGTCATTATGATCAAACCGAGAATCGTCTGCAGGCGCATTGTCGACTGGTCCTGTTCACTTTGGTCTACATTGTCTGAGTGATACTCCTAGACAAGGACCCGTTCAGCAACAACCCTATTATTGTCACATATGGTTTGGCGTGGGGTCCATCCGGCCCTCAAAACCGACTGTGGCATCCTTGCACCAATTCAGGGTCAATGAGCGGGCAGTCCTTATGCCAAGCTTGCGTAAAGGGGGCAAAAAGAGCGAAACGGTTCCCGTGCTGAGACATATGCTTTGGCATGTGTCGAGTAGATAAACTTTTTGAAACCGAGGGAAACAAGATGAAAAAAGTTCTCTTCGCAACGACGGCTCTGATTGCAACCGCAGGCGTTGCGGCCGCCGAGTCCGGCGTTAACTTTAGCGGTTATGGCCGCTTCGGTATTGGGTACTCTGAAGACCGTACCGGTGCCGTAACCAACTTTAACACTGGCGTGGTTACAACCACCACCACAGGCGGTGCGACTGTAACTGGTACCACCACCAACACCGCTGTTGTTGACACCGACGACGCAATCCTGGTTTCGCGTTTCCGTCTGAACATTGACGGTTTCACCGAAACCGACGGTGGCGTTCGCTTTGAAGGCCGTGTTCGTCTGCAAGCCGACGAAAACTCTTCGACCGGTGAAGCCAACTCGGCTGGTCTGAACGGCGCGCGCTTCTCGGTTATCTACGGTGGTCTGCGTGTTGACGCCGGCAACGTTGCCGGTTCGTTCGACAACCTCGCAAACTACTATGGTAACGAAGTTGGTCTTGAACTGTTTGCTGGTCAGTACTCGGGTGTTGACTACAACTTCCTGGCCTACAGCTCGACCGGTTCTGGCGCGAACGCTGTGTTCTTCCAGTACGCAGTTGGTGACTTTGCGTTCGGCGCATCGTACGACCAAGCGACTCTGGGCCTGAACGGTTCTGCAGTTGACGCTGACCGCTGGGACATCAGCGCGACCTACTCGTTCAACAACATCACCGCAGCGGTTGCCTACGGTCAGACTGATCTGGACGACTTCGGTGGCAGCGATCCAAGCCTGACAGTTCTGACTCTGGGCGGTGAATGGGGCGACTTCTCGGGTACTCTGTTCGTAGCAGACGACGCCACCGAAGTTGACGCAACTGACGGCACCGCATGGGGTCTGTCGGCAGCCTACAACCTGGGCGCTGCAACCACCCTGCTGTTCGCCTACGGTGATGGCAACGCGGATGCGGACACTCAGCAGGTTGCTCTTGGCGCCATCTACGACCTGGGCGGCGGTGCATCGCTGCGCGGTGGTATCGGTGTAAACGACTGTGACGTTTGCGACGACTCAACGATCGTTGCTGACTTCGGTGCGCAGTTCAACTTCTAAGTTGATCTGAACCGAAAGGTTTAAGGGCAGGTCTTCGGGCCTGCCCTTTTCTTTTGCAGCAACATGGTGTTTTCCTGCGCATAAAGCAGATTGAGGTACTCTATGTCGCTGCAAGATATCACTGCCCGCATCGCCAAGGCCGAAACCGCCGCCAGGCGGTCTGCGGGGTCCGTAAAATTGATCGCTGTTTCCAAGGTGCAACCGGATGAGCGTGTGCAGGCCGTTCTAGAGCAGGGCCATCGGTGTTTCGGCGAAAATCGGGTGCAAGAGGCCGCCGGCAAGTGGCCGCGCTTCACTGAGCAGTTTCCAGATGTTGATCTGCACCTGATTGGACCCTTGCAAACCAACAAGGCCCGCCAGGCGTTTGACTTGTTCAGCACCATCCACTCGGTCGACCGTCCCAAGCTGGCAAAAACGCTGGCGCGGCTGGCGCAGGAAATGGGCACATGCCCGGACCTGTTCATTCAGGTCAATACGGGGGAAGAGGATCAGAAAGCAGGTGTCCTGCCCGCTGATACAGATGCCTTTGTTGCGGAGTGCCGGGATCTGGACCTGCCGGTGCAAGGCTTGATGTGTATCCCCCCAATAGATGAGGAACCGTCCCTGCATTTCGCCTTGCTGGCCAAGATCGCCGAACGCAACGGGCTTAGCGGTCTGTCGATGGGTATGAGTGGTGATTTCGAACAGGCCATCGCACTGGGCGCAACCCATGTGCGCGTGGGGTCGGCCATTTTTGGTGAGCGCGTCAAGCCCGGGGAATGATCAGGCGCGTACCCAATGACACCCGCCCAGCGATCCAGCGCAGGTGATCGCGGCGAAACGCAACACAGCCTTCGGTCGGGAATCCCGGACGCCGCCATTGGTGAATAAAGATCGCCGACCCACGACCCGGAACCGCGTTGGGCCAGTTCCAGTCGGTGATCAGCACCAGATCATACAATGGATCGGCGCGGCGTAGTTTTTCGTGGCTGAAACCGTATGGCGCGGTGACCAGGTTGTTGTAGCGACTGTCGCGGCCATCGTCCGACCAGAGATCGCGCGGGCCTATGGGAATCGCCCAATTTGCAGGACGGGCCATCCGATCTGGCCGATAGAGCATCCCTACGATGTGATGCAGACCAGTGGGTGTGGCCCCGTCGCCCTCGTGCTTGGTGTTGGTTAACCCGCCTTTGCCGATCACGCATGGAAACATACGACCCGCGAACCGTGTTCCGCGAGGGGTCAGAACCAGATCATCTGGCGTCAAAGCAAATGCCCCGATTTTGCGGCCTTTGTCGCCAGGTAGCCCCGGTTATGGGCCGTTTCGCCGACCTTCAGCGGGACACGTTCAGCAACGGCAATCCCGGTCTTTTCCATCATTGCGATTTTCGCTGGGTTATTGGTCAGAAGGCGTACCGAGTTGAATCCCAAGGATTTCAAGATATCCGAACCCAGCCGGAAATCCCGTTCGTCATCCTCGAAACCCAACCGGTGGTTGGCCTCGACCGTATCGAACCCCTGATCCTGCAGGAAATAGGCTCGCATCTTGTTGGCTAGGCCAATGCCACGCCCTTCCTGGTTAAGGTAAAGAAGAACCCCGGCCCCTTCTGCGCCCATCTGCGCAAGCGCGCCCCTCAGTTGCGGACCGCAATCGCATTTCAGGCTGCCCATAAGGTCACCGGTGAAACAGGCTGAATGCAACCTGGCCAGAACCGGTTTGTCGCGCTCTGGGCGACCGATTTCAACGGCATAGTGTTCCTCGCCACCGTCTTCGGGGCGGAAGATGTGAAGCCGCCCAGCTTCTGATACTTCCATTGGCAAACGGGCCGCGGCCACCTCGTGCAATTCACTGCGATCAGCCAGATGCGGCGCTGCGCTTGCGTGATCGATACAGGTCAGGCCATGGGTGGCGGCAAAGCTGCGCCCATCCTCGATTGGCACAACAACAGCGGCCGGCAAAAGCCGCGCCGTCTTGGCCAAGACAATAGCGATGCGATGCAAGTTGGCATTGCCCTGACGTCGGGTCATCAGGGGGCCTTTCATCGGGGCATTCAGGTCGTCCGACGGATCGGCGACAGCTTGTACCCACGCGATATCCGCATCCATTGGGATGATCACCCGCGCAAGATCGCCATCATAGGCACGCGCCTTGAGCGTCTCGGCCCGGCGCACGGTAACGGCGACGACTGCATCCTCTCCGACGCTGCGCAGGTCCGCAAGCCGCTGCGCACTCAGCGTCTCGGTCGCGATGGCCAGTACACTGAACCCGCTGTCATCGGTCAGGGCAACAGGAACACCCATGCGCAAATCCGCACGGGCCCGCGCCAGCAGTTCTGAGATATCAGGAACAAGGCTCATCAATGGTATCCTGTCACAATCCGGCCTTCCCATATCCTGATCCGGCAATAATGTGAAATAATTCCTCCTCATCAGACACGACCGCGTGAGCGTGTTGCAGCAAACCTTGTTGATTGCATCTTCTGCGCGCAAGTGGTGGAAAAGGTTTGGAGGACCCGACATGGCTCAGCTCAAAAAAATCCTGCTGGTAGATGACGATGAAGACCTGCGCGAGGCGTTAAGTGAGCAGCTTGTGATGACCGAGGATTTCGATGTGTTCGAAGCTCAGGACGGTCAATCCGCGATGGAGCGTGCACGCGAAGCGATCTATGACCTGGTCATTCTGGATGTGGGCCTGCCAGATACCGATGGCCGGGAATTGTGCCGTCTGATGCGGAAACAGGGTGTCAAAAGCCCTATACTGATGCTGACAGGCCATGACAGTGACGCGGACACTATTCTGGGTCTGGACGCAGGCGCCAACGACTATGTCTCTAAACCCTTTAAATTCCCGGTCCTTCTGGCCCGTATTCGCGCCCAACTGCGCCAGCACGAGCAGTCAGAGGACGCGGTTTTCGTACTTGGCCCCTACACGTTCAAGCCTGCGATGAAAATGCTGATCACCGAAGAAGATCGCAAAATCAGGTTGACCGAGAAAGAGACCAACATTCTGAAGTTCCTGTATCGGTCGGCCGATGGTGTGGTCGCCCGCGACGTTCTGCTGCACGAGGTCTGGGGCTACAATGCGGGTGTCACCACGCACACGCTGGAAACGCATATCTATCGCTTGCGTCAGAAGATCGAGCCCGATCCATCCAACGCGCGCCTTTTGGTCACAGAATCGGGTGGATATCGCTTGGTGTCATAACTCGTTGTGGATTGACGTGCATCAAAGTGATACTCTGGATGTGTAATTAGTTTACTCCCAACCCGCGCATGTCCGGGTTATGACATGCACCTCCCTGTTGGACTGCCGGGCCCTTGGGCCCGGCCTTTTTTTGTGTTTAAGCGGACCATTCCGCAGCGGCGCTTTCTGCGGTAGGAAAAGCTGAAATGACCAAAATTGAATTCACCCGCCTGCCGGATATCGATGCAAAAGAGATTTTGTTCCACATGTCAGACCCGCGCCTTGCGGAACATATGCCTTTGCTTACAGGTGCTTGGGGCCTGTCTGATGTGGCTCGTTTTGTCGAAGCCAAGGAACAGTGCTGGTCACGTGATGGGTTGGGGCATTGGGCCATTTTGCACAACGGAAACTATGTCGGTTGGGGCGGGTTTCAGAAAGAAGAGGGCGAGTGGGATTATGGGTTGGTTCTTAAACCGGGCTCATTTGGGCTTGGTGGGCGGATCACCCGGAAAGCACTGGACTTTGCCGCTTCAGACCCGCGCATTCCGTTTGTCACGTTTCTGCTGCCGCCATCCAGGACAAAGACCGGTGCCCTGTCAAGGCTCGGTGCACAGTTCGTGGGCGAAACGAAGTATGAGGGTGCCCTGTTCCGAAAGTACCGGCTGAACACGGGGTGAAGTCGCGCGCCGTTTCGCGATAGTGATGCCATTGTCAGGGTTTTCCGATGGCACCCCGGCCCGCACCGCGCTAGTTTCCGGACAATCGCGACAGAGGATTCCCCGAATATGCCTTTTACCCTTGCCACCTGGAACATCAACTCGGTCCGCCTGCGCGAGCCTATCGTCCTGAAATTGCTGCAGGAAGAGGCTCCGGATGTGTTGTGTTTGCAGGAATGCAAGTCTCCGGTCGACAAGATCCCGACCGAAGGGTTCGCTGCGCTGGGCTACACTCACATGATCGCACGTGGTCAAAAGGGCTATAACGGTGTCGCCATCCTGTCACGGCTTCCGATGGAAGAGGTCGGCGACAAGGACTTTGCAGGTCTGGGGCACGCCCGCCATATCGCAGGGCGGCTGGAGAATGGTGTAACCATCCATAATTTCTACGTTCCGGCGGGCGGCGATGTGCCGGACCGTGAGGTGAATGAGAAATTCGGTCAGAAACTCGATTACCTCACCGATATGCGCGACTGGTTCCATGCCGATAAACCCCAGAAATCCATTCTGGTCGGTGACCTGAATATCGCTCCGCGCGAGGACGACGTTTGGTCGCACAAACAACTGCTCAAGGTCGTCTCGCACACGCCGATCGAGGTTGAAACACTGGCCGAAACCCAGGATGCGGGGGGTTGGGTTGACGTAACCCGGCAGGATATTCCCGATGGGCAGCTTTATAGCTGGTGGTCCTATCGTGCGCGCGATTGGGATGCGGCGGACAAGGGGCGGCGGCTGGATCACGTCTGGGCCACGCCTGATATTTCAAACGCAGGTCATTCCAGCCGTGTTCTGCGCGACGCGCGCGGATGGGAGAAGCCGAGTGATCACGCGCCTGTTTTTGCCAGTTTCGACCTGTAATTGCGCAACTCTGCCCTTGGTTTCCGCTGCCAGCGGTTGCATATAAGGCTCAAGTTCGAACCGGAGAGTGAATGCCATGGACCTTCTGAACGCCGCTGCCAGCCCTGACACCACCAACCTGATCAAGGACGGGTCCGAGGCCACGTTTATGGCCGATGTGGTCGAAGCATCGCAGGAAACACCGGTCATCGTTGATTTCTGGGCGCCTTGGTGCGGCCCATGCAAAACGCTTGGCCCGATGCTGGAAGATGCCGTGACCGCCGCCAAGGGTGCGGTGAAGATGGTCAAGATCAACGTGGACGAGGCGCAGATGATCGCAGGACAACTGCGCATCCAATCGATCCCGACGGTTTATGCCTTCTACAAGGGCCAGCCGGTGGATGGGTTTCAGGGCGCACTGCCAGGCTCCGAGATCAAGGCGTTCATCGACCGTGTGATCGAAGCGGCGGGCGGTGAAAGCCCCGGTGGCCAACTGGAAGAAGCCGTTGAGGCCGCCGAAGAGATGCTGGCCGCCGGTGCCGCCAGTGATGCCGCGCAAACATTTGCGGCTATTCTGGGCGAAGACCCGAACCATGCGGCGGCTTATGGTGGTTTGGTCCGCGCCCATATTGCGGCCGATGATCTGGAACAGGCCGAGGCGATCCTGAACGGCGCACCGGCCGAGATTTCCACCTCGACCGAAGTAGAGGCGGCACATGCGCAACTGGAACTGGCAAAGCAGGCCGCAGATGCGGGCCCGGTCGCCGATCTGAGCGCCGCGGTCGAGGCCGATCCGGACAACCACCAAGCCCGTTTCGATCTGGCGCAGGCCCTGCATGCAAACGGCGATGTTGAAGAAGCCGTTGCTCAGTTGCTGGAGCTTTTCCGCAGGGATCGTGAGTGGAATGAAGGCGCGGCCAAGGCGCAGCTGTTTACGATCTTCGACGCGCTCAAGCCCAATGATCCGATTGTTTTGAATGGGCGGCGCAAACTCAGCTCGATGATATTTGCCTAATCTCCGATCAGAGCTAGAATCGGGTACATGATGCATCCCGCTGACCTGCCTGAAACGGTGTCCGTTTTTCCATTGCCGGGGGCGCTTTTGCTGCCCCGGTCCCGCCTGCCTCTGCACATTTTTGAGCCGCGCTATCTGCAAATGTTGGATGACGCCCTGAAAACGCAGGAGCGATTGATTGGCATGGTGCAACCAAACCCGTGCAAGAGTAATGAAGGCAAGCTGCACCAGATCGGCTGCGCCGGTCGCGTGACGCAGTTCTCGGAAACCGAAGATGGCCGTTATCTCATTACGCTTACGGGAATATCGCGGTTCCGCATCCGGTCCGAACTGGACGCATTTACGCCTTACAGGCGTTGTGTGGTGTCGTGGGAAGGGTTTGACCGTGACCTCGGCAAGGTGGAAACGGACAAAGGCTTTGATCGTAAGCAGTTCATGAACCTTCTTGAACGGTTCTTTGCGTCACGCCACCTTTCAACCGACTGGGACACACTGAAAGACGCCGAGGATGAGCTATTGGTGAACTCGCTCTCCATGCTGCTGGATTTCGACCCCGAAGAAAAACAGGCGCTTCTTGAGGCGCCTTGCCTTCGTACGCGGCGTGAGACACTGGTGACCCTGATCGAAATTGCCATGCGCGGCGGAACGAATGAGGAAAAGCTTCAATGACCGAGCCTGAACACGCGTTTGATCGACATATGCTTGAGGCTCTGATCTGTCCACAGACCCATACCACGCTGCACTATGACGCAGAAAAGCAAGAGCTGGTGTCCAAGGCGGCGGGTCTTGCTTTTCCCATTCGCAACGGCATCCCTGTGATGTTGGTGGATGAGGCTCGCACGCTGGACTAGATCGACCGGCCTTGTAAAAGCTTGGGCAAATCCCCGGTCAATCCGGCGGCTTCCCGCACGAAACCGCGCCGTAGGCCGGGTAAAGAGCCTACGATCCCCATCCCGATATCCCGACCCATCCGGAGTATGGGATTGTCGTTGGAAAACAGCTTGTTGAACATATCCGTCGCCATCGCCAGTGAGGCGGTGTCAAAGCGGCGCCACGCCTGATAACGCTCCAGCACCGTGATTGAACCGATATCCTCGCCCCGTCGGCCTGCAAGGGTCAGCACCTCGGCCAGTGCGCCGACATCGCGCAGGCCCGCATTCAGACCTTGCCCGGCAATGGGGTGCATGCCGTGTGCGGCATCTCCGACCAAGGCCAGATGATCCGCGATGAAGGAATTGGCGATGGTCAGGTTCAGCGGATAGGCGAACCGGTCTCCGGCCAGCATGATCTCGCCCAGGAAATCACCGAACCGGGGCCGCAGGACTTGTAGATAGTCGGCTTCGGACATGGCGTTGATCCGCTCAGCCATTTCGGTCCGCTCGCTCCATACGATGGAACTGCGATTGCCAGTCAGGGGCAGGATGGCCAAGGGGCCGGGTGGCATAAAGAACTGATGTGCGATGCCGTGATGGGGCAGCTCGTGCTCGATGGCGCAGACCAGCGCCGTCTGACCGTAATCCCAGCCGGTGCGCTTGATCCCCGCCCGCGCGGCCGTACCGCTGCGGCGTCCGTCGCAGCCGACCAGCAGATCGCCAGCCAAGGTGCTTCCATCATCCAATGTCAGCGTAACGCCGTTTGCGTTGCTCTCTTGTGCGACAACCTTCTTGCCGCTGAGTTCCGTGATGGCCTTTTCCTCGGCCATTGCGTCCAGAAATGCGCGCCGCAGGTGACGGTCTTCTACCATGTACCCCATCGGGCCTTCTTCGATCTCGGCATGGTCGAAATGCATGAAAAAAGGCGATGGACCTGCCCCGGCGTGCCCGTCGGTGACCTTGATCTCCAACATCGGCTGGGCGTGTTCGGCCACGCGGTCCCAGATCCCGATCGCATCCAAAAGGCGTTGTGATGCAAGCGCCAGCGCGTAAGAGCGCCCGTCAAAGGCCGCATTCTTGCGCACCTTCTCGGCCAGTGCGTCAATCACGGTGACGGAATGCCCCGTCTGCGCCAGGGATAACGCCAAGGCCGGGCCATTCAGGCCTCCGCCTACGATCAGGATGTCGGGTTTCTTTTCCATGCGGTGCAATATGCGCGACCATTCGGGATTGTCCATGTGTGGTCCTGTCGCTACCGTCGCCAAAACCAAGAATTGAGAAAAAGGGGGCAGGGATGCAGGACTGGCTGACCATGACAGCATGCGATCTGGGTCGGGGTATAGGCATGGGTCGAATCGACCCTGTGGAATTGACCGAGACGTTTCTGTCCGCAATCGACGCCCATCCCCACCGTGACCGGATTTACGCGCGCGTCACCCATAACCGTGCGCGCGCCGAGGCTGCAGCCGCGCAAGAGCGCGTCAAGCACGGTCTGCGCCTTTCACTGCTGGATGGCGTGCCAATCAGTTGGAAAGATTTGTTCGATACCGCTGGCATAGCGACCGAGGCGGGTTCTGCCCTGTTAAAAGGCCGCGTACCGCAGGCTGACGCGGTCGTGTTGCGCAACGCCACTGCCATGGGCGCGGTATGTCTTGGCAAAACGCATATGAGCGAGTTGGCCTTTTCCGGTTTGGGCCTGAACCCGATTACCGAAACACCGCCTTGTATTGACGATGAAAAGGCCGTTCCCGGCGGATCATCCTCGGGCGCGGCGGCATCGGTCGCATGGGGGCTGGCTGCGGGCGGTATTGGCTCGGACACTGGGGGTTCGGTGCGCATTCCGGCGGCTTGGAACAATCTGGTCGGGCTAAAGACCACCTCGGGGCGGATCAGTCTGGAAGGGGTTGTCCCTTTGTGCCTGCGCTTCGACACCGTTGGCCCGCTAGCCCGGTCGGTGGAGGACGCGGCGCATATGCTGGCGCTGCTTGAAGGAAACAGCCCCGCAGACCTGCGAGGCGCCAGCCTGAAAGGCCGCCGTTTCGCCGATTTGCAGAATGTCGCAAAAGATGATCTGCGCGATGCACCGCGCGCAGCCTATGACGCGTCGCTGGATCGTCTGCGCGATGCCGGAGCCGAGATCGTACCCATCGAAGTCCCTGAGCTGAACGAAGCGATGGGTCTTTCCGGCGTTCTTTATACGACCGAAGCCTACGGACTGTGGCGCGATGTGATCGAGGCCAACCCTGACGCGATGTATCCCGAGATATTAGAGCGTTTTCGTGCTGGAAAAAACGCCGCGGGTCCCGATTATGTTGCCGCTTGGTCCACGCTCAAGGCGTGCCGTGCCGCTTGGGATGCGGCCACGTCCGGCTTTGATGCCGTTCTGGCCCCCACCGCGCCCATCCTGCCGCCGAATCTTGAAAGGCTAATGAGTGATCACGACTATTACGTCACCGAAAACCTGTTGGCGCTGCGCAATACGCGGATCGGGAATCTCATGGGTCTGGCCGCGCTAAGCCTGCCGACAGGCACCCCCGGATGTGGGCTTATGATGTTGGGCTATCCAGGTTCGGAAGAGGCGCTTTTGCGTCTTGGTTCTGCAGCCGAGACAGCATTGGCCTGAATGCCACAATCCCCTGATTCGGCACCTCTTTGTCTGGACGAAGCAGGATGCGGTCTGTAATCTTCTGAAAAAACGGGGCGAAATGATCCCGATATTGAGGCAGTAGTTATGAATTTTCCCGAGCGGTTTTCGAACCTACCGGAATATGCATTCCCACGTCTGCGCACCCTGTTGGACCACCACCAACCGGGCGGAGACGTGATTCACATGACCATCGGCGCGCCGATGCATGATTTCCCGTCCTGGGTAACGGACGTGATCATGGAAAACGCAGCGGGATTTCAGGGCTATCCGCCGAATGAAGGGACGGCTGAGTTGCGCCGCGCGATCACCGACTGGATTGGCCGTCGCTATGGCGTAACCATGGACCCTGAGACCAATGTGATGGCTTTGAACGGCACGCGCGAGGGGCTGTACAATGCCGCCATGGCGCTGTGCCCCGAACAGAAGAATGGGCAAAAACCGGTTATCCTATGCCCGAACCCGTTTTATCAGGTGTACATGGTTGCCTCGATTTCGGTCGGGGCCGAGCCGGTATTTGTGCCTGCCACGGCCGCAACAGGCCATTTGCCGGACTATGCAAGCCTTCCCGATGACGTTCTGAACCGCACCGTTGCGGCTTACATCTGTTCACCGGCCAACCCGCAGGGCGCTGTTGCGTCGCGTGACTATTGGGCCGAATTGATCAGTTTGGCCGAGAAGTTCGATTTCCGGATTTTTGCCGACGAATGCTATTCTGAAATCTATCGCGACAAAGCACCCACAGGTGCGCTGACCGTGGCGCAGGAACTGGGGGCAGATCCCGAACGGATCACGCTTTTCAATTCGCTGTCGAAAAGATCGAACCTAGCCGGCTTGCGCTCGGGGCTGATTGCGGGTGGCCCTGAGACGATCAAACGGGTCAAGCAGCTGCGCAACTATGCTGGCGCACCCTTGCCCGCGCCGTTGCAGGCGGCGGCGGCACGTGTCTGGGCTGACGAAGAGCATGTCGCGGAGAACCGCGCGCTGTATCAGGAGAAATACGCGATTGCCGATGAGGTGTTTGCGAATGTTCAAGGCTATATGCCGCCAGAGGCCGGGTTCTTCCTTTGGTTGCCGGTCGATAACGGCGAAGAAACCGCATTGAAGCTGTGGCAGCAATCCGGCGTTCGGGTCCTGCCGGGCGCTTACCTTTCCCAAGGTGATTCCGGGCAGAACCCGGGCGAACATTTTATACGGGCCGCCCTGGTGGCCCCAAAAACAGAGTTGCAGCAAGGGCTGATCAAGCTCCGCGACTGCATCTATTCGTGAGGTACGAGGGCAAAATGGCATCATATAACGCGCGCAAACGCGATCCATTGCTGGACAGCACGACCCAGGCGGCAATTGAACGACGCAGCAAAGAGCTGATCGGGATCGCGCTGATCCTGCTGGGGTTGGCCTCGGCCGCGATGATATGGTCCTACACGCCCGATGATCCGAACTGGATGGTTTCGACCGATGCGCCGGTGCAGAACTGGATGGGTCGGATCGGCGCATCGATCGCAGCGCCCCTGTTTATGATCGTAGGTTGGGGCAGTTGGGGCATCGCGCTGGTGCTGATCGGTTGGGGCGCGCGATTTGCCGGCCATTTTGGTGAGGATCGCGCGGTCAACTGTCTGATCTTCGCGCCGATCTGGATTGCCGTTGTGTCCGTTTACGCGGCGACGCTGGTGCCGGGTGAGGCGTGGCGCGCCACCCACAGCTATGGCCTGGGTGGGCTGTTCGGCGACACTGTGATGGGTGCATTGCTGACCCTGCTGCCGCTTTCTTCGCATTTCATGGTCAAGCTGATGTCGCTGGCCATGGCGGTCGGGATGCTGGCGCTTGGTGTTTTTGTGCTGGGTTTCACCAAATCCGACGTGCGTAAGGGGTTCCGCGCCTTCCTGTTGGGCTTGGTGATGTCCTACGACATGCTGATGAACGTGCTGGGTCGAGGGGCGGCTGCGACTGCACAGGCCGCCCGAGATCGCCGTGCACAGTGGGATGAACGCAAGGCAGCGCGGGCCGAAGCTGCCGAAGCCGTGTTTGACGATGACATGGCCTATGCCGATCCGGTATTTGAAGACCTTGAATATGCCGAGCCCGAGCCTGCAAAGCCGGGGCTTCTGGCACGGATGCCCAGCCTGATCCGTCGTCCCGATCCGATGCCCGAACCTGAACTGATTGATCAAGACCCGGTTGCCGGTTTCGATGAAATGCCGGGTGAGGATCGCATTAGGTCCAAAATCTCTGCCGCCGTTCGCAATCGCAAAGTGGCTACCGGAGAGATGACGCCCGAGCCCGATCCGAACCTGCCGCTGACCAAGGGGCGGGGTCGGGGACCGGACCCATTGATCCTGAACCCAAGAGGCACGGGTGAACTGCCGCCCGAACCGCCTGTGACTGCAGCGGGCTTGCCGCCCGAACCCATGCTGACTGCGACTCCTGACCCTGAATGGCAGGACACCTTGCATGATGACTTTGCGCCCGAGCCGTATGACCAAGACGATGACGTGTTCGAAGACGCACCAGAACCGGAACCTCAGCCGCGCCCAGCGATGAAAATTCCGGTGGCCGAGCCGCGCAAACCGGTCGTTGCGCAGCCTGTGCGCCGCACCCCGCCACCCTCGCGCCGGGCCCAGGCCGAGGCGCAGCCAGCATTGTCCTTTGAGGAACGGCACTCTGACTTCGAATTGCCGCCGCTTGGTCTTTTGTCCAATCCGGCCAGCATTCAGCGGCATCACCTCAGCGATGAGGCACTGGAGGAAAACGCGCGAATGCTGGAAAACGTTCTGGATGATTACGGCGTAAAGGGTGAGATCGTCAGCGTCCGTCCCGGCCCGGTTGTCACGATGTACGAATTGGAGCCAGCCCCGGGGTTGAAAGCCAGCCGCGTGATCGGCTTGGCCGATGATATTGCGCGTTCGATGTCAGCCCTTTCGGCGCGGGTTTCGACCCTGCCAGGGCGTTCGGTGATCGGGATCGAACTGCCCAACGAAAACCGCGAAATGGTTGTGCTGCGCGAGATTTTGGCCAGCCGTGATTTCGGTGATGGCAACCAAGCACTGCCGCTGGCACTGGGAAAAGATATCGGTGGCGAATCTGTCGTAGCCAACTTGGCCAAGATGCCTCACCTGTTGATCGCCGGGACAACTGGATCGGGTAAGTCGGTTGCGATCAACACGATGATCCTGTCGCTGCTCTACAAGCTGACACCGGATGAATGCCGCCTGATCATGATCGACCCCAAGATGCTGGAACTGTCGGTTTATGACGGTATCCCACATCTGTTGTCGCCCGTTGTGACCGACCCGAAAAAGGCGGTGGTGGCCCTGAAATGGGTCGTGGGCGAGATGGAAGACCGCTATCGCAAAATGTCCAAGATGGGCGTGCGCAATATCGCGGGCTACAACGGTCGCGTGAAGGATGCGTTGGCCAAGGGTGAGATGTTCAGCCGCACGGTCCAGACTGGGTTTGACGAAGAAACCGGCGAGCCGATGTTCGAGACCGAGGAATTCGCGCCCGAGGCGATGCCCTACATCGTCGTGATCGTCGATGAGATGGCCGACCTCATGATGGTTGCCGGCAAAGAGATCGAAGCCTGCATTCAGCGTCTGGCACAAATGGCGCGAGCTTCGGGCATTCACCTGATCATGGCGACGCAGCGCCCCTCGGTCGACGTGATCACCGGCACGATCAAGGCGAACTTCCCGACCCGGATTTCGTTCCAGGTGACGTCCAAAGTCGACAGCCGCACTATTCTGGGCGAAATGGGCGCCGAGCAGCTTTTGGGGCAGGGTGACATGCTGTACATGGCGGGTGGCGCCAAGATCACACGCTGCCATGGACCTTTTGTTTCGGATGAAGAGGTTGAGGAAATCGTCAACCACCTGAAACAGTTCGGCCCACCGGATTACGTCGGCAGCGTTCTTGATGGACCAGCAGAGGACAAGGCTGATAATATCGACGCCGTTCTGGGGCTGAACACCGGTGGCAACACCAATGGTGAGGACGCGCTCTATGACCAGGCGGTGGCGATTGTGATCAAGGATCGCAAATGCTCAACCTCTTACATCCAGCGGAAACTTGCCATTGGCTATAACAAAGCTGCGCGGCTTGTTGAGCAGATGGAAGACGAAGGCGTTGTTTCGTCAGCAAATCACGTCGGTAAACGAGAAATCCTCGTCCCCGAGCAATAGGATATTTAATAACAAGGGCAGAGCGCATATCTGTGGGGCATGAAACAGATTGCCCTTGCCCTTGCCTTTTGCCTTGCCGCGCCAGCCGCCTGGGCTGCCGACAAGTTGCCCTTGTCACAAATCTCCGACTATCTGAACGGCCTGAAAGCCGTTGAGACTACGTTTACGCAGGTCAACGATGATGGCTCATTGAGTACTGGAAAGTTGTGGCTTCAACGGCCCGGCAAGATGCGGTTCGAGTATGACCCGCCAAACAGCGCTGTTGTTTTGGCAAATACTGGAACCGTGAAAATCTTTGACCCGAAGTCAAATCAACCACCCGAGCAATACCCGTTGAAACGAACGCCCCTGTCACTGGTGTTGGCGCGCAATGTGAATCTGGGGCAGGCGAACATGGTGGTGGGTCATGATTTCGATGGCACTGCTACGGTTGTCACCGCTCAGGACCCGAAGAACCCTGAAACTGGACGGATTGAGCTGATGTTCACCGATAACCCGATTGAGCTGCGCAAGTGGGTCATCCATGACAATGCAGGCAGCCAGACAACCGTTCTGTTGGGACAGTTGAACACAGGCCCGAACCTGAGCCGGGATCTGTTCTCTTCTTCAAAACGAAGCGGGTCAAACAACCGCTGACCCGCGTGGTTTTTAGTGGCGGCACCCAGCCAGCTGCGCCTGATACAGCTTAGCGCGGGCATCTACGTCATTAGCCACATTCAGCAGCCAGGTCTTGCTGTAGTGGCTGCCCCTGGCATAGCCTGTGTGACCCTCGTGATAGGCGAGGTACTGGTTGCGCGTGTCACTGGGGTGGATACCATTCCGCGTGTAGCTTTTGTTCATGTACCAGCCGATAAAGTCCGACGCATCGCGAATACGGTCACGCTTGGCCCGGCGTTTGCCGGTTTCTTTCTGGTATTCTTCCCATGTGCCATCCAACGCCTGACTAAAGCCATATGCGCTGCTCTGACGACCCATCGGGATTACGCCCAGAACGTATTGGTGCGGCGTGCGTGCGTCATGCCGATAGCGACTTTCCTGATATATCGTCGCCATCTGAACGTGAACGGGGATGCCCCATTTGCGTTCAGTGTTTTTGAAGGCCTTTATGAATTCAGGCCTTTCACGCGCAATGCTGCACGCGTCATTCAGCTTGCTGGGCGGCTGTTTTGAACCACCCCCACAGGATGCCAAAAGCAGCACCCCGAAGAGTACGATAAGAATTCTGCTCATGTGCCTCGTGCCTTTTTTCTTTATTCTAGCGTAAATTGCGGTTTTAGGAAATCACATTCGTCATAGAATAATAGCTAGAATTAAGGGCATTGCGCCTATTGAAAGGGCGGTTGAGACCATGACCATCCCGGCGACGGCATCGGAATCGACCTCGAACCGTTCGGCCAACAGGTATGAGGTCACGGCCACCGGCGCGCAGGCCTGTAGCACCAGAACTCCGAAGGCCACGGCATCCAGACTGAACACACGCGCAACAGCCCACCCCAAAACGAAGCAGACCCCCAGCTTCAGCAATGAAAGCGAAAATGCCTGACCCAAGCGATGCGTTGTCAGGCGTGCCACCGCAACGCCCAGAGTGATCAGCATCAGGGGAACGGCCATCTGCCCCAACAGGTCCAGTGTGTTGGTCAGGAACACGGGCGTTTCCCAGCCGCGCCACAAAAACAAGGCACCAAACAGGGTCGCCCAGACAATCGGTTCACGCAAGACTTTTCCGAACGCGCCTTTGCCAGCCACCAGATAGATGCCGAAAGTGAATGAAAACAAAGCAGTAGTCGACAAGAAGATGACGGCATAGCCCAGTCCGGCCTGACCAAACGCAAACAGGCACAAAGGTAGGCCAAGGTTGCCTGTATTCCCGAAGATCAGCGGCGACAGGTAGGTGCGCTGCTCAAGCCTCAGCCCGCGTGCAATCACCCAGAATACCCCCGTCATCGCCAGATGTGCTGCAACGGTTGCAACGGTGAAGCGAGAAAGATCTTCCCCCGGAATATCTGTTTTCATCAGCGCTACAAAGATCAGACTGGGCACCGCAAGGGTCATGGCAAAGCGCGTGACGAATTGCAGTCGGTACTCAAACCCAAGCTTGACCCACGCAAAACCGATTCCCGCCAAAAGAAAAACCGGTGCCACGATTTCGAAGACTGTTGGCAAGAGGTTCACAGACTGTTTCCCTAAATTTCAGATCAATCATTGGCATTTCGGCCCGGAAACAGGTAGTAAGACCAGTGGGGGCAGAGATAATGCTGAAGACAAACGCCAAATACGGTTTGGGACAGGTGGTCCGCCATAAGAAACATCCCTTCCGAGGGGTGATTTTTGACGTCGATCCAGAGTTTTCGAATACGGAAGAATGGTATCAGGCCATCCCCGAGGATAGCCGACCCGTCAAGGACCAGCCGTTTTACCACTTGTTGGCAGAAAACGATCAATCGTTCTATGTCGCTTATGTTTCTGAACAAAATCTGGTTGCGGATCAGTCCGGTGAACCGGTTGAACACCCAGATATTCCCGATATGTTCGGCCCGTTCGAGAATGGCGCATATCCGCTCCACTTTCATTTGAACTGAAGTCGTTCGACCAGACGTCTGTTCTTTAGTACCCAAGCGCACATCCGTCTTTTCGCGGGTCGCTTGCGCCCTGCAAAACACCGCTTTCACAGATTCGAATTGCCTGAGCACCGCCTAACGGTGTTTCCGATACTTGAATATTGTGACCAATCTCACTCAATTGTTGAGCAACCTTGGGCGAAATTCCGCGCTCAAGCTTCAAAAAGCCTTTGTCGAAAAATGCGCGCGGTCCATCGATGCTGGCCTGTAGGCCCATGCCGTGGTCGGTCAGGTTGGACACGAACCGCGAGTGGCCGGTGGGTTGATAGGCGCCGCCCATTACACCAAACGGCATAAGAACGCGCCCATCTTGCTTCAGCAATCCCGGAATGATCGTGTGCATTGGCCGTTTGCGACCGCCCAGTTCATTCGGGTGACCAGCTTGCAGGGTAAAGCCCGACCCCCGGTTCTGCATCAGAATGCCATATTTTTCGGACGCGATCCCCGACCCGAAGCTGTGGAAAATGGAATATATCAGCGATACCGCCATCCGGTCCCGGTCTACGACGGTGATATACACGGTATCCATGTGGACGGATTCGGTCAGAGGGGTTGCTGCAGCCATGGCCCGTTTCGGATCAATCAGCGCGGCAAGGCGGTCAGCTACGTCCTGATCCATGAAACGATCTGCATGCGTCGAGTGATCAGGGTCCGCAATGAACCGGTTGCGCGCATCGTAGGCAAGCTTCGAGGCCTCGGTCTCGATATGCAGACGCTCCACCCCGAACGGGTCCATGCTGGCCAGGTCAAAGCTTTTGAGAATGTTCAGCAGCAGAATGGCCGTGGCCCCTTGAGCGTTAGGTGGATGCTCAACTAGTTCCAGACCGTTGTAGTTGCCACTGACGGGCTGTGTTTTTGTGCAAGAAGTGGCCAGAAAATCCTCGGCCGTGTGGACGCCACCGAGTTGGTTCAGCGTCGCGATCATGTCATCGGCGATTTCACCGGAATAAAAAGCATCCCTCCCATCCCGCGCGATCCGGCGCAAAACCTCTGCCTGACCGGGAGAGCGAAAAACCTGCCCGGTCTCAAGCGCCTTGTCGTTGACCAGATAATGCGACCGCGCTGCACCTTGCAGCGTTGCTGCGCCAATCTGCCAGTCAAAGGCAACCCTCGGGGCAACCGGCACGCCGTTTTCGGCATAGTGAATGGCGGGCTGTAACAGGGCATCCAGTCCCAGCTTGCCCTCGGCCTGCGCCAAGTGGCAGAAGGCATCCACGGCACCAGGGACAGTCACCGAATCCGCCGTATTCAGCGGGACCGCCTTTAGCCCTTGTGCCCGAAGTTTTTCAGCATCGGCAGCAGCCGGTGCACGGCCCGAGCCGTTCAGGGCGCGCACCTCATCCTCACCCGCGCGGTTGAAAAGAACGAAACAGTCACCGCCAAGCCCCGTCATCTGAGGTTCGCAAATGCCAAGCAAGACCGCACCTGCGATGGCCGCATCCATTGCGTTGCCACCTTGGGCAAGAATGTCCAAAGCCACCTTGGCCGCCAACGGGTGCGACGTCGCGCACATCCCTTCGGTGGCCAGAACTTCGGACCGGCCCGGTGTTTGAAAATCCCGCATGGTGATGTCCCCCCGATTCAACGCGCCGAACCTATCGCGCGGCCCGGGGTTGTCCAGTAAAATCAATGGGAAATTCCTCGGCGCCGTTCACTGGGTGGGGGCTGTGACACATGGCGCCGAGGGAAGCTATCTGAGCTACGTGTTCCTTTTTGCCCTGCGTTTGCGGCGTTACAATGGTTCGATCTGGGCCTTATTGTGACGATTTTTGGTCATTACACGGTTTGAACGAAGTCGAAGCGCAACGACAGTCGGTTGCGCCCGTTGCTACGCTCATAGCGGATTTCGCTGGTCAGTTCGTGGATCAGAAACCAGCCAAACCCCCCTTCGGGCAGTTCACTCAGTGTTGATCCAAGTGGGGCAAGGATGCCGTCCGGTATACATAGCCCAGGCAACGGGTTGCCGGTGTCCGTGATCAGAACATCCAGCCAAGTTTTGTGTAATCGGCACCGAATCTCGACCTTGGCGGGGGCGAGGCCAGCATAGGCATGTTCGACAACGTTGTTTATCGCTTCGGCTAGGGCAATCTTGACGTCGCCCGCCCAAGGGGCCGGAAGCCCTTGGGCCTCCAGGTCTTGGCTTATTCGAGCGACCCCGGCGCTGGCCTTCGACTGGGTCGCTAGGAAGCTCAAATCCAAACACTTGCCGGTTTGCATGGGCATCGCGCCTATTCAGATAAACAAAGGCGTCAGTCTGTTGCGGCTGACAGGGCGTCATCAAGCGTTGGGTACAGTTTGAACACTGTATCCATGCGGGTGAGTCGAAAAACCTTTTCGACAAAGGGTTGAAGGCCGGCCAGGTCCAGCCTGCGGTCGCTGCCAAGCTGCTTCATCGAGGCGACGATCGCACCCAGCCCGCTTGAATCGATGAATTCGACATTCGTCAGATCGAGCACAACCCTGGGGGCACCACTTTCCGCTTCGCCCCGCATGTTTTCCTTGAATTGAATTGCCATGGCCGCATCAATGCGGTCGCAATGCACCTTGATGATCTGGGTTGCGTCGTTTGTTGTGCTGGTCAGGGCCATGCGCGACGGTCCTTTAATCTGAAGGTTGCTAGTAGAAATACGCTAGACGACAAATCTTACCATTCGGTATCCATCGACTGGCAAAACAGGAGAAGCATCGTGAAACAGGTCGTTATTGCCGGCGCAGCACGGACGCCCATGGGTGGGTTTCAAGGAGTATTCGACGGCGTTGCCGCATCCGAGTTGGGCGGTACCGCGATAAAGGCGGCGCTCAAGGGCGCTGGCGCAGAAACCGTTGACGAAGTTTTGATGGGATGCGTCCTGCCTGCGGGGCTGGGTCAAGCACCTGCGCGCCAGGCCGGGTTTGCGGCCGGTCTGGGGGAAGAGGTGCCCGCGACAACGCTGAACAAGATGTGTGGATCAGGCATGAAGGCCGCGATGATGGCCTTTGATCAGATCGCGTTGGGCCATGCGGACATCATGGTGGCAGGTGGCATGGAAAGCATGACCAATGCCCCGTACCTGTTGCCCAAAATGCGTGGCGGTGCGCGGATCGGGCATGGTCAGGTCGTGGATCATATGTTCCTGGATGGGCTCGAGGACGCTTACGACAAGGGCCGCCTGATGGGAACCTTTGCCGAGGACTGCGCCGAGGCCTATCAGTTCACCCGTGAGGCACAGGACGAATACGCGCTGCAATCTCTGTCCAACGCGCTGTCGGCACAGGAAAGCGGTGCTTTTGAGGATGAAATAACTCCGGTCACGACCCGCACGCGCAAGGGCGAAGTTACATTCGCGGAAGATGAACAGCCAAAATCCGCACGGCCAGAGAAAATTCCGACGCTGAAGCCAGCGTTTCGCAAGGATGGGACGGTGACGGCGGCCAATTCGTCGTCAATTTCTGACGGTGCTGCGGCCTTGGTCCTTGCCTCGGCCGAGGCGGCAGAGGCGCAAGGCCTGACCGTGCGCGCCCGGATCGTTGGCCATGCCAGTCACGCCCAGGCGCCAGGCTTGTTCACGACCGCTCCGGTTCCGGCAGCGCAGAAGCTGTTGTCGAATGTCGGCTGGTCCAAAGAGGATGTTGATCTGTGGGAGGTGAACGAGGCTTTTGCCGTCGTGCCCATGGCGTTCATGCACGAGATGGGGCTGCCCCGCGACAAGGTGAACGTAAATGGCGGTGCCTGCGCGCTGGGCCATCCAATCGGCGCTTCGGGCGCACGGATAATGGTGACGCTTCTCAATGCGTTGGAAAAGCGAAACCTGAAACGCGGTGTGGCCGCTATCTGCATCGGTGGTGGAGAAGGCACCGCCATTGCCATTGAACGGGTTTGACCCCCTGTCCTTTTCCGCATAGTGCGGGGAAAATTCCTGCAATGAGCATGACCATGACCGCTGACTACGACGCCCTGGCGAAAACCATATCTGCGCTGACCGAAGGTGAAACGGATCAGGTTGCGCTGATGGCAACCGTCGCCTGCGAGGTGCACCATGCAGATGACCGGTTCGACTGGACTGGGTTCTATCGCGTTACCGAGCCGGGGGTGTTGAAGATCGGCCCCTACCAAGGCGGGCACGGCTGCCTTGTCATTCCGTTCGACCGGGGCGTCTGTGGCGCGGCGGCGCGCACGGGCGAGGTACAACTGGTTCCGGACGTGGATGCTTTTCCGGGCCACATTGCCTGCGCCTCGTCCACCCGGTCCGAGATTGTTTTGCCGGTACGCAACGTGCAAGGGGAGATAATCGCCGTCTTCGACATCGACAGCGACCAACCGGACGCGTTCACCGAAACGGACGCGTCTGCCCTGTCTTCAATCCTTACAGACGTTTTCGCAAGATAGGCTCGACCGGCGTCAAGCCCCGTTCGACATCAGTCAAGCCGGAGTTTTCAATCAGGTTCCCAGTACCTTGGCTTTCTGAGCGGCGAATTCTTCATCCGTCAGGTGGCCTTTTTCCTTGAGGCTCGCAAGCCGCTCAATCTCATCCGCAGCAGATACGGATGCGACCGATCGGATATAATCCTTCTGAGCCTCTTCAATCTGGTTCATGGTCTCAACGCTGTGTTGATGCATCTTGTCGCCGCGCACGACGAGATAGCACAGGACACCCAACCACGGTATCAGGATCACGAAAGCAATCCAGAGCGCCTTGCCGCCTCCGCTCAGGTCTTTTGAGCGAAAGACATCGGCAACAACCGATATCATCACCCAGAACCAGGCGACCATCAGGAACAGCAAGAAGATCGACCAGACTACGTCAAAGAAACCAAGCCCGTTTTCCATTTTTGTCCAATCCTTTAATCAATTGTAAGAAATCCCTGCGCTTTGAGATCACGCAATTGTAACAGGCAGGTCGCGCGTTGGTTAGAAAATTCTTTGGGTGCGATGCGCGGCTTACAGCAATGTGGGCAGGGTTTCGGATATAATCAGGTAGACCATCGCCGCTTGAGTCAAGAAGATCCCGAACAGCCAGATCGAAAACCCGCGCTTGCGCGTCTTGTGCCGGAACATCCAACGCCCCAGCATAGCACCGGGGCTGCCGCCAAGCACGGCCAGCCAAAGCAAGCGGCGTTCCGGGACGCGGCGCTTTCGACGTTTCGCGCGGGTCTTGTCCCAACCAAAGGCCAGCAAAGTCAGGGTGTTAATCGCCCATAGGTACATCACTGCAATCCACATAGCCGTGGCATATCAAGCGGAGCGGCTGGCGCAAATGAAAAAACTCTTGGAAATTTCATGATTCTGCGACACCGTGAAAAATGAAAGCAGAATTTCACGAGGTGCCGCCCTGCCATGAACACCCAAGCTGCTCAAAGCGCCACGCTCGGTGTGGATATTCGCGCCCTGCGTAAGGCGCGCGGGCTGACGCTTATCGAGATCGCGACGCGATTGAACCGCTCGGTGGGATGGCTCAGTCAGGTTGAGCGTGACATGTCGGATCCTTCAATCTCGGACCTGCGCCAGATTGCCGAATGTCTTGGCGTTCCGATGTCGATGCTTTTTGCGCATTCCGCAGTGCCAGCTGACGAGCAGGGCTATGTCGTGCGCGCGGGATCACGTCGGCCTATGGGTTCCGGTGACGAGGGATTGATCGAAGAACTGCTCTCACCCGATCTGACCGATGATTTTGAGGTGGTGCATTCCACGTTCGAGCCACGGTCCAAGATGCAGAAACCGGCCAACAGACCAACGCAAGAGGTCGGTTATGTCATTTCAGGCCGGTTGGATCTGACCATTGGGTCCCGACAGTTTACGGTAGGCGCGGGCGACAGCTTCCGTATCAAGCACGAACCCTATCAATGGGCCAATCCCTATGATGAGCCTGCCCTGGCCATCTGGGTCATCGCGCCACCGGTGTATTGATGAGTTTCGAGGCCTGGACCATATTCGCGCTTTTCTGGGTGGTGTTCGTGACCACTCCGGGTCCGAATGCGGTCAATTGTATCTCGAACGGGATGAGCCTGCCTTTTCCTAAAGCAATGCTTGGGGTCTTGGCGATCCTGACTCAGGCGAGTGCGTTTCTGATCCTGTCTGCGCTGGGCATCACTGCGCTGATCGCGGCGTCTCCGACCGGATTTTTCATCGCCAAGCTGGTGGGCGCGGGGTTTTTGATATGGGTCGGTGTGCGCGGTTGGGTAAACGCGACCAAGCCCGCCCCGGCCCGCGAACGACCCGCGCGGCATGTCTATCTGCATGCGCTGGCGGTAGCGACGATAAACCCCAAAAGCGTGGCCGGATACCTCGCGGCCTTTTCCCAATTCGTTCAACCAGACGTGCCGGTGTGGCAGCAGATGGGGGTGATCATGCCCACTGCGCTGATTATCACCACCCTCAGCTACACGGGGTTTACCCTGCTGGGCGCGCTGATGGGCAAGGCCGCGTTGGGGGCCGTGTTCAACATCTGGGTCCGCCGGGTAATGGCGGCCTGTTTCATTATTTACGGCGTGTTGCTGGGGGCCAGCTCCACGCCCACAACAACTAGGGGATAACGACATGCAAACTGGCTCATGTCTTTGCGGCAAGGTTGCGTTCACGATTGAAGGAGACCTCACCCCGCCTAACGCGTGTCACTGTGGTCAGTGCCGCAGGCAATCAGGGCATCTGTGGGCCTCGACCGTGACGCATGAGGACAACCTGAGCTTCACCGCCCAAGAGACGCTGGGCTGGTATCACGCGTCTGACATCGCCAAGCGTGGTTTTTGCAGCGCGTGCGGTTCGTTTCTGTTCTGGCAGCACAACGACGAGGAAACGATCGCGATCTCCGTGGGCTCATTGGACGAACCCACCGGACTGAAACTCGCCCAGCATATCTTCGTGGCGGACAAAGGCGACTACTACGACATCATGGACGACCTGCCCCAACGGGCCCAGTAACAGGGAACAAGACCAATGAGCGATTTTCCGACAAAAGCCCGCGTGGTAATCATCGGTGGCGGTGTTGTGGGGGCTTCCTCGCTGTACCATCTGGCCAAGAAGGGCTGGACCGATTGCGTCTTGCTTGAAAAGAACGAGCTGACCGCCGGCTCAACCTGGCACGCAGCGGGCAACGTCCCGACCTTTTCAACGTCATGGGCGATCATGAACATGCAGCGCTATTCGACCGAGCTGTATTCGCGGCTTGCCGAAGAGGTCGACTATCCGATGAATTACCATGTTTCGGGCTCGATCCGTCTGGCGCATAGCAAGGAGCGGATGCAGGAGTTCGAGCGCGCCATGTCCATGGGCCGCTATCAAGGCATCCCGATGGAGATTTGGACCCCGGAACAGGCCAAGGAACGTTACCCGTTCCTTGAAACCCATGATCTGAAAGGCGTGCTCTACGACCCGACCGATGGCGATATCGACCCGGCGCAGCTAACGCAGGCATTGGCCAAGGGCGCGCGCGATCTGGGACAGAAGATCATCCGTTTCTGCCCGGCGACCGGCGTGACCCAGCAGGAGGACGGCACATGGACGGTTCATACTGACAAGGGCGATATTGACTGTGACTATGTCGTCAACGCGGCGGGCTACTACGCGCAGCGTGTGGGTGAGTGGTTCAAACCCTTTGGCGGCCGCACTGTGCCCGCGATGGTCATGAGCCATCAGTACCTGTTGACCGACGAGATTCCGGAAATTGAGGCTTGGACCAAAGAAAACGGTGGCAAGCTGCCGTTGCTGCGCGACGTGGATGTTTCCTACTACCTACGGCAAGAGAAGAACGGATTTAACCTCGGCCCCTATGAGCCCAACTGTAAGGGCCACTGGATGACCGAAGATGATCCCATGCCCGATGATTTCAGCTTCCAGCTTTGGAACGACGATCTGGACCGGATCGAAGACATCGTCACTGACGCGATGGAGAGGGTGCCACTGATGGCTACCTCGGGCGTGGGCCGCGTAATCAACGGCCCGATCCCATACGCGCCGGACGGTTTGCCGCTGTTAGGACCCATGCCGGGCGTGAAGAACGCGTTTGAGGCCCACACTTTCACTTTTGGCATCGCGCAAGGCGGCGGGGCCGGCAAGGTGCTGGCCGAATGGATCGTCGATGGCCACACCGAGTGGGATATGTGGGCGGTCGATCCGCGCCGCTATACCGATTACACCGATCAGGATTACTGCAACCAAAAGGGGATGGAGGTCTATGGCAACGAATACGCCATGCACTTCCCGCATCACGAATGGCCCGCCGCGCGGGACAAGAAACTGTCACCCGTACATGACAAGGTCAAAGCGCTGGGCGGCGTGATGGGTGCCTATAACGGCTGGGAGCGCGCCAACTGGTTCGCCAAGCCGGGCGACGACACGTCGCTTGAGGCCACACATACCTGGGGCCGCTCGGGCCCGTGGGAGCAGCGCGTCAAAGAAGAATGTGAAACTGTGAGGGACGACTGTGGCGTGCTGGATCTGCCGGGGTTTTCGCGGTTCAAAATACAAGGTCCGGGCGCGGACGAATGGCTGCGGGGTCTTGTAACGGGCGCTCTGCCCAAGATTGGTCGCGTCGGGTTGGTGTATTTCGCTGATGAACGAGGTCGCATCCTTACGGAAATGTCTGTGACGCGTGAGGCCGAAAACCTGTTCGTGCTGGTGACTGCGGCCACGGCGCAATGGCATGACCGCGAATGGCTGGAACGCCACATGCCTGCTGACGCGGCCTTCACGCTGGAGGATTGGACGACGCGGATGAGCACACTGATCGTGACCGGACCAAAGTCGCGCGAGGTGCTCAGTAAGGTTTGCGAGGCAGATCTTTCGCTTCCATGGCTCAGCTTTCAGGAGAGTGAAATCACCGGCGGCTGGGTTGCGCTTTTACGCGTGTCCTTCGCAGGTGAGCTAGGGTGGGAGGTTCATGCAGAAAACGCGGATATGCCTGCCATTTATGACGCGATCCTTGAGGCCGGGGCCAAGCCTTTTGGTATGTACGCCTTGAATTCACTGCGCATTGAAAAGGGATACCGCGCGTGGAAGGGCGATCTTTCGACCGACTATTCGCTGCTCGAAGGTGGTCTGGAGCGGTTCGTCAAGCTTGATAAGCCGCAGGATTTTCCGGGTAAGGCTGCGATCCTGAACGAAAAGCAGCAGGGTGTGAAAAAGTCTTTTGTTACCCTGACCGTGGATGCGGGTGACTGCGACGCGCCATACATGTCGTGCATCTGGCAAGGTGACCAGATCGTGGGTGAGACGACCTCGGGCGCATGGGGATACCGTGTTGGCAAGTCCATCGCGTTGGGCATGATCAAGGCTGAACTGGCAAATCCGGGCACCGAGCTTGAAGTCGAAATCTACGGGCAAAAGCATCGTGCGGTCGTAGAAAAAGACCAGCCGCTCTGGGATCCTGAGAACCAGCGGCTTCGCGCCTGACAGGAAACTGCCGTGAGCAAACGATATGCATGATGGGACCCGACCTGGGTCCCATTTATAACCGGAAGACTGACCAAACCCTATTACACGGTGTCGGGTCAGAACACGGGCGATGCATAATTCTGATGGGGTCGGTGCCACCACATCTGGACGACAAGACGTAAAGGTGAAGTCTAATGAACCTCCCCAATCACATGTCCGGCGTTTACCTGACCCGACACGGCGGGCCAGAGGCTCTGGAATGGCGCGATGACATACCAGTGCCAAGGCCCGGTCCGCGGCAGGTTGTGGTTCGGGTTGCAGCGGCGGGCGTGAACAACACCGATATCAATACGCGGGTCGGCTGGTATTCCTCGGACGTGACCAGCGCCACTGATGCGGTCGATCAGGATGTTGAGGCCGGAGGCTGGGGCGGTGCGTTGCAGTTCCCGCGCATTCAGGGCGGTGATCTTTGCGGGGTCGTAGCGGCGGTTGGACAAGGGGCGGCGTTCCGACCCGGCCAGCGTGTGACCTGTCCGATCAACCTGCCACGGCCAAGACCCGGAAACCCGACCGGTTTTATTGCCTTGGGTTCAGAATTGGACGGAGCTTTTGCGCAATATTGTCTGGTCGAGGTGGATGATCTTTATGATGTTTCGGCCTCACCCCTGTCTGATGTCGAGATTGCCGCAATCCCCTGTGCTTTTGGCACCGCCGAAAACCTGCTGACCCGCGCAGGTGTAAGCCCGGGGCAGAAAGTGCTGGTCACAGGCGCATCGGGCGGCGTTGGACTGGCCGCCGTACAACTGGCGGTGTTGCGGGGGGCGACGGTTTGGGGTGTGACCAGCCCAGTCAAGGCCGACGTTGTCAAAAGTCAGGGCGCTGTAGATACGTTCGACCGTGACGCGGCGCTGCCCACTGACACATTCGACGTGGTGATCGACGTTGTGGGCGGACCTGCGTGGCCCGGTCTGATACTCGCGCTGAAGCCGGGTGGACACTATGCGGTTTCGGGTGCCATCGCTGGCCCGGTGGTGCAGGCCGATCTGCGCGACATCTACCTGCGCGACATCACCATTCACGGCTGCACCCATCAGGTCTTCGAGGTATTTGGGCGACTGGTTGAGATGATCAATACCGGTCGGATCAGACCTTTGATTTCAAAGACCTATCCGCTAAAAGACATCGCCGCTGCGCAGGAGGATTTTCAATCCAAATCGTATCCGGGCAAACTTGTTCTGATCCCCTAACTAGGCTGAAAACATGGCGAATATCACTCTTTTGGATGGCTCAATCGGGCAGGAATTGGTCAAACGCAGTGGTGACAAGCCAACACCCTTGTGGTCGACCCGCGTCATGATTGACCATCCTGAGCTGGTTGGGGACGTGCATGCAGAGTATTTCCGGCGCGGGGCGACGGTGGCCACAACAAACACCTACGCCATTCACCGGTCGCGGCTTGCGCGGGAGCAGATGGAAGACCAACTGGCGGATCTGGTCAATACGGCCCTGACACAGGCCGAACGGGCGCGCGGGTCGAATGGCGGGCGCATTGCCGGGGCGCTTGGGCCTTTGCTGGCCTCTTACCGGCCTGACCTGAAACCAGATGTGGACGACGCCGCCGCAAAATTCGCTGAGCTGGTGGACCTTATGCGTGAACGCGTCGATCTGTTCCTGATCGAAACCGTTTCCTCGGTGCAAGAGGCCGAAGGTGTTTTGCGGGGAACGGCGCATAGCGGCAAACCGGTCTGGCTCGGGCTTTCGGTCATGGATGATGATGGGACAAGGTTGCGTTCGGGCGAGCCGCTTTCCGATATCGCTCCGGTAGTGGATCGTTTCGCGCCCGAGGCTGTTCTGATCAACTGCTCGCGCCCCGAGGCCATCCCGGCCGCGCTGAAGATCATCGCAAAACTGGGGCGCCCATTCGGCGCCTATGCAAACGGATTCACGCGCATCACCCAGGGGTTTTTACAGGACGCGCCCACGGTGGATGCATTGGAACAGCGTCATGATCTGGGACCTGACGCCTATGCGGATCACGCAATGGGCTGGGTGGCGCAAGGGGCAACCATTGTTGGCGGCTGTTGCGAAGTCGGACCGGATCATATTGAAACCCTTGCCAACCGGCTGCGCGCAGCCGGTCACCAGATCGTCTGAGAGGCAGCGGATGGGAATACCGGCGGACGCTTCAACACAAACGTGCGGTACTGCATCGGTGGAAATTGCCGATACTGCGACGGTTATCGTACATTTGTTGCCGGTCTTTCATGGCATTTTGGTACAACCCTGACACAGCGGAGATTTCAGGATGGTTGATCTTCCCAGCAAGGCCCGAGTGGTGATCATTGGCGGCGGCGTTATCGGATGCTCGGTCGCGTATCACCTGACCAAGAAGGGTTGGAAGGACGTAGTATTGCTTGAGCGCAAGCAATTGACCAGCGGCACCACATGGCACGCGGCAGGTCTAATTGCGCAGCTACGTGCAACGGCGAATATGACCAAGCTGGCGAAGTACAGCCAAGAGCTCTATGGCTCACTTGAAGAAGAAACCGGTGTCGCCACCGGGTTCAAGCGGTGCGGATCAATTACCGTCGCGTTGACTGAGGAGCGCAAGGAAGAGATTTATCGGCAAGCGGCCATGGCGCGCGCTTTTGGTGTTGAGGTCGAAGAGATTTCGAATGAACGCGTGCAGGCGCTTTATCCGCACCTGAACCTCGACGGTGTCAAAGGTGCTGTTTATTTGCCGCTGGACGGGCAGGGTGACCCGGCAAATATTGCCCTTGCTTTGGCCAAAGGCGCCCGCCAGCGCGGCGGCATCGTCAGGGAACGTGTGAAAGTCACCGATATCGTCAAACAGGGCCGTGAGGTAACGGGTGTTGATTGGGTGGCGGATGACGGCAGTGCCTCGGGCCATATTGAATGCGATATGGTTGTGAACTGTGCAGGCATGTGGGGCCACGAAGTTGGCCGCATGGCTGGAGTGAACGTCCCGCTGCACGCGTGTGAGCATTTCTACATTGTCACCGAAGCCATTGACGGTCTGACCCAATTGCCGGTGCTGCGCGTCCCTGACGAATGCGCCTATTACAAAGAAGACGCGGGTAAAATGCTGCTGGGCGCGTTTGAACCAAACGCAAAGCCCTGGGCGATGAAGGGCATCCCTGACAGTTTTGAATTCGACCAGCTACCCGAGGATTTTGACCATTTCGAACCGATCCTTGAGGCCGCGTGCAACCGTATGCCCATGCTGGCCGAGGCGGGTATTCATACCTTTTTCAACGGCCCGGAATCTTTCACGCCTGACGATGCCTACCATCTGGGCCTTGCGCCCGAGATGGATAATTTTTGGGTGGCGGCTGGGTTTAACTCGATCGGTATTCAATCGGCAGGCGGTGCCGGTATGGCGCTGGCCGAATGGATGGATAGCGGCGAGAAACCGTTTGATCTAGGGGATGTGGATATCGGTCGGATGCAGCCGTTTCAGGGCAACAAGAAGTATCTGTTCGAACGGTCCAAGGAAACGCTGGGTTTGCTCTATGCCGACCATTACCCCTATCGCCAGAAGGCGACTGCACGCGGCGTACGCCGGACCCCGTTCCATCACCACCTCAAGGAACAAGGTGCGGTTTTCGGCGAACTGGCAGGGTGGGAACGCGCCAACTGGTTCGACAGTGAAGGGCAGGAGCGCGAATACCAGTACAGTTGGAAGCGCCAAAACTGGTTCGAGAACTCGGCCGCGGAACACCGCGCGGTCCGTGAAAACGTCGGCATGTACGATATGTCCTCGTTCGGTAAAATCCGCGTTGAAGGGCCGGATGCCGAGAGATTTATGAACCACATCGGCGGCGGTGACTATTCGGTGCCAACTGGCAAGATCGTCTACACCCAGTTCCTAAACCGCACCGGCGGGATTGAGGCGGACGTGACCGTTACGCGCCTGACCGAGACCGCCTATCTGGTTGTAACCCCGGCAGCGACCCGTTTGGCGGATCAGACATGGATGATGCGCCATGCAGGTCATTTCAATGTCGTCATCACGGATGTGACTGCTGGCGAAGGTGTTCTGGCCGTAATGGGCCCGAACGCGCGCGCGCTGCTTGAAAAAGTGTCGCCGGGTGATTTTTCGAACGCGACCAATCCATTTGGCACCGCGCAAGAGGTCGAACTCGGCATGGGGCTGGCCCGTGTGCACCGCGTCACATATGTGGGTGAGCTGGGGTGGGAGGTCTATGTCTCGGCGGACATGGCTGGCCATGTTTTTGAAACCCTGTACGAAGCCGGACAGGACATGGGGTTGAAACTTTGCGGTATGCACATGATGGATAGCTGCAGGATCGAAAAGGGGTTCCGCCATTTCGGCCATGACATCACCTGCGAGGATCACGTGGTCGATGCGGGCCTCGGCTTTGCCGTGAAGGTGGACAAAGGCTGTGACTTCATCGGACGCGAGGCCGTTATTGCGCGTAAGGAAAGCGGACCGAAGAGCCGTCTGGTGCAATTTAAACTGACCGATCCTGAGCCTTTGCTGTTCCACAATGAACCGATCATCCGCGATGGCGAATATGTGGGCTATCTGAGTTCGGGCAACTACGGTCATACCCTGGGCGGTGCCATTGGTCTGGGCTATGTCCCCTGCGCAGGGGAGAACGCGGCGGATGTCCTGGCCTCAGACTATGAGATCGACGTGTGCGGTGTGAAAGTTAAGGCAGAGGCATCGCTCAAGCCGATGTACGATCCGAAATCCGAACGCGTTAAGGTGTGATCAAATCGTCGGGGCGCTTCTGCGCCCCAGCCCTTCCCGACCGGCCGTTACTAGTAGGTCGGATACATCAGCATTCGTGATGACCTTGTTCACAGTTTTCTGAGTTCCCAAACGCGCCTGATTTGCCATAGAGAACCAGGGTATCAATCGGAGACCCGCCGTGGCAGACACTCCCTTACCGCCGAACACGATGGACACGCCCAAGGGGCTGGCGCTGGCTGTCACGGCATACGTCCTGTGGGGCTTTCTGCCGTTGTACATGAAGGCCATTGCGCATGTTGGGGCGGTCGAGATCGTGTCGCATCGTATCATCTGGTCGGTTCCCGTTGCGGGCCTGCTGCTGGTGGCCTTGGGGCGCACGCGGGATTTGAAGGCGGCACTGGTGAACCCCAAGATGCTGGGGATGGCTTGCCTTACGGCGGCGCTGATCTCGGTGAATTGGGCAATCTATGTCTGGTCCATTGCAAATGACCGGGCTTTGGATGCCGCGCTCGGCTATTACATCAACCCATTGTTCAGCATCGCGCTTGGCGCGGTTCTGCTGCGCGAGCCATTGACAAAAACGCAACTGGCGGCGGTGGCGATTGCCGCGCTGGGCGTGCTGGTTCTGATTGTCGAGGCAGGCAGCTTGCCTTGGCCCGCGCTGGGGTTGATGGTCAGTTGGGGGTTCTATGCCTTTTTCAAACGGTCCCTTCCCATCGGGCCCAATCAGGGCTTTTTGCTTGAGGTTCTGATTCTGCTGATCCCGGCCTTGGCATATGTCACATGGCTGGGCGTGCAAGGCACGGGGCATTTTGGAGTCACCGCGACGGACACAATGCTGCTGGCAGGGGCCGGGGTCGTGACGGCGGTGCCGCTGCTCGTCTATGCCAACGGGGCCAAGCTGGTACGGCTGTCGACGATGGGCATCCTGCAATACATCGCTCCGACCATGATCTTTATCACTGCGATCACTATTTTTGGCGAACAGATCGACCGAGGGCGCATGATTGCCTTCCCGCTAATCTGGACCGCTTTGGTGGTGTATTCGATCCCGATGATCCGGCAGGTGCGCGCTCAGGCTTGACGCAACAGACGGGCGGCTTCTTCGGCCCACAGGGCATAGGCTTTCGGACTGGGGTGATATCCGTCAGGGGCGGCAAGGGCCGGGTCGTCGGGCAGGTCCAGTTTCAGATGCCGGACCTTTGGAAAACTGTCTGCGACCTGCTGCAAACCCTGATCCAGACGCGCGGCCTGACGTCCAAGAACCCAGGCCAGCGGTTGTGGCAAGGCTGGGAACCTTTGCATCTGTGGAACCGCAGTGACCACAATCCGTCGCGCGCCCAGACGACCGGACAAAAGGTCCAGCAATTGGGCCTGCTGCGTGATGAACTGTTGGCGCGTCACACCGCGGGTCACGTCATTCACGCCAAGCGCGGTTAGCGCCATATCGAACTGGTCATTGATTTCGCCAAGCCGGTCAATCGTGTCTTGCGTCCGATGCCCGGTCGTGGCCTCAAGCCGCCATTCAACAGCATAGTGCTTGGCCAATCGGGTGACGAGATGCCCGGACAAAGCTTGCGCCTGTGTTCCCGCGCCGACCCCGGCGGCAGAGCTGTCTCCGGCAATCAGCAAGCGCAATCGGGGGCCGCGCCCGATGCGTCCTTGGCGTGGGCCAATCGGTTCGGGCAGACGTTGCGCCTTGCGGCGTACCGATAGGCCTTGAGCAGCCAGAACCGGCAGCAAGGGCAAGCGGAGCAGTTGATCTGCGGCAACGGGCATCGTCAGCTTAGCGCGCTTTTGAACTCAAGGAACCGTGCGTCTGTCATGATGCGCGCCATCATCGCCTCACGCAGGGCGCCGATGGTTTTGTATGGCCGCATGACGACCTCGAACTCCTGGATCAAGCCATCTTTGTTGAGGGTTATCAGGTCAACGCCCACGGCATCCAGATCCCCGACCTTGCATTGAAACTCCAGGGCCCAATCGTTGCCTTCGCCCATCACACGGCGATAGCGAAAGTCAGAAAAGACCTGCCCCACATGCCCCAGTACAGCTGCCACAGGCACACGCCCGGTCCAGGTGCTGTAGTAAGTCGGCGGAGAGAACCGAACATCTTCGGCCAGCAATTCGCAGATCAGGCTTTCATCGCCTTTGGCAACCACCTCTTTCATGCGTTCGATTGTGGGGTGCATGGGGTCTCCTTACCTTTTTGGGCAGAGTTGCGGAACCAGCCCACTCAGGCAAGCCCGACGTTGCGGGAGGTCGCGCGCTGCGATACGCAGGCGCGCATGAGCGAGACCTATGACCCCCCTATGACCCCCTTGGATGTATTGCACGAGGATGCGCAGTTGATTGTGGTGAACAAGCCTGCGGGCCTGTTGTCAGTGCCGGGGCGGGGCGCGCATCTGGCCGATTGTCTGCTGGCGCGGGTACAGGCGGCATTTCCGCAGGCCCTATTGGTGCATCGGCTGGATCGGGATACATCCGGTGTGATGGTTTTTGCACAAACCCCCCATGCGCAGCGGCACCTTGGCTTGCAATTTGAGAACCGCCAGACCCGAAAGACCTATGTGGCGCGTGTCTGGGGGCGGGTCGCTGATAAAACGGGAACAGTTGATCTGCCGCTGATCGTGGATTGGCCCAACCGACCGCGTCAGATGGTCTGTCACGAGACGGGCAAGGCAGCCGTCACAGAGTGGCGCGTCGTGAAGCATGAGGGTGAAACGACCCGCCTTCGGCTATTTCCAAAAACGGGCCGTTCGCACCAGTTGCGCGTACATATGCAGGCGCTGGGTCACCCGATTCTGGGTGACCCGTTTTACGCCGACGGGCCAGCGCGGGATTTCCCGCGCCTGATGCTGCATTCCGAAGAGCTGCGACTAAAACACCCCGAAGGCGGTGTTTCGATGAAGTTCAGGGCCAAAGCGGATTTTTAGAACTCAGGCCGGTTTTCTCATAAGCCGTTTCAACTTTCCGAGAGAAAGCCACCTTTTGCGTGTCTTCGCGCTGGTCAGGCTGCAGTGTCGAGTCGCGGCAATCTCGCGCTCGATTTCGAACGCCCGCAAAGCGTGGTCCTGAGACCATTGACCAAGTTTCAGCGTCATCATGACGTGGTTGTCGAGGCAGGGCATGTTCTGTCTCCGTTTATTCAAGAACGGGCCCAGTTTCGCGCATCACTCCTGACACTACCCTGTCAGGGGCGAGTGCTAAGATGTCAGCAGATCGCACGGAGGAACATATGCGCCGCTCAACCAGATTGTTTGAAATCATCCAGATCCTACGGGCCGCAGGTGCGCCGGTGACCGCCGAGGAACTGGCCGCGCAGCTGGAAGTTTCCGTACGCACGGTTTATCGCGACATTGCCGAGTTGCAGGCCCAGCGAACGCCTATCGAAGGCGAGGCGGGGATCGGGTATCTGATGCGGCGCGGGTATGATCTGCCGCCCTTGAACTTCGACGCCGAAGAAGTTGAGGCACTGTGGGTCGGTCTGTCGCTTCTGGCACGAACCGGAGATAGTCACCTGCAGCGCGCCGCCAACCGCATCTGCCAAAAGATCGAGGCGCTGCATTGCCCCGCGGATTGGCTGCATGTTGCGCCGTGGGGCGCTCCGGTTGATGATCCGGCCAAGGGCTGTATTCCCGTTGCCAGTTTTCGCGAAGCGATCCGAGCCGAACAGAAAATTCGCATAACTTACGAGAATGGCGATGGCGATCGCACGGAACGCGTGGTTCGCCCGGTGGCGCTGATCTATCATACCGAATGTACGATGCTGGCGGGGTGGTGCGAACTGCGCGACGGGTTCAGGCATTTCCGAACCGACCGCATCTGGGCCAGCGAATATGTTGGGCAAAGCTTTTCGGGGCAGGCAAGGTCGCTTCGGGAACTCTGGCAGGAACGAAACAGTGCACAAATACTGGCTGGGCGATGCGACCCGTCCACATTGGCGGGTATTCGCTGATTTCACCTGATTGTTGCTTGAGCCTAACTGCGGGTAAAGCGATATACTGCACCAAACAATATGCGCCCGGAAAACGGGCGCCGGAGCAGAAGGTGTTATCATGTCGATTTCCAAATTTGTTATTCCCGCCGGGCTGGGTGCGGCCATGATGCTGGCCGCCTGTGCCGATCCGGGTACGCTGAACTTGCCTGCCGATCCCAATCAGAACACCAGGCAGGGCGCAATTCTGGGTGGTTTGGTTGGTGCCGGGGTAGGTGCTATCGCGAACAGCTCGGACCCGCTTTTGGGTGCGGCTGCCGGTGCGGCGATTGGTGCCGCCGGGGGTGGTCTGATCGGCAATCAACTGGATAGACAAGCGGCTGAACTACGCCAGCAACTGGCCAATCAGGGCATCATCGTCACCAATGCCGGTGACCGACTGATCGTTACCGTGCCGAATGATATTACCTTTGATACCGACAGCGCGACCGTTCGCCCGGCGCTGCGGTCTGATCTGGTGCGGGTGGGGCAAAACCTTGTGAATTACCCCAATTCGAACGTTCAGGTCATCGGCCACACCGACAGTGATGGGGAGGCGTCCTACAATCAGGCTCTGTCCGAACGCCGCGCCAGATCGGTGGCAGACATTTTGCAGGCCAATGGTGTCAGCGGTGCCCGGATTTCAACGCTTGGTCTTGGGGAAAGCCGGCCAGCCGCCTCGAACCTGACGCCCGAGGGCAAGGCGCAGAATCGCCGGGTCGATATCGAAATCGTTCCCAATGGTCGTACCTGAGCATTCCGGGCGCGTTTCGACGCGCCCTGATTGCAAATTGACGGCGCGTCACATGGGCTTTGGCCCGCGCAAATTCTGAACTAGCTATTGGGAATTACAATAGCGGAGCTGATGAATGTCCGAACCGATCCTTCTGAGCCTGTCGGGCTCATTGCGCCAAAATGCGACCAACCGAAAACTGCTGCGGGAAGCCGCGCGCCTGTTTGCCCCCGGAACACATATCGAGGCAGATCTGAACCTGCCTTTGTATGATGGGGATCTTGAGGATGGTGAAGGCATTCCCGAGACCGTACAGACTTTGTCCGACCAAATCGCGCAGGCCCATGCGGTCATCATCTCTACCCCGGAATACAACAAGGGGCCGTCCGGCGTTCTGAAAAACGCGCTGGATTGGGTCAGCCGTACGGGCGGGCGACCCTGGGCTGACAAACCGGTGGCCGTGATGTCCGCCGCCGCTGGCCGCGCTGGTGGCGAGCGCGCACAGATGGTGTTGCGCGGCTACATGGTGCCGTTCCAGCCGCGTATCCTGCAAGGGCCTGAGATGCACCTGGCCGACAGTTCCAACGAGTTTGATGAACACGGTAAACTCACCAGCGACCGCTATGAAAGCACGCTGCGGACCCTGATGGAAAAGCTAAGGGCCGAGGCTGGTTTCTAGCGCTTGTTCCAGCGTGAACGGCTGCCTAATCTGCCGTCATGACAGTGGAAATTCAAACCGATGTAATGGACCCGGCCCGCGCCGCTGCTCTGCTGGTGGCGCTGGGGCAAGAAGGTGCGGCTGCAGATGGCTCTCCACTGCCATCGTTTTTTCACCAGCTCTATTTCTGGTCGCCGCGCCCACCCTCTCAGCTTGGTCGGGACGGGCACCCGAGAGTTGGCGAAGGGGTGATCCCCGATATGGGGCTGCCCCGCCGGATGTGGGCGGGCGGACGGTTGCAATTCGATGCGCCTTTGATCGCGGGCCGAAAAGCCGAGCGGCGAACCACCTGTGAAAATGCAACCTCAAAGACTGGGCGCACCGGGCCGCTGGGGTTTGTCACTCTGCGCCACGAAATCTGGCAAGACGACGCCGTGTGCCTGACCGAATGGCAGGACTTGGTTTACCGTCAGGACCCCGCTGCTGATGAGATCAAGCCAACGCCCCCCACCGCCCGGACCGATGAGACCGACCAGCGCGATGTCACGTTCGATTCGACCTTGCTGTTTCGCTATTCCGCGCTGACCTTCAATGGTCACCGAATCCACTATGATCTGGAATATGCCCGCGATGTTGAAGGTTACACCGGGCTGGTGGTGCATGGCCCGCTGCTGGCGCAATTGCTGATGCGGTTCGCCGAAGACATACTGGGGCCGTTGGCGCAGTTTTCTTTTCGCGCCACAGCGCCCTTGATACATTTCGAAACGGCGACCCTATGCCGGGAAGGCCATGCGCTGTGGGTGCGCGGCCCTGATGGGCGGCAATGTATGACAGCCAAGGCTGTTCCGCGATCAAAGTGAAGCCTCAGGCCGGAACTCATCGGGGATATTGTCGATTCTCTCAAGAACCAGATCGGCCATCACCTCGGCGATCTTCGGAGCCATGCCAAAGCCGATCTTGAAACCACCGTTTGCGATGAACTGGCCTTGGTAAAGCGGATGAGCGCCAAGCATCGGTGCGCGGCTTTTGCTGCGGGGCCGCACACCGGCCCACCTTTCAAGAACCTCGGCACCGTGCAGCACCGGCACGGCGCGAGTTGCCCGCTCAAGCACATCGTCCAAGGCGGCGTCGGTGCTGGTGGGGTCATTATAGTCACGCTCTGACGTGGAGCCGATCGCCAGCGTACCGTCCGCATGGGGGACGAAGTGAATGGCATCAGCGAACAGTTGCGGTACGTCGCCCGCGTCGAACCGCAGTAGCGCGGCCTGACCTTTGACGCCATTGCCGACCGTTTTCCCGAATGCGGCGGAAAGCTCTTGCAATCCGGCAAGACCCGTTGCGTGGACCACTTGCCCTTGGTCCGGCGCGTTCGAGACCACGTTGACCCCCATCACCGCCAGCGCAGACACCAGCGCGGCGCAAGCGCGTCGGGGATGCATCCGGGCGCTTAGCGTATCGTGAATCACGAAACCCGTCGGGCTGAGCGGGCACCATGAGCCAAGTTTGCGACCCTCAACCACACGCCATTCGGCGCGACCCTGCCAAAGCTGCGCCGCGGTCTGTGCCCGCGCGTGGGCAAGTTTTAACGCCCGGTCGTCTGCGATGGGCTGCAACCGGCCCAACCGCGCATATCCGGATGAGACGCCGCCGGTGGCTTCGACCTGTCTCCAGAAGGGTTCGGCCATCAACAGGCTGTCGAACTGAAACGCCTTTTTGGCGTTCCAGTTTTCGGGCACATGTGGGGCCAGCGCACCGACAAGCCCACCGCTGGACCCGGCACCGGGGCCAAACGGATCAACGACCTGAACCTTGGCGCCGCGCCGCGCGCATATCCACGCGATGGACAGGCCAAAAATACCTGCGCCGCGCACCGTCACATCGGCCATTGCCATTCCCCTTTTCCTTGTTCAGTGTCGCGCCGGTGACTACAGGATTTCCCGATGGCAGACCAGCACGCCGAACTCACATGGACCGAGGATCACATCCCGGTCTCGGATCGTTTCGACGACCCATACTATTCGTTGCAGAACGGGTTGGAGGAAACCCGACACGTGTTTTTGGCAGGTAACGATCTGCCTGCGCGGTTTGCACCGGGGTTCCGCATTGCCGAACTGGGCTTTGGCACGGGTCTGAACATGCTGACCGCTTGGTCCGAATGGGAAAAATCCGGTCAGTCAACGCCCTTATCCTTTTCCAGTTTCGAGGCATTTCCGATGACTGCGCAGGATATGGCGCGTGCGCTGGCGGCCTTTCCTGAACTGAAACCATGGGCCGCCCGTTTTCTGGCCCAGTGGCGCGGCGGCACGTGCAAACTGGATACCTTGCACCTTGAGGTCATCGAAGGTGACGCGCGTCAAACATTGCCCGCATGGACGGATCAGGCGGATGCGTGGTTTCTGGATGGATTTTCGCCTGCCAAGAACCCGGAATTGTGGGGCGCTGACCTGATGCAACAGGTCGCCAGCCACACTGTAAAAGGGGGCACCGCGGCTACCTATACTGCAGCAGGATTTGTGCGGCGTGGATTGCAAGAGGCAGGCTTTAACGTATCCCGCACTGCCGGATTTGGCCGCAAGCGCCACATGACCCGTGCGGTTCTGCCATGACGCAGCAGAACAATGCCCGTGCAGGCATCGCACTGATGATTGCCGCGACAATCGTGTTTGCCCTTCAGGATGGGATCTCGCGTCATCTGGCGGGGACCTATAACACCTACATGGTTGTCATGATCCGATACTGGTTCTTCGCGGCCTTTGTCATCGCCCTGGCCGGACGCGCGCCCGGAGGCTTAAAAGCCGCGTCGCAGACCAGTCAGCTTGGGTTGCAGGTGTTTCGCGGCATCTTGCTGGCGGCCGAGATTTGCGTTGCCGTTTTCGCCTTTACGGTTCTTGGGCTGATCGACAGTATGGCGGTTTTCATCTGCTATCCCCTTTTGGTCGCAGCGCTTAGTGGCCCGGTTCTGGGTGAAAGTGTCGGCTGGCGTCGCTGGACTGCAATCGGAGTGGGATGCATCGGTGTGCTGATCATACTGCAACCCGGCAAGGGCGTCTTCAATCCTTGGGCTGTTCTTCCTTTGATGTCAGCACTGATGTTCGCAGTCTATGGCTTGCTGACCCGCTATGCCGCCCGTAAGGACAGTTCGGCCACCAGCTTCTTCTGGACGGGTATCGCCGGGTCGGTGACGATGACCTTGGTTGGCATGTGGTTCTGGGAGCCGATGGCGCAAGCGGATTGGGCGTGGATGGCGCTGCTGTGCATCAGCGGTGTCAGCGGCCATTGGCTGCTGATCAAATGCTATGAAATGTCCGAGGCTAGTACCGTGCAGCCTTTTGCCTATTTCCACCTTGTATGGACCGCCATCCTAGGGATCTCAGTATTTGGGGAGGCGCTGCGGCCAGAGGTTGTTCTGGGCGCAGCTTTGGTCGTAAGCGCTGGTCTCTTCACCTTATGGCGCGAAAGACGCCAGGGTTGAGCCGATTAGCTCCTGCGAGAACGGAATCGGTAGCGCGGGCTGACCCAGCCGTGCGCGGTAAATCGGCAGGCTTTCCGCCACGCGCATCACATAGTTGCGGGTCTCGCTGAACGGGATGGTTTCAATCCAGTCCACCACGTCGATCTGACCGGCACGGGGATCGCCATACCGCTCCATCCACGAGATCGGGCGGCGGGGCCCGGCATTATAGCCAGCGGCCATCATCACCACGTTGCCGTTGAAATCCGCGGCCAGCCCTGACAGGTAATTCGCGCCCAGTTTGGCATTGTACTGCCAGTCAGAGGTCAGCTTGATCGTCTTGTGACCGCTGAGGATGCCAAGCTCTTTGGCGACCAGTTGCGCCGTGGCGGGCATCACCTGCATCAGGCCGCGCGCCCCCGCGCCGCTGATCACCACCGGATCAAACTCGCTTTCGCGGCGGGCGATGGCCAGCGTCATCTCTTTCGCCATGGGCAGCCCCATATCGGCTACCGGGTGCACCGGATAATAGGCCGCAGGCAGAACAATACCGCTTTGGGCCGCGCGTTTTGCGATCATCACCGCCAGATGGGGCTCGTTCAACTCGATCACCAGATCACCCAGCTGCGTTGCTTCGGTCTGATCCAGGCTTTCAACCAGATGGGTCAGAAAACGCTCGGAAGTATTGTCTTCGCCCGCGCGCAGCAACAGCAGGCCAGCCTCCAAGACACTGGAGTCAGCAAAGTCAGCCTGTTTCCAATGCGGTGCGCGGCGGGGGTTGGCCAGATCGCTGTCAAAAGGCCGTCCGATCCGCTCGGCGGCCAAAAGGCCATAGAACGAGGTTTGGTGGTCGGCGCCCATCGCATACGCTGCATAGGCTTTGTCAGCATCACCCAGCGCCGCATAGGCCCGCCCCAACCAGTACCCGCCTCGCCCTTTTGAAATCGGTGACTGTACCGCAGCCGAGAAGTTCTGGAAATGTCGTACCGCTGTGGCTGGGTCATTCAGCTTGCGCAACGCAAGGAAGCCGGCCAGCCATTCCAGATCTGCATAGGCATAGCCCATTTCCGGTGTCATGTGGTGGTTGGCTGCGATCCGATAGGCCCGATTGGCGTCGCCGTTGCGCATCTCAAGCCGCGCCAGTCGGCGACGGCCCTCGGCCCATTTGTCAGGCTCACCCAAGGCATCCGGCCCGGTCGAGCGCGTCAGCATCAGTTCAATTGCACTGTCGTCCAGCTCTTTCTTGTCGCGCCAAACAAAGCGGTCAAAGGCCAGCCCAGGTGCATCCGCCACGGATTTCGGAACTGCGGCGACTTTGCCATCAACGCCGGGCTGACGTTTCTGCAAGGCGATCCGTGCCTCGGCCAGCTTGCGCTGATCGGTGCTGACCAGCGGTAGCATCTGCGCGGCACTGACAAGGTGGTTGTCCCACAGCATCCTGTCCAACCGGGCCGCGTGGTGGGGTTTCAGAAGCTCGCCGAAGTTCTCCAAGTAGTCTTGTTGCAAACCCTTGCCCATCGGCATGGTCCGCCACGCGGTCACAAGATCAGCCTGCGCCTCGCCCTGACGCCCTTTCGCCAGCAGTGCTACGGCGTAGTTCAACGCCCCCTCGGCTGTTTGCGGTGGTTTGCCTGCGTAGAATTTCAGCACCCGGTCGGGATCAGCGCCGGTAAATGCCGGCTCACTTTTGCGCCGCAACCAGGCCAGACCCGGCCAATCCGGCCGGCGATCCAGAAAAACAAGCACATCGCCCGAGCTGCCATACCCCTCGCGCAGCCAGTGCCACACGATGATATCACGGCTGACCGATCCCCGTTGGCCCGACACCCGCAAGGCCGCATTCCAATCGCCCTTGCGCATTTCCGCCATTCCGGCGCGCAGATCGCCCACCGCATCGGCTTGTGCTTGCCCAACTGACCCAAGAATCACCGCTATCAAAAGCGCCAGAACGCGTGTCATGCCTTGCATTTCCCAACCAACCAAGGATACAGCCAATCAGGATAAACCTTGCGCTGCCGGGATCAACTCACATCGGTTGGATTGTGATGACTCAGGGCGCAAAAAACACACTAACTGCACCCTAAGGAGCGTGTCATGTTCAAAGGCTCAATGCCGGCCCTCGTCACCCCGTTCAGCAACGGCGAGTTGGACCTGAAAACGCTCAAACACTTGGTGGAATGGCAGATTCAGGAAGGCTCGACCGGGCTGGTGCCCGTTGGCACCACCGGCGAGAGTCCGACGCTGGGCCATGATGAGCATGAAATAGTTGTTGAAGAGGTGGTCAAAGCCGCAGCCGGTCGTGTACCCGTCATCGCCGGGGCAGGTTCGAACAACACGGTTGAGGCGATCCGGTTCGTGCGATTCGCGCAGAAGGTTGGTGCTGATGCGGCGCTGGTTGTGACTCCATACTACAACAAGCCCACCCAGAAGGGTTTGATCATGCATTACCGCGCCCTGCATGATTGCGCGGATATTCCGATCATCATCTACAACATCCCCGGCCGGTCAGTGATCGACATGACGCCTGAAACCATGGGTGAGCTTGCCAAGCTGCCGCGTATCATCGGCGTCAAGGACGCCACCGGTGATCTGGCCCGTGTCAGCCAGCAACGCGCGACCTGCGGGCCGGACTTTTGCCAATTGTCGGGTGAGGACGCCACGGCGTTGGGTTTCAATGCGCATGGCGGCGTCGGCTGTATCTCGGTCACCGCAAACGTCGCGCCGAGGCTGTGCGCCGAATTCCAGCAGGCCACATTGGACGGCGACTATGCCAAGGCGCTGGCGTATCAGGATCGTCTGATGCCCTTGCACGAGGCGCTTTTCATCGAACCGGGACTTGCCGGAGCGAAATACGCGCTGAGCAAGCTGGGCCTGTGCAGCGAGGAAGTGCGTTCGCCCCTGACAACGTTGGAAACCAGTACCAAAGCAGCGATTGACGCGGCGATGGCGCACGCGGGGCTTGTGAAATAGGGAACTCGGGCCTGTTTTGATCTCTGCAGGCTCTAATCGCTCATAACGCTTTCCAGGTGCCGGGTCTTGTCTGGATTGCGCACCATGTAGATGGCGGCGATTTCGCCCTTTTCGATGTTTACCAAGGTCGCTTGCAAAGTGCCGCCCGGCTCGCGATTGATGATCGCGGGTAAGCCGTTCAGCTGACACGCAACCCAGTGAGCGGGCTGGGTTGCGGTAGGTTTACGAGACAATCCGGCAAAGAACCGAACGACCTTATCCCGCCCGACAATCGGGTTCAGGGTCGCGATGATTTTTCCTCCGCCATCCGAATGGAGTTGGACATCGCGTGACAGCAAATCAGTCAGGTGTTTCGTGTTACCGGTTTTGGCTGCGCTGAAAAACGCATTGGCCAGTTCCTGACCGTGTTCGCGGTCAACACGGGCGCGGGGCTTCATGTGTTCGATGTGTTTCCTGGCGCGGCTTACAAGTTGGCGGCAACTGCTGTGACTACGCTCAAGCGTTTTGGACAAATCATCGTACGAGCACTCAAAAACGTCATGCAAAAGAAAGGCGGCGCGTTCCAGGGGTGACAATCGCTCTAGCGTCATCATCAGCGCGACCGAGACATCGCGGTCAAGCCGCTCTGTTGCGTCGTCGGTGACAAGCGGTTCCGGCAACCACTCACCCGGGTATGCGTCACGGATGGCCCGCGCCGCGCGCAAATGATCAAGGCATAGTCTGGTGACGACCCGGATCAGGTAGCCGGTTTCGTCCCGTACCTTTTCTACATCGACACGTTGCCAGCGCAGATAGGCGTCCTGAACGATATCCTCGGCATCGCTGACCGATCCGAGCATACGATATGCAACCGCTAAAAGACGCGGTTGCAAGTCAACGAATGCCCGATCCCCGGGCTGTGTATGTGATCGGGTCACGCGGCCACTTCTTTGGCTTTGGGGTGCGGAACCGCGAAACCGATGGCCAAGCGATTCCACGCGTTGATCTGGGTGATCACCAAAGTCAGTGCCACCTGGTCATGTTCCGAAAACTGAGCAGCCATGGCGTTATAGACGTCATCAGGGACGCGGTTGGTTTCAACTCGTGTCAGGGCTTCGGCCCACGCAAGCGCGGCACGTTCACGGTCTGAATACAGCGACGACTCGTGCCATGCGTTCAACAGGTGCAGGCGATCTTCGGTTTCACCGTTGGCGCGGGCGTCATGTGTGTGCATGTGAATACAATAGGCGCAGCCGTTGATCTGCGACACCCTAAGCTTGATCAGTTCTTTCAAACTGTGTTCCAGCCCGGATGCGCTCAGGCGTTCTTCCATATCGAGCATGGGTTGAAGCAAGTTGGGGGCGACGGCAAAGTGATTGATCCGAGGGGACATCGTATTCTCCTGCTTTTGAAGTTAACAAAAACAGGACATGCGTGGCACCGGGTTTGTGACAGGGTCAGAGAAAAAAATCCCATAAGATCTTTTCCGGTCAGCGTTTGCCATAGTACAACCCGACCACATGCTCGGCCTGCGCAAAGAACAACCACCGAGACGTGGCGACCCCGGCAAGATGTGAAAGGACAGCCAGAAGGGCCAAAACGTGTTTTACTGCGGTGCTTTCAACCGGCGGCACGATTAAAAGCAGCGGAAGACCGAAAGCCAGGCTGAACGCTATCAAGCGCAGTTTTTCGGCATGTTTGCGACCGACCACGTAAACGAATTCGCGAAGTAAGTAATTCGTGCCTGTATGTGGTGGCTCGAATGCACGGACATTGCCGCGCGAACCAAGCCCGGTAGCAGTTCCCAGATCGGTGCCGGACTGCTTTAGCGCATTGTCTCCCTTCCGCCAATATAGCACCTGAACCGCAGCAGCGATCGACAAAAGCGGTATGGCCAGAGTGATTTGCCCTGCCAAGAGGGCTCCTCCGGCAAGGCTGAAGCTTAGGAACATGGCCGGCGTCAGGTTCATGTTCCACCTCGGGATCGTCTTTAGCTGGGTATAGATCATCGAGGTTGTAAAAACCGTCGCCAGTGAAAACGCCGCGCCGAGGACGCCAAGACCGCCCCAGCGCTGCCCGAAGAATACGGCGCCGATCGCGTAAAGCCCCATAACCAGCAGCGCAATGACGGCGCACCAGCCTTCGCGGCTGAGCCAGCTTGATCGCCACTGCGTGAACGCTTTCCATGCGCGTTCGGGATGACCCAGATGAAATGTCGAAGCCAGAAGGCCGCAGACGGAGAGCCCATAGGCGATCAGGTAGAAAACGAAAGCCACCCAGCCCGTGACGTCCGGCATGCCGAGGCCCAGGAAAAACAGCAGTCCAAAGCCGAGACCAGACAAGGTGGTAAATAGGATGACGGAAGGGGCCGGGTGCATCAGAGCTTCTCCAATGTCTTGTCCAGCCAGCCCAGAAAGCCCTTGGGCTCGTCGGCGACGGGGGCCAGAAGCGGGGCCAGAATGTCGATCTGGTCCTCGATCTGATCTTTTGGCCGCGGTGGCAGGTATTTGTTGACGGGTTTGGTGCCCATTTCCGGCATCAGGTCCATGCCTTCGCGTTCGGCCACCAGTTTGCTGACGTCGCTGTCGGGATCACCAAGGTCGCCGAAATGGCGGGCACCGGCCGGGCAAGTGCGCACACAGGAAGGCACGCGGTCTACTTCCGGCAGGTTTTCGTTGTAGATGCGGTCAACACACAGCGTGCATTTCTTCATCACCCCTTCGGCCATGTCCATTTCGCGCGCTCCATACGGGCAGGACCACGCGCAAAGGCCACAGCCGATGCAGTCGCTTTCATTCACGAGGACAATGCCGTCTTCAACGCGCTTGTAGCTGGCGCCGGTAGGGCAGACAGTCACGCATGGCGCGTCCTCGCAATGCAGGCAGGATTTGGGGAAATGGATAAGCTGGGCAGGTCCGTCTTTTGGCTGCACCTCGTATGAGTGCACACGGTTCAGGAAAGTACCCGATGGGTTTGCCCCATATGCATCCTGATCGGACAGCGGCGCGCCGTAGTTCTCGGTATTCCAGCCTTTGCATGAGATGACGCAGGCATGGCAGCCGACGCAAGTGTCAAGGTCGATGACCAGTCCCATTTTACGGTTGGTGGATTCGGGAAGCTGGGTCATATCAGGGAACCTCGGCTGTGGTAGGCGGGGGAGGGGGCCAGCCCCCTCTTGAGCCTGCGGCTCAATTCACCCCCGGGATATTTTTGGCCAGATGAAGGGCGGATCCGGGTCATTTGCCAACCTTCCATGCAAGATCTTTCGGACCGGTGCCTACTGGGGATTTTATAGGGGCAAATTCGGGCTGGCTTTCGGCATCGCTGGGGGCTTCGGCTTTTTCGATTTTGACTTTCAGGTCGAACCACGCGGCCTGACCGGTCACCGGGTCAGAATTGGCCCATCGCATCCCATCCCCTTTTGGTGGCAGCAATTCGTGAATTAGGTGGTTCAGCAAAAAGCCTTTGGTGGCTTCCGGTGCATCCTCTTGCAATGCCCACGCGCCTTTGCGTTTGCCGATGGCGTTCCATGTCCAAACGGTGTTCTCGTTCAAAGCGGCCATTTCCATGACGGGTACTGTGATCTCTCCGTGCGGGGACGTAACCTTGGCCCAGTCGCCATCCTTCAGCCCGTGTTCGCGCATCAGCTTGGTTGGTACGTATAGCGGGTTGCGGCCATGCAACTGGCGCAGCCATGCGTTCTGAGTGCCCCAACTGTGATACATAGCCATTGGTCGCTGGGTCAGGGCGTTAACCGTAAAGCCTTCGTTGCCCTGCTGATCGGTTTCATACCAGATGGGCAGCGGGTCCATTGCGTGTTGAACCCGTTGGCGCAGATGATCGGGGGGTTGGCAGTCGCCATACCCCTCGGCGGCCAGTTGAAACTTGCGCATAGGTTCCGAGTAGAGCTGAAACAGGTAAGGCTGGGGGCTGTCATACAGCCCCATACCCACTGCCCAGTCCTGATAGGCCGTGTTCCAGGGTTTGTAGTAATCCGCACCTTTCGGGATATGCGAGACGAAGAAGCCGCCGTTTTCGATGTAGCGGTTTAGCTGGTCTGGGTTGACCTCACCACGCCCGACCTTGTCACCGTTGCCGCGAAACCCGGCCAAAGGTCCGATACCCGGTTTACGCTCGTGGTTGACGATGTAATCGGCGTAGTCCTTCCACTTGGGTGTACCGTCCGCGTTGGTGAAACCGGGCAGGCTCATGCGGTTGGCCAGTTCGATCAGCACCGACTGAAAACCACGTACGTCTCGGTCGGGTTCTACGACGGGCCAGCGGATCGCGTCGGCTGCGGCGTCGGCCTCGCAGATCGGACGATCCAGCAACGAGATACAGTCGTGACGTTCCAGATAGGTCGTGTCAGGCAGGATCAGGTCCGCATAGGCAACCATTTCCGAGGAATATGCATCAGAATAGATTATGCGTGGGATAACATATTTTCCATCCTCGTTTCGGGTGGTCAGCATCTCCATCACGCCCTTGGTGTTCATGGAGGAGTTCCACGACATGTTCGCCATGTACATGAACAGCGTGTCGATTTTGTACGGATCTCCTGCCGCGGCGTTCGAGATCACCATATGCATCAGGCCGTGGGCCGACATCGGGTTTTCCCAGGTAAACGCCTTATCAATGCGCTGGGCGGTGCCGTCCTCGTTGAGCAGCAAATCCTCGGGGCCGCGTGGAAAGCCGAGGTGCGGGCCCTCTAATGGGCGTCCCGGTCGGCGATCGCCATGCGGGGTGGGGTGTGCCTCGACCGGTTTCGGATAGGGCGGTTTAAAGCGGAATCCGCCTGGAACCTCGACCGTCCCCAGCAGGATTTGCAACACGTGCAGGGCGCGGCACGTCTGGAAGCCGTTGGCATGGGCCGAGATGCCACGCATGGCGTGAAAGCTGACCGGGCGGCCGATCATCTTCGCATGTCTCTCGCCCCGGAAATCGGTCCATTCGTGGTCCAGCTCGATGGCCTCGTCAAAGGCGACGCGGGCTATCTCGGCTGCGATGGCGCGAATGCGCTTGGCGGAAATGCCGCAGCGTTCGGCCACGGCTTCGGGCGCGTGGTCGTCGGTCAGGTACTTCTCGGCCATCAGGTGGAAGACCGGGCGGTGGGTGATGCCGTCCTTTTCGTAGGTCGCCGACAGATCGGGCCGGACGCCCGGTTTGTCGAAAGCGGCCGGCTTACCGGTGGTGCGGTCGATGACCAAAGGCTTGCCGTCGGCGTTGCGCAGGAACAGGCCCTTCTCAGGCCCCTCGGTAGTATTCACCAGAACTGGCGCGTTGGTGTAGCGGCTGAGGTAGTCCAGATCGATCTTACCTGCCTTCATCAGGACGTAGATCAGCGACAGGATGAACAACCCATCGGTGCCCGGCGTGATCCCGACCCAGTCATCAGCAACGGCGTTATAGCCCGACCGGATCGGATTTACCCCAATCACCCGCGCGCCGCGCGCCTTGATCTTGCCAATACCCATCTTAATCGGGTTGCTGTCATGGTCCTCGGCCACGCCGAACAGCATGAACAGCTTGGTGTGATCCCAATCCGGTTGGCCAAATTCCCAAAACGCGCCGCCCATAGTATAGATACCGCCCGCCGCCATGTTGACCGAGCAGAACCCGCCATGCGCCGCGTAGTTCGGCGTGCCGAAATTCTGTGCCCAGAAGGACGTGAAGCTTTGGCTCTGATCCCGCCCCGTAAAGAACGCCAGCTTTTGCGGAGCAGTCTCGTGCAACTCGTTCAGCCAACCGACTGCGGTGCTGATCGCTTCGTCCCACTCGATTTCGCGGAACTCACCTGATCCACGCGGACCGACGCGCCGCAGTGGTTTGCGCAAGCGCGACGGTGCGTTGACCTGCATGATCCCTGCGCTACCCTTAGCGCACAGAACGCCTTTGTTCACCGGGTGGTCGCGGTTGCCCTCGATATAGGCGACTTTACCGTCTTTCATATGCACGTTTATCCCGCAGCGGCAGGCGCACATGTAGCAGGTGGTCTGCCGAACTTCGTCAGAGACTTTCGGCGAAAGATCAAGGTCTGGTTGCTGGCTCACGTGCTGGCTCTCCGGTGTGTGTCCCGTTGCGGTGCCTCTGCATTCAACAGGCGCAGCGTATCGCGTGCAATCTGCTTTTCTTCATCGGCGGGCACAACATGATTGGGGACCTGCCCAAAAAAGGACAGGTGTTGCATGATGTTGTGTCGGATGAGTTCCGCATTTTCACCGATGCCCCCGGTGAAAGCGACCGCATCCAGCCCGCCCATCGCGACAATTGCGCTTCCGGCGTGGCGTGCGGCCCAGTAACAGAAGTGATCAACCGCAAAGCGTGCCGCGTCGTCGTCGCGGCTTAGAAGTTCGGCCATGTCATTTGTACCGGCCAGCCCCCTCAACCCACTTTGCGTGTTGAGTATCTTGTCGGTCTGTTCCAGCCCATATTCCTGAACCAGCCGCAAAACCGCCATGCCATCAATGGCGCCGCTGCGGGTGCCCATTGTTAACCCGTCCAGCGGGGAATAGCCCATACTGGTTGCCATGCTTTTCCCATTGAGAATGGCGCACAGGCTGGCCCCGTTTCCCAAGTGGAATGCAAGTAAACGCGACGGCAACGCATCACCAAAGTGTTCAACCAGTGCCGCATAGCTGAGCCCATGAAACCCACTGCGTCGCAAGCCGAGCGAGCGGGCTTGTTCGGGCAGGGCGTATGTCGTCGCGACGGTAGGGTTGCTGGCGTGAAAGGCCGTGTCGAAACATGCGAACTGCCGCAGGTCGGGCATTTTGTTCGCCAGACTTTGGATGGCCGTCAGGTTGTGGGGGTTGTGCAGCGGGGCCAATGGAATGCAGGCGGCGATCTGATCCAGCACGGTTTGCGTCAGCCGTGTTGGCTGCGTCAGTTCGGTGCCGCCATGGACCACGCGGTGACCGGCTGCGCTGAGGTCTGACAGGCTGATACCTTGCTCCTCCAACGCCTCTAACACTTTAGTCAGAGCTACCGCGTGGTCGGGTGCTTCGACACTGGCGGTGATGTCGCCAAGTTTCAGCCGCGCGGCACCGCCGATTTCCGTAACCGCAGCGGACAGGGCCGAGGTAAGGTCAAGCTTGAAAAGCTCAACCTTGATCGAGGACGATCCTGCATTGACGACAAGGATCATAGATCCCGGCACGTCAGTTTGTGCATAGGTCCGGTTTCGGTCAATCAAAGGCTCCTGTTGTGGAAGCAGGCAAGCATAGGCTTGCCTGACCGTTCAATGTTGCGGTGCCATATCTGCCGCGTCGACTCCGGCGACTGCAACTGGCTTTTTCATCGCGTCGCGGCGGAACGGCTCACCCAATTCCTGATTGATCATGACTTCAATTAGGGTTGTCGTGCCATTCTTCTGATCTTCGATCGCCTGTTTCAGCGCTGCGGTCATTTCGTCCATGGTGCGGGCGACGACACCCTTGAGGCCACAGGCCTGCGCGATGCCGGCATAGGATACCTTGGTGTCCAGCTCGGTTCCCACGAAGTTGTCGTCGAACCAGAGGGTCGAGTTGCGCTTTTCCGCGCCCCATTGGTAGTTGCGGAAAACCACCTGTGTCACGGCGGGCCATTCCTCGCGGCCGATGGCGGTCAGTTCGTTTACAGCGATGCCAAACGCGCCGTCACCGGCAAAGCCCACGACCGGCACATCCGGACAGCCGATCTTGGCACCGACGATGGCGGGCAAGCCGTAACCGCAGGGGCCGAACAGGCCGGGCGCAAGGTACTTCCGGCCGTCATCAAAGGATGGATAGGCGTTGCCGATGGCGCAGTTGTTGCCGATGTCCGAGCTTATGATGGCCTCTTTCGGCAGGGCCGCCTGTATTGCGCGCCATGCCATGCGGGGGCTCATCCAGTCGGGCTTGGCCGCGCGGGCGCGTTCATTCCAGGTGGTGCCGGGGTCGTCGTCTTCGTGATCCATGCTGGAAAGCTGCTGAGCCCAGGCAGATTTCTTCTGCGCGATCTTTGCCTTGCGGTCCGCGCGGCCTTCATCACCGGCGGTGTCGCTGAGCTGGGCCAGAATGCCCTTGGCCACTTTGGCCGCGTCCCCGATAATACCGACCGTGACCTTCTTGGTCAGGCCGATACGATCGGGGTTGATGTCAACCTGAATGATCTTGGCATCGGCTGGCCAATATTCCATGCCGTATCCAGGCAGAGTTGAGAACGGGTTCAAACGGGTGCCCAAACACAGAACCACATCGGCTTCGCTAATCAGCTCCATCCCGGCCTTCGAGCCGTTATAGCCCAGTGGTCCAGCAAACAGAGGGTGCGAGCCGGGGAACGCGTCGTTGTGCTGGTAGCCAACGCAGACCGGTGCGTCCAGACGCTCGGCCAAAGCTTTTGATGCCTCGATCCCGCCTTCGGACAGAACCACGCCCGCTCCGTTCAGGATGACGGGGTTCTTGGCGTTCGACAGCAGTTCGGCGGCTTGCGCAACGGCGGTCTCACCGCCCGAGGGGCGTTCGAACTCGACAATGGCAGGCAGTTCGACATCGATGACCTGAGTCCACATGTCACGCGGTATATTCAACTGGGCCGGGGCACTTGCACGTTTGGCCTGCATGATCACGCGGTTCAGAACCTCGCAGACGCGGGTCGGATCGCGGACCTCTTCCTGATAGGCAACCATGTCTTCGAACAACTTCATCTGCTCGACTTCCTGGAAGCCACCTTGTCCGATAGTCTTGTTCGCCGCCTGCGGGGTGACCAGCAACAGCGGGGTGTGGTTCCAGTACGCGGTTTTCACGGCCGTCACGAAGTTGGTGATGCCGGGGCCATTCTGCGCGATCATCATCGACATCTTGCCGGTCGCGCGGGTGTAACCGTCGGCCATCATTCCGGCGCTGCCTTCGTGCGCGCAATCCCAGAACATGATGCCGGCCTTCGGGAACAGGTCCGATATCGGCATCATGGCCGAGCCGATGATGCCAAAGGCGTGCTCGATACCGTGCATCTGCAAAACCTTCACAAAGGCTTCTTCTGTGGTCATCTTCATCTGAGCGATCTCCGAGAATAAGTGGAACGGCGGGGCGGTTTGCGCTGCCTTTGCCTACGGTTTTGGCGTAAGGGAAGGAGCTGCGTTAGGGCCAGAACGGGTGGCGGATTAGGTCCAGTCTGGTGTTAGCTTGCGCGTATGGCATCAGCGATCAGCTTGACGCCCGGATCGATCCGATCCTGCCGGATTGAGGAATAGCCAAGGCGGTAGAAATTCTTTGGTTTGTCCAACCCAGCAAAGAAAGACGCCCCGGGTTCTATATGGACACTCTGGCCCTGCAGGGTATGGGCCAATTGCGTTGTGTCGACATGGTCAGGCACTGACATCCACAGGGACGAGCCGCCCATGATCCCCCGTCCGGCGACGGTCAGACCGTGTTCCTCTATTGCTGTGTCCAATGCCTCGCGCCGCTGTGCCAGCGCCTTAGACATGCGCCTGATTTGCGCGTCGTAGTGGCCCAACGACAGGAAATAGGCTGTTGTGCGCTGAATATGGCCCGGCGGGTGACGCAGCACCAGGGAACGCAGCGCGCGCGCTTCGCGGATGAACGGTTCGGACCCGACCATGTATCCCAAGCGCAATCCGGGAAAGATTGATTTCGAAAAGCTGCCAACATAGATCACGCGGCCATCCCGGTCCATCGACTTCAGCGCAGGAGAAGGGGCACCCAGAAAGGCCATCTCGAATTCATAATCGTCTTCGACCACGATTGCATCCAGGTCCCGTGCGCGCTCCAGCAGCTTGGTCCGGCGGTCAACGGGCATTGTTGCGGTTGTGGGGCATTGATGGCTGGGGGTCGTGAAAATGACATCGGTGCTGTCTGGCAAAGCATCAGGCGGCAATCCATCTCGGTCAACGGGCAGGGCGGTCACGATGCAATCCCAAGGGTCTAACAGACTGCGGAGGGCATAATAGCAGGGATCTTCGATCACGGCAGTCCGATTGCGGCTCAGCAAGATTCGAGAGGCCAGCCATAGCGCATTCTGCGCCCCCATGGTGATCAGAATCTCTTCGGGGCGGGCGGCTATGCCGCGGCGGGGCAAGGTGTGGCGGGCGATGAACTCAACCAGCAGGGGATCATCCTGATCGACATAGTCGGCGGTCAGGGTATCGAACTCTTTGTGCCCAAGCGCACGCACGGCGCACAGGCGCCAGTTGGCGTGGTCGAACAGCGACTGGTCGGCCTGACCGTAGATGAAGGGATAGCGATAGCTGCGCCAGTCGGCCGGTTTCGCAAGCACATCCCCGCCCGAAAATCGACGGGCAAGGGCAGCGTCCCAGTCAACTGTTTCCGTCCCGCGCTGGACAGGCGTGTATTTGGGCGGTACCGGTGCGTTCTGCGAAACAAAATACCCCGACCGCCCTTTTGCCGTGAGGTAGTCATTGGCAAGCAATTCCGTATATGCCAGCGTCACCGTGATGCGACTTACCCCCAGATGGGCGGCCAGTTTGCGCGACGAAGGTAGCTTTTCACCGACGTGAAAACGCCCGGACAGAATGCCCTCGGCAATCATCTGCTGGATTTGGGCTTGCAGAGTGCCTTGCCCGTTGAGCTCAAGAAAGAATGTATCGACCGATATTGCCATGAGCCTTTATAGTTTGGACTTACGGGGTGGGCAATCTGGACTTATGCCCTTTCGATAAATCCTGCGTCAGGTGATTGACTGAGAAATTCGATTACATTAAATAACTAGAAAACTAGTTTAATGGAGTAAGCGAATGTGGGAAACCGCGGCAGCAGGATTTTCGGCCATGGGATCAGAGGCCCGGTTGAAGGTTCTAAGGACTCTGGTCCGGGCTGGGCAGGCTGGGCTGACAGTTGGTGAAATACAGGAACGGACGGGAATCGCGCCGTCGACACTGGCGCATCACCTCCGGTTTCTGGCCGCTGGTGGGGTGGTCGAACAAGAGAAGGCCGGGCGCAGCACGATCAATCGGGCCTGCTATGACGAGCTGAGAAATCTGGCGCAGTTCATCCTTGCGGAATGCTGCGCGGACGAAGTGGGAAAGGCCGCGAACGATGGCTGAATTGACGCAAAACCCCAAAGTGCCTGTAAAGGCGCTTGAACTGATCAAAACCCCATGGGCGCTGATCGTCGCGATCCTGATAGCCGTCGCGCTTTTGGACCCCGGCAACTGGATTGAGGTCGTTACCTTTGCCGGCAAGGCATTGGCCCATACCGGCCAGTACATACTGTTTGCTGTTCTGCTGCTGTCCTATCTCAAGGCAACAGGGGCCGAGGTCATGGTCGCGCGGGCGTTTGAGGGGCGCGAGACTCGGATGATTTTCCTTGCCGCCGTCTTTGGTGGATTGGCCCCGTTCTGTTCCTGCGAGGTCATTCCGTTCATCGCTGGTCTGCTGGCGCTGGGTGCGCCGCTTTCTGCCGTGATGGCGTTTTGGCTTAGCTCACCCTTGATTGACCCGCCGACATTGCTGATCACTGCGGGCGCTCTTGGATGGCCCTTTGCGATCGGTAAAGCCGTCGCGGCGGTCGCGCTGGGTTTGTTCGGCGGCTTCGTCGTGCGCGGCCTGATGCGATCGGGCGCTTTTTCCGCGCCTCTGCGCGAGTATAAACCGGCTAGCTGCTGCGGGTGTGGGCCCAAGCAGGATGACAAACCGGTTTGGAGGTTCTGGCAAGAACCCGACCGTCGTCAGCGGTTCCGCGCTGAGTTCGTGCATAACGGTCTGTTCCTGCTGAAATGGCTGGCCTTGGCCTATGTGCTCGAGGCGTTGCTGGTCAACTACGTTCCGGCTGACATGATTGCCAACGTGGTGGGCGGCGAAGGGGTCATGCCCATTGTAATCGCCGCGCTGGTCGGGATGCCCGCCTATCTGAACTCATACGTTGCGCCGCCACTCTTGGCCGGTCTAACAGAACAGGGGATGAGCGCAGGTGCAGCAATGTCATTCATGATCGCAGGTGCCGTCAGCTCGATCCCGGCCATGGCCGCAGTCTGGTCGTTGGTCAAACCCAAGGTCTTTGCAACCTATCTGGGTCTGGGTGTCACCGGGGCGATCATTGCCGGTATTCTTTTCCAGATGATCTAAAGGAAAAACCGCCCGGAGATGCCTCCGGGCGGTTTTGCTTATTGGTTGGCCTCGCAGAGGCTCGGCTGTTTAAAGCGGTACCGTGGTTCTCCGCTTTCGACGAACACGCGTTTTTCCACGCATGCAGTGGTACCAACGGTTCGTGCAATATGCTCTTTGGGTTCGTTGATCGAGATGGCCGAGCCATCTGGAAGCTGAACGGAGGCAATGACACCGAATTTCAGATCCCCATTCACAGGCGTCGCTGAAAGAACCGGAACGGTCAGATACGCCTCATGTTCATGCGTGCCATCGTCATTCAGCACCAAAAGCGCCGTTGCAATCGAGATGGTGCCGATGACCGCCAACACCAGCAAACCCCAGGTTTTCAGAAACGCATAGATTGATACAGCGCGGTGCGGGCCAAAGATCTTGGACAGGATGGTCAGCATGGGTTCCCCACGAAAACACCCCAGCCTTTACGGGCCGGGGCTTTCTGAGCATCAGGCGCGCTGATCGTCTTCGTCTTCTTCCTCGGCTCCGCCTTTTGGCAGATTGAAGAAGCTGTCGGCGTCGAGGATCGGCTCGTCCTCTTTTTCTTCCGCAGGTTCGTCGGACAGCGAGAACGTTTCCAGCCCTTCGATGGCTGTCGGAATCTTCGGCGCGGCGTCCATTTCCAACGACTGCTCGGTCGAAACCAGCTTGCGGCGCTCGTCATCGCTCATGACGCCACCTTCGGCAGCTTTCTTGGCGGCGGCTTTCTGAACGATCGCATCCAGCTCGGACTGTTTACACAGACCCAATGCAACCGGGTCGATGGGCTGCATGTTGGCGATGTTCCAGTGCGTACGCTCACGGATCGACTGGATGGTCGGTTTGGTGGTGCCAACCAGCTTTGCGATCTGACCGTCGCTGAGTTCGGGGTGGAACTTGACCAGCCACAGGATCGAGTTCGGGCGGTCCTGACGTTTCGACAGCGGCGTATACCGCGGGCCGCGGCGCTTTTCCTCGCCCGAGGCGGCCGGGTTGAACTTGAGCTTCAGCTTGTGCAGCGGATTGTTCTGCGCGGCGTCGATCTCATCCTGGGTCAGCTGGTTGTTGGCAATCGGGTCGAACCCTTTCACGCCAGCGGCCACATCGCCATCGGCGATACCCTGCACTTCAAGCTCGTGCATTCCTACAAAATCAGCGATCTGCTTGAAGCTGATCGTTGTATTGTCCACCAGCCATACGGCTGTTGCCTTGGCCATAAGCGGTTTTGCCATCAGCCCGTCTCCTATAAATACATCTGTCCCGTCGCCGGAATTCGGCGGCCCCGTGATCTTGGGGCAGGTTTCCGTTGTCGGGGAACTTCGGGTCTATATAGTCGCGGCAGGGCAAGAAGGAAAGAGGCGAATGCTGCGGCCTATTCTAGGACTGGTTCTGTGGGTGTTTGGCACTGTAACTGTGCTTGCCGAAGGCGAAAAGGCGGGAGAGTTTGACTACTACGTTCTGTCGCTCAGCTGGTCGCCCAACTGGTGCGCGCGCGAAGGCGATGCGCGCGGGTCAGACCAATGCGATGCGCGGCACGACCACGGCTGGATTCTGCACGGTCTTTGGCCGCAATATCACCAGGGTTGGCCTGCCTTCTGCCGCACGCCCGAGGCGCCCCCGTCGCGTGCGATGACGCGCGAAATGGCGGATATTCAGGGCTCGCCGGGTCTTTCATGGCACCAGTGGAAGAAACATGGCACCTGTTCGGGCCTGTCCGCAGCGGATTACTTTGAGTTGTCGCGAAAGGCTTATGCGCAGGTCGAACGCCCTGAGGTTTTCCGTCAGCTGGATTCGTCGGTCAAGCTGCCTGCTTCAGTGGTGGAAGAGGCGTTTCTGAAAGCCAATCCCGCGCTGGAGCGCGACATGATCACCGTCACCTGCAAACAAGGCTATATCGAAGAGGTCAGGCTGTGCCTATCGCGCGACCTTGAGCCTGTGCCTTGTGGCCGCGACGTGATCAAGGATTGCGCAGCCAAAGACGCGCTGTTCGATCCGATTCGTTAAAGCGTTCGGGTTTGGCATTCGCGAGCGTAATCCAACGCCTTGGCGGTGCCCTTGAGGTCAATCGCCATCACCACGTCACCTGTGGAGTTGTAAACGGTCATCGTCCTGTTCTGCGCAATGACGTCGACGAAACGTCGGTCGGTGAAGAACACGGTCGCGCCGGGCACACGGCCCTGATTAAATCCAATGGCAGTAGCGGCATAGCTCTTACTGTCCAGTTCGAACCGGATCGGATAGCTTTCGCCGTGCTCGATATCGCCCCAAGCCTTGTTGTAAACGGCGAAATACCCGCGATTGTCCAGCGCGTCATAGCCGATACGCACCACCGAAAGGTCCTGATAAACTGTCTGGATCAAGCACCCATTGCCAAGCGCGGGGTCCATCATGATGTTCCAGCCTTCGACAAATCCCTTGTCGATGAGTTCTTGAGACAGGGCGGCGGTTGCAGTGAAGGCGGCGAAGATGAGGGCGAATAGGCGGGTCATTGGGTGGTCCAAATTTTAGACATTCGAATTCCTCCAATAGCGGTTCATAGCATGACTTGGCTTTAGTCTTGATTTCGTCTCGGCTTCACTTCAGATCGAAAAGCGTTCATGTGGCCTTTTTGACGCGCAGCAGCACGCCATAGTCTTTTCCGCGCGTCATGTGGTTCCAGATGGGTATATTCACCACCTGAGAATATTGGCCAGTCTAGCGCAAGCCCTTGCTTCACGAGCTCTGCGGCAACGTCCGTGCCGTCTGGAAGCAGGCACTTTGCGACGATCCTGTCATAAGAAATCTCTTCTCTAATGAAAGCAGTGACAAGCGTGCCTTTACACATGCTGATCAGAGCAAATTTTGATTTTTTGCCCCACGGATGTTCTAGCTCGGGCGCGTCGATCCCTGCGATCCTAATCTTGGTTCCGCTGATCACGATTGTATCACCATCTATGACGTAGCACATACCCTTTATGGTTCTGGCTGTTGGCAGTTTCGAAACAGCGGCTGGTTCGGAAACGCGCGAATAGTCCCGTTTAATGGCTTTAGGAGTTCGAGGCTCGAAATGTGCGGCGCTCGCTCTTTGGTTCGACAAGCCGAATAAAGCGTCCAGTAATTTTTTTAACATCTGAATGGCTACTTCGATTGACTTGAGTAACACATAAAGATGCTAATTGATGAATGGCTTTGAAGTAAACTCTATAAAGAACTCGAAAGCGTTGCGTGTCTTAGCCTAAAGTTCCTTCCGCGCCCTGAGCGCCGCTGTAATCGTCCCGTCATCCAGATAGTCCAGCTCACCTCCAATCGGCACACCCTGCGCCAGTGAGGTCAGGCGGACCTGCCCCTCTAACTGATCCGCGATGTAGTGGGCGGTGGTCTGACCGTCGATGGTGGCGTTCAGGGCCAGGATGACCTCGGTGATCCCTTCGGCCGTGACCCGATCTTTAAGGCGGGGGATTCGGAGATCGTCCGGGCCGACGCCGTCCAAAGCGGACAGGGTTCCGCCCAGAACGTGATAGCGGCCTTTGAACACGCCCGCGCGCTCCATCGCCCAGAGGTCGGCGACATCCTCGACCACGCACAGCTCTCCGGTCGCGCGAGCCTCGCTGTCGCAGATGTCACAGATATCGGTGGTGCCGATATTGCCGCAGTTCAGGCACTCACGCGCGGTGGCTGCGACCTGCTGCATCGCGTCGGACAGCGGGGTCAGCAGCAGGGCACGTTTGCGGATCAGGTGCAGCACCGCGCGACGGGCCGAGCGGGGGCCGAGGCCCGGCAGCTTGGCCATCAGGTCGATCAGGTTGTCGATGTCGCTGTTCGAACTCACGGCGCGTGCTCCTGCAAATGGGCCGGGCAGGGTGCCCGGCCGATAATCCGTCAGGAGTGTCTATCAGAACGGCAGCTTGATGTCTGCGGGCAGGCCCATGCTTTCAGTCAGCTTGGCCATTTCAGCCTGCGCGCGCTCAGCAGCTTTGGTCTGCGCGTCCTTGATGGCGGCAAGGATCAGGTCTTCGACGACTTCTTTTTCGTCGCCGTTGAAGATCGACGGATCGATGTCCAGACCCTTTAACTCACCCTTCGCAGTGGCTGTGGCCTTGACTAGCCCAGCACCGGATTCGCCGACAACCGTGATGGTGTTCAGCTCTTCCTGCATTTCTGCCATCTTTGTCTGCAAATCCTGGGCGGATTTCATCATCTTGGCCATGTCGCCAAGACCGCCGAGTCCTTTGAGCATCGCTTTTCTCCTACAAATCGGTTTGTCGCTTAAATACGGGCGGCATCCGCGCCGCACAAGGGCACAGAGGCTCCCGCCCGTCGTCACGGTCTTTTGCAAAACCTTTCTTCCCGTCGGGTCCGGGTATGCCTAGTCTTCTTCAAACGGGTCCCACTCGTCTTCGACCTCGGGCAGCGCTTCGGTTTCGACCTTGGCCTTGCGCTGTTCCGGTGTTTCGATGCTTTTGATCCGCGCCTTGGGGAATTGGGCCAAAACAGCCTGCACCAAAGGATGTGCACGCGCCTCGGCTTTCAACGCTTCCTCTGCCGCGTTTTCCTTTTCGTAGATCGTCTCCCCACCGCCTTCGTTGACGACCGTGACCGCCCAGCGATTGCCTGTCCACCGTTGCAGGGCTGTCCCTAAACGCTGCGCCAATTGCGGAGAGGCACGTTCGGTCGGCTGGAATTCGATGCGTCCGGGCTGGTAGGCGACCAGCCTCAACGCGCGTTTGACCTCGTCCAGCAGGACGCCATCGCGGTTGGCGCGGATCAGATCGACCACGTGATCAAAGGTCGGGTAACGTGCCAGTGCGGTTTGCGCGTCCTGCGCCAAAGCGGCGCTTGGTGCGCCGGCCCCTCCGCGCATTGGGCTTGTGTAGGACGATGCCACCGGCGTCCGAGTGTGCGCGGCAGGTTGCGACGGCGCAGCCGCTCCACCGCCGGGTCCACCATTGGGCGGCGGAGGTGGCGCATCCTGCAAGCGCTTGATCAGTTCTTCGGGGCTGGGCAGGTCAGCCACATGGGTCAGACGGATCACGGCCATCTCAGCCGCCATCATGGCGTTTGGCGCAGCCGAGACCTCTTCAAGCGCTTTCAGCAGCATCTGCCACATCCGGGTCAGGACGCGCATTGGCAGTGCCTCGGCCATTTGTTGACCGCGCGCGCGCTCGTCCGGTGAGACTGTCGGGTCTTCCGCTGCGTCCGGCGTGATCTTAACCACGGACACCCAGTGGGTGATTTCCGCAAGATCGCGCAGCACGGCCAGAGGATCTGCGCCTTCGGCATATTGCGCCCCCAATTCGGTCAGCGCCGCCGCCGCATCACCACGCAAGATCATGTCCATCAGGTCCAGCACGCGCCCACGATCGGCCAGGCCCAGCATAGCGCGCACCTGGTCTGCACTGGTTTCACCCGCCCCGTGTGAAATTGCCTGATCCAGCAAAGAGGTTGCATCCCGCGCCGATCCTTCAGCAGCACGCGTAATAAGGGCCAGGGCGTCATCCGCAATCTGAGCGTTTTCGGCCGCCGCGATCTTGCTGAGCAGGCCGATCATGTCTTCGGGCTCAATCCGGCGCAGATCAAATCGCTGGCAACGCGACAAGACCGTCACTGGCACCTTGCGAATTTCGGTTGTGGCGAAGATGAACTTCACATGCTCGGGTGGTTCCTCAAGCGTTTTGAGCAGCGCGTTGAACGCACTCGTCGAAAGCATGTGAACTTCGTCGATGATATAGATCTTGTAGCGTGCGCTGGCGGCGCGATAGCGGACGCTGTCGATGATCTCGCGAATATCGTTCACGCCAGTTCGGCTGGCGGCGTCCATTTCCATCACGTCGACATGGCGGCCTTCCATGATGGCAACGCAATGCTCGCACTGACCACATGGTTCGGTTGTCGGCTTGCCTTGACCATCCGGACCGATGCAGTTCATGCCTTTGGCGATGATCCGCGCCGTGGTGGTTTTTCCGGTTCCGCGAATACCGGTCATGATAAAAGCTTGCGCGATCCGATCAGCCTCGAACGCGTTTTTCAGCGTACGCACCATCGCGTCCTGACCCACAAGGTCAGCAAAAGTTTCCGGGCGGTATTTGCGGGCAAGAACCTGATAGGCGGGGCTGGGCGTGTCGTTCATGTCTGCTCTGTCGGATTCGGTTCAGGACCGCAGCGTAGAGACCCCCGCGCCCCGCGTCCACAGCCACCTAGGATGAAAATTCGTTTGCAAGAATGTTTGTGCACCGTAGAAGCACAGATGAAAGAGGGGACGCGGTGCACAGGTTTGACATCCACCCAGTTCACGTTGGAAACGGTACTGTTGCCTTGTCGCCGCTGCCCGGCTGCGGCGATGGATACGCACGGGATTTCGTTGCTATCCGCGATTGGCGGCCTGGTCTTGTGATCTCGGTAACTACGACGGATGAAATGCTGCAAGAAGGCGCGATCAGATTGGGGGACGATCTGCGTGCAAATGGTGTCAGGTGGGTGCACTTGCCAATTGAAGATTTTGGCACTCCGACGCCGCCGATTGATACGGCTTGGGCCGATATAGGCGCAACAGTGTCGCGTATCCTATCCTGTGGGGGGCGGGTGCTGGTGCATTGCCGCGGAGGCTGCGGCCGCTCTGGTATGATCGTTCTGCGCCTCATGGTCGAACACGGAGAGAGCCCGGACACCGCGTTAAAACGGTTGCGTGCTGTGCGCAAATGCGCCGTCGAAACCGATAGCCAGATGCAATGGGCGGCCCGGCCCGTGATAGGCCACTAGGTCAGAGCGCCATTTGCCGGTCCATCGTAACGACAGGGTCTGTCGCAAGGGTCGTGACTTCCAGCATCGCGCAGGGCGGAGTGGTCAGCATTCCGGCCGGACGCGTGGCCGTGTCCGGGCCAAACATCATGTCCGCAAATGTCTCCAGCACTTCGAGAGGCGCATCTTCGGTGGCCCCGCAATAAATACGGATAAGGTCTTTTTGCGCTCTGAACCGTGCGACGCAGCCTTGCGGGCAATGGGAAAGCTCACTGTTGCCGTCGAATTCAAAATCAGGGGTCGTCGCCGGGACCGCGGTCTCAACCGCCCGCACGACCGAGCGCGCCATCTGCGCCAGTGCCGGACAGGGTTTGCCGGTTTTCTGACACACGGTTGCTGAGAATTGGTGTGTCTTTGTCTTCCAGATCATACCGCGCCCTCCGCGCATGGACCGGGGCATGGATCAGGTGTGACACCGTCTTGATGACCTGTCCGGGCGCCCCGCCCGAGTTTCGATTTTGTTTCGATGGCAGGTCTCCTGACTTGCGGGTCATCGCGTTGCCGACCTTCCCAACCTTGCGGCCAGTGGCGTTTCGGCATTGCTCACCGCTTACAGTTGCGGGGGCAGTCTCGGCCTTGGTCCGTTCCGATTTCACGGGCAGGACCGCACCGTGTTCCCTTTTCATCCCGCCCCGGGGTCCGGGGCAAGAACCATCAGCCCATCGCTAGCGGGTCAGTGTGGCTTGAGTCAAGCGACCTCTTGGTTTGGTGAGGGTACGTGGGGTCATGTTGAAACCCGATTGACTTGGCCCGGCAATCCATGCGGATACATCCGGTGAACTGATTGGTTCAGATAGAGGGTAGGATGCTGGATACCGAACAAGCCGTGCTGACCGAAGATTTTCTGATTCCGTCAGGTGAAACCGAATTGTCGGCTCGGCTATATCTTCCGATAGACACGCCCCGAACGGCCGTCGTCATTCACGGGGCAACCGGCGTGCCTCGGGACTACTACCAACATTTTGCGCGCTGGCTGGTTGCTGAGCAGGGCATGGCCTGCCTGACCTATGATTACAGCGACTTTGGCCATTCGCGGAACGGTCCGCTAAAGGCGGCGCGGGCCACGATGGCGGACTGGGCTTTGACAGATATGCCCGCAGCACGCGCCGAAATGCGAAAGCGATTTCCCGATGCGCAGCAATGGAGCATTGGCCATTCCATCGGTGGAATGTTGGGGCCGATTCAATCCGATCTGGATCAGATTGACCGTATGATTTGTGTCTGTTCCGGGTTGGTCACAGTGTCGGATCACCCGTGGCCGTACCGCGGCCTTGCCTTGCTGTTCTGGTACGGTCATGCCCCATTGGCCGTAAAAGCACTGGGCTATTTACCGGGCAAGGCGCTGGGTTTCGGGTCAGATTTGCCCGCGTCAGTGTATTGGCAGTGGCGCGGATGGAGTACCGCACCGCGCAACTATCTGCCCGAAATCGGGGTGACCCTGCCCGACGCTCGCGAAGCGCCGCCAGACACATCCGTGGATCTTTTTACATTCGACGATGACGATGTAGTGCCGCCAAAGGCGGTTTGGCGGTTGGCCGGTCTTTTCGGACCCAAAGCGCGCCGGCATGTATTGTCTCCGGCTAAGCTTGGATTGCCCAAGGTAGGACATATCGGAGCTTTTGCCCGTCGCAACGCCGCAGTCTGGCCGCGATTGATTGCCTAGGCCGGACGCGCACAGAGAAATGGCGAGGATGAAGTGAGAGGTTGGACATCGACCCAAGCGGGGCTCGTTGTGGCTGCTTCCTTCCGGACCTGACCAGGTTGGCGAGGCGCTCGCCCGCGCCAACCTCTCACGCAGGGATATAGGCAAACTTCTAGCGAAACACAACCCGTCAGAGCGTCAATCGGATAAGCAAAAAACCCTCATCATCGGTTCCGATGACTTGAGGGTCAAAACTATCCAGTTCCGCGATATGAGCTTGTGCTTTTGGACTTGTCCGAAGCAGGCTTGTCGCACCCTGCACGGGCACAAAGGTAAACGGGTAGGGGGCAGCCTCGAGCGGGTCGCGCGACAAAGAGCCAGCTAGATAATCCTGCAGGGCGCGTTGAACAAGCAAGGGTGGCAGGGTTATGAGCTCTGCCGCTTCCATGAATCGGAAATGGCCACCGCCATTGGCGCGATGATTGTTCGACGCAACCACAAACCGCTGATCAGCGGTCAATGGCTGCCCCTTAAAACAAATGTTTCGAATACGTCGGTGAGAGGGGGAAATCAGATGCCCTGCCAAGTCAAAACGTGCGGGTTGCGAAAGGTCGATCCGATAGGTCAGACCCTGCAGAACGTCAAAATTGTACCCGGCCCGGTTTGTGTTGATCATATCGGCGTGCTGGCCGGGTTGAATGCGATTAAAAACACTCGCGGACATTTCCAGCCAATCCGTGACCTGTTTTCCGTTAACCAATACGGCCCGCAATTCATTGGGAAAGATACATAGATCGTTCACGTGGCGCACACATATCTGACCAGCTGGTATGTCAGTGAAATATCGCGGACCGGCGCGTCCTCCGACCTTGGACGGCGCGGCCGCAGACAGAACCGGCAAACCTGCAAACGGTGTCGTCTGCAAATAGGGCCTGACCGCTGCCGCTTGTGCAGCCGCCGTCAGAACAAGACCCCTGTCCGGGGCGCAAAAGCTGAAATAGCTGTGCAGGTGACGATCGGTCTGACCGATATGTTGTGCGGTGCGTCGCCGGGTTTCCAAGTGACCGGGGGCGAAAAGTTGCCTCAACACCGGGTCTTTTGCGACGGGCGCGGGCGACGCGCCGGATTTTGAAGGGCATACCGACCGCAGTTCGACATGGCTGTACCGCACGCGCCATTCGCTGCCCTCAAACCTGTTCAATTCCAGATCAACCAACCCAAGATTTGCGCCGGCCGCTCCGGGCATCACGACCGGCTTTCCATGTACCTTCCCCTGTTTCGCATCGACATGCGCAAAACCGTCATGTGCCTTTCCGGGCAACGTCAGGTGCGAATGTCCTGCGATCAAGGCATCAATCCCATCAAGGGCGGCCAGCGGTATGATGGCATTTTCTAGGTCGGAGTCCCCTTTCGTGGGGCCAATACCTGTATGCGCAAGGGCGATGATCAGATCACAGCCCAGGCTTTTAAGATCCGCGACCTTTTCTGCGGCGCATGCCAAAATCCCGTCCATGACAACCATTTTCCCCAGCTTATGCGCTTCCCATTTCGCAGTCTGTGGCGGAAGAACCGAAAAAACACCGACTCTCAGCGAAACTGGCTGATCCTTGTACAGACCCGTTTTGGTGACGATGGTGTGTCCCTTCCACGACGGGCTCGCATCCAGCCGGTGCGCATTGCTGCAAATCACCGGGCAGCCTGAGGCCGCGATCACTTGGTCGAGCGTATTCAAGCCGAAACTGAAGTCGTGGTTGCCCAGCCCAATGGCGTCATAACCAAGATCGCCAAACGCACGCATCAGGATATGAGGCGCGTTTTCCGGTTGTACCGCCCATTCCCCAAGCGGCGTACCTTGCAGCGAATCCCCGTTGTCAAACAGCAGAACCATGGCGCCCTGCGCCTCGGCTTCTTGCCGGGCATCACGGATCAGGTGTGCCGTGCGGGTGAAACCGATCGACGGGTCAGGTGTGTCTGAGTAATAGTCAAAGCCGCACAGGTTCATGTGAAGATCGGAGGTTGCAAGAATCCGTATCTTCAGCGGGGCGTTCGGTGGTCGGGGGGAGTGAGTCAAGCTTCTACTTCTGGATGTTGTATGTGCGCCATATTCTCCAAAAAGTATAATATGTGCAACTTGTAAGGTATGTCTGCGATCATCCGGCAGCCTGGGGTGTTCCGGTGCAAGAATTGCCATTGCAACATGGGGTCAGCCGTGGCACCCCCGTGCCGACTACCCGAAGGACTTATTATGAAACACGCGGAACTTGTGACGTTTGGCAGTTCAGGCCTTGATCGCGCGGCGCAGATACGGGGCGATCTTGACAAACTGGCGCAGGCCCAAGCCCATCCACAGGCGCGCTGCCTTCTGCTCTGGCGTGGCAAGCCGCTGGTTCAGGGCGAGGCGCTGGACCGTCTGGGCCTCGTGCCAATGGATCACGATCTGGTCAAGAATGGACCGGGTGGCAGTATTGAAGAGCCGGTGTTTCTGGGTCTTTCCGATGGTGATCCGGTGTTCGCTCAGGATATATCGGAATGGTCACCCGACGGGATGGACATGTCGCAGGTTGGCGGCTTTGTCGATCCGTCAGAACAGCAACACCCGGACTTGCCCCAAGGCTATGTCTTTGCTGAACTGCGCCGGATTATGACCCGGCTGTCTGCCCGAGAGGCAGAATTGGCGGCAGCAGCCAAAGCGGTTATCGGCTGGCATGAGACGCACAGGTTCTGCGCGCGGTGCGGCGCGCCCAGCGAGGTATCGCAGGCCGGATGGCAGCGCAGTTGCCCGGTCTGTGGCGCGCAACATTTCCCGCGGACCGATCCGGTGGTCATCATGTTGATCACCCATGGGGATTCGGTTCTGATCGGGCGATCGCCGGGATGGCCCGAAGGGATGTATTCGCTGCTGGCCGGTTTTGTCGAGCCCGGCGAAACGCTTGAGGCGGCAGTCCGGCGTGAGGTGATGGAAGAGGCAGGTGTGCCGGTCGGTGCGGTCAGCTACCTCTCCAGCCAGCCGTGGCCATTTCCCGCGTCTTTGATGTTTGGTTGTGCCGGCGAAGCACTATCGCGCGAGATCACCATTGATCCGGTCGAAATCGAAGACGCGATATGGGTCAGTAAGCCCGAGATGATGCAGGTCTTCGCGGGCGAGCATCCGACGCTGCTGCCTGCGCGAAAAGGGGCCATCGCGCATTTCCTGTTGCAAAACTGGCTTGCGGACACGCTGGACTGACAAAATACTGAGTAAAGAACGAAAAACACGAGCCGCCATGCAGTTTACAGCACGCGAAGATATCGAAGCCCCGATCAATGCCGTGTTCGAAATGGTCGCCGATTTCGAGCGGTTCGAACGCATGGCAATGCGCCGCGGGATCGAAGTGCGGCGTCTGACAGGGCATATGGGTGTCGTCCCGGGAACCCGGTGGGAGACGCAGTTTAAACTGCGTGGAAAGCCCCGTCATATTGCGATTGAAATGGACGAATGCGACCCGCCATCGCTGATGCGGTTCCAGGCGACAAGCAAGGGCATGAAAGGTATGACACTCGTCGAATTTCTGGCCCTATCGCAGCGGCGCACTCGTATGAGTGTTGAAATGTCGCTGGCTGCCAAGTCTTTGCCAGCGCGGCTGTTCCTTCAATCGCTGAAGCTGGGGCAAGCCCGCTTTCGTCGCCGGTTCCAGATGCGGCTCAGCGAATTTGCACGTGAAATGGAAGAGCGTCATCGCCACGGGTCGTGAGCGCCGCAAAGTTGGAAGGGCGCAGGAAAGCGTAGGCATTTCTTGCGACGCGAAGCCGAGATCACCGATGCTGTGTCGAAAAAATATTCACCGAAGTGACCCGTCGTGCGGGTCAACCGCGCGGTTGCGCTGCGGGGTATACACCCAGTACTTCGACATTGGTGGTAAAATGCTGCAATTCTTCCATCGCCAATTGTACATTGTGGTCATCGGGATGGCCTACGATATCTGCGTAAAACTGTGTCGCGGTGAATGAGCCATCGACCATGTAGCTTTCCAGCTTGGTCATGTTGATGCCGTTGGTGGCAAACCCACCCAGCGCTTTATACAATGCGGCGGGGATGTTGCGCACCTGAAAGACAAAGCTGGTGATCATGCCATGTGGACCACGCCGGGATAGGTCCGTTTCCCGTGACATGATCAGAAAACGGGTTGTGTTGTTGTCTTGGTCCTCGATGTGACGGGCCAATACGTTCAACCCATAGATTTCGCCTGCCAGTTCGCTGGCCAGCGCCGCCGAATGCAGGTCTCCCTGTTCTGAGACCTCACGCGCGGCACGGGCGTTGTCGGGGCTGACTCGGCCGCGTATGTTGTGTTCTTTCAGAAAACCCGCGCATTGCGGCAGCAATACCAGATGCGAGTGTGCCTCGGTGATGTCAGCCAGGGTGGCACCTGGCACTGCCAGCAGATTGATATGTACGCGGACGAACGCCTCATCGATAATGTGAAGCCCGCTATGTGGCAGCAGACGGTGAATGTCCGCCACCCGCCCATAAGTCGTGTTTTCGACCGGCAGCATGGCAAGGTCCGCCTCGCCCGTCCGCACTGATTCGATCACATCTTCGAACGTGCGACAGGGCAGGGCCTCCATTTCGGGGCGCGCATTGCGGCAGGCCTCGTGGCTGTAGGCGCCGGGTTCTCCCTGAAATGCAATTCGTTTGGTCATGTGGTCGATTCCGTGCAAAAAGTTTTAGGGTTGGGCGTTTAGTCGCGGTGTCTATACCTTGCCTCTTGTAAGGGGAAGCCTTAGACACCCCAAAGACAGCTGAAATGGACAAGTGATCAATGTTCGACACGATGACAGTTACCAAGGCCGCAGCAGGCCTTTTTGGCACCTTCCTGGTCCTGCTTCTTTCAAAATGGGCAGCCGAAGTGCTTTACCATGCGGACGGCCATGGTGAGACGGCCTCTTACATCATCGAAACCGAAAGCGCAGGCGAAAGCGCCGATGCCGAAGAAGTCGTTTTCGAAGACTTGCTGGCCGCCGCTGATCCCGATAACGGCGCAAAGGTGTTCCGCAAGTGCACGGCCTGCCACAAGCTGGACGATGGCGCAAATGGCACAGGCCCATATCTGTACGCAGTTGTGGACCGTCCTGTGGCATCTGCGAAAGGGTTCACCGGCTATTCGGCTGCGATGCAGGCACACGGTGGCAACTGGACGCCTGAAGCACTGGATGCTTTCTTGGCCAAGCCCAGCAGCTATATCTCGGGTACATCCATGAGCTTTGCCGGCCTTAAAAAGCCTGAAGATCGCGCTGATCTGATTGCCTATTTGCAGACCATCGGCAACTGATCCAGTGATCAGAATGAACAAATTCAAAGCCGCTGCCCTACGCAGCGGCTTTATTTTTGCCTCATAACATCTTCACAAAGTGTTCACGCAATCTAAACTTGAACCTGACAGCGCTGGCCATTTAGCTGGCGCATATAAGTTATTGAAACAGGTGAAGCAGGGGATGAGCAACATGAAATCCAACAGAGTTTCTGTTCAGGCACGTGCAATGGATTTCAGTCGCTGGACACATGCGTTGGTGGTCGGGTTCTGGCTTCTTCTTCTGATGACCGTTCCGCTGCTTGCGGAAGAGAAGATCATAAAAAGCCACGGATTTTCGGAGTTTGGTGATCTGAAATATCCCGAAGGCTTTGCGCATTTCGATTATGTGAATCCTGACGCTCCAAATGGAGGCGAACTGTCCTATGCCGCGCAGGGCACATTCGACAGTTTCAACCCGTTCACGCGGCAAGGCCGTGCCGGCGCGCGGTCGGCTGATCAGTACGAATCCCTGCTGGTTCCGTCATATGATGAACCTGCGTCTTACTACGGGCTGCTGGCCGAAAGCCTGGAATATCCCGAAAGCCAGGAATGGGTCATTTTCAACATGCGCCCCGAGGCGCGGTTTTCTGACGGTACACCGGTGACGGCCGAAGATGTGGTGTTTTCCCATAACCTGCTGCTGGATCAGGGGCTCAAGTCATATGCAGATGCGGTTCGCAAGCGTATCCCCCGCGCCGAAGCACTGGATGATCACCGGGTCAAATTCTATTTTGCCCCGGATATTCCGCGCCGGGCTTTGATCTCGCAGGTGGGTGGCACGCCGGTGTTTTCAAAAGCGTGGTTCGAAGCGGACCCGGAAAACCGGCGCTTGGACAAGTCGCGGCTCGAGCCGGGGATCGGATCGGCCCCGTACCTTTTGGACAGCTACGACATCAACCGGCGTATCGTGTACAAGCGGAATCCGGACTATTGGGGTGACGACATCAACGTGAATGTGGGCCGCAACAATTATGACACGATCCGGATCGAGTATTTCAGCGACTCGATTGCCGCGATGGAGGGGTTCAAGGCGGGTACTTTCACCCTGCGGCAGGAAAACAACTCGAAAAGCTGGGCAACCGCGTATGATTTTCCCGCAATTGCCAACGGGTCTGTCATTCGGGTTGAACTTGAGGACGGGAACGTCCCCACGGCCTCGGGGTTCATCATGAATCTGGACCGCCCTCAATTTCAGGACCCACGTGTGCGTGAAGCGGTTCAGCTTGCCTATAACTTCGAATGGACCAATGAAAGCCTGCAATACGGTTTGTTTCAGCAACGCCATTCGTTCTGGGAAGGCACACACCTTGAGGCAAAGGGACTACCGGAAGGACGCGAGCTTGAAGTACTGCAAAGCCTTGGAGATGCGGTGGACCCGGCTGTTTTGACTGAAGAACCGGTGATGGCTCATGCCTCCAGACCCGCGCGCCAGAACGACCGCCGTAACCTGCGCACGGCCATGGCCCTGCTGGATGAGGCCGGTTGGGTTGTCGGCGGCGACGGCATTCGCCGCAATGCCGAGGGCAAGGTTCTGTCCATTGAGTTTCTGTCGGATCAGCCCACATTGGACCGGATTATCCAGCCCTTTGTCGACAATCTGCGCGCTATGGGGATTGATGCGGTCTACAACCGTGTGGACAACGCCCAGTTCACGCTGCGTCGACGTGACCGGGACTTTGACATGATCGTCGGTGGATACCCAACGTCGCTGCAACCTTCGACTGGCCTTTATCAGCAATTCGGGACCGAGGCGGCCTCGTATTCCGTTTTCAACCCGTCAGGTGCGCATGGCCCGGATATTGAACCGCTGATCGACAATATTGTGGCCGCAACCGAAAGCGAGGAGTTGTACGCCAATGTCCGCGCCCTCGACCGTGTCTTGCGCGCCAAGCGAATCATGGTGCCAACCTGGTATCTGGGTAAATATTGGGTCGCTTATTGGGACATGTACGAATACCCCGAAAGCCTGCCGCCTTATGCTTTGGGGGTCGAAGACCTGTGGTGGATCAACGCCGACAAAGAAGCCGAGTTGAAATCCTCGGGCGCGTTGAGGTAACCCGCCCCCATGGGAGCATATATTCTAAGACGTCTGTTGCTGGTCATTCCAACCCTGCTGGGGATCATGATCGTCAACTTCACGCTGGTTCAATTCGTTCCCGGCGGTCCGATTGAACAGATCATCGCCCAGATGGAAGGGGGCGGTGACGTGTTTGAAGGCATCGCCGGCGGCGGCAGTGATATCGAACAACAGACCGGTGGGGCGAACGATCGTTATGTCGGTGCGCGTGGACTGCCGCCCGAGTTCATCGAAGAACTTGAAAGGGAATTCGGTTTCGACAAACCTCCGGTCGAGCGGTTCCTGGACATGATGGGCAATTACCTGACGCTGGATTTTGGTGAGAGCTATTTCCGCTCGATCAGCGTGATTGATCTGGTGCTTGAAAAGATGCCGGTGTCGATCTCGCTTGGTCTGTGGTCGACGCTGATCGCCTATCTGGTGTCGATTCCGCTGGGTATCCGCAAGGCGGTCCGGGACGGGTCGAGATTCGACACATGGACCAGCGGAACAATCATCGTGGCTTACGCGATCCCCGGCTTCTTGTTTGCAATTCTGTTGCTGGTGCTGTTTGCCGGTGGGTCGTACTATCAGATCTTCCCGTTGCGCGGACTGACCTCGGACGATTGGGACAGCCTCAGCCTGTTTGGCAAGATTGTCGACTATTTCTGGCACATTACCCTGCCGGTGATTGCCCTGACGATTTCGGCCTTTGCAACATTGACGCTGCTGACCAAGAACTCGTTTCTGGATGAAATCAAAAAGCAATATGTCATGACGGCCCGCGCTAAAGGATTAAGCGAAAGCAAGGTTCTGTATGGCCATGTCTTTCGCAACGCCATGCTGATCGTGATTGCCGGGTTCCCGGCCGTGTTCATCGGGGTTTTCTTCAGCGGGTCGATCATAATCGAGACGATCTTTTCGCTCGACGGTCTGGGGCGTTTGGGCTTTGAGGCCGCGGTGGCGCGGGACTATCCGGTGATCTTTGGCACATTGTTCATTTTTGGCCTGATGAGCCTTGTCGTCGGCATCATCAGCGACCTGATGTATGTGCTGGTAGATCCTCGCATCGATTTCGAAAAACGGGAGGGGTAGATGGCACTTTCCCCGCTCAACCAGCGCCGTTGGCGCAACTTCCGCCGCAATGGCAGGGCGTTTTGGTCGCTGATCATCTTCTCGGTTCTGTTTGGCCTGTCGCTCTTTGCCGAGTTCATCGCAAACGACAAACCAATCCTGGTTAAATACCGGGGTGAGTTTTACACGCCGATCTTCAATTTCTATGCGGAAACTGAATTCGGTGGCGATTTCCAGACCGAAGCGATCTATCGCGACCCCGAAGTGCAGTGCCTGATCGACAGCGGTGGTCTTGAAGAGTGTTTCGACGACCCCGATGGCATTATTGATGAGATCAAGGCCGGTACGTTCCAAGCCGAAGGGTTTGAACGCGGCTGGGCCATATGGCCACTGATCCCGTATTCCTTCAACACGAGCGTAGATCGGCCGGGCGCAGCACCATTGCCGCCCAACGGACAAAACCTGCTTGGGACGGATGATACAAAACGCGATGTTCTGGCGCGGGTGATCTATGGCTTCCGCCTGTCGATCCTGTTCACGCTGATGGTCACAGGCGTCGCCAGCCTGATTGGCATTTTCGCCGGGGCCATTCAGGGCTTTTTCGGCGGTTGGCTCGACCTGGTGTTCCAACGCATCATCGAGATCTGGTCGGCCACGCCTTCGCTCTACGTCATCATCATTATGTTTGCCATTTTGGGGCGAAGTTTCTGGCTGTTGGTGGCCTTGTTGATTCTGTTCAGTTGGACCGGGCTGGTGAGTGTTGTCAGGGCTGAATTCCTACGCGCCCGCAATCTTGAATATGTCCGTGCTGCGCGGGCTCTGGGCGTTGGGAATATGACCATCATGTTCCGCCACATGCTGCCGAACGCAATGGTTGCAACGCTGACTTTCATGCCCTTCATCGTGACGGGCACCATCGGGGGTCTCGCCTCGCTGGACTTTCTGGGTTTTGGTCTACCGTCTTCGGCCCCATCGCTGGGCGAGCTGACTTTGCAGGCCAAACAGAACCTGCAAGCGCCTTGGCTGGCCTTCACGGCCTTTTTCACCTTTGCCATCATGCTGTCGCTGCTAGTCTTCATCTTCGAAGGTGTCCGCGATGCGTTTGATCCGAGAAAGACCTTTTCATGAGCCTGTTGGATGTCAAAAACCTCAACGTCTCGTTTCGGCAGGACGGGCAGGTCAGCGCGGCGGTGAAAGGTGTTTCGTTTACTGTCGACCGGGGTGAGACGGTTGCCCTTGTGGGGGAATCCGGGTCGGGTAAATCGGTTACAGCCCTGTCGACGGTTTCCCTTTTGGGTGACAGCGCCATCGTCGAAGGCTCGGCCACATATGACGGCCACGAGATGATCGGCGCGTCCGAAGACAAGCTGATGGAAGTGCGCGGCAACGATATCAGCTTTATCTTCCAAGAGCCGATGACCTCGCTCAACCCGCTGCACACGATCCAAAAGCAGATGGCCGAGTCGCTGGCCCTGCACCAGGGTCTTACCGGTGACGCGGCACGCGAAAGAATTGTCGAGCTGCTGACCAAGGTCGGCATCCGTGACCCTCGGGAGCGTTTGGACAGCTATCCGCACCAGCTTTCGGGCGGGCAACGGCAGCGTGTGATGATTGCCATGGCGCTGGCCAATAAGCCCGATATTCTGATCGCTGATGAACCCACCACCGCGCTGGACGTGACGATTCAGGCGCAAATCCTGAACCTGCTGGCCGAGCTTCAAAAATCCGAAAACATGGGGATGCTGTTTATCACGCACGACCTGGGTATCGTGCGGCGTATCGCGGACCGGGTTTGCGTGATGAAAGATGGCGAGATTGTCGAAACCGGCGCGACGGCTGAGATTTTCAACAACCCGCAGCACCCCTACACTCGCAAACTGCTGGGTGCCGAACCCTCAGGTCATCCCGATCCCGTGGCATCGAACGCGGAAGAGATCGCCCGAACAGAAAACCTCAAGGTCTGGTTTCCGATACAGCGTGGTTTTTTGAAACGGACGGTCGGTTACGTCAAAGCGGTAAATGATGCCACGCTTAGCGTGAGGGCGGGCGAGACGCTGGGTATTGTGGGCGAAAGCGGCTCTGGCAAGACAACTCTGGCGCTGGCGATCATGCGGCTAATCGCGTCTGAGGGCGGTATCACCTTCCGCGATCAGAACGTGCGTCGCTGGTCCACACGGGAACTGCGCCGATTGCGCAAGGATATGCAGATCGTGTTTCAGGACCCGTTCGGCAGCCTCAGCCCGCGTATGACGTGCCAGCAGATCATTGCCGAGGGGCTGGCGATCCACAATGTCGACCCGCACCGCGCCCCGCGTGAATTGGTGGCCGAGGTGATGACCGAGGTTGGCCTGGACCCGGCGGCGATGGATCGCTATCCGCACGAGTTCTCGGGCGGGCAGCGTCAGCGTATCGCTATCGCACGCGCTATGGTGTTGCGGCCCAAGCTGTTGGTTCTGGATGAACCGACCAGCGCACTGGACATGACGGTGCAGGTGCAGATTGTTGATCTGCTGCGCGATCTGCAACGGAAATACGGGCTGGCCTATTTGTTCATCAGCCACGACCTGAAAGTTGTCCGCGCTATGTCGCACAAGGTAATCGTCATGCGTAATGGCGACGTTATCGAAATGGGCGCGGCGGAGGATCTGTTTGAAAACGCCCAGACTGATTACACCCGCGAACTGATCGCGGCGGCGGGCTGAACCAAGCCCGCGCCATTCGGTCAGGCATTAGCGCTTTCACGCGTTGCGGTTTTTGGCACTGGGCCGCGTAGCTCTTCATAGTGATCAAAGCTCAGCTTGACCCAGCCGGTGCCGCGCGTTGCGCTGGCAAGGGTCCGGTGAAGCTCATCCTCGGCCACGGCGGGCAGTTGAGCATTGAAAATCTCCCATCCCGACGCATTGGGGTTGCCCTCGAATCCCAGCACCTGCCCTTGCAGCGAACTGATCGTCGGAACGAGATCCCCGACAAAATCCGAAGGCAGGTGGATTTCGGCGCTCAGAATCGGTTGCAGAACCACGGGTTTGGCTTGCGGCAAGGCTTCGCGCACGGCGTTCTTGCCAGCAGTACGGAAGGCATAGTCTGAGCTGTCCACATTGTGGTGCTTACCGTCGCTGAGTGTCACCTTCACATCGACCACGGGGAAGCCCTCGGGTCCCTGCGCCAGCGCGTCTTTGGCGCCGTGTTCGACCGACGGAATGTAATTCTTAGGCACTGCGCCTCCCTTGACGATTTCTTCGAACTGAAACCCCGATCCGCGTGGCATCGGCGCGACCGAGATCACCACGTCTGCAAACTGCCCCGCGCCGCCAGATTGCTTGCGGTGGCGATGACGGTGTTCGACTGGCGCACGGATGGTTTCGCGATAGGCAGTTTCGACCGGATCGGCCAGTATCTCAATTCCGAAATCTTCGGCCAGTTTCGCGGTGACGCGGCGCATATGCTGCGGTCCCTGAGATCCCAATATGGCATGTCCGCTCAGTTCATCCTGCGCCAAATGAAGACCTGGGTCGATCTCGGCCAGACGCGTCAGCGCGTTGGACAGGCGCACGTCATCACGTTCATGCGCTGGTGACACGATTTGCCGATGCGCGACCGGATGCGAGGCGGCCCATTCCGGTAGCGGGGTTGAAGATGCGCTGTCGTACAGGTTTCCCGGGTTCAGGTGGTCGGACTTGACTGCAAGCCCGATTTGCCCGGCGGGCAGTTCGGCGATCTGCGTTTTGGCATCCAGAGTCGTCAGGTTGCCGACGGTCTCGCCCCCAAGGTTTTCATGCGCTTTCACGCCCTCACCAAGGCCGCGCAGAACGACAATCTTGCCGATGTGTTTTTTCACATCCGCGAACCCGGCGATGGCTCGGGCGTTTTCGGCAGCCTCATCGCGCCCGGCCGCAATGTCGAATTCCGGGGCTTCGTGCCGCAGCGCTTTCATCAGGCGGGTCAAGCCGTTACCGTGGCTGGCCGCGCCCAAGCAGGCAGGGATCAGTTGCTGGTTTTGCATGACCTGCGCTGCCAGGTCATAGACTTCGGCGCTGGGGGGCCGCTTGTCTTCGATCAATTGCTCTAACAGGTGGTCGTCGAAATCCGACAAGGTTTCCAGCAACTCGGTGCGGGCCTCCTGTTCCCGGTCTTCGACCGATTGCGGAAGCTCGATCAGGGCCGAGGGTTGCCCTTCCTGATATTTCCAGGCCCGTTCAGATATAAGATCGACTGCACCGATGATCGCGTCACCTTCGCGGATCGGAACTTGCCGAAGGGCAATGTGATGGGTGCAATAGGTCTGCAAGGCCGCGATGATGTCACGGATTCGCCCGTTGGGGTTGTCCATTCGGTTGATGAACAGAAAGCAGGGGATGCCCGCCTCTTCAACCAGGCGCAGATATGGGGCGCACAGGACTGCGGCGTTTGGATCGGGCGGAACAACAACCACTGCCGCGTCCGAGATCGCCATGGCCGGTCCGACATACGCCAGATTGTCGCCGCCGCCATCCACGTCAACGGCGCACCAAGGCTCTCCCAAGTAAGAAAAACCGTGCAAATGCACGGTTCCGGATACGTCGAATGTGGTGGGCCGGTCATCAAGGCGGCTGATCGCCTCGACCAGGGTTGTTTTGCCCGATTGGCTGGGGCCGAGGACGGTGAAAACGCGCATGAGTGCTGTCCCTCTTTCAAATTGCAGTTCGACTGCACGAAAGGGATAGCCATGCACGGATGCGCTGGCGCTTTGCCTGTTACTCGGCCTGCCTCAGCCGTGGGCGCGGTTCGCCCACCCTGTAAGTGTGCGGATAACGGACCCACCGCGTCAAGCCCTGACATGCCGTCGGGTCAGATGGCTGAGCTGTGACCAGCTTTGCTGAGATCGTAAGAGTCAAAGCTGCGGGCGATCATACGGGTCAGCGGGCGCGCCTCGGGAGGGATGAACAACCCGTCCTCGGTGATCCGAAGCAGCCCGTCAAAGGCTGCGTTGGCCTTCTGATACATGCCCTGCAACTCGGTCTCGGTAATGTCGTGGTCGCGAAGAATCTCGGCGCTGTTGATCTGGAAATCGCACATCAATGCCTCGATCAACCGGGCGCGCAGGATGTCTTGCCCCTTGAATACGTGCCCGCGCGAGGTCGAAAACCGTCCTTCGCGGATAGCCTTCGTGTGTACCGAAGTCGCAGGTGCGTTCTGCGCGTAGCCCTGCGGAAAGCGTGAGATCGAACTTGCCCCGACGCCGATCAGAACCTCGGAACGATCGTCGGTATAGCCCTGGAAGTTCCTTTTAAGCCGCCCCGCCTTAAGTGCATGGGTCAGGCCATCATCCTGCGTGGCAAAATGGTCGATTCCGATCTCGACATAGTTGTCCCACATAAACAGACGGCGGGCGGTGTCGAACAGGTCCAGCCGCTGCTCGGGTGTAGGCAGGGCGTCTGACGGGATCAATTGCTGTCGTTTTGCCATCCATGGCACATGCGCATACCCGTACAACGCAACCCGGTCGGGGGTGAGGGATAACAGCTTCTGCACGCTTTCTGTCATGCGCGCCTTGGTCTGATGCGGCAAGCCGTACAAGATATCTGCGTTCAGGCTGGTGATCCCACGGGTGCGGATCATGTCAACAGCCTTGCGCGTGATGTCATAGCTTTGGATGCGACCGATGGTCTGTTGTATCTTATCGTCGAAGTCCTGCACCCCGATCGAGGCCCGGTTCATGCCGACCTCGGCCAACACATCCAGGCGGGATTCGTCGATCTCGTTCGGATCAATTTCGACAGAGAACTCGGCATTCGGTCCAAGCGGCACCACGTCAAGGATACGCGTCGCAAGATCGCGCATCAAATCGGGGTTCAGAAGGGTTGGTGTACCGCCGCCCCAATGCAACCGCGACAGCGCTACGCCCTCTGGCAGGCGAGCGGCCAATAGATCAAGCTCGGCCTTAAGCACGTCTACATAGGCAATTACCGGGTTGTCTGTTTGGGTTCCCTGCGTCCGGCAGGCGCAGAACCAGCATAACCTGCGGCAAAACGGGATATGGATATAAAGCGATACCTCGCTTCCCGGTTTGATCCCGGAAATCCAGTCGCCAAAAAGACCTGACCCCACGTCATTGCTGAAGTGGGGTGCGGTGGGATAGCTTGTATAACGCGGGACTTTCGCGTCAAATAGTCCAAGCTTTGCCAATTGTGGTTTCACTATCATGGCGATACGCTTAGGGGGTGGCTCGCCTGCGTGCTTTGACAGAGATCAAGTGGAAACGTTCATGACACCGATATTTAAGGTCGACCATACGAATTGTCAGGACTGCCCCATCCGGCATCGTGCAGTGTGCGCGCATTGCGACGCGGATGAGTTGGAAGAGCTTGAAGAAATAAAGTATTATCGAAGCTTCGAGGCCGGCCAGACGATCATCTGGTCAGGCGACCAAATGAATTTCGTGGGCTCTGTCGTTTCTGGAATCGCCTCTTTGACGCAGACGATGGAAGACGGGCGCACTCAGATGGTGGGTCTATTGCTGCCGAGTGATTTCGTCGGGAGACCGGGGCGCGAAATCGCGCCATATGACGTTCAGGCGACAACCGACCTGGTCATGTGCTGCTTTCGCAAAAAACCCTTTGAAGAACTGATGGGCACGACGCCGCATATCGCGCATCGCTTGTTGCAGATGACATTGGACGAGCTGGATGCAGCCCGCGAATGGATGTTGGTGCTGGGCCGCAAGACCGCACGTGAGAAAATCGCTAGCCTGCTGTCGATCATCGCGCGTCGCGATGCGTCTATCAGTAAAAAAGGCAACTCCGGCCCAATCGTGTTTGACTTGCCGCTTACGCGCGAAGCCATGGCGGATTATCTTGGCCTGACGCTGGAAACGGTCAGCCGCCAGATATCGGCCCTGAAAAAAGATCAGGTTATTTCGCTGCAAGGTAAACGGCACGTCACGATCCCAGATATGGGACGTCTGATGGAAGAGGCTGGCGATGACTCGGACGGCGGGTTCCTGGTATAAGGCGGTTGGGGCGTGACTGGGGCCACCCGAAATGCTTAACTGGGGTTGAGTGAAGACCACCTCAGGAGCAGGTCATGCAATTCACAAGCATACTGGCGATGCTTGTCGTCGGTGCAGTCGCCGGTTGGCTGTCAGGCAAGATCATGGAAGGCCGAGGGTTCGGCCTGATCGGCAACATTATCGTTGGTATCGTTGGCGCTTTTCTGGCCGGGCTGATTTTCCCCGCGCTGGGCTTCGCAGTCGGCGGCGGAGTTTTCTCATCCATATTTTTCGCCACCATCGGGGCGATTATTTTGCTGTTTTTGATCGGGCTGGTGAAGAAGTAAAACCGCCCACTTCGTGACGGTTTTACGCTGACTGAACTAGTGGGCCAAGAAAACCGGCACCGGGGATTGTTCCAGCATGTTTCGTGTTGCGCCGCCTAAAATGGCTTCGCGAAAGCGCGAATGTCCATAGGCACCCATTACGATCATATCCGCCTCGGTGTCTGTCGCATGCCGGTTCAGGATGTCTGACACACGGGCCATGGTCTTGCTGAGTACGTCGATCTCGCATTTCACGCCGTGGCGGGCCAGCATCTGTGACAGCATTCCGCCCGGGTCCGACCGGTCAGGGCCGTGACGCGGCGGGTCGATTACCACTATGCGCACCAGGTCAGCCTGGATCAGGAAAGGCAAAGCGCGACGGATGGCCCGCATCGCCTCGACGCTTTCGTTCCAGCCAAGCAGGATGGTACCGGGGCGTTCAAAGGGGGCCACGTCATCCGGAGTGACCAGAACAGGTGCGTGCCCTTCGAACATTGCGGCTTCGATAATGGATTCGGCCTCGGCACCACGGTCTTCTCCATAAGGCTGCGGCAGGATGACAAGGTCTGAGAATCGTGCGCGATGCGCCACGTGGCGACCGATATCCGCAATCTGGGCAACGCCGCTTTCGGCGGACCAGCGGGCCCCGGTCTTGCCCAGATACTCCTTCGCGTAAGTTAGTATTTCCTCAGCCTCGGCGCTTGCGCGGCTGAGCGTTTCCTGCAAAATCAGGGCGTTTGCCCCAGCGTAGTAGTACCCGGTCTGGCTGCGATCGACACCCAGACACAGAGCTTCGGCATGCGCATCCTGTGCGCCTGCCAAGGCCACCATCTGCGCCAGTGCCGATCCGCTTTGCTTTGCGTCTGTCATGACTGTGAGAAGAGATTTGTACGCCATTTTGACCTCGTGCCTTTAACGCGTGTCTTGCTGCGGCCCGATGCCTCAGCCGCTGGTCTACGATTGTCATAGAAATCAGAGTACTGTCTTGACACAGATCAAAGCAGCTCCGACGCCTGTCGGACAAAACAACAGCTAGTCAAAAAGGTCCTGCGACACATAATGAACCACGCGGGGCATGGCAAAGGGACGCAATATGTCAAATTACATCAAGCTGATCGTGCTTGGTCTGGTCGTGATTTTTGCCGCGATCGGATCCAATTACGCACGCGATTTGGCGTATCAGGTGCATGCAATTCTGGTGATGTTGATCGCCGGTGGTTTGTTCATCTGGACGCTTCGAAACACCGATGAGCCAGATATTCTCATAGACCGCTCAGGTGAATACATGGATGGCGTGATCCGCTATGGCGTGATCGCAACCGCATTCTGGGGCGTGGTCGGGTTCCTTGCAGGAACCTTCATTGCGTTTCAGTTGGCCTTTCCTGTTTTGAACTTTGAATGGGCGCAGGGCTATTTGAACTTTGGCCGCCTGCGCCCGCTGCACACCTCGGCAGTGATTTTTGCATTTGGCGGCAACGCCCTGATCGCAACTTCGTTCTATGTGGTGCAGCGCACCAGTGCCGCGCGGTTGTGGGGCGGAAACCTCGCTTGGTTCGTGTTCTGGGGCTATCAACTGTTCATCGTGCTGGCCGCGACCGGCTATGTACTGGGTGGCACGCAGTCCAAGGAATACGCAGAGCCCGAATGGTATGTTGACCTGTGGCTGACCGTGGTCTGGGTGGCATACCTGGCCGTGTTCCTAGGAACGATCGTCAAGCGGAAAGAGCCGCATATCTATGTAGCCAACTGGTTCTATCTGGCGTTCATCGTCACCGTCGCGATGCTGCACCTGGTCAACAATATGACCATTCCGGTCAGCATCTGGGGTTCCAAGTCGGTCATCGTCTGGTCGGGCGTACAGGATGCCATGATCCAGTGGTGGTATGGCCACAATGCTGTGGGCTTCTTCCTGACTGCGGGCTTTCTGGGTATGATGTATTACTTCATCCCGAAACAGGCCGAGCGTCCGGTCTTCTCGTACAAGCTGTCGATCATCCACTTCTGGGCGCTGATCTTCCTGTACATCTGGGCTGGCCCGCACCACCTGCACTATACCGCGTTGCCTGACTGGGCCTCTACACTGGGTATGGTCTTCTCGATCGTGCTGTGGATGCCGTCCTGGGGTGGTATGATCAATGGTCTGATGACCTTGTCGGGCGCTTGGGACAAGTTGCGTACGGACCCCGTGATCCGGATGATGGTGATCTCGGTCGGCTTCTACGGCATGTCAACCTTCGAAGGTCCGATGATGTCGATCCGTGCGGTAAACAGCCTGTCACATTATACCGACTGGACCATTGGCCACGTGCATTCGGGTGCGTTGGGCTGGAACGGCATGATCACCTTTGGCGCGCTGTACTTCCTGGTACCTGTCCTTTGGAAGCGTGAGCGTCTGTACTCGTTGCAAATGGTCAGCTGGCACTTCTGGCTCGCCACTATCGGCATCGTGCTTTACGCGGCGTCGATGTGGGTCACCGGTATCATGGAAGGCCTGATGTGGCGTGAAGTGGATGCCAACGGTTTCCTTGTGAATTCGTTCGCCGACACCGTGGCTGCCAAGTTCCCGATGTACGTGGTGCGTGCTCTGGGTGGCGTCCTGTTCGTCGCTGGATCGCTGATCATGTGCTACAACCTGTGGATGACTGTGCGGAAAGCACCGGCCAAAGAGGCCAGCCTGACCGTCGCGGTCCCGGCTGAATAAGGAGGGCCGGAGCAATGGCAATTCTCGACAAACACAAGATCCTCGAGACCAACGCGACCCTCCTGCTGATCTTCAGCTTTTTGGTCGTGACCATCGGTGGCATCGTACAGATCACCCCGCTGTTCTACCTTGAGAACACCATCGAAGAAGTGGAGGGCATGCGCCCCTACACGCCTTTGGAAATGGCGGGCCGTGAAATCTATCTGCGCGAAGGCTGCTATGTCTGCCATAGCCAGATGATCCGCCCCATGCGGGACGAGGTTGAGCGTTATGGCCACTACTCGCTGGCGGCTGAGTCGATGTATGACCATCCGTTCCAGTGGGGGTCCAAGCGTACCGGGCCTGACCTGGCGCGTGTTGGCGGCCGTTACTCGGACGACTGGCATGTACGGCACCTGCGGGATGCGCAGTCTGTTGTCCCGGAATCGGTTATGCCGAAATACGGCTTCCTCGAAACGCGAAAGCTGGAGGACAGGTATATCGGTGACATCATGGCCGCGAATGCGATGGTCGGAACGCCTTATTCCGAGGAAATGCTTGAAAATGCCATGGCTGACCTGCGCGCTCAGGCTGATCCCGACAGTGACTACGATGGTCTGCTTGAGCGCTATGGCGAAAACGTCAACGTGCGAAACTTCGACGGTCAGTCAGACCTGACCGAAGCCGACGCGTTGATCGCCTATCTGCAAATGCTGGGCACGCTGGTTGATTTCTCAACCTTCACCCCGGACGCGAACCGCTGACAGGGGGGTGTGATGGAAGAATACACCCTTCTACGTCAATTCGCGGACAGCTGGATGTTGCTTGTGTTGTTCCTCTTCTTTGTTGGCATCGTCATCTGGGTTTTTCGCCCCGGTGCCAGCAAGGAATACAAGGACACGGCCAATATTCCGTTTCGTCATGCAGACGCGCCTGCTTCGCAGCAGGATCAAGATAAAGCCACGCCCCAAGAGGGCGACAAACCCGCCGAGTCCAAGGAGGCGAGGAAATGAGCAAGAAAGCTGAAAAACAGCCGGGTGACCCTAACACCACTGGTCATACCTGGGACGGTATCGAAGAGTTTGACAACCCGATGCCCCGTTGGTGGCTATGGACCTTCTACGCCACCATTATTTGGGGTGTGATCTACACGATCATGTATCCCGCGTGGCCACTGGTTCAGTCCGCAACGGCTGGTGTAACCGGCTGGTCGTCTCGTGCGGAAGTCCAGGAAGAACTGGTTGCCTTCCAGGAAGCCAACGCGCCGTGGAACGTGCGGCTGGTCGAGACCCCGCTCGAGGAAATCTCGGCCGATCCCGAATTGCAGCAATACGCAGTAAACGCGGGTAGTGCGGTATTCCGCACTTGGTGCGCACAGTGCCACGGCTCGGGTGCCCAAGGTGCCACAGGGTTTCCGAACCTGCTGGACGACGCATGGCTGTGGGGCGGTACGCTGGAAGATATCGAGTATACCATCGCCTATGGTATCCGGAACGAGGAAAGCGACGACGCACGCTATTCCGAAATGCCGGCTTTTGGCGAGATCCTCGAAAATGAAGAGATCACCCAGGTTGTTCAGTACGTGATGTCATTGTCCAATGCGCAAACTGATGACGCGGCGGCGCAGGCGGGTCAGGTTGTTTTTGAAGACAATTGTTCGGCCTGCCACGGCGAAGACGGTAAGGGCGACGTTTTCCAGGGCGCACCGAACCTGACCGACGCGATCTGGCTATATGGTGGCAGCGAAGAGGCGCTGACCGAAACGGTCACGTATAGCCGCTTTGGCGTCATGCCTCCGTGGGAAAACCGCCTGACCGACGCGCAAATCCGCGCGGTCACTGCCTATGTCCACCAGTTGGGTGGCGGCCAGTAACGGTAAAAGAAAACCTTCGGACGGTTCGCCGCCCGAAGGCCAAGGTACCGGCTGTTCTATCTGTTCGCGCGTTTCCTGAACAGCCGGTGCCATTAACATGCACCAATAGCCTGTTCGCATTAGCGTTAGAAGCCTCGTTACCTGAAACGGGAAAATGTGACGCGCTTTGTCTTTTTCCAGCAATGATGCCTGGGTTTTTCTTTTCGGCTCTGGGGTGGATTATGCCCATCCGTTCGGGTGGCGATTCTGATTGAGTTCGCAAGGATCGATAGCATCCGATCTCTCCTGATCATGGTTTCGAATACCTTCAGGATTGATCCTTCGGTCAGAAAATGCGACTCAATTGCCATTCGATCATGTAACGGGAGCTTACATATGGATTGGATGAAGATGCCGCCGCTTGCGTCGCTGAAGGCCTTCCATGCTTTTGCGGAAACGGGAAATGTGGTGCAGGCGGGGGCATTGTTAAATGTCAGCCACGCTGCCATCAGTCAGCAATTGCGCGCGTTGGAAAAACACCTTGGTGCCGCCCTGTTGGACCGAAGCGGGAAGTCCATGACGCTGACCGCCGATGGCGAGAAACTGGCCCGCGCCCTGCATCTTGGGTTTGGCGCCATCTCGGACGCCGTGGCCGATCTTTTGCATATTACCCAAGATCGTCCAGTTCACGTTTCGCTCACCCCGTCGTTTGCTGCGTCGTGGTTGATGCCACGTCTTCCGGCGTTTCAGTCAGAATATCCCGATGTTCCCTTGGCGCTGGATCCTACACCCGCGCTTGTCAGCCTGCGCCCGGGTGGCGTTGATGTGGCAATTCGGTATGGAGAGGGCGATTGGCCGGGTTTGAACTCGGAGCTACTGCTCCAAAGTCCAATGGTCATCGTCGCTGCACCCGCATTGCTGAAAGGTCGCACGTCAATGACGCCGGACGAGTTGAGCCAACTGCCCTGGTTTGAGGAACTTGGAACAACCGAAGCCACCACCTGGTTGGCACAGCAAGGTGTCGAACACGGCCCTCGTGCTGGTCGCATCGCGTTGCCGGGCAATCTGATGCTTGAAGCTTTACGCGCCGGTCAGGGAGTGACTGTCACGGCGCGACATTTTGTCGAGGCCGATATCAAGGCAGGGCGGGTTGTTGAACTTTTTCACGAGCCCAGCCGGCGTGGATACCATATCGTCACTGCAGATGCGCCTATACGCCCAGCAGTTAAGGCGTTTGTCGGCTGGATCAGAAGGCAAGCCAGCCAGATGTGACAAAAGGTGTCTGTGCGATGCGCTTTTGACACATGTCAAAGTGAGTGCCTGTATGATCTGAAACAAGACGCAGAAATACAGCCACATCTGGAGCCAGCTCGTGAGCGATTCCGACCCCGCCCCCAGCCTTTATGCCGCTAGGGAGCCGATCTTCCCCCGACGTGTATCCGGGCCGTTTAGAAACCTTAAATGGATCATTCTAGCGGTTACACTGGGTATCTATTATGTAACGCCATGGATCAGGTGGGACCGTGGGCCAAGCTTGCCGGACCAGGCCGTGCTGCTGGATCTGGCAAACCGGCGTTTTTACTTTTTCTGGATCGAGATTTGGCCGCATGAATTCTACTTTGTTGCTGGCCTTCTGATCATGGCAGGCTTGGGCCTGTTCCTGTTCACCTCGGCGCTGGGTCGTGTGTGGTGCGGATATGCCTGCCCACAGACGGTTTGGACAGATCTGTTTATTTTGGTCGAGCGCTGGATCGAAGGGGATCGCAACGCACGATTGCGTCTTCATCGACAGGAAAAGATGGATCTCCGCAAGGCGCGGCTTCGCATTACGAAATGGACAGCGTGGTTGTTGATCGGTTTGGCGACCGGTGGCGCCTGGGTGTTCTATTTTGCCGATGCGCCGACGCTGCTGCGCGATCTTGTTACCGGAAACGCCCATCCGGTTGCTTACACGACCATTCTGATTCTCACCGGAACAACCTTTCTGTTTGGTGGGTTCGCCCGTGAACAGATTTGTATCTACGCGTGCCCTTGGCCGCGTATTCAAGCTGCGATGATGGACGAAGACACTCTGGTCGTCGGCTATCGAGAGTGGCGCGGAGAGCCTCGGGGCAAGGGGAAGCGCACCGCCGATTCCGAGTTGGGCGACTGTATTGATTGCATGGCTTGCGTGAATGTTTGCCCGGTGGGCATCGATATTCGCGATGGTCAACAGCTTGAGTGCATAACCTGCGCCCTTTGCATCGACGCTTGCGATGACATGATGGCCAAGATCGGCAAGCCACGCGGCCTTATCGATTACATGGCGCTGAGTGATGAGGGCCGTGAACGGGCAGGGCAGCCGCCAAAAAGCGTGTGGAAACACATCCTACGGCCCCGTACGATCATGTACACGGGCCTGTGGTCAGCGGTCGGATTTGCATTGCTGTTTGCGTTGTTTATCCGGTCGGATATCGATCTGACAGTTGCACCAGTACGTAACCCGACCTTTGTTACGATGTCGGACGGCACCATCCGCAACACTTACGATGTGCGGCTGCGAAACAAGCATGGTGAGGACCGTCTGTTCAAATTGTCGCTGACCGGAGATCCGGCAATGCGGATAGTGATCGAAGGCACGGACCTTGATACAGTCAACGTTGCGGCAGATACGTCGCAGTTGCAACGTGTGTACATCATCGCCAGAAAAGACACCGATCCTGCTGCGGCAGACACGACTCCGGTGCGTATCTGGGTCGAAGATTTGCAAAGTGGAGAACGCGCCTACAAGGACACTTCTTTCAACGGACGAGGAAACTAGGATGGCTGAGCGGCAATTCACTGGAAAGCACGCCTTGGCGGTGTTTGTCGCCGCCTTTGGCGTAATCATTACCGTTAATCTTCTGCTGGCCTATAACGCGGTCAAAACCTTTCCGGGGCTGGAGGTCAAGAACTCCTATGTCGCCAGCCAGGAATTCAATGATCGCCTGCAAGAGCATAAAGCACTGGGCTGGGAGATTCGCGCAGAATTATCTGGCGGTTTGTTGGTCCTGCACATCACCGACAAAGCGGGTACTCCGGTTGAAGTGGCCGAGCTTCAGGCCGTTGTCGGGCGCGCCACCCACGTGAAAGACGATTTCTCCCCGGATTTCATCTTTGACGGCCAAGCTTATTCGACCCCAGCTTCTCTTGGGCGGGGCAACTGGAACATCCGTTTGGTCGCAAAAGACCATGATGGGGCTGAGTTCGCGCAGCGTGTGCCGCTGTTCGTGAAAGGGTGAAAGGATGACCGCACAGGTGACCTCTGGTACTGCGGCCTGTCCGGGCTGCATTGCAAGCCCGGCAGAGCCCGCCCGCCCCATACCACAGGATGTGCAGATTGCCTTGTCGTTGCCGGGTATCCATTGCTCGGCTTGTATCTCCAAGGTCGAACGTGAATTGAACGCACATCCCGGTGTCGAGGACGCGCGGGTCAATCTGACGTTAAAGCGTGCCATGATCAAAGCGGCGCCTGATCTGCGGGCCGCCGATCTGATCCCTGTGCTGGAAAATGCAGGGTATGAGGCGCACGAACTGGACCCCGGTGCCCTGTCCGCCACGCAAACAGACAAGGCTGGGCGTGATTTGTTGATGCGGCTGGCCGTGGCCGGGTTTGCTTCGATGAATGTGATGCTGCTGTCGGTTTCGGTCTGGTCGGGTGCATCGGACGCCACGCGCGACATGTTTCATTGGATTTCGGCGGCCATTGCACTGCCCGCGATTGCATTTTCCGCCCAGCCCTTTTTTGTCAACGCCTGGAGCGCCCTGCGAGTGAGGCGCCTGAACATGGATGTGCCGATTGTTCTGGCGATCGTGTTGGCCTTGGTCACGTCGTTGTGGGAAACCGCGCTTAGCGGAAAGCATGCTTACTTCGATGCGGCCCTGACGCTGACGTTCTTTTTGTTGGCAGGTCGGTATCTGGACTATCGCACACGTGCCGCGGCCCGGTCTGCAGCCGAAGAACTGACAGCGCTTGAGGTCCCGCGCGCCACTCGGCTGGTGGATGGCGTCGAAGAGGAGGTCTCGGTTGCCTCGCTTGGAGTTGGTGATCTTGTCCTTGTCCGCCCCGGTGGCCGTATGCCGGTGGATGGTGAAATCGTCTCGGGTCAGTCAGAGCTTGACCGCTCGTTGCTAACCGGGGAAACGCTGCCCGTGTTTGCCCAGGCGGGTCTGAACGTGAGCGCGGGCGAGGTCAATCTGACCGGCCCTCTGACCATTCGGGCGACTGCGGTGGGCGAGGATACCTCGCTGCACCGTATGGCTGATCTGGTTGCAATCGCTGAATCTGGGCGGTCGCGTTATACCTCGCTGGCGGATAAGGCGGCCAAGCTTTACGCACCCGGCGTTCACATCCTGTCGGCGCTGAGCTTCGTGGGCTGGTATCTTTATTCCGGCGATATTCGCACTGCCTTGAACATCGCTGCTGCGGTGCTGATTATTACATGCCCTTGTGCGCTTGGTTTGGCGGTACCTGCGGTGACGACTGCCGCGTCAGGCCGTCTGTTCCGCAAGGGGATGCTGATCAAACATGCCACTGCTCTGGAGCGTCTGGCCGAGGTCGATACGGTTGTGTTCGACAAGACCGGCACGCTGACGTCGGGCACCCCTGAATTGACCAATTTGGGCGATCGCGCGCGTTCTGATCTTGAGATTGCCCTGGCACTGGCCGAGGCATCGTCACACCCGTTGTCGGTTTCGCTGGCCAAGTCGGCGCGGGATGCCGGTATCACGCCTGCGAGCGTTAAGGATAGGGTGGAGGTGCCGGGTTTTGGCACCGAGGGCCTCTTCCGCGGTCAGCGGGTGCGTCTGGGCCGGGCTGAATGGGCCGGCGCGCAGGAGGGCGATCAAACAGCGGCGTGGTTGTCGGTAGCCGGGCGTACGCCAGTCGCCTTTTTGTTCTCAGACAGCCTGCGCGCCGGTGCGGCGGAGGCTGTTGAGGCGTTCCGGGAGGCTGGCAAAGATGTCATTCTCATCTCCGGCGACACGCAGGGCGCTGTTCAAGCGCTGGCCGGGAAACTGGGGATCGAAAACTGGATCGCGCAGGCGCTGCCGCAGGATAAGGCCGCCCGAGTGCAGGACCTGAGCAATCAGGGTCGCCGTGTTCTGATGGTTGGCGATGGGTTGAACGACACTGCTGCGCTGGCGGCGGCGCATGTGTCGATCTCTCCGGCTTCGGCACTTGATGCAGCGCGGGTGGCGTCGGATATCGTGTTGCTGGGCAACAACCTGTCCCCGATCGCCGATGCCTGCGACACTGCCTTAAAAGCGACAAAGCGGATTCGTGAGAACTTTCGCATTGCCACTGTATATAATATCATTGCCGTGCCGTTAGCCGTGGTCGGTTTGGCCACACCGCTGATTGCGGCTCTGGCGATGTCGACTTCGTCCATCACCGTGTCTCTGAATGCCCTGCGTCTGAGGTAGTTGATATGGAAGTTCTGGCTTATCTGATACCGATTTCCCTGTTTTTAGGCGGGGTTGGCCTTGTGGCTTTTGTCTACACGGTCCGCTCGAACCAGTATGATGATCCCGAAGGCGACGCGCAGCGTATCCTCAGCGATGAATGGGACGATAAGCCCAAGCCCTGACGACCCTTGAAATCGCCGCAATGCCCGGCTATGTCCAGCGCATCCGCTAGCAGAGAGAACCAAGCCAAATGGCCACCATGAATCCGATCCAGTTCATACAGCAAGTCCGTGCCGAAGTTGCAAAGGTCGTCTGGCCGACCCGGCGTGAGGTGCTGCTGACCACGGTCATGGTGTTCATCATGGCGGCGCTGACGGCCGTATTCTTTGCGCTGGTTGATCTGGGCATTCGTGGCGGGCTGCAATTGATCCTTGGCATATTCGGCTAGGACCGTTCGGGCGCAGCGGAAACGCCACTGCCCCCTTGCACAGCCAGCAATGTCAGAGTAGGTGACGGTACTATTCGGAATAGGCGTGCGGAGATTCGGGCTGCGCGCCGCTTTTTATTCCGGGTGACGTGATAGAATTTCAATGACGGTGCTTACGGCGATACCAACGCACCGAAGGCAAACAAGGACGACAGGTTCATGGCGAAACGGTGGTATTCGGTCAGCGTTCTTTCGAATTTCGAAAAGAAGATCGCAGAGCAAATCCGCACGTCCGTGGCCGAGCAGGGCCTTGAGGACGACATCGACGAAGTTCTGGTGCCCACCGAAGAGGTGATCGAAGTGCGCCGCGGCAAAAAGGTTACGACCGAACGCCGCTTTATGCCCGGTTACGTACTGGTGCATATGGAAATGTCGGATCAGGGCTATCACCTGATCAACTCGATCAATCGCGTCACCGGCTTTCTTGGTCCGCAAGGGCGTCCGATGCCGATGCGCGATGCTGAGGTAAACCAAATCCTGAACCGCGTTCAGGAAGGTGAAGAAGCACCCAAGCTGATGATCACCTTCGAAATCGGTGAAAAGGTCAAGGTCAATGACGGCCCGTTCGAGGATTTCGACGGCATGGTCGAAGGCGTGGACGACGAGAACCAGAAGCTGAAGGTTTCTGTTTCAATCTTCGGCCGCGAAACCCCGGTTGAGCTGGACTTTACCCAGGTTACCAAGCAGACCTAACGGGTTATTGCACCCGCAGGACGTAAGTTCGCCAGCGGGTGCGGATATGCTTCGGTTTACTGCGCCGCTGTCATTGCTGTTCGCAAAAGTTGCGGGCGATCGGCTTGGGACGGCAAGAAGACAGCTTCTGACCCGGCGTCCAGTGCAGACAGGCTTGCATCATACCACTGCATCGCAAGATCACGGCGCTCCTGAACGCCAAATCCTTCCCGCAAATGGTGTCCAATCAGCTCGCCATAGGCGGGTTCGCCCATTGCGACCAACATCAAAGCAGAGCCAACTGCGGTATCCATGTTGTCCTGACGGTAGCCCATTGCAAGACAGACCTTACTTGTCGCTGCGAGATCTTCGGGGCTGAGTCCCGAGTCCAACGCCAGCTTGCGCATCTGTGTTTCCGCCTCGGTTTTTGTGTTCAGAGACAGCGAAACAACCTGCGGTTCCAGCATTTCGCCGAATGAGTCGCACTGGGTTGCTATCTGGTCCGGTGTCAGCCCTTGAATGTCCTGCATCAGATCTTCACCGCGTGCCATCGCATAGCTTCTGGCAAGGCAGAATTGTTCGCTAAGTGCGAAATCGGGATCTGACATATTTGCCAGCGTCGTATAGCCGCCGTTGGTCGACGTTTGCAGCATTACTGCGCTGCAACGATTGGCGAGGGAAGGACGCGCTGTGCCGCCAGAGAAGAGGGTTGGCAGAGAAGCGGACGTTGTCTCGCCTGCATCCGGCACTGGTTCAGGCTCTTGCGATGTTGCAACCGGAGCAGCCTCAGCCTGAGGTTGAGGTGCCGCCGCAAGGGCAGAACCGCTAAGCTGTTGTTGGCGATACGCCATCAAAAGTGGCTGGCCCGCGAGTTGAGTTGTTGCCTGTCCACCGTTTGTGGCCCAGTAATACGCCTGCATCAGAAAGTCGTACTGATACGGCTGAAAGTCATATCCGTTAATGGGATAACCCATCGACGCCTGATAGCGTTCGATGGCGGCTCGGGTCCCACTTCCGACCTGGCCATCGACCCGTCCGGCATTATAGCCGAAATAGTTGAGGGCCGTCTGAGTCTGAGCTCCTTGTGTGGTCGACGGAATGCTGGGCCGGTAGGTCCGAGTTGTTCTTTGAGTTTTTTTCTTCTGTTGGTCCTTGCCAATCGCATAACCAACAACGCCACCCACAACAGCGCCGCCGAGGAAGTCACCGGCGTCGGCCCGCGCGGTCTGAGGGGCGGTGACAGCGAAGGACAGCGCGATGCCAAGAGTTGTTATTAAACGCAGAATCATAACTTACCTCCAATACAAAGGCCTTAATCTGACAAGTATAGCACATTCGCAGCGCAACGCGGACATGCACATTTCAGCTGGCGAAACACGCCATTTGCAAGTTATGACACTCTGAGCCTGCAAAAAGCTCTTGGTTATCGGGAAAAGCCAGACGCGGCTTGGCTCCACTGGCTACTTGCCAACCTCTTTGTTCACATGTAAACGCCGCTTCTATCGTCTTCGGGCGAGATTCTCTCGTGGGAGATTGCTGGGATCGCGATCCCGGATCGGACCACGCAACATAAACCGGGTGGGACGCGTCCTGCCTACGTTGAAAGGAAAACCAAATGGCCAAGAAGCTTGCTGGTACAATGAAGCTGCAGGTTCCTGCAGGTCAGGCGAACCCGTCACCGCCAGTTGGTCCGGCGCTGGGTCAGCGCGGCATCAACATCATGGAATTCTGCAAGGCGTTCAACGCCAAGACCGCAGACATGGAGCAAGGCGCTCCGTGCCCGACCGTGATCACCTATTATCAGGACAAGTCCTTCACCATGGACATCAAGACGCCGCCCGCGTCTTATTACCTGAAAAAAGCCGCTGGTCTGAAGCCGGTCGGCAAGCGTAACCGTCCCCGTGGCGCGGAAAACCCAGGTCGTGAGACCGTGGCAACCGTGACCTCGAAGCAGGTGCGCGAGATCGCCGAAGCCAAAATGAAAGATCTGAACGCCAACGACGTCGAAGGCGCAATGCAGATCATCCTGGGCTCGGCCCGCTCCATGGGCATCGAGGTGAAGTAAGATGGCAAAACTCGGTAAACGTACCCGCGCTGCGCGCGAAGCTGTCGCCGGCAAGGAAAACCTGTCGGTTGAAGAAGCTGTTGCCCTGGTCAAAGGCAACGCAACCTCGAAATTTGACGAGACCATCGAAATCGCGATGAACCTGGGCGTTGACACCCGTCACGCAGACCAGATGGTGCGCGGCGTTGTCGGTCTGCCGAACGGCACCGGCAAAGCGATGCGTGTTGCTGTTTTCGCACGTGGCCCCAAGGCGGACGAAGCAAAAGAAGCCGGTGCAGATATCGTTGGTGCAGAAGATCTGATGGAAACCATTCAGGGCGGCACCATCGACTTCGATCGCTGCATTGCCACCCCTGACATGATGCCGATCGTTGGTCGTCTGGGTAAGGTTCTGGGCCCCCGCAACCTGATGCCGAACCCCAAAGTTGGCACTGTGACCATGGACGTGAAAGCGGCCGTCGAAGCAGCCAAGGGCGGCGAAGTTCAGTTCAAGGCGGAAAAAGGCGGCGTTGTGCATGCCGGCGTCGGCAAAGCGTCCTTCGACGAAGCCAAGCTGGTCGAAAACGTCCGTGCGTTTGTCTCGGCAGTTGCCAAGGCCAAGCCGTCAGGCGCCAAAGGCACCTACATGAAGAAAATCGCACTCAGCTCGACCATGGGTCCGGGTGTGACATTGGACGTCGCTGCTGCTGCAGGCGAATAAGCGGCGACCACGCGCTGAAAACTACAACCCGGGGTGCTGACGCAGCCCGGGTTTTTGCATTTCGAAAACCCGTCAGTAATAGGCGCGCAACACGCTGGCCTCACGTGCACTGATCGTTTTCGCGGCTGTGTGCCGGAAGGCATCGCTCATACTGTTCATCGACGGGAAAAGAGCGAGGATTTCAGCCCTTTGCGGAGATGACAGAGCCTGGTCTGCAGTGTCCCCAAAAAAATAGCTTTCGGTCAGCGCACCGTTCGACCGGACAATGTGGTGCTTGTCGAACATGAAATGCGTATAAGTGATGCGCTCCGTCTCACGAATGGAAATACCCGGAATACCGCACAGGTGCTTTGCGGCGACGAAAACTTCGGATGAACCGAAAAGCATGTCGGTTGCAGGGGACTGAATCAGGATGCGGTGTTGTTGCGACACCACCAGTTTTTTGCTGTTCCCGATGATGCCGGTTTCAATGACGACCGGTGCAAATGGGCCGAAACCGTGAACCTCGGTTGATCCGATCCACACGATCGGCTGCAGTCCGCTGTCACGCGTCCAGACGCGCTGACCTTTTCTGAGGTTTTGCACCTCAACTGCGCCATGTTCCGTTTCGATCAGTGTTCCGGGTCCAAAGCAGGTAACGAAGCTAGAGTACGCGGATGACCCGTCATTCGAGCCGCCAACCTTGATGTAAGACGTGCCGGAATCCAAAGGCGCAGATGTGCTGTATCCCCAAACATCCTGTGTGACTCCGTTCTTGGAAAACACATAGATGTCGATCTCGGGTCCAGTAGGGTTTCCGTCTCCATCCAGTGCACGCACCCGAATTATGGATTCGGATTCGACTTGTGTGCCATTCGCGACAATCCCACCGCCATCCGTGATGACGTGGCGGGACTCCAGATCATCATTAAAGACATTTCGGCCACCTCTTGTGTCATTCAATGTCACGGTGGTTCCTGTCCCGGCCGAATAAGAAAACACGGTGCCGTTTGGTGTGTCTGAATTGTTTATGATCGGATTGTTGACAATGCTTCCGTTGGGGCTCGATGTTACGATCAGACTCTCGTTGTCCTGGGCGAAAAAGCTGCGAAGTGCCATCTGTGGCAAATTACCTTCTATATAACGGATATTTTTGGATTTTTTATTTGACAACCATAGATCGGTTTTAGGCGCAACTAGAAATACAAATGCGGTTTGGCGTCAGTACTGGGCTTATATCTTTGTGCTGCTCAGGCAGAGCCATCCCAAGGGTCAATCCGTGCTGAACGCCGCCCTTAGCCGAAGATGCAGCCGATGTTTTTTCCGATCTTCGAAAGGGCTGCATGTAAAATCCGTTTGCCAAAGACGCAGCCAGTCTTTCAAAAGCCGGCCACGCAGGCAGCACTCGAGGATCTCAGGGTCTATCGGGTGTCGGTATTGACGAAAGAACATGTCCTTGTTCTTGCGCAGCATCCCGCTTCGGTCGATCTCGGATGTGGGGCCGTCCCGAAAGATATCGGCTTTCAGCAAGTCAACGATATCGTAGACGGCCAGCTTGTCGCGCGCTTCTGTGAAATCAAGGCCAATGGCTGTGCCCGAACCCATGATCAGGTTGTCGCCGTGAAAATCTCCGTGAGAGAATACGCGAATGTCCGGTCGGTTCTTAAGCCGCTTTGCCTGCAACAAGAACGCGTCGATCATTGGCTTGCTGGCTTCGGCAATATGCAAGGGCAGCGCGGTAGACAGGTCATTGATGCTGTCTGTCATCCATCGTGGACGAAAGGCATATTCGGTTGGTGCCTGAAAGCTGTGTAGGGTATTCAGCCAGGACCCAGCGCGCCGATACACCTGGGCCACCTGGTCATCGTTCGGGCTGTTGTAGATGTAGTCCACAGCTGTTGGCCGGTCGATGAATTCCGTGACCATAAACGCGCCATGCGGGGCTAAATAGACCGGACGTACGACCCGATTGGTTTCGTTACCCTTGAAGTGGTCCGAAAGCCGGGTCAGGACGTCGAATTCTTTGCTCAGCCGCCCCGTCTCGGGCGAGAGGGTGTCAATCTTCAAGGCAAAGGGCCGCCCCGATTTTTCGATTTTCCAAACCAGCCGGGAAGCTGGGAAAGCGTGCGATCGGTAGATGCAGGTAACGTCCTTTACCGAGCTCTTGAGTTGCGCCCGTGCGAATTCCTCGGCATAGGTGCTGGCCATGTCGTATTCATCAAGGGTTGGCGTCGGCATGGTCTGGTGGTTCAGCGTTTCAAAAACAGGTTGCGGAAACTGCAGCGCCAAACAGACAGGACGGGCTTTGACATGTCAATCACGCGATCCTGAAAGGATTTCGTGCGAAATTGCCCGCACGGTGCAAAGGGTCAATTTACCCCTTGGAAACACCTGTCATCTGCCCTAAAGAGAGTTACGAGATAAAGCGTGCGATTCGTCGTGCGCTTTATTTCGTTTCGTCCAAGACGGTGGGTGGGTCCAACCGGCCCCTTAATTCCCTGCCTGAGACGGGTAAGACCAAAGAATTCTGGGGGTCCAACCCTCGGGCGTGTTTTGGCCAATCCCGTAACAACGGACCTGAACGCCGGGGCGTGAGCCGCGGCAAATATGAGCCGGGGTGAGGTATCGCCCCTAACTTGGAGAGAACTGTGGATAGAGCCCAGAAAGAGAAAGTGGTCGAGGAACTCGGCCAAATCTTCGAAAGCTCTGGCGTCGTAGTGGTTGCTCACTACGCCGGTCTGACAGTTGCCGAGATGCAGGACCTTCGCGCACGTGCTCGTGACGCGGGTGGCTCCGTGCGTGTTGCCAAGAACAGGCTCGCCAAAATCGCCCTTGAGGGTAAGCCGTGTGAAAGCATGGCCGACCTGCTGACAGGGATGACCGTTCTGACCTATTCCGAGGACCCTGTGGCAGCAGCCAAGGTGGCCGAGGACTTCGCCAAGGATAACAAGAATTTTGAAATCCTCGGCGGTGCAATGGGCGAGAACGCTCTGGACCGCAAAGGCGTCGAAACAGTTTCGAAAATGCCGTCCCGTGAAGAGCTTATTGCTTCGATCGTTGGCTGCATTGGCGCACCTGCTTCGAACATCGCCGGCGCGATTGGCGCACCTGCAAGCAATATCGCAAGCATCCTTTCCACCATCGAAGAGAAGGCGGAAGCTGCGTAAGCGGTTGGCACTGAATGATCTGCGTGGGGCATATGCCCTGACGTTGGAACACACACTGTAAACGGAAAGAGCTGATAAAATGGCTGATCTGAAAGCACTCGCAGAAAGCATCGTGGGTCTGACCCTGCTGGAAGCACAAGAACTGAAAACCATCCTCAAAGACGAATACGGTATTGAGCCCGCAGCTGGCGGCGCCGTAATGGTCGCAGGTGCAGCTGGCGATGCCGGTGGCGCAGCCGAGGAAGAGAAAACCGAATTCGACGTCGTTCTGAAGAACGCCGGCGCTTCGAAAATCAACGTCATCAAAGAAGTTCGCGGCATCACCGGCCTGGGTCTGAAAGAAGCCAAGGAACTGGTCGAAGCTGGCGGCAAGATCAAAGAAGCTGTGTCGAAAGACGAAGCCGAAGAGATCAAAGGCAAGCTGGAAGCAGCTGGTGCCGAGGTCGAACTGGCCTAAATCTGTCCAGTGGCGCATCCCTGATGCGTCGGAAATTTGGCTGGGTCCGGAGAAATCCGGGTCCAGCCGAACCTGTCTTAGAAAGGGCCTCACAAGCTGGGGCGTTTTCTAAGACGCGGTTCGCGGGTCGGGAGGCTGCCTTCGGGACGGTGGCCATGAATTGATCCGGACGTGTCGTCTCGAATGTGCAAGGCGCCGGGGCCCGACGGCGTCTTTGCCCGCTGAGAACATCGAAAGGTGACATCTGACATGGCTCAAACGTTCCTTGGCCAGAAACGTCTTCGTAAATATTACGGCAAAATCCGTGAAGTGCTGGAAATGCCGAACCTCATTGAGGTCCAGAAATCTTCTTATGATCTTTTCCTGCGCTCTGGCGATGCGGATCAGCCGACCGACGGCGAAGGCATCATGGGCGTGTTTCAGTCGGTTTTCCCGATCAAGGACTTCAACGAAACCTCTGTTCTGGAGTTCGTGAAATACGATCTGGAAAAACCCAAATACGACGTTGAAGAATGCATGCAGCGCGACATGACCTACAGCGCGCCGCTGAAGGTCACTTTGCGCCTGATCGTTTTTGATGTTGATGAGGACACTGGTGCCAAATCCGTTAAAGACATCAAGGAACAGGACGTGTTCATGGGCGACATGCCCCTGATGACGCCCAATGGTACGTTCATCGTGAACGGAACCGAGCGCGTGATCGTGTCTCAGATGCATCGTTCGCCCGGTGTGTTCTTTGACCATGACAAAGGCAAGACCCATTCTTCGGGCAAGTTGCTGTTTGCCTGCCGCATCATCCCGTATCGCGGCAGCTGGCTGGACTTTGAGTTTGACGCCAAGGACATTGTCTACGCACGTATCGACCGCCGCCGCAAGCTGCCTGTGACAACCCTGCTTTATGCGCTGGGTCTGGATCAGGAAGCGATCATGGATGCCTACTACAACACCGTTTCCTACAAGCTTGACAAGAAAAAGGGCTGGATCACGCCGTTCTTCCCCGAGCGTGTGCGCGGTACGCGCCCAACCTATGATCTTGTTGATGCGAAATCCGGCGAAGTGATTGCCGAAGCGGGTAAGAAAGTTACGCCGCGCGCGGTTAAAAAGCTGATCGACGAAGGCACTGTCACTGACCTGTTGGTTCCGTTCGACAACATTGTCGGCAAGTTCGTTGCCAAGGACATCATCAACGAAGAAAACGGCGCGATTTATGTCGAAGCCGGTGACGAACTGACCCTGGAATACGACAAGGACGGCGAGCTGATCGGCGGCACTGTGAAAGAGCTCATGGATGCGGGCATCACCGACATCCCGGTTCTGGACATCGACAATGTCAATGTCGGCCCCTACATGCGCAACACCATGGCGCAGGACAAGAACATGGGCCGCGAAAGCGCGCTGATGGACATCTACCGCGTCATGCGTCCGGGTGAACCGCCCACAGTCGAGGCTGCGTCGGCTCTGTTCGATACCTTGTTCTTCGACAGCGAGCGTTACGACCTGTCCGCCGTCGGCCGCGTGAAGATGAACATGCGCCTGGCTCTGGACGCGCCGGACACCTTGCGCACGCTGCGCCGCGAAGACATCGTGGCCTGCATTAAGGCGCTGGTTGAGCTGCGTGACGGCAAAGGCGACGTGGACGATATCGACCACCTCGGCAACCGTCGTGTGCGTTCGGTCGGCGAGTTGATGGAGAACCAGTACCGCGTTGGCCTGCTGCGCATGGAGCGCGCGATCAAAGAGCGTATGTCGTCGGTCGAGATTGACACCGTCATGCCGCAGGACCTGATCAACGCGAAACCGGCTGCGGCCGCTGTCCGCGAATTCTTCGGCTCGTCGCAGCTGTCGCAGTTCATGGACCAGACCAACCCGTTGTCGGAAGTCACCCACAAACGCCGCCTCTCGGCGCTTGGCCCCGGTGGTCTGACGCGTGAGCGTGCTGGCTTTGAGGTCCGCGACGTGCACCCGACCCACTATGGCCGGATGTGCCCGATTGAAACGCCGGAAGGTCCGAACATCGGTCTGATCAACTCGCTGGCCACCTTTGCCCGCGTGAACAAGTATGGCTTCATCGAAACACCGTACCGCGTTGTCAAAGACGCCGAGGTGACCGATGAGGTTCACTACATGTCCGCGACCGAGGAAATGCGTCACACCGTGGCGCAGGCGAACGCGACGCTGGATGAAAACGGCAAGTTCATCAACGATCTGGTTTCGACCCGTCAGGCCGGTGACTACACTCTGGCTCCGCGTGAGAATGTGGACCTGATCGACGTGTCACCTAAACAGCTGGTCTCGGTCGCTGCATCGCTGATCCCGTTCCTTGAAAATGACGACGCTAACCGCGCTCTCATGGGTTCGAACATGCAACGTCAGGCGGTTCCGCTGCTGCGCGCCGAAGCGCCGCTGGTGGGTACCGGGATCGAGGAAAAGGTTGCGATCGACTCGGGCGCTGCGATTCAGGCGAAACGCGCAGGCATCATCGACCAGGTCGATGCCCAGCGTATCGTTATCCGCGCTACCGAAGATCTGGAACTGGGCGACGCTGGCGTTGACATCTACCGCCTGCGCAAGTTCCAGCGTTCGAACCAGAACACCTGCATCAACCAGCGTCCGCTGATCAAGGTGGGTGACACCGTCCAGAAGGGCGAGGTCATTGCCGACGGTCCGTCGACCGATATGGGTGAACTGGCCCTTGGTAAGAACGTGGTTGTCGCGTTCATGCCGTGGAACGGTTACAACTACGAAGACTCGATCCTGATCTCGGAACGTATCGCGCGTGATGACGTCTTTACCTCGGTCCATATCGAGGAGTTTGAAGTCGCCGCCCGTGACACCAAGCTGGGCCCGGAAGAGATCACCCGCGACATCCCGAATGTCGGTGAAGAAGCGCTGCGCAACCTCGACGAGGCGGGCATCGTTTACATCGGTGCGGATGTTGAGCCGGGCGATATCTTGGTTGGCAAGATTACTCCGAAGGGCGAAAGCCCGATGACCCCGGAAGAAAAGCTGCTGCGCGCCATCTTTGGCGAAAAAGCATCTGACGTGCGCGACACCTCGCTGCGCGTGAAGCCGGGCGATTACGGTACGGTCGTCGAGGTCCGCGTCTTCAACCGGCACGGGGTCGAAAAAGACGAGCGTGCGTTGCAGATCGAGCGTGAGGAAGTCGAACGTCTGGCCCGTGACCGGGACGACGAGCTGGCGATCCTTGACCGCAACATCTATGCGCGTCTGCAAAGCCTGATCCTTGGTAAAACCGCTGTCAAAGGCCCGAAAGGCGTCAAGGCGGGGTCAGTGATCACCGAGGAGTTGCTTGACACCCTGACACGCGGTCAGTGGTGGCAGCTGGCGCTGGAAGGTGAGCAGGACGCACAGATCGTCGAGGCTCTGAACGAGCAGTACGAAGTGCAAAAGCGTGCTCTGGACGCTCGTTTCGAGGACAAGGTCGAGAAGGTTCGTCGTGGCGACGACCTGCCGCCGGGAGTGATGAAGATGGTCAAAGTCTTCATCGCCGTGAAGCGCAAGCTGCAGCCGGGCGACAAGATGGCCGGTCGTCACGGGAACAAAGGTGTGATTTCCAAGGTTGTTCCGATGGAAGACATGCCGTTCCTGGCCGATGGTACTCCGGTTGACTTCTGTCTGAACCCGCTGGGTGTGCCGTCGCGTATGAACGTGGGTCAGATCCTTGAAACCCACATGGGTTGGGCCGCGCGCGGTCTGGGTCTGAACATCGACGACGCTCTGGGTGAATATCGCCGGTCTGGCGACCTGACCCCGGTGCGCGAAGCGATGAAGCTGGCCTATGGCGAAGATGTCTACGAAGAAGGCATCACCGGCATGGACGAGGATGGCCTGATCGAGGCTGCGGGCAACGTGACCCGCGGTGTTCCGATCGCAACCCCGGTCTTCGACGGTGCCAAAGAGGCGGACGTCAACGACGCGCTGGTGCGTGCGGGCTTCTCGGAAAGCGGTCAGTCGGTTTTGTTCGACGGTCGTACCGGTGAGCAATTTGCACGCCCGGTGACCGTGGGTATCAAGTACCTGCTGAAACTGCACCACCTTGTGGACGACAAAATCCACGCGCGGTCTACCGGGCCGTACAGCCTGGTTACCCAGCAGCCGCTGGGTGGTAAGGCGCAGTTCGGTGGTCAGCGCTTTGGTGAGATGGAGGTCTGGGCCTTAGAAGCTTACGGCGCCGCCTACACCCTGCAGGAGATGCTCACCGTGAAATCGGATGACGTCGCCGGCCGGACCAAGGTCTATGAGTCGATCGTCAAGGGCGAGGATAACTTTGAAGCGGGCGTACCGGAATCGTTCAACGTTCTGGTGAAAGAAGTCCGTGGCCTTGGCCTGAATATGGAACTCCTGGATGCGGAGGAAGAGTAGGGGCGGCAACGCCCCAAACTCATCCCATCCCAATTTGTAAGGACGCAAAATGAACCAGGAAATCACCAACAACCCGTTCAACCCGCTGACGCCCCCGAAGGTTTTCGACGAGATCAAGGTCTCGTTGGCGTCGCCCGAGCGGATTCTGTCTTGGTCCTATGGCGAGATCAAGAAACCCGAAACCATCAACTACCGGACGTTCAAGCCCGAGCGTGACGGTCTGTTCTGCGCGCGTATCTTTGGCCCGATCAAAGATTACGAATGTCTGTGCGGCAAATATAAGCGGATGAAGTATCGCGGCGTTGTCTGCGAGAAATGCGGTGTGGAAGTCACCCTGCAGAAAGTCCGCCGCGAGCGTATGGGCCACATCGAACTGGCCGCGCCCGTTGCGCATATCTGGTTCCTGAAATCGCTGCCGTCCCGCATCGGTCTGATGCTGGACATGACGCTGCGCGATCTGGAACGCGTTCTGTACTTTGAAAACTATGTCGTTATCGAGCCGGGTCTGACCGACCTGACCTACGGCCAGATGCTGACTGAAGAAGAGTACATGGACGCTCAGGATGCTTACGGCATGGACGCGTTCACCGCGAATATCGGTGCCGAAGCCATCCGTGAGATGCTGGCCCAGATCGATCTGGAAGCCGAAGCCGAACAGCTGCGCGCTGATCTGGCCGAGGCAACCGGCGAGCTGAAGCCCAAGAAGATCATCAAGCGTCTGAAGGTTGTTGAATCCTTCCTCGAGTCGGGCAACCGACCCGAGTGGATGGTCATGACCGTGATCCCGGTCATTCCGCCGGAACTGCGTCCGCTGGTACCGCTGGATGGTGGCCGTTTTGCGACCTCGGATCTGAACGATCTGTATCGCCGCGTCATCAACCGGAACAACCGTCTGAAGCGTCTGATCGAGCTGCGCGCACCTGACATCATCGTCCGCAACGAAAAGCGAATGCTGCAGGAATCCGTGGATGCTCTGTTCGATAACGGCCGTCGTGGCCGCGTGATCACCGGGGCCAACAAGCGTCCGCTGAAATCGCTGTCGGACATGCTGAAAGGTAAGCAGGGTCGCTTCCGTCAGAACCTTCTTGGTAAGCGCGTTGACTTCTCGGGCCGTTCGGTCATCGTGACCGGTCCAGAACTCAAGCTGCACCAGTGTGGTCTGCCCAAGAAGATGGCGCTGGAGCTGTTCAAGCCGTTCATCTACTCGCGTCTTGAGGCCAAGGGTCTGTCTTCGACCGTGAAGCAGGCGAAGAAACTGGTCGAGAAAGAGCGTCCCGAAGTTTGGGATATCCTCGATGAGGTGATCCGCGAACACCCTGTCATGCTGAACCGTGCGCCCACGCTGCACCGTCTTGGCATTCAGGCGTTCGAGCCGGTTCTGATCGAAGGTAAAGCCATCCAGCTGCACCCGCTGGTCTGTTCGGCTTTTAACGCCGACTTCGACGGGGACCAGATGGCTGTTCACGTCCCTCTGAGCCTTGAGGCCCAGCTGGAAGCGCGTGTTCTGATGATGTCGACGAACAACGTTCTGTCGCCTGCAAACGGCGCACCGATTATTGTTCCGTCGCAGGACATGATCTTGGGTCTCTACTATGTGACCTTAGAACGCGAAGGCATGCCGGGCGAAGGCAAAGTCTTTGGGTCGATCGAAGAAGTTCAGCACGCGCTGGACGCGGGTGAGGTGCATCTGCACTCGAAAATCACTGCGCGGATCACGCAGATCGACGACGAAGGCAACGAAGTTCAGAAGCGCTATGAAACCACTCCGGGCCGTCTGCGTCTGGGTGCCTTGCTGCCGATGAACAACAAAGCGCCGTTCGAGCTGGTCAACCGCTTACTGCGGAAGAAAGAAGTGCAGCAGGTGATCGACACCGTCTACCGCTATTGCGGTCAGAAAGAGTCGGTCATCTTCTGCGACCAGATCATGTCGATGGGCTTCAAGGAAGCGTTTAAGGCGGGGATTTCGTTCGGTAAGGACGACATGGTCATTCCGAACGACAAGTGGGGCATCGTTGATGACACTCGCAACCAGGTGAAAGACTTTGAACAGCAGTACATGGACGGCCTGATCACTCAGGGTGAAAAGTATAACAAAGTTGTCGATGCCTGGTCGAAGTGTAACGACCGCGTGACCGAGGCGATGATGAGCACCATCTCGGACGTTGCCAAGGCCGAAGATGGGTCGGACATGGAACCGAACTCGGTCTACATGATGGCCCACTCGGGTGCGCGTGGCTCGGTCACTCAGATGAAACAGCTGGGCGGTATGCGCGGTCTGATGGCCAAGCCGAACGGTGACATCATTGAGACGCCGATCATCTCGAACTTCAAGGAAGGTCTGACCGTTCTTGAATACTTCAACTCGACCCACGGTGCCCGTAAGGGTCTGTCGGATACCGCTCTGAAGACGGCGAACTCGGGGTACCTGACCCGTCGTCTGGTGGACGTGGCACAAGACTGTATCGTTCGTGAGATCGATTGCGGCACCGATCGTGCAATCACGGCCGAAGCTGCGGTCAATGATGGTGAAGTCGTCGCCTCGTTGGCAGAACGTGTGCTGGGCCGTGTGGCCGCTGATGACATCCTGCGTCCGGGCACGGATGAGGTGATCGTCGCTGCTGGTCAGCTGATTGATGAGCGCATGGCCGACACCATTGATGAAGCTGGTGTTCAGTCGGCCCGCATCCGTTCGCCTCTGACCTGTGAGTCCGAGGAAGGCGTCTGCGCGATGTGCTATGGTCGTGACCTGGCACGCGGCACCATGGTGAATACGGGTGAGGCTGTCGGCATCATCGCCGCCCAGTCCATTGGTGAACCCGGTACGCAGCTGACGATGCGGACCTTCCACATCGGTGGTGTTGCACAAGGTGGTCAGCAGTCGTTCCAGGAAGCCAGCCAGGCCGGTGTCGTTTCGTTCGAGAACCCGCAGATTCTGGCCAATGCCGCAGGTGAAAGCCTTGTCATGGGTCGGAACATGAAGCTGGTGATCAAAGACGAACATGGCGAAGAGCGTGCCAGCCACAAGCTGGGCTACGGCTCGAAGCTGTTCGTCAAGGACGGCACCAAGGTAGCCCGTGGCGACAAGCTGTTCGAGTGGGACCCCTACACTCTGCCGATTATCGCCGAAAAAGCTGGTACTGCTAAGTACGTTGACCTTGTTTCGGGCCTTGCTGTCCGTGATGAGACCGACGAAGCAACCGGCATGACGCAGAAGATCGTGGTTGACTGGCGCGCCGCCCCCAAAGGCAGCGACCTGAAGCCCGAGATCATTCTGGTCGGTGAAGATGGTGAACCGGTCCGCAATGACGCGGGCAACCCGGTCCACTATCCGATGTCGGTGGATGCGATCCTGTCGGTCGAAGACGGCCAGAAGATCGAAGCTGGTGACGTTGTTGCGCGTATCCCGCGTGAAGGCGCCAAGACCAAGGACATCACCGGTGGTCTGCCGCGTGTGGCCGAACTGTTCGAAGCGCGTCGTCCGAAAGATCACGCAATCATCGCAGAAGCCGATGGTTACGTGCGCTTTGGCCGCGACTACAAGAACAAGCGCCGCATCAGCATCGAACCGGCTGACGAGTCTATGGAGACCATCGAATACATGGTACCCAAGGGCAAGCACATCCCGGTCGCCGAAGGGGACTTCATCCAGAAGGGTGAATACCTGATGGACGGTAACCCGGCTCCGCATGACATCCTGTCTATCATGGGTGTCGAAGCGCTGGCGGATTACATGATTGACGAGGTGCAGGATGTTTATCGCTTGCAGGGTGTGAAGATCAACGACAAGCACATCGAGGTCATCGTGCGCCAGATGCTGCAGAAGTGGGAGATCCTGGATTCAGGCGACACCACCCTGCTGAAAGGCGAGCATGTCGATAAGCAAGAGTTCGACGCTGCCAACGAGAAGACCATCGCGCGCGGTGGTCGTCCGGCACAGGGCGAGCCGATCCTGCTGGGGATCACCAAAGCCTCGCTGCAGACGCGTTCGTTCATCTCGGCGGCCTCGTTCCAGGAAACCACCCGCGTGCTGACCGAAGCGTCGGTACAGGGCAAAAAGGACAAACTGGTCGGCCTGAAAGAGAACGTCATCGTTGGTCGTCTGATCCCCGCCGGTACCGGTGGCGCGACACAGGCCGTGCGTCAGGTTGCGCAGTCCCGCGACAACGTCGTGATCGAAGCCCGCCGGGAAGAGGCAGAAGCCGCTGCTGCCCTGGCCGCCCCGACCATTGATGACGACATGGTTGGTGACGAGTTGGACGATCTGGTGGAAACCCCGGAAAGCCGCGAGTAACCTCCGATCGGAAGCAAAAAGAAAGGCCCTGCGTACCCGCGGGGCCTTTTTGCGTGCGGGCTCTGAAATTATCAGAAGTGTGTAGCCTTCCAGGATTTGTGACCGGGTGCGCGAAAAACCCTCTTGATCTCAACCTACCTTGAGATTCGATAGTGACGCGGAGCATACGGATTGAGCTGTACCGTTCAGCTTGCACCGTAGTGTGACGCCGCCAGCTTCTGCGGACGGTTGTGCAATTTGCTCACAATGACAATTGCAGCCCGGAGCTTGCGCATGCACGTCCTGACCGTCCTAGACCATCCTAACCCCGCCTCGTTCAGTTCTGCCGTAGCCCGGCATTTCATGGATGGCGCCACGGCGGCGGGGCATACTGTCGAGCTTGCAGACCTGCATGCGGAAGGTTTCGACCCGCGCTGGTCGATGGCCGACATTGAGCCGGACGGTCACATGTCCGCACCGCCGGACGTGGTTGCGGAGCAGGACAGGATTGCCCGGGCGGACGCAATCTGTCTTGTGTTTCCATTGTATTGGTGGGGCATGCCCGCGATGACCAAAGGGTGGGTTGACCGCGTTTGGAACTGGGGGTGGGCCTATGATCAGTTGGACGATCCCGAAAGATCGCTTCAACGGCCCCGATCCGGTGTTCTGTTGATCCCGGCTGGCGCGCGTTCAGATGAGATTGAGGGCGAAGGATACCTGGCTGCCATGGAAACGGTCTGGATGAAGGGAACATTCGGCTATTTCGGTTGTTCGCCCCGAAAGCTCGAACTGCTGTGTGGTGCGACGGGGTCCGAAAAACGGCGGCAGGCGCTTCTGGAAAAAAGTTACCGGGCGGGTGTGGACCTGCAACCTCCGCGACAGGTTCGGCAGGGAGGAAAAAGTATAACGGTGCCTGGTTGACATCCTTACGGAGGGCGGGGCCAATGTCGCAAGAAATGCAGACCGGACCAGACCAAGATGACGCCAAATGTTAAGGGTGCTTTGCTGATGATGGGCAGCATGGCCGCATTTACCATCAATGATACACTCGTCAAGGCGGCAGGTGCAGAAGTGCCCTTATTCCAGATGGTTGCAATGCGCGGCGTGTTGGCGACGATCCTCGTTTACCTTCTGGCGCGTTATCTGGGGGCGCTGCATCTGAATTTTCCGCGTCATGACAAATGGCTGGTTGCCGCGCGGTGCCTGGCCGAGCTTTCGGCCACGTACTTCTTTCTGACCGCATTGCTTCACATGCCGTTGGCGAATGTCACTGCGGTTTTACAGGCCTTACCATTGACCGTGACACTGGGTGCCGTGCTGCTGTTTCACGAACAGATCGGGTGGCGCCGTGTCGTTGCGATTGCCTTGGGATTCGTCGGCATGCTGACGATCGTCAGGCCCGGACCGGACGGGTTCAGCATCTACGCGATTTACGCATTGATCGCGGTGGCATCGGTGACGGCGCGCGACCTGATCACACGGCGAATGTCGTCTCACGTGCCCTCGCTCGCGGTCACATTGGCGACCACCTTGACGATCACCTTGGCGGCGACCCTTGCTTCGTTTGGGACAGGTTGGCAGCCGGTTCCGGCTGGGGCTGGGATTATGATTGCATGCGCCGCTGTGTTCGTGCTGGCGGGATATCTGTTCAGCGTCATGGTCATGCGTGCGGGCGATGTTGGTTTTGTTGCCCCATTCCGGTATTCCAGCCTGATCTGGGCCTTGGCGCTGGGGTGGCTGGTCTTCGGAGACTGGCCGGACACGCTTACGATGTTTGGGGCAACTCTGGTCGTTGGGGCAGGGCTATTCACCTTTTTCCGCGAACGCCAGTCCTATGCAAAAGAATGAGCCCGCCGTACCGCCTTTTGGTCAATGGCAAAACGCGCGATGAACTCGCCTTCTTGTTCAGGGCTTAGGGCAGGCAGATCTTTGGTGCTGTTTCGCGCGCCCCAGGAATCGTTGGACTCGTTCAGAGTGCGCACCCACATGGGCGCGTCCGGGTAGCTGACGACAGGCATGAAGCGACTGATGCGGTGATGTGTGAAGCTGATGATCGTCTGTTTGCTTCCACCAGAGACATACATGCCCATTCCGACGCCAAGCAATGATTTGAAGGTTTCTTCTGCCCTGATCCCGTTCGCATCCATCCGGGCAACGAAGCCTTTGTTGAAATCTATGCCAACCGTACGATTTTTGACCATAAGCGGTTTGCAGTCCTCGACCGCTTCGCGCAGGCGTTCCACGAAATCGACGGAAACGGCGTCGTCGTCGTCATGGCGAAACTGCAGGCAGGGTTGGGCCGGGTCGGTACGGGCTGCATTCAGAATGTCTTTCATGATGTGCCGGTGCGATTTGTCGGTTTCGGCCGATTTCTGAAGTATCCTGATCTGCTTGATGTCGGCTGTCAGGTCGTTCAGCCGCTCAAACGCTGATCTGGGAAGGCAATTACCGACGACTACCAGAAGTTGGAAGTCCTCATCCGTGTGTTCCCGAAAGCAGGGCAGGGTGGAGGTTTCGAAAAGCCGGAACCTCTCTTCCAGTCGCTTGGGGTTGTACAGATGCCGGCGCCGGTCTTTGAGTGTTTCATGTTCGATCTGAAAACTGCCCAAGGCGGGGAAGGAAAAACGGCAAAGGCCTAGTACTTGCATGGTGCATCCATCATCAGAATTCTGGCCCGACTATGCCGGGCGACGTCCTTGCCCGCAACGCAGGACAGGGCTGGATGTCCGTCCCGGACCCAAGTAAACGCACGATTCCCGGCCAGATTGGCGCAAGCGGGCTTGTGCTGTTGACACTTGCGCCGACTCCCCCTATTACGCGCGTCATCTCGGTACCGGGGGCCGCCCCATAACCGATTTCAGTAATGAACTGGTCAAGACCCGGGCAATTTTGTCGTTCGCGTCCTCTGATAACCAACCGCGACGTTCACCTCGGAATGGGAACGCTCGCGGGTTTTGCGCTTGTGGACGCATGAGTGCAGCGAATTTAACCGCACGCAACGCGCGTGCATGTCATGTGTGTTGCAAAACGGGGAAGAAACCGGAATGCCAACTATTCAACAGCTGATCCGCAAGCCGCGGCAGCCGAAAGTAAAACGCTCGAAGTCCATGCACCTGGAGCAGTGCCCGCAGAAACGCGGCGTCTGCACACGTGTTTATACAACCACGCCGAAAAAGCCGAACTCGGCTATGCGTAAGGTTGCCAAGGTACGCCTGACCAACGGGTACGAGGTCATCTCGTATATCCCCGGTGAAAGCCACAACCTGCAGGAACACTCGGTTGTTCTGATCCGTGGCGGCCGTGTAAAAGACCTTCCCGGTGTGCGTTACCACATCCTGCGCGGTGTTCTGGATACTCAGGGCGTCAAAGACCGTAAGCAGCGTCGTTCGAAATACGGCGCGAAGCGTCCCAAGTAAGAAGGAGAGGCTGATATGTCACGTCGTCACGCCGCCGAAAAACGCGAAGTCCTGCCTGACGCCAAGTTTGGCGATAAGGTTCTGACCAAATTCATGAACAACCTGATGATCGACGGCAAGAAGTCGGTCGCAGAGCGCATCGTTTACAACGCGTTTGACCGTGTTGAGAACAAAATCAAGCGCGCACCTGTCGAAGTGTTCCACGAAGCGCTCGACAACATCAAACCGTCGGTCGAGGTTCGCTCGCGGCGGGTTGGTGGTGCAACCTATCAGGTTCCGGTCGAAGTGCGCCCCGAGCGCCGCGAAGCACTGGCCATCCGCTGGCTGATCACTGCTGCGCGCGGCCGCAACGAAAACACAATGGAAGAGCGCCTTGCCGGTGAGCTGCTGGACGCTGTTCAGTCCCGCGGTACCGCCGTTAAAAAGCGCGAAGACACCCACAAGATGGCCGAGGCGAACAAAGCCTTCAGCCATTACCGTTGGTAATCCCAGAGGTTTAGACACATGTCACGCGAATATCCTCTCGAACTATACCGAAACTTCGGTATCATGGCGCATATCGACGCAGGTAAGACCACCTGTTCGGAACGTATCCTGTTTTACACTGGTAAATCCCACAACATCGGTGAGGTGCACGATGGTGCAGCCACCATGGACTGGATGGAGCAGGAGCAGGAACGCGGTATCACCATCACCTCGGCTGCGACCACCACCTTCTGGGAGCGCACCGAGGACGGTCAAACCGCCGATACGCCCAAGCACCGCCTGAACATCATCGACACCCCCGGCCACGTTGACTTCACCATCGAAGTCGAGCGCTCGCTGGCCGTTCTCGACGGTGCCGTCTGCGTTCTGGACGCAAACGCCGGTGTTGAGCCCCAGACCGAAACCGTGTGGCGTCAGGCTGACCGCTACAAGGTTCCGCGTATGGTCTTCGTCAACAAGATGGACAAGATCGGCGCTGATTTCTTCAACTGCGTTCGCATGATCGAAGACCGCACTGGCGCACGCGCTGTTCCGGTTGGCATCCCGATTGGTGCTGAATCCGAGCTGGAAGGTCTGATCGACCTCGTCACCATGGAAGAATGGCTGTGGCAGGGTGAGGATCTGGGCGCAAGCTGGATCAAAGCGCCGATCCGTGACAGCCTGAAGGACATGGCTGACGAGTGGCGCGGCAAGATGGTCGAAGCGGCCGTCGAGCAAGACGACGACGCCATGATGGAATACCTGGAAGGCAACGAGCCCGACGTCGCAACCCTGCGCAAACTGCTGCGCAAGGGAACCCTTGCGCTGGACTTCGTTCCTGTTTTGGGTGGTTCGGCGTTTAAGAACAAAGGCGTTCAGCCACTGTTGAATGCCGTGATCGACTATCTGCCCAGCCCGCTGGACGTTGTTGATTACATGGGCTTCAAACCCGGTGACGAAGAAGAAGTTCGTGACATTGCGCGTCGCGCCGACGACAACATGGCCTTCTCGGGCCTTGCGTTCAAAATCATGAACGACCCCTTCGTTGGTTCGCTGACGTTCACGCGCATCTACTCGGGCGTCATGAAGAAGGGCGACTCGATCCTGAACTCGACCAAAGGCAAGAAAGAGCGCATCGGTCGTATGATGATGATGCACTCGAACAACCGGGAAGAGATCGAAGAAGCGTTTGCAGGCGACATCATCGCGCTGGCGGGTCTGAAAGACACCACCACCGGTGACACTCTGTGTGACGCGAAGGACCCGGTGGTTCTTGAAACCATGACCTTCCCCGATCCGGTGATCGAGATCGCGGTTGAGCCCAAAACCAAGGGTGACCAGGAGAAGATGTCTCAGGGTCTGGCCCGTCTGGCCGCCGAAGACCCGTCTTTCCGCGTGGAAACTGACCTGGAATCGGGTCAGACCATCATGAAGGGCATGGGCGAACTCCACCTGGACATCCTGGTGGACCGTCTGAAGCGCGAGTTCAAGGTTGAGGCGAATATCGGTGCCCCCCAGGTGGCCTATCGCGAAACCATCTCGATGCCGGTTGAACACACCTACACCCACAAGAAACAGTCGGGTGGTTCGGGTCAGTTCGCCGAAGTCAAGCTGGAGATCCAGCCAACCGAGCCGGGCGAAGGCTATTCGTTCGAAAGCCGCATCGTTGGTGGTGCTGTTCCGAAGGAATACATCCCCGGTGTTGAAAAAGGCATCAACTCGGTCATGGATAGCGGCCCGCTGGCTGGTTTCCCGGTGATCGACTTCAAGGTTGCCCTGCTGGACGGTAAGTTCCACGACGTTGACTCGAGCGTTCTGGCGTTCGAAATCGCATCGCGGATGTGTATGCGTGAAGGCATGCGCAAAGCTGGCGCGAAACTGCTGGAACCGATCATGAAGGTCGAAGTGATCACCCCGGAAGAATATACCGGTGGTATCATCGGCGACCTGACCTCGCGTCGTGGCCAGGTGTCTGGCCAGGAACCGCGCGGCAACGCCATCGCGATCGACGCGTTTGTTCCGCTGGCGAACATGTTCGGCTACATCAACACCCTGCGTTCGATGTCGTCGGGCCGCGCCCAGTTCACCATGCAGTTCGACCACTACGATCCGGTTCCGCAGAACATCTCGGACGAGATTCAGGCGAAATACGCATAAGCGAAGATTTGAGGGAGCGCGGTTCACGGGCTCCCTTCATTACCGAAAAAGGAGGCCATCATGGCAAAGGAAAAGTTTGAGCGTACAAAACCGCACGTCAACATCGGCACGATTGGCCACGTTGACCACGGCAAGACGACGCTGACCGCAGCAATCACCAAGTATTTCGGCGACTTCAA
>NZ_JAIUZS010000004.1:0-438459 GCF_020171505.1 Ruegeria profundi | reverse complement strand
CGGACCCTTTATGCGCTATACGAGCAGCATGGTATTATCCGGGAGGTAAAAGAGCAGGCCGATGCGCTGGGGTTACGCACCCGGCGCAGAATACTGTCATCGGGTGAGGCCCGCGGCGGCGGCACCTTCGACCGCGGGCATATCCATCACATTCTGACCAACCCGGTTTATGCCGGGCGCATCCGGCACAAAGATCAAGTGCACTACGGTCAGCACGACCCGATCATCGCCCCCGACCAATGGGATGCAGTTCAGCTCAGGCTGCAGGGGTCGGCCTCCCGGATACGCTTCAGAAAGACGCCGCGCCGCGTGTCGCTGCTCTGCGGGAAGATCTTCGATGAGACCGGAGACCGGCTGACGCCATCGCATTCACGCACAAAGAAGGGTACCCGTTTGCGCTACTACGTCTCGCACCGGCTGATTGCGCGCAGCGGCGAGGAAAACCTCGATGGCTGGCGCCTGCCTGCAGATCATCTTGAGGCACAGACCAGCACTCTTACCCGTCGCCATCTCGCAGAACCAACCTTCGCGAGCCATGTTTGCCAGCAGTCCGACGCCGGTGACATCGCCCGCGTTCGAAGCAAGCTGCCGATTCTGAGCGCCGAGCCGGATAGCCGAAATATTCTCCCTCTCGTGGAACGCATCGATATCGCTCCCGGAAAGATTTTGCTCAAGCTCGATCCCAAAGCCATCGCAGAGAGGCTGGATATTAAAATCGATGCGATCGATGCAAACGCCCTGCAGGTCGAAGCACCGTTCCAGATACGGAAACGCGGCGTGGAGACGAAAATCATCCTGGCCGAAACGAACGGCAATAAAGACGAAACTCTTATTCGAAACATCGCGCTCGCACATCACTGGCTGGACCGGATCAAGGCGGGGGAGACCTTCGGCGACATTGCGAAAGCCGACGGCAGCTCCAAACGACGCGTCCAGCACATGATCGATCTTGCCTTCCTCGCGCCGGATCTCGTGCGAGATGTACTTCAAGGCAAACAGCCCCTTGGCTTTACGTCCGACTGGTGCAAATCGCGAACCCTGCCATCAGACTGGCAGGAGCAGCGCGCGCTTCTCGCGACTCTCTGATCCACCAAACCCAAACCTGCTACCGCGAAAACGCCGAGCACAGACTTTTGGCTATTTGCCGCCGTGTTCCGGCTCGGTCAATGGTCTGCGCCAGCGCACGACGCCGCTAAACCGCTGATAACGCGCGACTATTCGAAGCTTACCTTGCACGGTCTGGATATGCGAGAGTGGGTGGCTGGGGTGGTAGGATTCGAACCTACGATACACGGTACCAAAAACCGCTGCCTTACCACTTGGCTACACCCCAACAGTGAGGCGCTGTCTACGATTGTTGTTTGGAGGGTTCAAGAGCCTTTGGGCGAAAAAATCGGCATTGGGCAAAATTATTTTTAGTCATGCCTATAGTCCGGAATAGCAAAACCGACATTCCTTGGGGGACATGGCGCAGACAGCGCCGCCCCATTTCACCCCAAGTTTGCAAGTCACGAAATGGTGAAGGTAACAGAGCTCGCAAACCTACGTTTTGAAGGTCTGCCCCATGTGTTCATAACATGCAAAAAAACTTGGGCGCTTGATCCGAATCGCAGGACTTTCCCGGTTTTGTGTTGCGGCCCAATCGCTACGCTATTCGCGAATTTCAGAGGGGTCGACGCCCCAGAGTTTGGATTTATCTGCCCAGCCACGATACCCGCCAGCCGAGATGTGGCACCAATCCAGGCTGCATTTGCCAAGGCGTGCCACCACACCGGATTCGAATTTGGCGCTGACTTGGGAATTGGGGTCGGGGTTTGTGTAGACGGACAGCAATTCGGAATCGATCAGGACAGTGCGCACACCTGAAAGCAGGGCGTAGTGTACCCATCCCCCAGCACCGTCACGATCCTGCACCTTGCGCCAATTGCCGTACTCGGCCGTGATTTGCAGCGGCATACCGCGTCGCTTGAAAACCCAATCGATTCGATGTGTCAGTGACGGGCCGCGGCGCACGTTGCCCTCGGCGGCCTTCATCGAAACATAGCGGGGTATCGGCAGGTTTGTGACTTGGCCCCGTTTGTCTTGTGCGTTGGCGCTGAATGCCCCCAGAAACACAATAAATGCGCACGAAATCACCAGAAGGCGGCGTTTTACCGTTAGAAAACCACTCACTGACTGCCTGCTCTTGTGCCTGTTGATCTGGTTTCGAAAAAAGGTCGTCTCAATGCGATTGGGGTTCTTGTGCCCCGCCTGATCCTGCGCCACGATGCCATGGCGCGCAAAGATTTGCAAAGCGATGGGAGGGCAAAGGTGCCAAGAGAACGTCTGAGTGTTGTCGTAACGCGACGGTTGCCCGAGGCAGTGGAAACCAGACTGTGCGAGTTGTTCGATGTTCAACTGCGCGACGATGATGCCCCCATGTCGCGCGAAGAACTGGTCGCCGCGGTTCAAAGTGCGGATGTACTGGTTCCCACAGTTACCGATACAATTGATGGTGGCTTGTTGGGGCAGGCGGGCGAAAACCTGCGCCTGATTGCCAACTATGGGGCGGGTGTCGACAACATCGACGTCGCGACAGCACGACAGCGCGGTATCCTGGTCTCTAACACACCCGGCGTTCTGACCGATGACACGGCCGACATGACGATGGCGCTGATCCTTGCCGTCACACGACGACTGCCCGAAGGCATCAGCCTGATGCAACAGGGGGATTGGTCTGGCTGGGCGCCCACGGCCTTACTGGGTGGTCGGATCGGTGGCCGGCGTCTTGGGATTCTGGGAATGGGCCGGATCGGGCAGGCCGTGGCGCGACGTGCCAGCGTGTTTGGGATGCAAGTGCATTACCACAATCGTCGCCGGTTGCGCCCCGAGATTGAGCAGGAGCTTGACGCAACCTATTGGGAAAGTCTTGATCAGATGGTGGCGCGGATGGATGTTATCTCGGTCCATTGTCCTTCGACCCCATCGACATTTCACCTGATGAACGCGCGTCGGTTGAAGCTGTTGAAACCCTCCGCTGTGGTTATCAATACCTCTCGGGGTGAGGTGATTGACGAAAACGCACTGACCCGCCTGATCAGGTCTGGTGACATCGCGGGTGCAGGCCTCGACGTCTATGAACACGGCACCCAGGTGAACCCGCGTTTGCGGCAATTGCCGAATGTCGTTCTTTTGCCCCACATGGGCTCAGCCACGCTGGAAGGGCGGATCGAGATGGGGGAGAAGGTCATTATCAACATCAAGACCTTTGAGGACGGACACCGCCCGCCGGATCAGGTTGTCCCATCTATGCTGTGACGCGCCCGCGCCGCAGAAACAGTTTTCTGGAGGATACGATGAATAGAAATCTGATTTCGGGGTTGTTTTTCGCGGCGTTGACCTTTGGCGGTGCGTCCCTTGCACAGGAAACGGCAGATGCGGTCGCGCCCGAGGGTGCCTCCGAAGGTCAGGTTCAGGCTCTGACCGATGAGGTCATCGCCTCTCTTGAGGCGAAAATGGCCGGGGTACCCGTGCGTTCTGACAACTGGATGGTTGCTGCGGCGCATCCTTTGGCCGCAGAGGCCGGGGCCAAGGTGTTGCGTGCCGGTGGGTCGGCGGCTGATGCCATGGTCGCCGTTCAAGTCGTTTTGGGTTTGGTTGAGCCGCAATCCTCGGGCCTTGGTGGCGGTGCGTTTCTGGTCTGGTACGACGCCGCGACTGGCACATTGACCACGCTGGACGGGCGCGAGACAGCACCTTTGGAAGCGAACCACCGATTGTTTTTGGACAAGGACGGTGAGCCGTTGCAATTCTTCGATGCCGTTGTTGGCGGTCTCTCGGTCGGCACGCCCGGCACGCCTGCACTGATGGAAGACGCCCACCGCCGTTGGGGACGCAGCCCATGGCCGGGCCTGTTTCAGGATGGCATCAGGTTGGCGGAAGAAGGGTTTCTTGTGTCTCCGCGCCTGGCGTCCCTTGTCGAAGCGGATTCTGAACGGCTATCACGCTTTCCGGCCACAGCCGAGTATTTCCTGCCGGGCGGCGAGCCGTTGCAGCAAGGTCAGCGTCTGATGAATCCGGATTACGCAGAAACTTTGCGCGTCTTGGCCAGCGAGGGATCTGCCGGGTTCTATGGTGGCGAAATCGCTGCCGGGATCGTCAGCACCGTGCGCAACGCCCCCGGTAATCCCGGTGTTCTTTCCGGTGTCGATCTGGCGCTGTATCAAGTGATCGAGCGTGAACCTGTCTGCGCCGCCTATCGTAGCTTTGAGGTTTGCGGCATGGGCCCGCCATCGTCGGGGGCGCTGACGGTTGGGCAGATTTTGGGCATGTTGAACGATTATGATCTGGCCGCGATGGGGCCAGAGGACGCAAATGCCTGGAGGCTGATCGGCGATGCCTCGCGCCTCGCCTTTGCGGATCGTGGTCGTTACATGGCGGATCATGATTTTGTTCCGATGCCCACGCAGGGGCTGGTTGACCCCGACTATCTTTCTGAACGCAGCCAGTTGCTGAACACTGAGGGCGCACTGACTGAGGTAGCGCCCGGCAATCCGGAATTCGATCACGCATCCAACTGGGCGGATGATGTGTCGTTGGAACTGCCTTCGACCTCGCACATCTCGATCGTGGATCAGTACGGAAACGTGTTGTCGATGACCACTACCATTGAGAACGGGTTTGGCTCACGCCTGATGACCAATGGGTTCCTGCTGAATAACGAGTTGACGGATTTCTCATTCAAAACCCACAGCAACGGTGTGCCAATCGCGAACCGGCTTGAACCCGGCAAACGTCCGCGTTCATCCATGAGTCCAACCATCGTTATGCAGGACAACGCGCCGGTGCTGGCGATCGGCTCGCCGGGTGGTAGCCGGATCATCGGGTACGTGGCCAAGTCGATCATTGCCTGGGCAGATTGGGATATGGATGTGCAACAAGCGTTGTCGCTGCCGCATCTTGTCAATCGGTTCGGCACTTACGATGTCGAACAAGGTACGGCAGCCGAGGGGTTCTTGGATTCGCTGATCGAACTGGGCTATGAGGTCAATCCACGCGATCTGACATCTGGGTTGCACGCGATTGAAATTGGCGAAGGTCTGATCGGTGGCGCAGACCCGCGCCGCGAAGGCATCGCGCTGGGCGAATAAAGGGAACTACAAATGGTGCAGGCTGTAGCTTTGGCGCGAAACGAGGCCGGGATTGAAACGGCTGTAGGCATACTCAAGCAAAAGTTTGGCGACCGTCTGCAAACGGGCCAAGCTATTCGCGAACAGCATGGCCACACGACCACCTGGATCGAAAATCAAGCGCCGGACGCAGTGGTCTTTCCCCAGTCGACCGAGGAGGTTTCACAGATTGTCAAAACCTGCGCCTTGCACAAAGTCCCTGTGATTGCCTTCGGCACCGGCACCTCGCTTGAGGGGCATGTGAACGCCCCGGCGGGGGGGATCTCAGTAGATTTGTCACGGATGAACAATGTGCTGGCCGTACATGCAAATGATCTGGACTGCGTTGTGCAGCCCGGCGTAACGCGCGAAGATCTGAACACTCATTTGCGGGATCAGGGCTTGTTCTTCCCCATCGATCCGGGGGCAAATGCCTCGCTTGGTGGTATGGCGGCAACGCGGGCGTCAGGCACAAACGCCGTGCGTTATGGCACGATGAAAGACAATATCCTCAGCCTTGAGGCGGTGATGCCTGACGGTCAGATCATTCGCACCGGGCATCGGGCGCGGAAATCTTCTGCCGGGTATGATCTGACCCGCCTTTTGATCGGGGCTGAGGGCACTTTGGGCATCATCACCGAGCTTACCCTGCGCCTGCATGGCATCCCCGAGGCGATCACCTCGGCCCGGTGTTCCTTTCCGTCCGTCGATGCGGCCTGTCAGGCCGTGATGACGACGATCCAGTATGGTGTGCCTGTGGCCCGGATCGAGCTGCTGGACGCGTTGTCGGTCAAGGCTGCCAACGCCTATTCCGGGCTGAGTTTGCCAGAAACGCCGTTACTGCTTTTGGAGTTTCACGGCTCGGACGCGGGCGCGGTCGAACAGGCGGACACCTTTGGACAGATCGCCGAAGAATTCGGCGGTGCCGATTTCGCCGCCACCTCGACCACCGAAGAGCGGAACAAGCTCTGGCAAGCCCGGCATGATATGTATTGGGCCAGCTTGCAACTGCGCCCCGGTGCACGGGGAATCTCAACCGACGTTTGTGTTCCGATATCGCGTCTTGCGGAATGTGTCACGACCACCCGGGACAAGGCCGAAGAGATGGGCCTCATGGCACCAATTGTCGGACATGTGGGGGATGGAAATTTCCACACTCTGCTGCTGATCGACATGGACAATGCCGAGGAAGTGGCCCGTGGAGATGCGTTCGTTGGCTGGTTGAACGATCTGGCGATCTCGATGGAAGGTACGTGCACTGGTGAGCATGGAATCGGACAGGGAAAACGCCCCTATTTACTTAAAGAGCTAGGTGCGGCGGTCACTTACATGGATGCCATAAAAAAGGCGCTGGACCCGGATAACATCATGAATCCAGGTAAAATCCTGTCTTTCCCCGGAAACTGACCTTCGACAAAAATCTGACCCTGAAGCCACATGGCTGCCCTATTCGCAGACTATCTTTCGCATTCAAGAGCAGTGATTGATTTTAGGGTCTCGAATGGGCGTTTTACGGATTTTGGGTTTTGCAATGATCGTGTGTTTGGTCATCGCTGGCCTCGACTATTTCCAGCAGGGTAAAAAACACGACGGCAGTTTGTCCGTAAGTGGTTATGTTGACACGATCAAACAGCGTTTCGCGCAGCAACAGGGCGAACGTGAGGCCAAAGCCGTTGAGCGCGATCGTCAGAACCGCTGGAACGCCGGTGCCAAACTTTATCTTCCTGCGGCCGCACAGGGTTGGGATCGGTACGAGCTGACAGACCTCGACAGCGCACCGGTGGACACTGTGCTTGCAGAGTATGACCCAACGCCGCTGATAAGCTCGGTTTCTGGTACGTCCGAGTTGATACGCCTGTCCAAAGCGGGAAAAGAGGGCTTCGCCCGCAAGCTAAGCAAGACGGGGCTGGTCTATGCCAACGGGAATGAGGTCGCCTGGTTCGACATTAGCCTCAAGCCCAAATCCGCGCGCAACTCATTGGTTGGTATCGCCTTGTCGCGGCAGCAGAACTTTGCAGCGATGACCGAGATCACCAAAGGTTTCGCGGTCATTGATGGCGTCGCGTTCATGGAAACCACATATTCCATGTTGGAGTCTGACGAAGCCCCTGACTATCGCAGGATTACCGGGCGCATCGGAATCGATGAAGAAGTCGTGATCCGAATGAACACCAATGCGTCCGACGAAGCCATTCTCGAACTGTTGCAAGCTGTCGATTATGCCGCCCTGAATGCGTTGCTGACCTTCCCTTCGCCCGTCGTGGGGGCAGGTGTCCTGATCCCGCAAGACCGGCAAGCAGAAGTCGCAGAGAAGATGGATGACTTATACTCTGAGATTATATTGGTGCAGGAAAAGATGACTGACGAAAAACTCGAGAATCTTAACTTTGCTGCGGTGATGGTCAACGCGATGACGGCATCTGGGTATAACAGCGATGGCATCATGGACATTACCGGTGGCAAGGTGTTCGAAAACCAGGATGTTCTGCAAATCGGATATGGTCGGGCGCAAAAGCTGTTGTTGGAGTCCGACCAACGCCAAGCTGCGCTTGCCGACGACACGGCGCAGGGGTCGGGCTTTTTCAAAAGGTTGAAAGACAAATTACCAGCTTTCGGGATACCAGGGGTCACGGGCGCGTCTGCGGACCCTGCTGCGCCTGAGAAGCAGTCGCAGCCTGTGCGCGTGCACAAGGGCGGGTTGGGGACATCCTGCGCACAAGTTGGCAGCATAAAACGATGCGCAGCTGCCGGCCAATAGGTCAAATCCATTGAATCAACGGCCCGTATTGAATAGCGGGTCGTTTTCTTTCTCTCACTGGTCGGATGAATGTCGCGCCGGGGTCTTCAATTGCGCCATATGGTGTCAACTGAATTCAAGGGGAGACGCCCGGTTATGAAAACCCAAGTCAAAGCATTGGTCGTTGGCGGCGGCGCCATCGGGACCTCGATTGCCTATCACCTGGCCAAGGCAGGCTGGGACGATGTGATGTTGATCGAAAGGGATGAGCTGACGTCTGGCTCAACCTGGCACGCAGCCGGTTTGCTGCCATTGTTCAACATGTCCTATGCGACAACCCACATCCACAAATACTCGGTCGATTTCTACAAGACGCTTGAGGAAGAGACCGGTTTGAACGCGGGCTTTGCCGTGGTCGGGAACCTGCGTATGGCGCAGACGCAAGAGCGTATGGATGAATACATGCTCTATGCGTCCACGGCCGAAACCTGCGACGTCAAATACGAATGGCTGACCCCGGATCAGATCAAGGAACGCTGGCCGCTGATCGAAACCGGCGACCTGAAAGGTGCGATCTATCACACCGAAGATGGCTACATTAACCCTGCTGACGTGACCCAGGCGATGGCCAAGGGTGCGCGTCAGCGGGGTGTTGAGATTGTACGCAAAATGCAGGCCGACGCTTTTCATTGGAACGGCACCCACTGGGAAGTCACCTGCACCAAGATGGTCGAGCAAGGTGGCAACCTTGTCCCATCAGATGAGCAGGTTGTCATAACGGCCGAACATGTTGTGACTGCATCGGGCAACCATGCACAGCGCACGGCCAAGATGCTGGGCATCAAGATGCCCGCAATCCCGGTTGAGCACACCTTCATCGTCATGGACAAAGACCCTGAACTGGTCAAATGGCGTGAGGCAGGCAACCCCGAGCATCCCGTTGTGCGCGACGCTGACAACGAATCTTATGCACGCGAGGAACGCGGCGGCTGGATTCTGGGTATCTACGAACATGGCGCTCCTGCGCGGTTTGAATACGGCGTGCCTGACAGCTTCCGTGCGGATCTGTTCCCGCTGGATCTGGACCGGATTGCCGAGCAATACATGGCGATGGCAGAACGCGTGCCGTCCTGCGCCGACTCGGGCCTGAAGGACGATTTCAACGGGCCGATCTGTTACACACCTGATGGAAACCCGCTGGTTGGCCCGGCTCCGGGCCTGCGCAACATGTGGTTGGCCGAAGGTTTCTCTTTCGGGATCACCGCTGCAGGCGGCACCGGCTATTATCTGGCGCAGATGATGGTCGATGGCGAAGCCGAGATCGACATGGCCTCGCTGGACCCCAAGCGGTATTCTTCCAACTGGATGACCACCGAGTTCGCCGCGCGCAAGAACGAAGAATGCTATGAGCACGTCTACATCCTGCACCATCCGGATGAAGAGCGTGAAGCCTGCCGCCCGCTGCGCACCGTTCCGGCTTATGAGCGTCAGAAGGCCCGCGGCGCGCAGTTCGGTTGGGTCAATGGCTGGGAACGTCCGAACTATTTCGGACCGCTGGACGCGCCGGACAACTTCGACAAGGAAAGCCGTTCCTTCCGCCGTGGTGGCTGGTGGCAATATGCCGTCGAAGAAGCCAAAGCGATCCGCAACGGCGTTGGCCTGATCGACGCATCGGCCTTTACCAAGCATGTTGTCAAAGGCCCCGGCGCGACCCAGTTCCTGGATTGGTTCACCTGCAACAAGCTGCCCAAGGTTGGACGCATCAATCTGACCTACGCGCTGACATCGCACGGCACCACCCGCACCGAATACACCATCGTCCGCAATGGCGAGAACAGCTATTACATCGTCTCCGCCGGTGCCTGGACCGAGTATGACGCCGACTATCTGCGCAAGGCGGCTGAGGACAAGATGGAGGAGTTCGGTTACATCGAAATCCAGGACGTGACCACCCAATGGGGCGTCTTCGCCATCGCCGGGCCCAAGTCGCGTGATGTTCTGAAAGAGGTCATCAAGGACGCTGACGCCGAAACTGCACTGTCCAACAAACGCTTCCCGTGGCTGTCGGCCCGCCAGATCGAACTCGGCATGTGCCCGGTCAACGCGATCCGTGTGGCTTATACAGGTGAGCTGGGTTGGGAACTGCACCACCCGATCGAAATGCAGAACTACCTGTTCGACCTGCTGGAAAAAGCCGGTGAGAAACATGGTATGAAGCTGGTCGGAGCCCGCGCCCAGAACTGGCTGCGTCAGGAGAAATCCTATCGTGCCTTCGGCACCGAGCTGGGCCGCGACGCAACCCCGCTTGAGGCCGACCTGCCGCGCTTTGTCGATCTGTCGAAAGACTTCTACGGAAAGGCCAAGCTGGAAGAGACCGGCGTACGGGTGAAGTGTTGTACCCTGCTGATCGACGGGCCGAACGATGCCGACCCGTGGGGCCGCGAGGTGTTGTACACTCCGGAAGGTGAGCGCGTGGGGCGTCTGACCTCGGGCGGGTATTCGGTGGCGTTCGAGAAATCCATCGGCATGGGCTATGTGAAGCCCGAATTGGCGGTCGAAGGCACCAAACTGAAGGTCAAGATGCAAGACAAGCTGTGGGACGCGGTCGTGACCTGCGACAGCCCCTATGACCCGAAAAACGAAACCATCCGCAAGGATGGGTGATTAGTCAAAGACCCCGGAGAACTCCGGGGTCTTTTTTATTGGGACAGTTCGTCGAAACATTCCAACGCTTTGGCGGCGTACATCATCGACGGGCCTCCGCCCATCTGGATGGCCATCGCCAACACGTCTGAAAACTCAGCGCGCGACGCCCCGGCTTTGATCAGGGCTTCTGTGTGGAGCGTGATGCAGGGCTCACACCGGATCGCGATCGAGATGCCCAAAGCGATGAACTCTTTGGTTTTGTAGTCCAGCTCACCCCCTTGCTTGACCGCTGCCCCAAGCGCACCGAATGCGCGGGTGGTATCCGGAAGCGCACCGTTAAGGGCGCGCAGACCTAGTCGCGTGTCCTTGATCTTTTCCTGCCAGTTCATGTCACCATTCCATTTCACATAATGTGATATGGATATGCTGCAGCGTGCTGAGCCCGACTTTGATCTTGATCAGCTAGCAGGTTTTTCTGCAACAAACGTCAGGTTGTTTGCCGGCATCTCAACCACTTCAAGGACGTTCAGGCCCTGGGTGGCCATCCAACTGGCGATGTCACCGTCATCCTTGTATCCGATTTCCGGATCTTGCTGGACAAGCGCATCATGGAACCTCTGGTCGCCATCGCTCGTCAGTCGGCCCGACCTTTTGAACGGACCATAGAGGATAAATCGGCCTTTTGGGGCAAGCGTCTGCGCGGCTTCGGCAATCAGCACCTGCGTTTCCGGCCAACTGATCAGATGCACCAGATTGATCAAGACGATAAGGTTCTGATCCGAAAATTTCGCATGCCAACCGGGGGCCGTTGCATCCAGTGCGACCGCTTCTGCAACATTGGGCAAATCCGAGGTATAGGAATTGATGCTTGCGCGTCGTTCGGGCTCAACTTCGGTCGGTTGCCATTTCAAGGCGGGCAAGCCATGTGCAAAGGCGCTGACATGCTGGCCAGTGCCGCTGGCAATTTCCAAGGCCTGACCCTCGGTCGGTGCCCACTTCACCAGCAGACCGCATAGTGCATCCGCGTTGCGGGTCGCAGCGGGGGCAACAAGCCGCCCGTCCTGACCTTTGGTTGCAACGCTGGCGCTAGGGGGAAGGGTTCGTTTGATCATCGGCGCAGTCTTTCCGGGCTGAGGGCGGCTGTGGTTTCTGTATCAAGATCGGGGGTCATACCTGTCGCCAGATCAGCAACCAGTTGCGACGCGGCAGGCGAGGTCTGGAATCCATACCCGCCTTGACCCGCCGACCAAATAAAGGACGGGTCTGCCGGATCGGGGCCAAGCACCAACGTCCCATCAGGTGCAAAGCTGCGCAGCCCGGCCCAGTTCGCCTCAACCCGTGTGACGGGTTCGGTGACCATCTCTTCGTAGCGGGCTAAGCCTTCGGCCAGCACCATATCGTCGGCATATGCGTCCTGAGGCGGCACAGGCTCGGCCTCGGACGGTGAGACCAGCAGTTTGCCCGCATCAGGTTTGGCGTACCATGCCTCACCCACACCGAACAGCATCGGCCAGCCCCTGATGTCATGTCCACCAGGGGCAGGCAGGCGCGCCATTGACCGGCGTTTTGGCGTAATACCTATGGGTTTGATCCCCGCCAGCGCGGCGACCTCATCGACCCAAGGACCTGCTGCATTCACCAATTTGCGCGCGTCGTAAACATCCCCAGCCTCCACGATCCAATGCTTTTCTTTCCGAATTGAGGTGACGCGCGCCTTGGTCAGCACCGCACCACCATTGGCGCGGATTGTTCGGATGAAATCCTGCATCAACCTGTCGGTGTCGATATCGAATGCAGATTGGCTGACAGCCGCATAGGCAAGTTTGTCTGAGTCCAGAATGGGCACGCGATCTATTGCATCAGCCGCAGAAATGGCACGCATGTTCAACGCGGCAGCATCTGCTTCAAACGCAGCTTGCTGTTCCTTGCGACCGACCAACAAAATACCGCGTGGTGTAAGGTATCCGCCATTCTCATCGTGCAGATACGCCGCGCTGGCACTGTTCAACGCAACAACCGAAGGCGGACCATAGCTTTGTTCAAACAATGCGGCCGAGCGACCGGACGCGTGATAGCCAATCGCATCTTCAGCCTCAAGAACGGTCACCCGCCCACGGGCTGACAGGCGCGCGCCGGCACTCAGGCCAGCGATGCCGCCGCCTATGACAAGGAAATCAATCATTTGTCCTCTGCGGTACGCTTCGATTGAACGGTGCAGGCCAGCAAGACGCCGCCACCTGAGCCTGCTTGGACGCTTAAAGCAGTCTTGCTGGAACGCATCAAGCCGCTTGACCAAAAGCGGCGTTGATCGCCCTGCATCAAAGGGAGCGAAAGCGTTCCAAAACTACTGTGTAATGCAGAAAAAAAGGGCTGACCAAGCAGCCAGCCCTTCGGTGTTTTTGCGGTGCCGCTTATTGCGGAATGTCACCTTCCAGACCTTCGACATAGAAGTTCATACCCGCCAGCGTGCCGTCATCGGCCACTTCGCCTTCTGCCAACCAGTCGCTGCCGTCCTGCTTTTTCAGCGGGCCGGTGAAGGGGTGGTATTCACCTGCGGCCATTGCGGCTTTCAGCGCCAGTGCCTCTTCTTTGACATCGGCCGGTACGGCGTCCGAGATTTCTCCGATTGCAACCATGCCTTCGCGGATGCCATCCCATGTGTTGGCGGTTTCCCATGTGCCGTCCATGACGGCCTGGGTCCGGGCGATGTAGTAGGGCGCCCAGTCGTCGATGATCGAAGACACACGCGGGAACGGCGCGTATTCGCTCATGTCCGAGGCCTGACCAAAGGTTACCACATTGCCTGCCTCTTGCGCAGCCGCTTGCGGTGCGGTCGAGTCGGTATGCTGCAGGATTACATCCGCGCCCTGTTCGATCAGAACGGTGGCGGCATCAGCCTCTTTCGCCGGATCGAACCATGTGTAGGCCCAGACGATCTTGAACTCGACATCCGGGTTCACCTTCTTGGCGTGGATATAAGCCGAGTTGATGCCACGGATCACTTCGGGGATCGGGTAGGAGCCGATATAGCCGATGATATTCGACTCGGTCATGTTACCGGCGATATGGCCTTGAACGGCGCGTCCTTCGTAAAAACGAGCAGAATAAACCGAAACGTTCGGCGCGGTCTTATAACCTGTTGCGTGCTCGAACTTCACATCCGGGAATTTCTTGGCAACGTTAATAGTCGGATCCATATAGCCAAATGACGTGGTGAAGATCAGATCTGCACCGTCCAGCGCCATCTGAGTCATCACGCGTTCGGCATCCGGACCTTCTGGAACGGATTCGACGAACACGGTTTCAACCTTGTCGCCAAAATGTTCTTCGACGGCCAGGCGACCCTTGTTGTGCTCGTAGGTCCAGCCGCCGTCGCCGATGGGGCCGACATAGACAAAACCGACCTTGGTTTTATCTTGGGCCATGGCGCTTGTGGCCAGACCAAGCGCGATGGCGACGCTTGTCAGAACTGAAGTGAATTTCATGTGTTACTCCCCAAGTTGGTTCAGTTGGCCCCTAGTGAGAGGCATGGAAGATCCGGCCCAGTGAGGCAGGTGCGCTGCTCTTGTCGGCCGAAAGGATCACGAGCACAAGGATCGTGATGATGTAGGGCGACATTGCCAGATACTCGACAGGGATGGCAACGCCCGCTGCCTGCAAATTAAGCTGCAACACGGTGATACCGCCGAACAAATAGGCACCCAGTAACGCGCGCCACGGCTTCCAGCTGGCGAACACGACCAAGGCCAGAGCGATCCAGCCCACGCCTGCGGTCATCCCTTCGGTCCACTGTGGGACGCGGATCAGGCTGATGTAGGCTCCACCAAGGCCCGCGCAGGCTCCGCCGAAAAGGATCGCCAGTATGCGGATCTTGATCACCTTGTAGCCAAGCGCATGCGCGGCATCGTGGTTTTCGCCCACGGCGCGCAGGATCAGGCCGACCCGGGTGTATTTCAGCGTCGCCCAGACGGCGGCAGTCAGACCGATACCGACATAGAGGATCGGGTCATGCTGAAACAGGATCGGGCCGATTACCGGGATATCGCTGATTACCGGGATATGGATTTCACCCATGCTGGGCGGTTTGACCCCAACGTAGCCCTGCCCTATCAAGGCGCTGAAGCCCAGTCCAAAAAGCGTTAACGCCAACCCGCTGGCAACCTGATTGGCCAGCGCCACCTGCGTCAGCAGCACAAACAACAGTGACAACACGGCGCCACCAACAGCGGCCGCAACAAACCCTAAATAGGGCGAGCCCGTCTCGACCGAGATCGAAAAGCCGCTGATTGCGCCGACGATCATCATGCCTTCGACGCCAAGGTTAAGAACGCCTGCTTTTTCAACAACCAGCTCTCCGATCGCGGCAAGCAAAAGGGGGGTTGCGGCCACCATCAGTGAGGCGATTAGAAGGACGGGGTTAATTTCACCAAGGTCCATGTTACGCTACCTCGCTACGGGCCGCACGGATGCGGTAGTTTGTCAGAAGATCGAAAGCCAGCAGGAAGAACAACAGCATCCCCTGGAAAACTTGGATGGCAGCGGCTGGCAGGCCCAACTGAGACTGTGCGATTTCACCGCCGATATAGGTCAGCGCCATCAGGCCACCGGCCAGCAGAATGCCCACCGGATGCAGGCGGCCCAGAAAGGCCACAATGATCGCGGTAAAGCCGTAGCCCACGTTGAAGTCGATGCTGACCACGCCCGAAGGACCTGAGACCTCGAACATCCCCGCCAGACCTGCCAGAGCGCCGGACAAACCCAGACAGAACAGGATCAGCCGGGCAGGGTTCACGCCGGCGAATTTCGCCGCCCGAGGGGCCTCACCCGTCAGGCGAATGTGGAACCCCAGCATATGCCGGTTCAGCAGGATATAGGCAAAGATCACGGCGATTAGTGCCGTTACGACGCCCCAGTGCATCCCTGATCCGGCAATCAGTTCGGCATTATGCGCGCTGTCATAGGATTGCAGGTTGCGCGAGCCGGGAAAGCCAAAGCCTTCGGGGTTCTTCAGCAGACCAAGTGAGACCGAGGCCAGCATCTGCTCGGCCACATAGACCAACATCAGCGACACAAGAATTTCGTTAGTGCCAAAGCGAACCTTCAGAAAGGCCGGAATAGAAGCCCACAGCCAGCCACCGAACGCGCCAGCGATCACCATGATCGGAAAGATATAGAACGCTTCCAGCGGATAGAAGGCCAAGCCCGCGCCTGCACCAAAGATAGCGCCCATGATGTATTGACCCTCGGCACCGATATTCCAGATGCCCGCGCGAAAACCCAGCGACAGGCCGATTGCGATCAGCACCAGCGGCGCGCCTTTTACCAGCAATTGCGGACGGTAGTAGAAGGCAAATTCACCAAACAGCGGTTCCCAAAAAATGGTGCCAATGGCTTCGATCGGGTTCTTTCCCAGGATGGCGAACAAAACGCCGCCAAAAATCATTGTTGCCACCACCGCGACCAACGGGGTGGCATAAGACCACGCCTTGGACGGCTGGGGCCGTTTCTCCAACACAATCATCCGCTCATCCCCCTGTTATTGTTCTCTTTTGTTGTGTTTCAGACATGGGCCACCTCCATGCCATGAGCGCCACCCATCATCAGGCCGATCTCATCCACGGTCAGGCCGGAGGTCGGGCGCGGTGCGCTTAGCCGGCCTTCGTTCAGGGCGGCGAAACTGTCCGAGATTTCCATCAGCTCATCCAGATCCTGCGAGATGCAGACAACCGCGGTACCCTTGGCGGCCAAATCCAGAATGGCCTGCCGTATTGCCGCCGCCGCAGCGGCGTCAACGCCCCAGGTTGGCTGGTTCACAACCAGAACATCCGGGTCTTGCATAACTTCGCGGCCAATGACGAATTTTTGCAGATTGCCACCCGACAACGATCGGGCCGCATTCTCGGGGCCGGGGGTTCGGACATCGAACGCTTTTATGATTTTCTCTGCAAAGTTTTTCGTTTCGGCCCATTTGAGAAAACCGTTGTTCTCAAGACTCTCGCGGACCGACCCGGTCAGCAGCGCGTTTTCGGTCAGGCTCATATCCGGGGCTGCCGCGTGTCCAAGCCGTTCCTCGGGGGCGGTCAGAACGCCCAGCTTGCGGCGCGCTGTTGGGCCGAGTTTTCCGATGGGCTTTCCATTGAACTTGATCGCGTCCGCGGTGGTCAGGATTTCACCGGACAGCACGCCCAGCAGTTCGTCCTGACCGTTCCCGGCAACCCCGCCAATGCCAAGTACTTCACCCTTTCGAACCGTCATGTGCACATTTTTCAACGCGGTTCCGAATTCCGAAGGCGAGGGCACCGACAATCCGCTGACATCCAGCGCGGTTTCACCGAAATCACGTCCTGCACGTTCGGGCGTTTGCAGGGTCGAACCCACCATCAACTCGGCCATATCACGGGCAGAGGTCTGTGAGGGGACACATTCGCCCACGTTCTTACCCAGCCGCAGGATTGTTGCATGGTCACACAGCGTTCGAATTTCCTCGAGCTTGTGGGAGATATACAGGATGGATGTCCCCTCGGACCGCAATTTGTTCAGTGTTTCGAACAAGATGTTGACCTCTTGCGGGGTCAGAACCGAGGTTGGTTCATCCATGATCAACAGCTTGGGGTCTTGAAGAAGGCACCGGATGATCTCGACCCGCTGACGCTCACCAGCAGATAGGTCACCAACTGTACGGTAAGGGTCCAAAGGCAGGCCATAGGTCTCGGACACTTCGCGAATGCGCGAGGCGAGATCGCCCATCGGAGGCGGGTTCTCCATTCCCAAGGCAATGTTTTCGGCCACGTTCAGCGCGTCGAACAGCGAGAAATGTTGAAACACCATCGCGATCCCATCCGCGCGCGCAGCCCTGGGTTCAGCAGGCGCAAAAGACTGGCCACGAAGCGTCATGGTGCCGCTGTCGGGCTTGACCAAGCCGTATATCATCTTGACCAGCGTCGATTTGCCCGCGCCGTTTTCGCCCAACAGGGCGTGGACTTCGCCCTCACCAATGTCAAAGGACACCTGATCATTGGCCACGACACCTGGATAGGCCTTGGTCAGCCCCTGCAAACTTAGGAGTGGAGTGGTCACGCGCTCAGGTCCTTCTTCAACTCATTCTGCCGGGCCGGGCGCAACACTTGCGCGGCGACGCCAACGGCGATCATTTGCGGGTGTTTGCCCAGTGACGGATCACCGATTGGGCAGGTGATCCGGCTTATCCGTTCAGGTGAATGCCCTAGGGCCGCCAGCCGAGACCGGAATCGCGCCCATTTCGTAGCCGAGCCGATCAGGCCAGCAAAGCGGAAATCGTGCGAAAGCAGCCTGTTGCACAGTTCCAGGTCCAGATTATGAGAATAGGTGAGCACAAGATGCTCGGCACTACGTGGTGCATGATGGACCAGCGCCGCCGGTTTGGCAGCCGGAATCGCGGTTACACCGGGTGGAATGCTGTCCGGGAACCGATCTTGCGTGGTATCGACCCAGGTAATCGCCAGATCGGGCAGTGGGGACAGGACATCCACCAGCGCGCGGCCAACGTGGCCTGCGCCCCAGATCCACAGATTGCGCGTGGGTTGGTGCACCGGTTCAACCATCCAGCCATCAACCAGTTGCGGCTCGGGTGCGATGCCTTGGCTGCGGGCGGATGCCAGCAGGCGTTTGACGGATAAAGGCATGTCACCATCCTTCGCTGACCGTGCGATAACGGCTTTGTCCAGCGCGTCTACGGCCTCACGGTCATAGACCTCACTTAACAACGACACCGCGCCACCGCAGCATTGTCCCATCTCGGGCCCAAGCACATGGTGGGTCAGCTTAATTTGCGATGTTTGCAACCGCGCGGCTTTGGTCGCCTGAAACTCAAGGGTGCCACCCCCGATTGTGCCGCTTTGCCCGTCCTCCCAAACCAGCATTGCAGCACCAACCTCACGCGGGGACGATCCCTTGATCGCAGCGATGACCACACGGGTGACCGTCCCGTGGGTTTTGACCGCCTCCCTCAAAGCCTCCAGGTCAAATCCCATCAAATGCCTCCCTTAATTCTTTGCACGCCGTGCCAGATTTCTTCGGCCGTCGCGGGCGCGTTCAACGCCGGATAGCTGTCGCCACAGGCCGCTACCGCATCTGACAGCGCCAACCAAGCCGAAATGCCCAGCATGAAGGGCGGCTCACCCACCGCTTTCGAGCGATAGATCGTGTTCTCGCGATTCTCACCCTCCCACAGCGCGACGTTGAAGACATCCGGCCGGTCCGAGCAGGCGGGAATTTTGTAAGTCGACGGCGCATGCGTCCGCAGGTTGCCGGTATCGTCCCAGATCAGTTCCTCGGTCGTCAGCCAGCCGGCACCTTGCACATAGCCGCCTTCGACCTGCCCGATGTCCAGCGCGGGGTTCAGCGAGGCGCCCGCGTCATGCAGGATATCCGTGCGCAGGATGCGGTTTTCCCCGGTCATGGTGTCGATCGCGACCTCGGTCACAGCCGCGCCATAGGCGAAGTAAAAGAACGGGCGGCCGCGCCCCTTGATCCGGTCCCACTCGATCTTCGGGGTTTTGTAGAACCCGGTTGCCGACAGGCTGATCCGGCCCTGATAGGCAAGGGCTGCGGCTTCGGCAAAGGTATAGCGTTCTTCACCGACCGAAACGGTGCCTTCGGAGAAGATGACAGTCGATGGATCGGCCTGATGGCGTTCAGCGAGATACTCGGCCATTCGGTCGCGGATCGTGTCGCACGCAGCTTTCACTGCCATTCCGTTCAGGTCACTGCCGGATGATGCCGCGGTGGCTGATGTGTTGGGCACCTTCGCGGTGTCCGTGGCGGTGATCTTCACCATCTCCAATGGAATGCCAAAGCGCGACGCAGCGACCTGCGCGACTTTTTGGAACAGCCCTTGGCCCATCTCGGTGCCGCCGTGGTTCAGGTGGACCGAGCCGTCCTGATAGACGTGCACCAAGGCGCTCGCCTGATTCAGATGGGTCAGCGTGAAGGAAATGCCGAACTTGACCGGGGAAAAGGCGATACCCTTCTTGATCACGCGGTTCGCGGCATTCCATTTCTGGATGGCCGCTTTGCGCGCGACATAGTCGCTGGACTTCAAAAGCGCCTCGGTCATACCGTGAAGCTCAAAGTCGCTAACCTCCATGCCGTAGGGCGTGGTATTGCCACCGGCAGGCAAAGGACGCACCGGAGCGTTCCCGGTTTCAACAGCACCACGGCTGGTCAGGTCTTCATGCGGATCGGGATGACCCAGCGGTTTTTCGGCGGGTGCATGTTCGGTTACTGCGTTTGCGGGCTCATAATAGTTGCGACGACGCAATTCGACGGGGTCCAGCCCCAATTCATAGGCCGCGTGGTCCATGACCCGCTCGATCCCAACCATTCCCTGAGGGCCGCCGAACCCGCGATAGGCGGTGGCGGATTGGGTATTGGTCTTTAGGCGGTGGCTTTCGATCCGGGCATTCGGCAGCAAATAGGCATTGTCCGAGTGCAGCATTGCGCGGTCGGCGACGGGCAGGGACAGGTCCTGTGCCCAGCCGCAGATGACGTAATGGTGGAACGAGACGCCCTGAATATGGCCATTCTCATCAAACCCAGCCTTGTAAGCGATGCGGAAGGCGTGGCGTTTACCGGTGATGATCATGTCATCATCGCGGTCATATCGCATTTTGCAGGTCTTGCCGGTGGCCCGCGCTGCAACGGCGCAAGCGACGGCCAAAGCGTTGCCTTGGCTTTCCTTGCCGCCAAAACCCCCGCCCATACGGCGGGTTTCGACCCGGACGGCGTTCATCGGAACGCCCAAAGCATCGGCCACCTTGTGCTGAATCTCGGTTGGATGCTGGGTCGAGGAATGCACCAGCATGTCCGCACCTTCATTCGGAACCGCCAAGGCGGCCTGTCCTTCCAAATAGAAATGCTCTTGCCCGCCAAGTTCAAACGAGCCTTCGATCACGTGTGCCGCGCCGGCAATGGCGGCATCCGCATCGCCCTTGGCATAGATTCGCGGACCGTCTTCGAACCGGCTGTCAGCGGCAAGGGCGTCTTCGATCGTCAGGATCGGCGTCTCTTTGTCATAGTCGATCTTGCCCAGACGCGCTGCTTTGCGCGCGGCCAAATGACTGGTCGCAACGACCAGAAATACGGGCTGGCCGATATAGTGAACGGTGCCATCTGATAACAGCGGTTCATCGTGGATCGACGGTGAGACATCGTTGGCAAAAGGCAGGTCGCTGGCGGTCATGACCATGACCACGCCGTCCGCGGCCTCTACAGCCGACAAGTCCATCGCGGTAATTCTGCCTTTGGCAATCGGACTGAGGCCAAACGCCAGGTGCAGCGTTCCTTTTGGCGTGGGGATGTCGTCGACGTATCGCGCCACACCAGAGACATGCAGGGGGGCCGCGTCATGAGGCAGAGCCTTGGTCACGCTCATGCTGACACCTCCAGCACGTTTGTCACTTCACCTTGATCTTCAAGGAAGTATCTTTCCAGCATCGCTTTGGCCGTCTCTAGCCGGTAGGTGGCCGAGGCGCGCATGTCCGTAAGTGGGGCATAGTCCGTTCCAAAAGCAGGCAATGCCGCCTGAATGGTCTGGGGCGTCCACGGTTGGCCGATCAAAGCGGCCTCAACGTTTGAGGCGCGTTTTGGAGTGCCGGCCATGCCGCCAAACGCGATGCGCGCATCAGTAACGGTGCCCTCTGCAATGGTGATGTTGAAACACCCGCATACGGCCGAGATATCCTGATCGAACCTTTTGCTGAGTTTGTAACACTTCAGACGATCCGGCTGGCGCGGGAAGTTGACGGCTTCGACGAATTCGCCGGGGCCGCGATCTTGCTTGCCGTAGTCGATAAAGAAATTCTCCAGCGGGATAGACCGGCGCCTATCCCCATGGCGCAAGTGAAGGGTCGCGCCAAGCGCGATCAATGCAGGCGGATTGTCCCCGATGGGTGAGCCATTGGCGATATTCCCGCCGACGGTCGCGGCGTGCCGGACCTGAACGCTGGCGTAACGGCGGATCATCTCGGCATAAGAGGGGTGCAGATCGGCCAGCGCCTCGCCCATTCGGTTCATGTCCACCATGGCGCCAAAGCCGATTTCGTCTTCGGTGATCGTGATCTCTTTCAGATCCTCGCAGCGGTTCAGAAAGATCACCGGGGTCAGATCGCGCAGCTGCTTGGTGACCCACAGGCCTACATCGGTCGCACCTGCGACCAGGGTGGCATCCGGCTGGTTTGCATATAAGGCGGCCAATTCGTCAGACGAACCGGGCAACATGGTCGGCGCGGCTGACGTAGCGACGGGCTTGTCCTTGACCCAGACGGGGACAGGCTGGGCCTCAGCCGCTTCCGCTGCGCGGATGATCGGCGCGTAGCCGGTGCAGCGGCACAGGTTCCCGGCAAGCTGCGTATCGTGATCTGTTGCGCCATTTGCGTGGCTTGCAATCATCGACATCACGAAACCGGGCGTGCAAAACCCGCATTGCGAGCCGTGAAGGTCCACCATTGCTTGTTGTACCGGATGGGGTTCATTGTTCGGGCCGCTGGCCCCCTCGACGGTGCGGACTGCTTTGCCGTGCAACTGCGGCAGAAACAGAATGCAGGAATTCAGTGCCTTGGCCCCATCTGTGTCAGTCACCATTACGGTGCAGGCGCCGCAGTCGCCTTCGTTGCAGCCTTCCTTGGTGCCGGTCAGGCCGCGATCCTCGCGCAGCCAGTCCAGCAGTGTGGCTGTAGGATCGACATCCGCCAGCTCAACTGTCTCTCCGTTCAGAAGAAACGTGATATTCATTCGAGAAACCCGTCGCCTTACCCGGTTGCGCCCTGCGGTGCCCTCCTTCGATGCGACGTAGAAAGAGTGGCGGGCGTATAGCTTGCCGTTCGATGTTAGAAACAGGGCAGGTTATCTGGCAAGAAAAACTGATTATGCTATGCATGATTACGACCAATCGATAGGGTAATGCCTGTTTTCCGAACCATTCAGCCATTTGAAACCAATGCGTTTTCCGTTCTGACCTAGCAGCCCCTGCCGAAGCACCTTCTGAAAAAGCCGAACAATAGGTGCTGATTTTTTAAACATCCAAAAGCGTCGGTTCCCGCTTTTGCCGCGCTGCTGGCTGGGGTAGCGTAGGCGGCATGAGCAGTACACCTCGATTCATCCACCTTCGCGTTCATACTGAATATTCCCTGCTGGAAGGGGCCGTGCGGCTGAAAAAGCTGCCCGCCCTGTGCGAGCAGATGGAGATGCCCGCCGTCGCCGTTACGGACACCAACAGCATGTTCTCGGCGCTGGAATTCTCGGTCACTGCAAGCGGGGCGGGGGTGCAGCCGATCATGGGTTGTCAGGTGGATCTGTGTTTTGTGCAGGCCCAGCCGGGTGAAAAGCCCAAGGCACCCGCGCCGCTGGTGTTACTGGCGCAATCCGAGACGGGGTATGAGAACCTTATGAAGCTCAGTTCGTGTCTATACGTAGACAAGGGCGGGCAGTTGCCGCAGGTCACGCTTGAGGAGCTGGCCGAACGCTCGAATGGTTTGATCTGCCTGACCGGCGGACCAGACGGGCCGGTAGGCCGTTTGCTGCAACAAGGCCAACGCCCGGCGGCCGAGGTGCTGGTGGATCGGCTGGCAGCGATGTTCCCGGATCGCCTATACGTGGAATTGCAGCGCCATCCCGGTGAGGATGGCCAGCCCGAGGCCGAACGTTTGACTGAACGCGGCCATGTCGAGATGGCCTACGCCAAGAACCTGCCTTTGGTCGCCACTAATGACGTCTATTTTCCGACCTCGGATATGTACGAAGCCCATGATGCGCTGATCTGTATTGCCGAAGGGGCCTATGTCGATCAGCAGCAGGGTCGCCGCCGCCTGACGGCGCAGCATTATTTCAAGTCCCAACAAGAGATGGCGACGCTGTTCGCAGACCTGCCCGAAGCGATCGAAAACACGGTTGAGATCGCCAAGCGCTGCGCCTTCATGGCCTATCGTCGCGATCCGATCTTGCCGAAATTCGCTGACGACGAGGTGGCCGAGCTGCGCCGCATCGCCAATGAAGGTCTGCAGAAACGCTTGGCTGTCATCCCGCACGCAGTAACGCCCGAGGAATACCAGGAACGGTTGGATTTCGAGCTGGATATTATCGAAGGCATGGGGTTTCCGGGTTATTTCCTGATCGTTGCCGACTTTATCCAATGGGCCAAAGACCATGACATTCCGGTTGGGCCGGGGCGGGGTTCGGGGGCTGGGTCGCTGGTGGCGTATGCACTGACGATCACCGACCTTGACCCGTTGCGCTACAGCTTGCTGTTCGAACGGTTCCTGAACCCCGAGCGTGTCTCGATGCCAGATTTCGATATCGACTTCTGCATGGACCGTCGTGAGGAAGTGATCCGTTATGTTCAAAAGAAATACGGACGCGACAAGGTGGGGCAGATCATCACTTTTGGTGCCTTACTATCGAAGGCCGCCGTGCGTGATATCGGACGGGTTTTGCAAATGCCGTACGGGCAGGTGGATCGCCTGTCCAAGATGATCCCGGTGGAAGGCGTCAAACCGGTTTCGATCGAAAAGGCGCTGAAAGACGAGCCGCGTTTGCGCGAAGAGGCACGGAATGAAGAGGTGGTCGATCGTCTGCTCACCTACGGCCAACAGGTTGAAGGGCTGCTACGCAACGCCTCAACCCACGCGGCGGGTGTGGTGATCGGGGACCGTCCTTTGGATGCGTTGGTGCCGCTTTATCAGGATCCGCGCTCGGACATGCCCGCGACCCAGTTCAACATGAAGTGGGTGGAACAGGCCGGGTTGGTGAAGTTCGACTTTCTGGGCCTGAAGACGCTCACTGTGATCCAGAACGCAATGGATCTGATCTTCAAGTCCGGGCGGCCTCTGCATGTCGCGGCGGATGGGACCGAGCTGTATGAACCGGCTGAGGGGGCCGAAAATCAGATCAACGCGATCCCGCTGGATGACGAGGCGACGTATAAGCTCTATTCCGCAGCCAAGACTGTGGCGGTTTTCCAGGTTGAAAGCTCGGGCATGATGGATGCGCTCAAGCGCATGAAGCCAACCTGTATCGAGGATATCGTCGCCCTTGTGGCGCTGTACCGCCCCGGCCCGATGGAGAACATCCCGACCTATTGCGAGGTCAAGAACGGCCAACGCAAGATCACTTCGGTCCATCCTCTGATCGACCATATCCTTGAGGAAACCCAAGGCATCATCGTCTACCAGGAACAGGTGATGCAGATCGCTCAGGTCATGGCGGGGTATAGCCTTGGCGGCGCTGACCTTCTACGGCGCGCGATGGGCAAGAAAATAAAAGAGGCGATGGATGCCGAGCGCCCCAAATTCGAAAAGGGCGCGGCAGAGAACGGCGTGGATGCCAAGAAGGCGTCCGAGGTGTTCGACTTGCTTGAGAAATTCGCCAATTATGGTTTCAACAAATCCCACGCGGCGGCTTATGCGGTGGTCAGCTATCAGACCGGCTGGTTAAAGGCGAACCACCCGGTCGAGTTCATGGCCGGTGTCATGAACTGCGATATCCACCTGACCGAAAAACTTGCTGTGTACTTCGAAGAGGTGCGCAAGGGGCTCGAGCTGCCCTATGTTCCACCTTGTGTGAACCGGTCAATCGCCACGTTTGACGTGGTAGACGGGCAACTTGTCTATGCGCTGGGCGCTTTGAAAAACGTAGGCGTCGAAGCGATGAACCTCGTCGTCGAGGGGCGTGGGGGCAAACCTTTTGTCAACCTGTTCGACTTTGCCCGCCGGGTCGATCTTAAGAAAGTTGGCAAACGCCCGTTGGAGATGCTGGCACGGGCCGGAGCGTTCGATGAGCTAGACAAGAACCGCCGCCGCGTTTTCGAAAGCCTCGATCCACTGGTGCAGTATTCGGCGGCGATCCATGACCAGAAGAATTCGAACCAGGTGTCGCTGTTTGGTGAGGCGGGTGATGATCTGCCCGAACCGCGCCTGTCGCCCACGGCGGACTGGCTGCCGGCAGAGCGCCTCAGCGAAGAGTTCAAAGCCATCGGGTTTTACCTGTCCGGTCACCCGCTGGATGATTACATGCCCGCGCTGAAGCGCAAGCAGGTCATGACGCTTGACGACGTAACGGAAAAAGCGCGCTCGGGTCCGTTCATTGCCAAAATGGCGGGTGTTGTCGCCGGGCGGCAGGAACGGAAATCGGCCAAAGGCAACCGCTTTGCCTTTGCGCAATTGTCCGACCCGACAGGGGCATATGAGGTCACGCTGTTCTCGGAAACGCTTGAGAAGTCGCGTGAGTTTCTTGAAACCGGGGCGCAGGTGGTTCTGTCGGCTGAGGCTACGATGGAATCCGATCAGTTGAAGTTGCTGGCGCGTTCGGTGGGTCCGGCGGATTCCGTCGTGGCCGAGGCAGGTGCCACGGGGTTACGCATATTCGTGGACGTGCCCGAAGTGCTGCCGACCGTTGCCAAGGTGCTTGAGGATGCCGCCGGTGCCGCCAAACGGGCTGCCAAAGGCCCGATCCACATCTGCCTGCTGGACCCCGGTTTGCCCGGAGATGTCGAGATGGATCTGGGTCAGGATTTCCCCATCAATCCGCAGATCAAGGGCGCGATCAAATCGCTGGACGGCGTGAGCTTGGTCGAGGAAATCTGACGCGCCGGATTGGCGCCGGGATTGACTAGCTCTGGCCAAAAGCTTGCCTCATCGACAACGCGGTGAAAACCACGCTGGGGCTGAAAGACGTTCAGTAATGCGGCGGGCGTTCGTCTCCGAACACGACCCCGCCCGAGCCTTCCTGCGCACGATCAGCCTCGCGCTGAAGCAGCATTTCGACCCGTCGCGCCAGACGGTCGATATCGCCTTGTTGGCGGGTGACAACTGTGTTCAGTTCGTCGACTGTGCGGGTCAGGTGGGCGATCTGCTCTTCCAGATGCTGCATTGGGATCTCCTGTCTTGAGCCGGTCATAGCGACCCCGGCAGTCCAAGGCCAGCGAAAGCGTACCTTGCCCCGATGCGGGGCATGGGATAGACCGCGCGCGGAACAAGGATACTCCCAAGGACGCCCCACATGGCCAAGCCCAAGAAACAGCCCCGCCCCAAGGCCGTAACGCCAAAAGGGTTCCGTGACTATTTCGGCCAGGAAGTCACGCAGCGCACTGAAATGCTGCGGGCTATTGCGGATGTCTATCATCGCTATGGCTTTGACGCGCTTGAGAGCAGCGCGGTCGAAACGGTTGAGGCGCTGGGTAAGTTCCTGCCCGACGTGGACCGCCCGAACGAAGGCGTGTTTGCGTGGCAGGAGGTCGACGAGAACGACAAGGGCGATTGGATGGCCCTGCGCTATGACCTGACCGCGCCTTTGGCCCGCGTCTATGCGCAACATCGCAATGATCTGCCTACGCCCTATCGCCGCTATGCGATGGGGCCGGTTTGGCGGAATGAAAAGCCCGGTCCGGGGCGGTATCGCCAGTTTTATCAATGTGATGCGGACACGGTGGGTACCGCTTCGATGGCGGCGGACGCCGAGATTTGCGCGATGCTGGCCGATACGCTCGAGACGGTGGGGATTCCACGCGGTGATTACTTGATCCGAGTGAACAACCGGAAGGTTCTGACGGGCGTACTGCACTCCGTGTTTGGTTTTGAATCCGAGGACGAAAGAGAACACCTTGGCGCAATTTACGATACCGCCGAGAAGCGAGATGCAGTTCTCCGAACAATTGATAAGTTCGACAAAGTTGGCGTCGATGGAGTGCGCGAATTGCTGACCGTCGGTAGAAAAGACAGTTCTGGGGCCTTCATAGAAGGAGTGGGGCTTTCGAGCGAGCAAGCAGAGCCGGTAATTGCGTTTCTGACGTCAAGGGGCGGAAGTACAAAAGAAACTCTGGACAACCTGAGAAAAGCGGTTGGTGAAAGCCCGATTGGTGCAGACGGTATTAAGGAGCTGGAAGAGATTGCATCCTTATTGCATGCCCAAGGCTATGGTGCGGACCGCATCGTCATCGACCCTTCGGTCGTGCGTGGCCTCGGCTATTACACTGGCCCGGTCTACGAGGCCGAACTGACATTCGAGATCTTCGATGAAAAAGGCCGCAAGCGGCAGTTCGGGTCTGTTGCAGGCGGTGGGCGCTATGACGATCTGGTCAAACGCTTCACCGGGCAGGAAGTACCTGCGACTGGAATTTCAATCGGGGTTGACCGCTTGCTGGCTGCTCTGCGTGAAAAAGGACGGATCAGCGCGCAGGCCGAGGGGCCTGTCGTTGTTACTGTCATGGATCGCGATCGCATGGCGGATTATCAGGCGATGGTGGCCGAGCTGCGCAATGCAGGCATTCGGGCCGAAGTTTATCTGGGCAACCCCAAGAACTTTGGCAATCAGTTGAAATATGCGGATAAGCGAAACTCGCCGATTGCCGTGATCGAAGGCGGCGACGAAAAGGCCAATGGCATCGTTCAGATCAAAGATTTGATCCTTGGCGCCAAGATCGCCGAAAGCGCGACGCTTGAGGAATGGAAAGAACGCCCCAGCCAGTTCGAAGTGCCGCGTGGTGATCTGGTCGCCAAGGTTCGCGAAATTCTGGACAGTCAGGGCTAGGTTATGGCTAATCGTTCTCAGATTCAGGCCCGCGCGGCCATGATGCGCGTCCGGTTCGAGGCCGCGGGCGCGCAGGTTGTCGATCCGCCGCTGCTGCAACCGGCAGAGACGTTGCTGGACCTATACGGAGAAGACATCCGGGCCCGCGCTTATGTGACGTCGGACGCGCTGCGGGGTGAGCAGATGTTGCGTCCCGACTTCACCCTGCCGGTGGTGCAGATGCACATGGCAGACGGGGCCGAGCCCGCGCGCTATACCTATTCCGGCGAGGTGTTCCGCCGGCAAGAGCTCAACCCGGATCGGTCCAACGAATACATTCAGGTCGGATACGAGGTCTTTGACCGTGACGATCCTTCGGGCGCGGATGCCGAGGTGTTCTCGCTTTTTGCGCTCCAGTTGCGCGGCCTACCGCTGCGCGCGGCAACCGGGGATATTGGCATTCTGACGGCGGCGGTTCAGGGGCTGCGTACCACGGACCGACGTAAGGCGGCGTTGATGCGGCACCTGTGGCGCCCGCGTCGCTTTCGAACTCTGCTGGAGCGGTTCGCCGGGCGCAAACCCGCGCCCGAGGGGCGGGACGCTCTGCTGGATGCTGACGATCCGCTGGCAACGGACGCCTCGCTTATCGGCAAGCGCCGCGTTGCCGAGATAGAGGCACGGATCGAAGCCCTGCGCGAGGACCGAGATACGCCGCCGATCGCCGATAGCGAATTGGCAGGGTTGGAGACCCTATTGAACGTGCGCGAAACCATGCCCTTTGCATTGGAGCAATTGCGCGACGTGGCGGTAGACCTGCCGCAGATTACGCAGGCGCTTGATCGGCTTGAGGCGCGGGTAGCCGCGCTGCAAGCACGCGGTGTGGACGTCGCGCGCCTGGATTTTGAGGCCGCCTACGGACGTACTTCGATGGAGTATTATGACGGGTTTGTCTTCGGCTTTTACGCCGAGGGTCGCCCCGATCTGCCGCCGATTGCCACTGGCGGGCGCTATGATGCGCTGACCCGACAATTGGGTAACGGTGCCGAAATCCCCGCCGTGGGCGGCGTGCTGCGCCCCGACCTGATGCTGGAAATCGAGGAGGCTGCGCAATGAGTTTGAAACTGGGCGTGCCTTCCAAGGGCCGGTTGATGGAAAAGACCTTTGCGTGGTTCGAAAAGCGCGGGATTGTTCTGTCGCGCAGCGGATCGGACCGGGAATATGCCGGCAAGGTTGAAGGGATTGATGGCGTTTCTCTGATCTTGCTGTCCGCGGGGGAAATGCCGCGCGAACTGGCCGCAGGGCGCATACATTTGGGCGTCACCGGTATTGATCTGGTGCAAGAGAAACTGCCGCGTTGGGAACAGCAGGTCGAAGAAGTCTCGCAACTTGGGTTCGGCAAGGCCGATCTTATCATCGCGACACCAGCCTGTTGGGTGGATGTCGATACGCTGGACGATCTTGATGCCGTGGCCGCCGCATTCCGCAAGGTTCACGGCCATCGGTTGCGGATTGCAACGAAGTACCACCGGCTGGTGCGTGAGTTCCTGACAGATGCGGGCGTGGCCGATTACACTCTGGTCGACAGTCAGGGTGCGACCGAGGGCACAGTGATGAATGAAACGGCTGAGGCGGTTGCGGATATCACATCGACGGGTGAAACCTTGCGCGCCAACCACCTGAAGATTTTGTCAGATGGGTTGATCCTGCGGTCTCAGGCAACGTTGTGGCGCAGCCGGGTCGCCAGCTATGACCCTGAAGACAAGGCCGTGTTATCCGAGCTTTTGGATCGTCTTGCCTGATTACAACACACCGATTTCCGCCAGCGCGCGGTTCAGATCATCGGGCAGCGTGTCGTCTTGCGCGCGACTTTTTGGCAGATCGGCTGGAGTATCTTCCGGTTGCAGATAACGCCACCCTTGGAAAGGGCGCTTTAGGGCGTTTTGTGTGCGGACAACATCTGGGTACAAAACGATGGCGCAGCGGCGGATTCCGTCCTCACCCCGCACCTCATCCAAACGAAGGATGCGCTGACGGCATTGGACGACGCCTTTGATCACCCAGTAGATTGATCCGCCATTCAGTATCTCGGCCTCGCGTTTCGGCCACATGCGGGTGACGTGGCGGGGCAGACCGTCATCGAACCGCTGGCGATAGCTGTCCTGCCACGCAATCAGGCTGTCAACGCTTTCTGAGCCAACCGAAAGTTTTATGAGATTAACGTATTTATCCACAGCTTTCCCACAGAGTCGTCCCGAAGACCATCTTTATATTGTAGACTGCTGGGCGCTGCCATCAAGGTGTTGTGGCGAGGGTGTGATTTGGGGTAAGCTGCTTATCTCTTTCTACTCAGGGAATCGCTAATGAGCCGCTTTGCTGCCCCCATCGCCGAACAGATTTGGGATATGAAATACCGCTTCAAACAAGCGGATGGGACACCCATTGACCTTACGGTTGAGGATAGCTGGCGACGCATTGCCCGCGATCTGGCGCGGGTAGAACAGGACCCGGCCCATTGGGAGGATAAGTTCTACGCGGCACTGGAGGACTTCAAATACCTGCCTGCGGGACGCATCACAGCCGGGGCAGGCACGGCACGGCAGGTGACGCTGTTCAACTGCTTTGTCATGGGAACAATTCCAGACAGCATGGGCGGCATTTTCGACATGTTGAAAGAGGCCGCGTTGACCATGCAGCAGGGTGGCGGGATTGGGTATGATTTCTCGACCATCCGGCCAAGGGGTGCTGATGTGCATGGGGTGGCTGCTGATGCATCGGGGCCGCTGTCTTTCATGGATGTGTGGGACGCGATGTGCCGCACCATCATGTCCGCAGGATCCCGTCGCGGGGCGATGATGGCGACGATGCGCTGCGATCACCCGGACATCGAACACTTTATCACAGCCAAGTCCGACCCGGCCAGACTACGCATGTTTAACATGTCGGTTTTGGTGACCGACGCCTTTATGGAGGCGGTCAAGGCGGACGGGCCGTGGGAGTTAGTCTTTGACGGCAAAATCTACCACACAGTGCAGGCGCGTGACCTGTGGAACAAGATCATGCAGGCGACGTATGACTACGCCGAACCCGGCGTGATCTTTATCGACCGGATCAATGCCGCAAACAACCTGAGCTATGTAGAAACCATTGCGGCGACCAATCCATGTGGCGAGCAGCCTCTGCCACCCTACGGCGCGTGCCTGCTGGGGTCGATCAACCTTGCACGGCTGGTAGCCGAGCCGTTCGAAGATGCTGTGCATCTGGATGAAGACGCCCTGCAAGAGCTTGTCGCCACGGCGGTCCGAATGATGGATAACGTGGTTGATGTGTCGAAATTTCCGCTGGCCGAGCAAGAGGCCGAAGCGCAGGACAAACGCCGCATCGGTTTGGGCGTTACGGGTCTGGCCGATGCCCTGTTGATGCTTGGGCTGCGCTATGGTTCCGACGAGGCGGCGCGTCAGACCGAGCGCTGGTTGCACGCGATCGCCCGCGCCGCGTATCTGGCGTCGGTCGATTTGGCTAAGGAAAAGGGGGCGTTTCCCCTGTTCGATACCGAGAAATACCTGGCCAGCGGTACGATGCAGCAAATGGACGAAGACGTGCGCGATGCAATCCGGGAACACGGTATTCGCAATGCGCTGCTGACCTCGATCGCACCGACGGGAACGATTTCGCTTTACGCGGGCAATGTTTCGTCCGGGATCGAGCCGGTGTTTGCCTATGCCTATACGCGTAAAGTGCTGCAGAAAGACGGGTCACGCACCGAGGAAGAGGTCGTGGACTATGCCGTGCAGATGTGGCGTAACAAGTTCGGCGACGTGGAGCTGCCTGACTATTTCGTCAATGCGCAGACTCTGACGCCCGCGGATCACGTCAAGATGCAGGCCGCAGCGCAGAAATGGATCGACAGTTCGATCTCGAAGACGATCAACTGCCCGGAAGATATCGGGTTTGATGACTTCAAGGATGTCTACATGCAGGCATGGGATCAGGGCTGCAAAGGTTGCACCACCTATCGCCCGAATGATGTAACCGGAAGCGTTTTGAGTGTGTCGGAAAACTCGGACAAAGCGCCGGGTGAAAGCGCGGATGCCCCGCAAGAAGTCGAAGGCGGCGACGTCATTTATATGTCTGAACCGCTGGACCGGCCGCAGTCACTTGAAGGTTCGACTTACAAACTGAAATGGCCCGACAGTGAGCACGCCATCTATCTGACGATTAACGATATAATCATCGGTGGACGTCGCCGCCCGTTCGAAGTTTTCATCAATTCGAAAAATATGGAGCACTTCGCCTGGACCGTTGCGCTGACCCGCATGATCTCGGCCGTGTTCCGGCGTGGGGGTGACGTCTCGTTTGTCGTCGAAGAATTGAAAGCCGTTTTTGACCCGCGCGGAGGTGCGTGGGTGCAGGGCAAGTACATCCCGTCGATCTTGGCGGCAATTGGTGGCGTGATCGAGCAACATATGGTCGCCATAGGCTTCCTTGAAGGTGAGGGCATGGGCCTCAAGTCCGACCCTCAAGCGCAGGTTGTGAACATGGATGCGCCGCGTGGAAAGGCCTGCCCGTCTTGTGGTCAGTACGACATGGTGATGATTGAAGGCTGCATGACCTGCCGAAGCTGCGGTCATTCCAAGTGTGGGTAATTGCGCAGCTTAGACATATGTCGGACCCATGAATTAACTGCCATTGGCAAGGGTTTCCTGCCATATTGACACGAGGTTAATTGCCATCGGCCGAAATTCGGCCGGTGGTTTTGTTTTAAAACAATAGCTTATGCGATCTCCGCCTTTTGCATGCTGAAGGGGTGCGTTTCCCCCTCCGAAGATCAGCACCTCCTGTTGACTGAAACGGCGGTTTTGAGCAGGGCTTATTCACCTTCCTTCAATTCCTGTCACGGAATTGGCCGAATTTGCCCGTCGTGAGGTGCGACGCCGTGGATTGACGCAGGCGTCGGTTGAGGCCGTGGCTGAGGCGTTGGAAATTTCCGGACGCGGTGCGGAGCTGAACCTTCGGCACGTTAGCCGGATGCTGACAAGGGGTGAAGGGATGGAGGCGGCTGGGGTCCATCATTGAGCACGCAGTTTCTCCGTCCGCTCAATCCACAGAAAATGAGCCGCATATGCAGGCTCAAGACCACTGCATCACAGATGAGGCGTTGCGTTTTATGGAGCGGTTCCCTGAGGTGAATAGCAGTCCTCAAGCAAGTGGTGGCGGAACGGGCTGAAACTGCGTGCTAGGCCAGTGGCAGCGAAGCGGAATTCGTTTTGCAGTGCAATTGATGTCGATCAAACAATAATTCGACCAATAGTGTAATTGATAGTTTGGTCAGCCGGACAGAAAATTCTGGGTTTATGCAATGCCTTCGCTCAAACGAGTTGAAACTTTGGTTCTGCTTGTGCCGGTCGGCTTTTTAGCCCTTTGTCTCATCTTTTACGTAACCATCGCGTGCGCAATTCCAGTAAGCTGGCCTTATTATATACCTTCGGTACAAGGCGCCACGATAAAAGATCCAAAGCAATTTTTTTATCCGCGAGCGAATCTAACTCCCCGAGCAGTCTATCCGCTTACAGACGGTGTGAATTTAGAAATGTGGGTAAGCTGTACTCAAAGCAACTTCGCCGGGGAGCAGGAGTGTCATTTCATTTTCGATTTCTTTAATCCATACAACGCTGTCGTTGTAGTCCCAGAACAGATTATTAGCGTTCGAAGCCCGAATGGCGAGGAGCTAATAGACAAGGGTTATATTACTGAATTTGCAGATCGCTTTAGTGACCCAGACTACCATTGGCCAAAAGTCTTAGGGGAAAATGTCTATATCGAAATTCCGGAGGATAGCTCAAGAAATCTGGCTGGGCGTATTGGGGATGCGTTGAGCCTCGGCAAGAAAAAATTCCCACCAAGTTTTAAAGTATTGATGCCGAACATCCAAATCAACGGACAGACCGTCACTGCGCCAGAAGTGGAGTTCATACGAAAGAGAAACATTACCTGTGTGGGATTGTTGACCATTTAATGACCTGATTGACCTTGCTTCAAACTCATGGCGTTCCTCGACCGCGAAAGGTTTGGTGTCACAATTTTTACATTTCAAAAAAGTATCCGCTTCGGGCTCGTTCCAGAGTTCGGAGGCAGCGCAGCAATCCCGTGACTGACGCATTTCTCTTTCGGGCGCACGTTCCGGGCTATACATCTGACCCAAATACTACTATCGCCAGATCTTTCCCGGCATTTGGTGACCCATGCAAGATTTCTCAGCCCTCCCGAAAACCCTATCCATTGCGCTGACCCAAAAAGGCTATAGCGGCTTGACCCCCGTACAAGAGGCTGTGTCAGATGAAGCGCTGGCAGGAAAAGATCTGCTTGTCTCAGCACAAACCGGTTCAGGTAAGACCGTGGGCTTCGGGCTGGCAATGGCGGAGGAACTTCTTGATAAGTACGGTCGGTTTGACCGACCAGCGGCGCCATTGGCCGTGATTATCGCACCCACGCGCGAACTGGCCCTGCAAGTTCGACGAGAGTTCGACTGGCTGTTTGCTGAGGCCGGGATAGTCACTGCGTCGGCGGTGGGTGGTATGGATGCGCGCGCAGAACGCAGGACACTCGAACGTGGTGCACATGTCGTGGTCGGCACGCCTGGGCGCCTGCGCGATCATATCGCGCGTGGTGTGATCGACCTGAGTGATTTGCGGACTGTTGTTCTCGACGAGGCCGACGAAATGTTGGACATGGGGTTCGCCGAAGACCTTGAATACATCCTTGATCAAACGCCCAAGAGCCGGCGCACCTTGATGTTCTCTGCCACTGTTCCGCGAGGCATTGCCAAGCTGGCCCAGACTTACCAGAAAGAAGATGCGCAGCGGATCAAGGTCGGAAGTGCAGAAGCACAGCATTCGGACATTACCTATAGTGCCCTGAACGTGGCCCCGTCAGATATCGAAAAAGCGATCATCAATTTGCTGTGCTATCACAACGCAGAGACCGCAATTGTGTTCGCCAATACCCGATCCATGGTTGCGCGTCTGACCGCGAAATTCTCCAATCGGGGTTTTGCTGTCGTCTCACTGTCGGGGGAGCTCAGCCAGACAGAGCGCACCAATGCGATGCAGGCCCTGCGTGACAAGCGCGCGCAGGTCTGTGTTGCGACGGACGTGGCCGCCCGTGGCATTGATCTTCCAGGGCTGGAGTTGGTGATCCATGCAGATCTTCCTTCAAATGCGGAAACTTTGCTGCATCGCTCTGGGCGGACAGGTCGCGCCGGGCGCAAAGGAATGTCCATCCTGATTGTGCCAGGTCGACAACGCTCAAAGGCGCAACGATTGCTGAAATCAGCCAAGTTGGAGGCCGAATGGGGCGCCCCGCCCTCTGCGGACGAGGTGCTCGCACGGGAAGAGGAACGCATCATTTCCAATCCCGCCCTGGATGAGCCGCCAAGTGCCGAGGAAACGGCTTTTGCAGAACGGCTGCTCAGCGGAAGAACTCCAGAGCAGGTCGCTGCAGCCTACATGCGCCTTTACCGAGAGCGCCACTCGGCACCGGAGATCATAGGAACGGCGCCAGAGCCCGGAAAACGCAACACTGATAGGCGCGCGGCGTTTGGGCCAAGCACCTGGTTCTCACTTTCTTTGGGGCGCAAACAGCGTGCGGAGCCGCGTTGGTTGTTGCCAATGCTGTGCCGCAACGCGGGTTTATCCAAAGACGCCATCGGCGCAATCCGCGTTCAATACCAAGAGACCTTTGTCGAGATTGCCAATGATGCTGTGCCCGCAATGAAACAGGAATTGGGGGCCGAGCTCACCTTAGAACAAGGTGCGACCCTCACTGAGCTGGCAGGCACACCAGATTTCGATGCCTCTCCTAAGGGACCGCCTGCGGCACCAAATTCATCAGACAAAGCAGTCAAAAACCTAGGACCTCGTGCAGGCAAGCCGTCGAAGTCTGCGCGCGGCTCCGAACATTCCAACCAAAATGCCCGGATTGCATCCGAGCGCCCAAAGGGCCGAAGAATATCCGCTGCAAGCACATCGAGTAGACAAGCAAGCGAGGATACGCCAAAGCAGGACAAAGCTCTGCATAGGCAGCCGACAAGCGAGCACGGAAAGGCAAAACTACAGCCCGCCGCGAGGGAAAAGAAGCGACAAAAACGAGAAAAGAACGCCGCTGACACATCCAAATCTCTGCGAGCGCCAAAGGCGCGCCAAAAGGCCAACCACAAAGACTCAAACGTGCCGCGTTCAAAAAGCAGAAACGGCAAGGGTGGAGAAGCAAGACCTTTCCGCAAGCCTTCGAAGAGAAATTGAGCACTGAGTTGCCTACAGATAGACCAGTGAAAAAATGAAATCTGCCTAGGCCCCGGGCTTCTGCATCGGGGATGCCTCAGTCAAGCTGTTTTGCGCAGCATGATTGGTCCGCGATGGCGGTGTCGCTGTGTCTAATCTTGCCCGCCCTGCTTTCTGTCGCGGCCTTCGATTGGGGTCCTTCGGGTCCATGCTTCGGTTCGTGCTCAGCGCCTTGGCTGCCAACATGATGCTGGTTCGATATAGTTCCGATCTGCCCATCTCATTGGCTTGCTTGATTGGTGTCAGCGACGGTCCGGACCACAGCATCATCGGACCCACGTCCCCGCGGGACCTCGAAGGCCTGCGATCAGGCAGGCAACGGTTGGATCAACAGGCGATCAGGCCATGTTCGGTGCCGCGTCGGGCTGCAATACGGTGCCATCGACACAAATCCGATGAATAATGTCACGCTCAAGAATGTGCTCTGGGCCAAAGGCGTCATCTCAGAAGATGAAGCTGGTCCTTTCCGCTGTATTTGGCGGCCGGCTGCGGCGCGTCATGCGGCTCGAAAATGAGCCCGGCCTCAGCGGCCTCCTGGTCGATCCGCGGGAGGTGAAATCCCTTACGCCGCGCGGCCTGACAGGCATGAGTGCTGGTCTTGCGTTCATGATGCTGGGTATCGGAGTGGCTGCCGGTAAGCGGCTGATCTCAGCCCAGTTTGGCCAGACGGTTTTGAAAACTGTCAGCGTTCAAGGTGAAGAAGACGCGTGGGTCACACCCGCCGCCATGGCCTGCTTCCGCAGGAGATATGTGACTTTCAAAAGCCTTCTGATCGAGGCGAAATGCAATCAGCCTCAGTTGAAACGGATGCTGGCTGCTCACGAAATTAAACCGGCTTTCGACCCGAAAACCCCGGGCGCGATTCTCTACCGAAGGGTGGACCTGCCCAAATCCTTGGAAATCTGACCTCCCAGCATAAGCACCATCCAGATTGCCGCCTTCGGGTGGCAGTTTGCAGTAGCCCGAAAATATCTGCTTTGAACCTGTCTGTAGACACGACCGAGGAACCTCGGTCGTGCAGCGCGCCTGCGGGTTTCAGGTGAGGCGCGGCAAGTGCCAATGCGACGGTGAACAAAGCCGAACGTTCGGTGTATCTGCCGACGAGCCCGCGAAACCCGTGCCAAGCACGAGAAAGTGCTGATATCACGCCCTGTGCGTTACCGATCCACAAGGGAACGTGAATTGAATCTCTTACGCAACAGTTTAACGATCACTGTATTGATGTCTCTTTTCCGCCTCATTTTGCGCTGATAAGGATGAAAAACGTGAGCAGTGATAAGTTGAACGGTACAGGCGGTCAAATGAGAACCGGAGCAAGCGGTCGAGTAGCCATTTTCTGGACTCAGACGGAAATCGATGGGCTTGAGGCTGCGCCCTTGTCCTTTCTGAGTGTCGGAGCAGCGTGGTCATGGCGCGGTCAGGCGCGGTATCTGGCGGAGCCCGCCGCGCAGCCTTTGGAGTTGGGCAGAGTGGCCGGCACCCAAGCGGCACCAACGGTTCGGAACGTTCAGATACAGAACCTGCCGGACGCAGCGCGTGGACTGATCGTTTTGACAAATGGTGCCCAGACCTTCACGGGGCACGTCTTTCTTGTTTCGGGTGAATCGGCTCCAATACTCATCTTCGAAGGTGCATGTCCGGGGCGTGATCAGGAATTCTGGATCAGTGAATTCATCGAGATCGAAAACCAAAGCGACGAAGCAGCTGAACAGGACAGGACCATCGTTGCGTTTCCGTTCAGGCCAACGCCGGATGTGGGCGATCTGGATCCAAGGAAAGCGGTTTTAGTTGGTCGCAGGGTCGATTGAAGCCCCGATAAGGATGAGTTTCCGAGGAAATTCCTGCGTCGCATGGTTTGCTCTGTTGACTCCGCCGGTTTCGCATATATAAGCGCGGCTTCATTGGTGTTGGTGGCCCCCGCAAGGGGATGCCTGTCATGGGGGAAACCTCAAGAGGACAACGCCCTTCATTGTTGCGGTGCGGCCGAAACTATCTCGCATCGGGTTGAGCGGAGACGCTATTGCAGCCCGAAAAGTGGGAACCGGTTTTCGGATCAAGCTGCAATGCCACTAAAGAAGGAGATCAGCCGTGACCAAACGCACGTCTGCCAAGTACAAAATTGACCGCCGGATGGGTGAAAACATCTGGGGTCGTCCGAAATCCCCGATCAACCGTCGTGAATATGGCCCCGGCCAGCACGGTCAGCGCCGCAAGGGCAAACTGTCGGACTTTGGTCTGCAGCTGCGCGCCAAGCAGAAGCTGAAAGGTTACTACGGCGACCTGACCGAGAAGCAATTCCGCCGCATCTACGCCGAAGCTGAGCGTGTCAAAGGCGACACCGGTGAAAACCTGATCGGTCTGCTGGAACGCCGCCTGGACGCTGTTGTTTACCGCGCCAAGTTCGTAGCGACTGTCTTCGCTGCACGTCAGTTCGTGAACCACGGTCACGTCAAAGTAAACGGTAAGCGGGTCAACATCCCGTCTTACCGTGTGAAGGAAGGGGACGTTATCGAAGTGCGTGACAAATCCAAGCAACTGGCCGTTGTTCTGGAAGCTGCCGCTTTGGCCGAGCGTGATGTGCCTGATTACATTGACGCCGACCACTCGAAGATGACGGCAACTTTCGTCCGCGCACCGGGCCTGAGTGATGTGCCTTACCCGGTTGTTATGGAGCCGAACCTGGTCGTCGAATTCTACGCGAAGAACTAATCTTCGCTGATATCGAATTCCGAAAGGCCGCGCCGGAAGGCGCGGTCTTTTTTGTTAAAGGGGGGCGCTGCCCCCATCGCGTCAGGCCGCGATTCCCCCGGGATATTTTCGGCCAGATGAAGAGCGGATCAGAGTGGCAGCGGGCGCCCCTCGGCGATTGCTTCCATTGCGAAGTAAGAGGTCACGCTGTCCAGTTCGACCTTTTCAATCAGGCGCTGGTAGACCTTGTCGTATGACGTCATATCCTGTGTGACTACTTTCAGCTGATAATCGTAGTCACCACCGATCCTGTGAAAATCCACTACCTCGGGGATGGTCAGAACGTGGCGGCGAAAGGCCTGCAGCCACTCGGCCGAGTGATGGCGCGTGCGCAGCATGACGAAAACCACAAGGCTTAATCCAAGTTTCTCACGCGCGATTCTCGCGGTTGACCCAATCAGTACGCCGTTTTCGTTCAGTGACTTGAGCCGCCGCCAGCAGGCGTTCTGTGACAGGCCGACTCGGTCGGCCAGCTCGCGTTGGGACAGGGTGGCGTCCTGCTGAAGCTCTTTCAGGATGCGTGTGTCGATTCGATCTAAATTTTCATTCATATGAAGTCATTTGACACAAAATAGGGAGAAATTCAGCAAAATATTGTGAAGTATCTGCGCAGCACCTCAATCATATTGGGTGGTGCAATACGGAGCCCAAACCATGACCCTGTCCAAGTTTCGCGCAGACATCCAAACCACCACTCGCATTGCTAGCCTGCGTGATGGGCTGATCGGAGACAACGTTCTGATCCCGGGTTTGCACGGGGACGTGCCGCTGGTCTATGCGGATTACGTCGCTTCGGGGCGTGCGCTGCGTCAGGTTGAAAGGTTTGTTGCCGAACAGGTGCTGCCTTTCTATGCGAACAGCCACACCGAGGCCTCCTATTGCGGATCATACATGACGCGCTTACGCCGCGAGGCGCGTTCAGAAATAGCCCGCATCGTTGGTGCGACACGGGGAGAGGATGCGGTGATTTTCACCGGGTCCGGTGCCACTGCGGGCCTGAACCGGCTGGTCAGCTTGTTGGGTGTAAATACAGCTGACCGGCCGGTTGTCTTGATCGGGCCGTATGAACATCACTCGAACATCCTGCCGTGGCGTGAAAGCAAGGCGCGCGTAATCGAGGTGCCCGAGGCGGCTGACGGGGGCGTTGATCTGGCTGTACTGGAACAAATTCTGGTCGAGAACGCCGCATCGGATCTGGTTATCGGATCCTTTTCGGCGGCTTCAAACGTGACGGGAATCATCACCGATCCGGACCCGATAACGCGGTTGCTCAAGGCGCATGGGGCAGTTTCGGTGTGGGATTACGCAGGTGGCGGCCCCTACCTGCCGATGGACATGGGCCCCGAGGATGCGCGCAAGGATGCCATCGTTGTTTCACCGCATAAGTTTCCGGGTGGGCCGGGGGCCTCAGGTGTCCTGATCGTCAACCAGAAGGCCGTAAAGCGGGCTTGCCCCAGTTGGCCCGGTGGCGGCACGGTCAGCTTTGTCTCGCCCTGGCGGCATGACTACAGCGAAGATCTGGCTACGCGGGAAGAGGCCGGTACGCCCAATGTGATCGGAGACATTCGTGCAGCGCTTGCTTTCATCGTCAAGGATGTTGTCGGCACCGATGAGATCGCCCGCCGCGAGGCGCAGTACAACCATATGGCGTTGGAAGGTTGGCGCGGAAACCCGAACCTGACCCTGTTGGGCACGGGCAACCCGCATCGCCTGCCGATATTTTCCTTTCTTGTACGCGACAATTCAGGTCAGCCCGTACACCAGCAACTGTTTACCCGAATGCTTAGCGATGTTTATGGCATACAGGCACGGGGCGGGTGTGCCTGTGCCGGGCCGTATGCGCATCGTCTGCTGGGGATTGACCGTGCAGCGTCGGACCAGCTGTATGCATCTCTGTCTGCGGGGGAAGAGATGAAAAAGCCCGGTTGGGTGCGGCTGAACTTTTCGTATCTGATGCATGAGGATACCGTTCAGTTCATCATCGACAGCGTTAACGACCTGTCGCGCCGAACCGAAGAATTTGCACCGTTTTACAGCGCTGACCCGGCGACGGCCCGTTTCCGGGCGGCGTGACGGAATTGCCGCTTTTCTCACTCCGTTGAGACAGGTATGAGAGGCTTCAATAAACGGAGCCTCTTATGAACAAGATCACACCTCAACCCGGCATTATGGACATCGCGCTGTATCAGGGCGGCCAGTCGCATCTGGCCGGGGTTGAGCATGTGATCAAACTCAGCTCGAACGAAAACCCTTTCGGTCCCAGCCCCAAAGCGATTGAGGCCGTGCGAAACAGTGCGGCAACGCTGCACCGCTATCCAAGTACGGACCACGCCAGTCTTCGGGCAGCGATTGGAAAGCGTCACGGGTTGGACCCCGCGCGGATCGTCTGCGGCGTTGGCAGCGATGAGGTACTGCAGTTCGTCGCTCAGGCGTATGCCGGGCCGGGGGATGAGGTCATTTATACTGAGCATGGTTTCTCGATGTATCCGATCATCGCCCGCATGGCCGGGGCGACGCCTGTCATGGTGCCAGAGCGTGAGCGCCGCGTGGACGTGGACAATATTCTTGCCGCCCTCACCGACGAAACGCGGATCGTGTTCGTGACCAATCCGGGCAATCCGACCTCGACCATGATTGCCGAGGCTGAACTGGTAAGACTGGCCGAGGCTTTGCCGCAGACCTGCCTGATGGTGATTGACGGGGCCTATGCCGAATTTGTCGATGGATTTGACGGCGGCGCATCGCTGGTGGATCGGTTCGAGAATGTGATCATGACCCGGACGTTTTCAAAGGTCTACGGGCTGGGCGGAATGCGCGTTGGCTGGGGCTATGCCGCGAAGGCAATCATCGATGTGCTGAACCGGGTGCGCCAGCCTTTCAACCTGTCTTTGACGGCGTTGGCTGCGGCCGAAGCGGCGTTGGCTGATCAGGATTTTCTGTCCTTTTGTCAGGCCGAGAATGCGCGCCTGCGCGTGTGGTTGTCAGATGAACTGGCCAAGATTGGCGTTGCCTCGGATGCCTCATGCACCAACTTTATCCTCGCGCGTTTTGCCGATCAGGCCGAGGCCGAGGCCTGTGACGACTTTCTCAAGACCCAAGGTCTGATTGTGCGGCGCGTCGCAGGGTATAACCTGCCGAACGCACTGCGCATCACCGTGGGTGACGAAGAGGCCTGCCGTCGTGTCGTCGCGGCCATTACCGCGTTCAAAAGGGGTGCCGCATGAGTCAGGTATATGACCGCGTCGCTCTGATCGGACTGGGTCTGATTGCGTCATCCATGTTTTGGGCTATCAAACGCGCGGGCCTTGCCAATGAGGTCACCGGCTATGCACGGTCCAAGGCGACCCGTGAGACTGCACGGCGGATCGGCCTGTGCGATCGGGTCTGTGAGACAGCGCAAGAGGCGGCCGAGGGCGCCGATCTGGTGGTTCTGTGTATTCCCGTCGGGGTGATGGGCGCAGTGGCCGAGGAAATTGCACCGGCCTTGAAGCCGGGGGCGACCGTCACTGATGTGGGGTCTGTCAAAGGGCATGTGATTCAGGCGGTCTCACCCCATGTTCCTGATGGCGTGCATTTCGTTCCGGCCCATCCATTGGCCGGGACCGAGCATTCCGGCCCCGAATCTGGGTTTGCCGAGCTTTTCGACAACCGCTGGTGCTTGTTGGTGCCGGTTGCAGATTCGGATCCCGACGCCATTGCTCGTCTGCGTGCGCTGTGGGAGGGCATGGGGTCTTATGTAGATGAAATGGACGCAGAGCATCATGATCTGGTTCTGGCTGTCACTTCGCACGCGCCGCACCTGATCGCCTATACGATGGTGGGTGTGGCAGACGACCTGCGCCGGGTGACGGACAGCGAGGTTATCAAATACTCGGCTGCCGGTTTCCGGGATTTCACGCGGATTGCCGCCTCGGACCCGACCATGTGGCGGGATGTGTTCCTGTCGAACAAGGATGCGACGCTGGAAATTCTAGGCCGCTTCACCGAAGAGCTTTTTGCGCTGCAACGTGCTATCCGTACCGGTGATGGCGAGCATCTGTTCGACTACTTCACCCGTACGCGCGCGATCCGCCGTGGGATCATCGACGCGGGGCAGGATACGGATGCGCCGGATTTCGGAAGGGGAAAGGCGAAGCCATGAGACACCTCTGGAGGATGTTGGTGATCGGATGCGTGGCCGTTAGTGCGACAGTGTCCAACGCCTCCCCTCCGGAACAGTCGCTGGTTCCCGTCGCGCGGACATCCTTTGCTTTCGCGTCCTCCGTACCAAACGTCAAGGTTCGCCCGGCTCTGCGCCCAGTGTCTCCGCAAGCCCTGGCAGTCGCTGCTCGTCCTGCAAATTTACCCTTGCTGGGGCCGGATACCTCGCTGATGCCCTATCTGCGGCCAAAGGCGTTAGAGCAAGAGGCGCTGTTCAAAAAGCGCAAGCTGCGCAAAAGCTCGGTTTGTGGGGATATCGCCATTCAGGGTAAACCGGTCGGTCGTGTACCCGGAAAGATCAAGGCGTGTGGGATCAAAGAAGCGGTTCAGATCACCTCGGTTTCTGGTGTGACTCTTAGCCGTCCGTCGACAATGGATTGTGGTACGGCGATTGCTCTGAACGAGTGGGTCGACAAGTCCGTTATACCAACCTTCAAACGGCGCGGGCCGGTGGTTGAGTTGCAGGTCGCCGCCCACTATGCCTGCCGCACCCGGAACAATCAAAAAGGTGCAAGGATTTCAGAACACGGCAAAGGCCGGGCGATTGATATCTCGGGTTTTAAAATGGCGGATGGTGAGGTTGTGACGGTGTTGAACGGCTGGCGCAAGAATCCGTCAAAACGTCAGCTTACCAAGGTTTGGCGTGGCGCGTGTGGTCCGTTTGGCACTGTGCTGGGGCCAAATGCAGACCGGTATCACCAGGACCATTTCCACCTGGATACGGCGCGCCATCGCCGTGGCCCATACTGCCGCTAGCGCAAGATCAGACGAGGGGCAGGACCAAGCGGCAGGGGGCCCAAGGCCACAAAACCATCCCTAAGATTCAGCTGCATATCCAGCGTATTCGGATTGCCGCCCAGACCCGCCATGAAATTCAGCGCGCGCGTCACCGTGTCAACCGCCTGATCCGGCAAAGCACCGGCGGCGTTGGCCATGGCGATCATGTCGCGCCAATTCTCGGCCCGGATTGCAATTTCACCGGTTGGAATTCCTTGCGCATCAACATCCAACTCGCCAGCTGCGAACAGGCGTAAGGCACCCCATTTCATCTCGGCCAACCGCAGGTCGATTTTTACCGGCTGCGGTCTGCTTTCTTCCAGGGCAGAGCGGTCCCACGTTTTGTCGAACGTGGCGGTCAGGTCCAGTTCGAGCGTCTCAAAAGCCTGCGGCAACGTCGTGGCCGAGCGCATCAACTCGCGCAAGTCATCCCCGGGCGTGAAGCCGTCGACTTGGGCGCGGATTACGTATGCCTCGGGTATTGCGCTCTGCTCCATCACCAGGGCCAATGTATTGCCGCCGGCCAGCGCCTCGGTGTCGTCGGTTATTGACCACGGGCCCGCAGTCAGCGCCATCTTCTCAAGAACCAAGGCCACACCGGGCTGAAGTTGCAATTCGGCTTGCAGCTCACTGGCTTGGATGGTTGCGGTCTGGTCGAAATAGGACAGGCGCTGAGGCGTATCGGCAAACCGAAGAGCCTGTCGTCCGGGCCAGATCGCGGGGCTTTGGAATTCGATCCAGTCTGCGCTCCATGCGGTGCCGGTGCCCGGATCGGCCAGCGCGGGGTTATTCAGACGCGTCATGTGGTGAAACGGGTACCCGTCGGTTTTAACGTCCGAGAATTCGGCTTGCCAGCCGCGCGCCTGCTGCGCATCGAACCACGCGGTGATTGCGTTGCGCAGACCGAAACCGGCGACGAACCAATAGGCGCTCCAGATCACAACTATGAAAATGACTGCTCGTATCAGACCGCGCATGGCAGTTCGCCCTTTTTCCCACCTCGGATTTGATGTTTATAGGTGCAAACGGGCAAGGGCCAGAGCTATGACGATGTGGGTTTTCGGATATGGATCGCTGCTGTGGAATCCGGGATTCCCGGTTTCGCGCAGCGAACGCGCCACATTGCATGGCTATGCCCGGTCTTTCTGCATGAGCTCGATCCATCATCGTGGAACCGAAGAACAGCCCGGACTGGTTTTGGCGTTGGATGAACAGGCCGAAGCCAACTGCAAAGGTTTGGCCCTGGCGGTTGAAGCAGGCCATGAGGATCGCACCCTTCAGGAACTGCGTGAACGTGAGCTGATTTCATCGGCTTATGTCGAGGCGATGCTGGATGTACATCTCGACTCGGGTGAGACGGTCAATGCCGTGACCTACGTGATCGATGCCGACCACGTGCAGTATTGCGGTGGTATGCCACTGGAAGATCAAGCCCGGATTATCGCCCATGCCGTCGGTGGGCGTGGACCGAACACCGAATATCTTTACAACACTGCTGAACATCTGGCCGAGATCGGCCTGCGCGATCCTGATCTTGAGTGGTTAGCGCAACGGGTGCGGACCATCACCGCATAAACCCTTGGCGTCACCGACGCAATTTCGCTAGATTCACGCAAGAGCAGGCAAAAACCGGGAACCACGCGCATGGCGCAGGCACATCAGGGCGCGAGACCACATTTCTCGCAACCCATTCGTCAGATCGTTACGATGCTGGTCGCGATCGCGTTGGCAGGGTTCGGGGTCTTCATGGCGCTGCCCTATGTGCTGCCGGTTTTCTATGCCAACCCTTATCTGAACGGCTTTATCATTCTGGTCTTCGTGATCGGCGTATTCGCCTGTTTCTATCAGGTGGCACAGCTCATCGGGTCGGTGCGCTGGATCGAAGCTTTTGTGGGCGGTGTGGTCCGTGAAGATGCCCGTACACCGCAATTGTTGGCGCCGCTGGCGTCGCTGCTGCGCGAACGGGGCGCGCGGTCTCAGATCAGTTCAACTTCGACGCGGTCCATCTTGGATTCCGTGGCCGAACGTGTCGAAGAAGAACGAGAGATCACCCGCTATATCACCAATGTCCTGATTTATCTTGGTCTTTTGGGCACGTTCTTCGGGCTGGCCACAACGGTTCCGGCCATTGTTGACACCATCCGCAGCCTTAACCCGCAAGAGGGCGAAGAAGGGCTGGCTGTTTTCAACCGACTGATGGTTGGGCTTGAGTCGCAATTGCAGGGAATGGGCGTGGCCTTTGGCTCGTCGCTTCTGGGTCTTGCCGGATCGTTGATCGTGGGCTTGTTGGAGCTTTTTGCAGGGCACGGCCAAAACCGCTTCTACCGCGAGCTTGAGGAATGGCTTTCCTCGATCACGCGGGTAGGGTTCGGGGCCAGCGACGAAGGCGGTGCTGAACTTGCCGTTCTGACCCCGGTTCTGGATGCGATGTCAGAACAAATGAACGCCTTGCAGGACTTGTTTTCAGCGCAAGAAGCAGACCGCGCCGCGGTGTCGTCCAAGCTGGGACAGTTGACGGATGCGATTGGCGAGATGAACCAGCGGCAGGAAAACAACGAGGGTGTGACAGCCGCCCTTGAGCGGGTGGCCCTTGGACAGGATGCCTTGTTGGATCACATGCGTGAGCAGGGCACCGGTGACGGAATCGATGCCGAAAGCCGCATGCGCCTGCGATCGATGGATGTACAATTGCTGCGTATCCTCGAAGAAATCTCGGCTGGCCGTCAGGAAAGCATGAGCGAAATTCGCAAGGATATCGAACTGTTGGTCAAAGCTTTGACATTGCCCCGCGGCGCTGTTCGGACCGCGCCGGAAAGAGAGTAAGGCATGGCCCTTTCGCGTCGTACAGGTCAGCGGTTCCAGGGTTCGGTCTGGCCCGGCTTTGTGGATGCGATCACCGGGCTTCTGATGGTGCTGACCTTTGTGCTAACTATCTTCATGGTGGTTCAGTTCGTGCTGCGTGAAACGATCTCGGGGCAAGAGGATGAGTTGACCGCCCTGTCGGATGAGGTCGCCGCACTGGCCGGTGCGTTGGGTTTGGAAGAACGCGAAAACAGCCGGTTGCAGGCGCGCTTGGGTGTGCTGAACTCAACGCTGAACCAGGTTGAGACAGAGCTGGTGCAAGCACAGATCCAACTGACCGATTTTGAGGATCAGGTTGCGGCCATGCTGCTTGAACAAGAGCGCGCGCAGGGCGAAATCGCCGACTTGCAGAGCGAACAGGACGCTTTGAACCTTGCCTTGGCGCAAAGCCGGGCTGAGATCGATGAGCAAACTGAGGCCGCGCGACTGGCCGCAGCCCAGCGAGAAGCGTTAGAGGCTCTGGTCGCTGACCTGGAGCAAAACGAGGCCGCGCAGTCGACCCGTATATCTGAGCTTGAGGAAGAATTGAGCGCAGAAGAGGCCGCTAAACTGGCCGAAGTCGCCGCTGCCGAAAACTTGCGCAACCGGTTACAGAATGCTGATGCGGAACTGACAGCCATGACGCTTGCCCTGGAAGCACAGCGCAAAGAAGCCGAGGAAACGTTGACCCTGCTGGCAGCGGCGCAAGCTGCGAAGGCAGAATTGGAACGGCAATTTGGCGACCTGAACGCGCAGGACCTGCGGGCCCAGCTTGAGGCGGCATTGGCTGCGCAAACAGAGGCGCAGGCCGAAGCGCAGGAACAACGCACGCTAGCCGAAGAACGCGCGGCTCTGCTGTCCGTCGCCCGCGAAACGTTGTCAGTAGAGCAGGCGATTTCTGAAAAAGCGCAGCGAGAAACTGCTTTGCTCAACCAGCAAATGGCGGCATTGCGCGAACAATTGGGCGGGCTTCAGGCCTTGTTGGACGATTACGCGGATCGAAACGCTGCAGCGGATATCCGCATCCAGACGTTGGGGCAAGACCTGAATGCCGCCTTGGCCCGTGCGGCCTCGGAAGAGCGCCGCCGCCGGATATTGGAAGAGGCTGAGCGCGCCCGTCTCGAAGCCGAAGCCGAAGACCTGGTGGCGCAGGCCGAGGATTTGCAAAGGTATCGATCAGAGTTTTTTGGCCGTCTGCGCGATGTTCTGGGCGATGAAGAGGGCGTGCGGATTGAAGGCGACCGTTTCGTGTTCTCGTCCGAGGTTCTGTTCGACACTGGGTCCGCTGTATTGTCACCGGTCGGGCAGCAAGAGGTCGCCAAGGTGGCCAATATCCTGCGCAGCGTAGCTGCGGAAATTCCTGAGGGGTTGAATTGGGTGATCCGGGTTGATGGTCACACGGACAACGTACCCTTAGCCGGGACTGGGCGATATCGCGACAACTGGGAGCTTAGCCAAGGTCGAGCGCTGTCCGTCGTTCGATATATGGTCGAGGCGCTGGGTATTCCGCCAAACCGTCTAGCCGCCAATGGGTTCGGAGAGTTTCAGCCCGTCAACCCCGCAGACACACCCGAAGCCCGTGCCCAGAACCGTCGGATCGAATTGAAGCTGACCGAGCGCTAAACGCCGCCTATGCATGACATAGATGCGGTCCGTTGCGATGAGAGTCTATTTACGCGCTGACTGGGTCCGCAGAACCCAAACTGTCACACTTCGGCGCGTGAGCTGTCTCTTGCCGTTCAAGCCGTGGCAGATTGGGCATAGGTTGAAATTGCGAGAACAACGCCCCACCCAGAGCCAGCTTTGGTGTTTGAACTACCAACAAAAACCAAGAGCCGAACTACACCAAGTTGGGTCGAGCGCCTAATGAAAGAAGAATGGCCAAGAGACTGTGGCACAAAAAAGCCCGGTCGGATGATCAACCGGGCTTTCTAGTCTCATTTTTCGCAGTAGGTCAGTCCGCTGTCAAAAGCGGTGGCTTGTCACCTGGAATACGCGGCTGATCCGGGCCAAAAATCTCAAGGTTCAGTTCGCCTTTCTTGACCGAGACACGAACAACTCCGCCCTTGGCCAGTTTGCCGAACAGAAGCTCTTCGGCCAGAGGCTTCTTGATATGCTCTTGGATCACGCGACCCAATGGACGTGCGCCCATCTTGTCGTCATACCCTTTGTCCGCCAGCCATTCGGCCGCCTTGGGTGTCAGATCAATTGTAACGTTACGGTCCAGCAACTGTGCCTCAAGCTGTAGCACGAACTTCTCGACCACTTGCAGAATAACGCTCTTCGGCAGTGGCGCGAACGAGATAACCGCGTCCAGACGGTTGCGGAACTCCGGCGTAAAGGTGCGCTCGATGGCGGCCGTGTCTTCCCCTTCGCGGCGGTCACGGGCAAAGCCGATCGCTGCCTTGGCCTGTTCCTGCGCACCCGCGTTCGAGGTCATGATCAATACCACGTTGCGGAAATTCACCGTACGGCCGTTGTGATCGGTCAGCTCTCCGTGGTCCATAACTTGCAACAGGATGTTGAAGACGTCCGGATGGGCTTTTTCGATCTCGTCCAGCAGCAGCACGCAGTGCGGATGCTGGTCCACGCCGTCGGTCAAAAGACCACCCTGATCAAACCCGACATAGCCCGGAGGTGCACCGATCAGACGGCTGACGGCATGTTTCTCCATGTATTCGGACATGTCGAAGCGCAGCAGTTCAACGCCCAGATTATCCGCGAGTTGTTTTGCCACTTCGGTCTTACCGACACCGGTTGGACCTGCGAACAGGTAGTTACCGATGGGCTTCTCAGGTTCACGCAGACCCGCACGCGCCAGCTTGATAGCACTGGCCAGCGCCTCGATCGCTTCATCCTGACCAAACACCACCCGTTTCAGCGAAGCTTCGAGGTCTTTCAGAACCTCGGCATCGTCCTTGGTGACGTTTTTGGGTGGAATGCGCGCGATTTTGGCGACCACGGCCTCAATCTCTTTCACTCCGATGGTCTTGCGACGCTTGCTTTCAGCAACCAGATGCTGTGCGGCACCGGCCTCATCAATTACGTCAATGGCCTTGTCGGGCAGCTTGCGATCGTTGATGTAGCGCGCCGACAATTCCACCGCGGTTTTGATCGCGTCCGCAGTGTACTTGATCTCGTGATGCTGTTCGAAATAGGGCTTCAGACCGCGAAGAATCTTCACGCTGTCTTCGACCGAAGGTTCGTTCACATCGATTTTCTGGAACCGGCGGCTAAGCGCGCGGTCCTTTTCAAAATGCTGGCGGAATTCCTTGTACGTGGTCGATCCCATGGTCCGCAGCTTGCCACCCTGCAGGGCTGGTTTCAGCAGGTTTGACGCGTCCATTGCGCCGCCAGAGGTGGCACCGGCACCGATCACAGTGTGAATCTCGTCAATGAACAAGACTGCGTCCGGGTGATCTTCCAACTCGGTCACAACGGCCTTCAACCGTTCCTCGAAGTCACCGCGATAACGGGTTCCGGCCAGCAGGGCGCCCATGTCCAGCGAATAGATCGTGGTGTTTGCCAGCACGTCGGGAGCCTCACCCGCGACAATCTTGTGCGCCAAGCCTTCGGCGATAGCGGTTTTGCCCACGCCCGGATCACCCACCAACAGCGGATTGTTCTTGCGGCGGCGGCACAGCACCTGAATACAGCGCTCAACCTCATCTGCCCGGCCGATCAGGGGATCAACGTCACCAGCGCGCGATTTCGCGTTCAGATCAATACAGTATTTCCCCAGTGCACTTTCTTTCTGATCGCCTTCGGCGGTGCTGGACTGCGCTTCTTCTTCAACCTGATCCGCGCCCGAGACTGAGCGGTTTTCGCCATAAGCAGGGTCTTTGGCCACGCCATGCGCGATGAAGTTCACAGCGTCATAGCGGGTCATATCCTGTTCTTGCAGGAAGTAGGCGGCATTGCTTTCGCGTTCGGCAAAAATGGCAACAAGAACGTTGGCCCCGGTGACTTCGGTTCGGCCCGAACTTTGCACGTGGATTGCGGCGCGTTGGATCACGCGCTGGAACGCGGCCGTCGGAACAGCCTCAGATCCGTCGATATCAGTGACGAGGTTTGACAGGTCCTCGTCAATGAATTCGACCAGAGTGTTGCGCAACTCATCCAGGTCAACGCTGCATGCCTTCATGACGCGGATCGCGTCAGGCTCTTCCAGTAGCGCCAGCAGCAAATGCTCCAGCGTGGCGAATTCATGTCGCCTTTCGTTCGCTGCCGCCAGGGCCGCGTGAATGGCTTGTTCTAATGTGCTCGAGAATGAAGGCACGTGGGTGCTCCTCTTCTTGTCTTGGGTCGCATGGGGGCGGGCTTCGGCCCCGATCCGACCATGTCCTCATACCATTAGAGTTTGGTTGATCGTGGCCCGGCTTCAAGGGTTTTCTTTCACTTGACAGTCACATTTAATGTGACCGTTGCCGCGAAGAGCGTGAAATAGGCACTAGAAGCGATCTTTTCTAGCCCTGATATCCGCAAAAACCTTAGCCGGATCTGCGTTTTTCATGCCCAAATGCGCCTGAATCGCCGGATCTGCGGCGCGTAAAAAGGGATTTGTGGCTTTTTCCAGCGCCAGCGAGGACGGAACCGTCGGCTGCCCGGCAGTACGGGCATGGTTGATTTCGGCCATGCGCTGTTGCAACGCAGCGTTGTCCGGATCAACTGTAATCGCAAACTTGGCATTCGATTGTGTATATTCGTGACCAGAATACACGATTGTTTCGTCGGGCAAGGCCGCCAGTTTGGACAGAGACGTCCACATTTGCGGTGCGGTCCCTTCGAACAGGCGTCCACAGCCGAGGGCCATCAGGCTGTCGGCGGTAAAAACGGCCGCGCTTTTCGGCAGGTAATATGCCACGTGGCCAACCGTGTGGCCTGATACGTCGAGCACCTGCACGGGTTCGCCGCCAAGGTCGAAACTGTCGCCCTCGGTCACTTGCTGATCCAACGGGGGCAGGCGGTGGGCATCAGCCGCGGCACCAATGACCTTGGCCGGATGTTTTTCCAGGATACCGGCCAGTCCGTCCACGTGGTCCCAGTGATGATGCGTCAGTAAAACGTGGCTCAGCTTCCAGCCACGCGCATCCAACTCGGCCAGAATCGGGCCCGCCTCGGGCGCGTCGATGAGAGCGGTTTGACCGCTTGCGGCGTCATGCGCCAGAAAAGCATAGTTATCGCTGAGACATGGGATGGTTACGATCTCAAGAGGCATGGCCTTTTGCCCTTTCGTTGCTAGACTGCGGGCAGCTAAGCCGATTGACCGGGTGTCTGCAATGCATCTTGATGTGCAGGATTTGAGGAATTTTTATTATCGCAGCACGTTGGGTCGCGCGGCGCAGGCGGCTATTCGCGGGCGGTTGATTGAGTTGTGGCCCGAGGCCAAAGGGCAGACGGTGGTCGGATTCGGGTTCGCCGTACCCTTGCTGCGACCTTATCTCGCGGATGCGAGGCGGGTGATTGGGCTGATGCCCGGTCCGCAAGGGGTCATGCCTTGGCCTGCTGGAATGCCAAACGTGTCCGTTCTGACCGAAGAAACCCTCTGGCCCGTTGAAACCGGTCATGTCGACAAGCTGGTGGTGATGCATGGTTTGGAAACGTCGAGCCGACCAAGCGACTTGCTGAATGAATGCTGGCGCGTTCTTGGGCCGGGCGGACGGGCGCTGTTTATTGTGCCGAATCGGGCCGGGCTATGGTCGCGTACAGACCGGACGCCGTTTGGCTTTGGGCGTCCGTATTCAGCATCGCAATTGGAAAGCCAATTGAAGGCCCATTATTTTCTTCCTGAAAGCCACTGCTCTGCCCTTTATATGCCACCGTCGTTTCGGCGCTTCTGGCTTAAATCAGGAAGCCTGATCGAGAAAACCGGACAGCGTGTGCCCACAATTATGGCGGGCGGTGTCCTGATGATTGAAGCCAGCAAGCATATCCAACCGCCAAGTGGCAGCGTCACGAAAGATGCAGCGCGGCGACCCCTGAAAGCGTTGGATGGTTTGTTGAAACCCGCATGATCGATCTTCGTGATCACGGCGGAAAAAATGCGGGAAATAAGTCACAGGAATCGCTAAAACCTGAATATTCGTAACATTTTTCAACTGCGTCAACGGGTCCAAACCGTCGCACTTTGCGTAAGTGTATGAAAATTAATAATTTGTGGATATTTCTGTTACCGCTATAGCGTATTGCTTGGTTGGATAGGCTCTGCTACATCCCCGGTGATTTTGATCCCCGCCCTAAATGGACGGGGTGTCTTCACGCCCCCGGGGTAGCTGCCGCAACGCGAATTCGGGGCCTAAAGTATCGGAAGGGTGGACGTGTCCGAACCAGCTTCGATTTCCACAGGCATTGCCGAGCGCTATGCCACCGCAATCTTTGAGATTGCAAAAGAGAATAATGACCTTGCAGGCTTGGAAACCGGCATAAGTGATCTGGCAACGGCCTTGAGCGAAAGCGCCGACTTGCGCGACCTGATCGCCTCGCCTTTGGTTTCACGCGCTGAACAGGAAGGCGCGATCACTGCCATTGCCGACAAAATGGGTCTGCATGCAATTCTGCGCAACACGCTGGGCCTGATGGCGCAGAAGCGCCGTCTGTTTGTTGTGCCGCAACTGGTGCAGGTTCTGCGTGACATGCTGGCCGAAGAGCGTGGCGAAGTGACCGCCGATGTCGCGTCGGCCAAAGCGCTGACCAAAACTCAGATGGAAAAACTGTCCAAAACGCTGTCCGAGCGTGTGGGCAAGACCGTGACAATCAATGCGACCGTTGATGAAAGCCTCATCGGCGGTCTTGTCGTTAAAGTGGGCTCGAAGATGATCGATAGCTCGATCCGCTCGAAGCTGAACTCCCTACAGAATGCAATGAAAGAGGTCGGATAAATGGGAATCCAAGCTGCAGAGATTTCTGCAATCCTGAAGGACCAGATCAAAAATTTTGGTCAGGAAGCCGAAGTAGCCGAAATCGGTCGCGTGCTGAGCGTCGGTGACGGGATTGCCCGTGTATACGGTCTGGACAATGTACAAGCCGGTGAGATGGTCGAATTCCCCGGCGGCATCATGGGCATGGCGCTGAACCTGGAAAGCGACAACGTTGGTGTCGTTATCTTTGGTTCCGACCGTGACATCAAAGAAGGTGACACCGTTAAGCGCACCAACTCGATCGTGGACGTTCCGATCGGTGACGAACTGCTGGGCCGCGTTGTTGACGGTCTGGGCAACCCGCTGGACGGCAAAGGCCCGATCAACGCTTCCAAGCGTGGCGTTGCAGACGTTAAGGCCCCCGGCATCATCCCGCGTAAATCGGTGCATGAGCCGATGGCAACCGGCCTGAAATCGGTTGACGCGATGATCCCGATCGGCCGCGGCCAGCGGGAACTGATCATTGGTGACCGTCAGACCGGTAAGACCGCCGTGGCTCTGGACACCATCCTGAACCAAAAAGTTTACAACGACGCAGCAGGCGACGACGAGTCCAAGAAGCTGTACTGCGTTTACGTTGCGGTTGGTCAAAAGCGTTCGACCGTTGCGCAGCTGGTGAAGAAACTGGAAGAGTCCGGTGCGATTGAATACTCGATCGTTGTTGCCGCGACCGCGTCCGACCCGGCGCCGATGCAGTTCCTGGCGCCTTATGCCGCGACTGCAATGGCGGAATACTTCCGTGACAATGGCCGCCACGCGCTGATCATCTATGATGACCTGTCAAAACAGGCTGTGTCCTATCGTCAGATGTCGCTGCTGCTGCGCCGTCCGCCCGGACGTGAAGCGTATCCGGGTGACGTTTTCTACCTCCACTCCCGTCTGCTGGAGCGTTCGGCGAAGCTGAACGAAGACTTCGGCGCAGGCTCGCTGACCGCTCTGCCGGTTATCGAAACGCAGGGTGGTGACGTTTCGGCGTTTATTCCGACCAACGTGATCTCGATCACCGACGGCCAGATCTTCCTGGAAACCGAACTGTTCTATCAAGGCATCCGTCCTGCTGTGAACACCGGTCTGTCGGTTTCGCGTGTGGGCTCTTCGGCCCAGACCGATGCGATGAAATCGGTTGCCGGTCCGGTTAAGCTGGAACTGGCGCAGTACCGCGAAATGGCCGCGTTTGCGCAGTTTGGCTCGGACCTAGATGCCGCAACCCAGCAGCTGCTGAACCGTGGTGCGCGTCTGACTGAGCTGATGAAGCAGCCGCAATACTCGCCGCTGACCAACGCGGAAATCGTCTGCGTCATTTTCGCGGGAACCAACGGGTACCTCGACAAGATCAGCGTCTCGGATGTCGGTCGTTACGAAGCTGGCCTGCTGTCGCACCTGCGCGGAAAGCACGCCGACCTGCTTAAGTGGATCACGGATGAAGATCCCAAGATCAAGGATGACGCTTCTGACAAGATCAAGGCTGCGCTGGACGAATACGCCGCAACCTTCGCTTAAGGGAGAGGCGGGCACATGCCAAATCTTAAGGACCTTAAAAACAGGATCGAGTCGGTCAAATCGACCCGCAAGATCACCAAGGCCATGCAGATGGTCGCGGCCGCAAAACTGCGCCGCGCCCAGGAAGCTGCCGAACAGTCACGTCCCTATGCCGAGCGGTTCAATGCCGTGATGGCGGGACTGGCCGCATCGGTCGGGGGCAGCGACAGCGCCCCTAGGCTGCTTCGTGGAACGGGCAGTGAAGATGTCCATTTGCTGGTCGTCATGACGGCAGAACGCGGCCTGTGTGGCGGTTTCAACGCGAACATAGCCAAGCTGGCCCGCGCCAAGGCGGAAGAGCTGCGCGGTAAGGGCAAAACGGTCAAAATCCTGACCGTTGGCAAGAAAGGCCGCGACGCGCTCAAGCGTGATTTTGGCGATCTGTTTGTTGGACATATCGACCTGAGCGAGGTCAAGCGCATCGGCTATGCAAATGCGCAGGACGTCGCCAAGGATATCCTGACCCGCTTTGACGATGGAGAGTTCGACGTTGCCACGATCTTCTACTCGAAGTTCCAGAACGTTGTGACTCAAATCCCGACGGCACAGCAGATCATCCCCGCCTCGTTTGAGGAAACCGAGGATGACGACAGCGGTGCGGTCTTCGATTACGAGCCCAGCGAAGAGGCCATTCTGGCCGAACTGCTGCCCAAGGGGGTCGCGACCGCGATCTTCTCGGCTCTGCTAGAAAACGGGGCCTCGGAACAGGGTGCACGGATGTCCGCGATGGACAACGCGACACGCAACGCGGGTGAGATGATCGACAAGCTGACGATCCAGTTCAACCGCTCGCGTCAGGCCGTGATCACCAACGAGCTGATTGAAATTATTTCCGGCGCCGAAGCGCTGTAGAGACTAACCGGAGACGAAACATGGCGAATGCAAAAGGCAAAGTCACACAGATCATCGGGGCCGTCGTCGACGTGCACTTTGAAGATCAACTGCCTGAAATTCTGAACGCGCTGGAAACTGAAAACAACGGCAAGCGCCTGGTGCTGGAAGTTGCTCAGCATCTTGGTGAAAACACCGTCCGCACCATCGCGATGGACGCGACCGAAGGTCTGGTTCGTGGTGCTGACGTAACCGACACCGGTGCGCCGATCTCGGTTCCGGTTGGCAACGCCACCCTGGGCCGCATTCTGAACGTGGTTGGTGAGCCGATCGACGAAAAAGGCCCGGTTGAAGCATCTGAGGCCCGCGCGATCCACCAGCCCGCACCGACATTCGACGAGCAGTCGACCGAGTCGGAAGTTCTGGTCACCGGCATCAAAGTTGTCGACCTGCTGGCCCCTTACGCCAAGGGCGGTAAGATCGGCCTGTTCGGCGGTGCTGGCGTGGGCAAAACCGTTTTGATCATGGAACTGATCAACAACATCGCAAAAGTGCACTCGGGCTTTTCCGTGTTCGCGGGTGTTGGCGAACGGACCCGTGAAGGGAACGACCTGTACCACGAGATGATCGAATCGAACGTTATCAAACCGGACAATCTGTCGGAATCGCAGGTGGCCCTGGTTTACGGTCAGATGAACGAACCTCCGGGAGCGCGTGCGCGTGTTGCTCTGACCGGTCTGACCTTGGCGGAACAGTTCCGCGACCAGTCGGGTACTGACGTTCTGTTCTTCGTCGACAACATCTTCCGCTTCACACAGGCGGGTTCTGAGGTGTCGGCTCTGCTGGGTCGTATTCCGTCAGCCGTGGGCTACCAGCCGACGCTGGCCACCGACATGGGTGCCCTGCAGGAGCGCATCACCTCGACCAAGGCTGGCTCGATCACCTCGGTGCAGGCGATCTACGTGCCTGCGGACGACCTTACCGACCCTGCGCCGGCAACCTCGTTCGCGCACTTGGACGCGACCACCGTTCTTAACCGTGCGATCTCGGAAAAGGGTATCTACCCGGCCGTGGACCCGCTCGACTCGACTTCGCGTCTGCTTGACCCGGCGATTGTCGGCGAAGAGCACTACAAGGTTGCAACCGACGTTCAACAGATCCTCCAGCGCTACAAGTCGCTGCAGGACATCATCGCCATCCTCGGCATGGACGAACTGTCGGAAGAGGACAAACTGACCGTGGCCCGTGCCCGTAAGATCGAACGCTTCCTGTCGCAGCCGTTCGACGTGGCCGAAGTCTTCACCGGCAGCCCGGGCGTTCAGGTTCCGCTGGATGTCACCATCTCGTCGTTCAAGGCCGTTGTCGCCGGCGAATACGATCACCTGCCCGAAGCGGCCTTCCTGATGGTTGGCGGCATCGACGAAGTGATCGCCAAGGCCGAAAAGATGGCTGCGGCGGCCGCCTAAGGAGTATCCCTGATGGCAAACACGATGCAATTCGACCTTGTCAGCCCTGAGCGAAGCCTTGCTTCGCTCAGCGCGACAGCGGTCCAGATTCCCGGCGCGGACGGGGACATGACGGCGATGCCTGACCATGCCCCCACCATTACCACGCTACGCCCGGGCGTCCTGAAGGTCGACGCGCCCGAAGGATCCAGCGAATACCTGGTGACCGGCGGGTTTGCTCAGATCAACGGCGACGGGTTGTCGGTATTGGCTGAAAAGGCCATTCCGGTGGATGAAGTAACCCGCGCGCATCTGGATGAGCTGATCGCTGAGGCGCGCGCCTCGCATGAAAAGGCAAAAAACGGCGACGATCAGACCATCGTCGACGAGGCTGCCAAGCTGCTGGCCGACATGGAAGCCCTTGGAACCCATATGAGCCTGTAAGGCCAAAGCGTAATAGTCTTTGTGAAGCGGCCCCGATGTTTCGGGGCCGTTTTTTTGTCGTGATTTTGCCCAATGGATTAGATAACTTACGGGAATTCAATCAAACTGATAGTGAAATGAAGAAATTTGTCTCCCATCCCATCGGTGTCGATCAGGGCGAAAAAATTTTGTTCTCAGAGTTTGCTGAGGGTGGGGGCATGTGGACCGGTGAAGGACCACGCGAACGTTCTGCGGAAATTCGCTTCAGTGAGGCCTTCCGTTCGGTCCCGGTTGTGCAAATAGGCGTGGCGCTTTGGGACGTGGACACCTCATCCGCGCTGCGCGCCGAGGTAAAGGCCGAAGACATCACCGAGGATGGTTTTAAAGCGATTTTTAGAACCTGGTCGGATACCAAGATTGCCCGTATCCGCGTGGTGTGGACCGCAATCGGGGAAATCGCGCACGAGGATGATTGGGATCTTTCCTGACCGCACTCCGCTGCGGGGCAGTCCGCTTTCTCAAGGTGACATAAAACTGTATCAGACAACGACCAAGCCACTGCAGGAATGCATTGATGCCGGCATGGTAGTCAACAGAATTCACAAGGCCGTTGGTCAGCTTTGGCAACTGTCATTGCGGCACAAGAGTCCGCCGATCATCTGCGGTTTTCGATTCCATTACAGAATTGTACTTGCCGCCCGTGCCGGACGTTTCGAAGCTCTCCGATGAGGTCGGCCAACTGAAACGTATCTCTGGAGGGCACGATGACGTGCCCCCCCAGCGCAAACCTTTAGTCCATATGGTACATCGATTCGTAAATCGGTCGCAGTGTCTTGTCCTCAAACAGGGATGATACGCTGGTACCGTTCCAGATATTCAGGATCGCCTGCGTGAAGATAGGTGCAGTTGGGACGATGCGGATGTTCTTGGCCTTGGCGACCTCTTTGGTTGGCTGGATCGTATCCGTCAGAACCAGAGATTTCATTACCGAATTCGTCACACGCTCGACTGCAGGGCCGCTCATCACACCATGCGTGATGTAGGAATGAACTTCCTTGGCGCCGTTATCCATTAAAACCTGCGCCGCTTTGCACAATGTCCCGGCTGTGTCGCACATATCGTCCACGATCAGACAAATCTTGTCTTTGACGTCGCCAATAACGGTCATCTCAGCCACTTCGCCCGCCTTCTCACGGCGTTTGTCCACGATCGACAGCGGGGCGTTTATGCGCTTGGCCAACTCGCGTGCGCGGGCCACACCGCCCACATCGGGCGAAACGACCATAATCTCATCCAGGCTGTCCTTGAATTGGTGCATGACATCCAGAGCAAAGATCGGTGAGGCGTAGAGGTTATCCACCGGGATGTCGAAAAAGCCTTGAATCTGGGCCGCGTGCAGATCCATGGTCAGCACCCTCTCGATCCCGGCGCCGGTCAGCATATTGGCGACAAGCTTGGCGCTGATGGGTGTGCGGGCCTTGGTGCGTCGATCCTGACGGGCATAGCCGAAATAGGGGATCACTGCGGTTATCCGCTGGGCCGACGAACGGCGCAGCGCGTCAGCGATAATCAGCAGTTCCATCAGGTTATCGTTGGCCGGGTTCGAGGTTGGCTGGACAATAAACATGTCCTCACCACGGACATTCTCGAAAACTTCGACGAAAATTTCACCATCGTTGAACCGCTCAACACGCGCATCGACCAGGCCCTGATCGACTCCGCGATACAGGCTCATACGGCGAGCGATTGAATCGGCAAGCGGAAGATTGGCGTTCCCAGCGATCAGCTTGGGTTCGTTGAGTGTCGGCATCGGCTGATATCCCCGGGCAGCAATGGCAAATGTGACAGATTCGTGATTTCAACACCGCTTAGCACGGCCTTACGGTCCAGCAAAGATAACGCAGCGGAGAAAGTGCACATGTCCCAGATTGACTACTATTTTGCGACACTCTCGCCCTTCACTTACCTGGCCGGCGCGCGGTTAGAGGAGATCGCGGCCAAACACGGCGCCACCATCAACTACAAGCCGCTGGATATCATGGCGCTGTTCGGTCGTACCGGAGGAACGCCGCCGAAAGATCGGCATCGGTCGCGAATCGAATACCGGGCGCAGGACTTGTTGCGGCAGTCAAAGAACCTTGGAATGGATTTCAATCTTCAACCGGCACATTGGCCCACGAATATGGCACCGTCATCCTACGCCGTGATTGCAGCGGTAAAAGACGGGTCTGGTGACATTGGCAAACTGGTCCAAGCTTTCCTGCGCGCCTGCTGGGCTGAAGAAAAAGACATCGCGCAGGATGATGTGATCCGCGATTGCTTGTCACAGGCGGGCTTCGATCCAAGCCTTGCCGACAGCGGCCTGCTGGTCGGCGCCGAGACTTATGCCGCCAATCTGGAAGAAGCCGTTGATCGCGGCGTGTTCGGCGCGCCATTCTATATCACCGAAGACGATCAGCGTTTCTGGGGTCAGGACAGTCTGAACGATCTGGACCGGCACCTTACCGAGATGAAAGGCTAAAGGGCGCGACCGTCAAAGCAGGGCAAGGAATCGGTCGATATCGTCGTCACCGATCGACCAGTCACAAACAAGGCGGCAGGCGAGGATTTCTTCGTCATCTGCGCCGCTCAGATCGGCCCCCCACAGGTGATAGACCGCCCCGGCCTCATGCAGTTGTTTGTGCCGGGCGCGGGAAAACTGGGCAAAGATCATATTGGCCTGCGGTTCGTGCAGAAAGGTTGCGCCTTTGGAGCGCAGGCCGTCTGCCAGACGCGCACAGCTGGCATTGGCCTGACGCGCCATGGTCAGCCAAAGGTCGTCCCGCAGATAGGCCGCCATCTGCGCCGAAAGATACCGATGTTTCGAGAACAGATGCGCCCCGCGTTTACGCCGCAGTTCGAATTCCCAGGCTTTGGCTTCGTCGAAGAAAACAACTGCCTCGACCCCCATCAATCCGTTTTTGGTGCCGCCAAAACTGACCGCGTCCACGCCTGATTTCCATGTCATCTCGGCCGGGGAACAATTCAGCGCCACCAGTGCGTTGGTAAAGCGCGCTCCATCAAGATGCACAGGCAAGTTGTATTCCTTGGCTACGCCGCACAGCGCCTGTAACTCCGCCAGCGAATAGACCGAGCCGCGCTCGGTGACTTGCGTAATAGACACCGGCCCACGCTGCGGGCCATGTACGCCGCGTGTTTCTTCAGCCAGAATTGATCGCCGCAGGGCCTCGGGGTGCATCTTGTCACCGCCGGGCACAAGCGTCAGCTTAGCTCCGGTGTAAAACTCCGGCGCGTTGCACTCATCCTCGTGGATATGCGCCACCGGCGAGCAGAAGATTGTATCCCAAGGGTTTGCCAAAGTCGCCAGCGCCAGGGAATTCGCCGCCGTCCCGGTGGCAACCAGATAGACCGCCGCGCCGGGGGCTTCAAAGATACCGCGAATGCGATCACGCACCTCGTTCATCAGAGTGTCCGCCCCATACGCCATTTGATAGCCCAGGTTGGCTTCGTTCAATGCGGCCAAGACCTTGGGGTGGACGGGGCCAGAGTTGTCAGAAGCGAAATACATTAGCTGGGCTCCTCGATGATATAGTATTCCCACTCTTCGATGGGGGTTTCGAACTCGGATACCGTGCGATCCTTGACCGAGACTCCGGCGGCGTGCACGCTGTCTGGCGTGCCGGAGATCAAAGGATGCCAGTCGTATAGGGGTTTGCCCTCCCACAGAAGACGGTAGGCGCAAGTTTGCGGCAGCCAATAGGCGTGGTCGTCGATGTTGTCTGGCTTCATCACAATGCATTCCGGCACAAACTGGTGGCGGATGTCATATTGCGTGCAGCGGCACGTCTCATCATCCAGCAGACGACAGGCAACGCAGGTCAGGGCGACCTCGCCAGTATCTTCGTCTTCCAGCTTGTTGAGGCAACACTTGCCACAGCCATCGCACAGCGCCTCCCATTCGCGCTGGTTCATCTTGGTCAGTGGTTTGCGTTCCCAGAACCGGTGACCCAGACCATTGCGATCAATAGGGTCTGTCGTCATAGCGCTGCCAGATGGGTACGGGCTTGGTCGCAATCGGTATCCATCTGTGCGATCAGACCGTTCAAACCGTCAAATTTCATCTCAGGTCGCAGATACTCGACCAGCGCCACCGACAGGGTTGAGCCGTAAAGGTCGCCAGAGAAATCGAACAGGAAAGTTTCGATATTGGGCACTTCGCCGTTGAACATTGGCCGCACCCCGACCGAGGCCGCCCCGTGGTAGCTGCCCTTATGAGGGCCGTCCAACACATCGACCAGCACCGCGTAGACACCGAATTTCGGTGGGTGCAGCCCTTCGATGGACATGTTTGCAGTGGGAAAACCCAGTTCGCGCCCACGCTGTTCTCCGCCGATCACTTCACCTTCGATCCGGTGCCAGTGGCCCAGCATTGTGGCCGCATCGCGGGGGCGGCCTTCGGTCAGTGCGGTGCGGATTGCGGTGGACGACACAACGTTTTCGGATCGCTGCATCAAGGGTGCAATGGTGACGCCAAAGCCCATTTGCTGGCCAAATCGCAGGATGTCGTCAGCCGTCCCGCTGCGCCCTTTGCCGAAACAAAAATCCGCACCCACCACAACATGTGACAGGCCCAGCCCGTCGCAGATCACGATGCGGGCAAATTCTTCGGGGGTAAGCCCGGCCAAAGCGGCATTGAAGGGCAGTTCATAGAGTTTCTGAACACCCAGCTTTTCCAACCGGTGCGCACGTGTATTGCCACGCATCAGGCGAAATGGGGGGGCATCCGGCGCGAAATATTCCCTGGGATGCGGTTCAAACGTCAACACGCCAAGAGGAGCATCCGGGTCCGCATTGCGCGCCAGTTCAATCACCGATTGATGACCAAGATGGACGCCGTCAAAATTCCCGATCGCCACGCTGGCGCCGCGGTCCTGAGGTTCGATAAATTGATAGTCCCGGATGATATGCATGAGGTGTGGGTACTGTTCCTCTCAGCCATATTCAAGCACCTCATCTTTGCGCCGGGGCAAAAATGCTTTGTACCCTTCCGTCGGCCCGGAATTGGCCGCAAGCCATGAGAGCCTGCGTTTCGCCTGCATTGGCGATCAGAGTTCGAACTTTGGGATACTCTTTTCGAACGATCAGTCGAACTTACGAGAGGGGGCCAGCACCATTGCCTCGCCAATCAGCACCTTTTTGCCGTCCACAGCACAGTGACAATCCAGCTTCACCCGACGTTTGGAAAAGTCGATATCGGTCACCTTGACCTCGGCATAGACCATATCGCCCGGCCGGACCGGTGCGAGGAATTTCAACGACTGGCCCAAATAGACCGTACCGTGTCCGGGAAGCTGTTCGCCAATCACGGCCGAGATCAGGCCCGCAGTTAGCATCCCATGTGCGATGCGCCCCTCGAAGATCGTATCGCGGGCGTAATCGTCATCCAGATGCACTGGATTCCGGTCTGTCGACACCTGCGCGAACATCTCGATATCTTCGTCTGTCACCACTTTGCGCAGGTGGCGGCTCATGCCCATTTCGATGTCTTCAATACAGATTGTGCCGCGTGGAAGATTGTCCAACATGTCACCCTCGCTTTCATTCTTCGGGCAACAAAAAAACGCAAGCCACCCTAGTTCGGTAACTTTATTACTTCGCAGTCGCAGAAAATCAAGCTTTTTCTGACTATCGCAGACGACCGATTGTATAGGTGGGATTAATTTTTTCCTTTTGGATATATTCACTTAAGGAGTCATGGTGTGGGTGATGTTCGGTTTTTGTCTCGGCAGCGGCCAATCCACCCGAAATAAACAGGGAATCAATTCCCTCTCCCATAGCGCCCAGAATGTCGGTATGCGGGCCGTCGCCAATCGCCAGAATGTCGCCGTTCGGGATGTCGTGGCCAAGTTCCTGCAACCGGCGGCGGGCCAGATCGTAGATCGGCGGGTGGGGTTTGCCGAAATAAAGGCTCTCGCCACCCATTTCTGTGTAAAGCCTTGCCAGCGCCCCGGCACACCATTCCCGCACCTCGCCCCGGTCGACGACGATATCGGGGTTGGCACAGAGCAGTTTCATACCCTTCGTCTTGGCATACAGGAAATCCGGGCGGTTCACGGAAGGGTCAGCCATCGGATCAAACGGACCGCAGCAAACAATCCCCTCGGCTTGGTCCAGCGGCACACGCTCAATGTGGATCGGGTGATGCAACAGCTTCAACGGCTCAAAGAACCCGGCGTCGCGTTCCCATTCCCCCATGAAGTAAACCTTGTGCCCGACAGCCCCGCGGAACATCGCGGACCGTGCTGAATCTCCGCTGGTCGCGATTGTGTCATAGGCGTCCGCAGGAACCTTGAACTGCACCAATTGTTCCGCCACGCCCGCTCGGGGTTTGGGAGAGTTTGTGAGCAGTACCACAACTCCACCCTTTGCGCGGTAATCCTGCAAGGCAGCAACGGCTTCGGGGAAGGCCGTGATGCCATTATGGACGCACCCCCAAAGATCAACGAACAACGCTTTGTAACGGTCAGAGACTTCAGAGAGCGACGAGAGGATTTGGGTCATGATGCACGGTCCGGGTAAACTGAATCCTGCGTTATATGCCGCAACCCCCGTGCATTGACCATCAAAAAGGCAAATCCTCAGCGGCGAAAACTTTCCAGGGTCTGACCGGTTCGCTTACGGACGATTCTGCGCAATGCTGTGCTATCCGCATATCCCACACGTTCCGCGATTTCCTCGTGAGTGCGTTTGCCCGAGCGCGCAAGGCGGATCGCCTCAGTCACCCGAATGGTTTGCATGAAACCTGAGGGGGTCAGCGCCGTAGCCTTCGATAACCTGCGCGAAAAGGTTCTGGGTGTCAGACCGGCCGCCTCAGATAGCTCGGCAAGGCTTATCTGTCGCGTCAGGTTGCGCCTGACGTACAGTTCGGCCTTTTGCAGGGCAGGGTGCCCCGCGACCAGCGTCGCGACGGATATGTACGGAAGCTGGCTGGGCCGGTTGTCCGCCAACAGAAACCGCCGGCAGTCTTCGGCAATAGCCAGACCGGCAAACCACTCGATAAGCGACAACATGAGGTCGATTTGAGAAAACGACGCGCCCGCCGTGAAAAGATTGCCATCCTGGACAACCAACTCACCGGACTGAAGACGCGCCAAAGGAAACAGGGATTGCAGCAGGGGGGCCAGCCACCACGTTGTCGTGACTTTACGCCTGTCCAACAGGCCTGCAGCCCCGAGCGCAAAGCAGCCCGAGCAGGCCCCTGCAACGACCGTTTTCGGCTCTGCAAGGTTTTTCAACGCGTCAACCAAGGTTGAAAAACTGCTTAGACCCATTGTCGCCCTGACCTCGGGTTCGGTGGCGGTGCCGAGGCCGGGCAGGATGATAAGATCCGGGGGCTCTGAAACCGTCCCACAGTTCTCAGGCGTGAGAACAGTGGCGTGGAACCGCGTTTCGCTTCCGTGAAAGCGGGCGACCCGGTTTGCGGTGTCCAGCATTTCGCTCGTGATGAACAAGCTCGACATCTGGCACGGGGTGGGGTGCAGGATCACGACCTGAACAGTCTGCATTTGTCCATATTGGTCCTAATAATGTCAATTATGACACTGCCCGCTTTGCGGAACCTTGTCCATAGTCGTCAAAAAAAAGGAGATCACTGATGATTTTGGAAGGTGGATGCTATTGTGGCGCCGTTCGGTATCGGGCAGAGGGCGAGCCGATCTTCAAGGGTCAATGCCATTGCCGAGCGTGTCAGCATGTGTCAGGTGGCGGCCCCAACCTGTTCGTGCTTTTGCCGCGCGACGGGTTCAAATACACTGCCGGGGCACCGAAACAGTACACACGTACCGATCGCGCCTTGGCGGTCACGCGTGAGTTCTGCGCGGAGTGCGGAACACACCTCACCACGCTTCGTCCGGGCGTGGACCCTGTGATCCTGAAGATTGGAACTCTGGATGACCCATCTGTTTTCGGCGGGGCAAGTGCTGCGGTCTTTGTTGCGGAAAAACAGGATTTCCACGTAATCCCGGATGGCATGCCCAGCTTTGAGGGCATGCCACCCATGTAACAAAGGCGTCCGGAAGGACGCCTTTTCTAATGCCTAGAGTGCGTTCAAACCTTGAGGTTTGGAATGATCTGCTTTTTGCGGCTCATTATTCCGGGCAAGACCACCGCGTCACCTTCGACCGATGCGCCAAAGCTTTTCTCAGCCACGCCTTTAACCAGATCGTTGGGAACCAGCAGGGTGGCCTCTTCGTTCAGGATGTCGACCACGAATAGCAGAACCTGATCGACGCCGTCTTCCTTGGCGACCTCTACCATCGACTCTGCCAAGCTGGCCTTGCGGTCCAGTACAACGCCCGGAGCGGTGGTTTCAAGAACCGAGACACGGAACTTGGTGCCGTCCACCTCGTATTCCTTGCTGTCCATGCGGATCAGTTCGGCGTCAGAGAAGGACGAGACATCCGACTTGGCCGCGAACATGTCGGCAGCATAGGCCGCGATGTCCAGACCCAGATCGGCGGCCAGCCTCTCGGCCACATATCGATCATGCGGGGTGGTGGTGGGCGAGCGGAATTCCAGCGTGTCAGACAGGATGCAGGTCAGGGCAGTTCCTTTTGCCCAGTCAGGCATTTTGGCCGCGTCATCGCCCATCAGGTCGACCATGATCGTTGCAGTGCAGGCCAGCGGGCGCACTGTGATGTCGATCGGACCTTTGGTTTCCAGCCCGCCGACCAGCTTGTGGTGGTCAATAATGGTGCGGATGTCGGCGCTGTTGATGCTGGTGGGCAACTCGGCCGGATTATTCGTGTCGACGATCACAACCGGAGAATCCGCCTCGACATCGTCAATGATGCGCGGCTTGGGCAGATCCCAGCGTTGCAGCAGGAAAGCGGCCTCGGTGTTGGGTTCGCCCAGCAGCACCGCTTCGGCTTTTTCGCCTTTGACTTCGTTCAGGTACCACGCCCACAGGATCGGCGATCCTGTCGAGTCGGTGTCGGGGGATTTGTGGCCAAATACAAGGGTTGTCATGTCAGTGTCCTGAGGATGATAAATTTGCGCGCCTTATAGGGCGGTCTGGCAAGGTTGTCACCCGGCATAGGCCCCGCTGCGACGGTTGGTCTGAAATACGCAAGCATGGTCTGCCTTGTGCCCAGCCTGTGCATTACCTCTGCTTACGGCGCGGGTGCGGGCTGGCAATCCAATGCAAATCGCATAGCATGCAGCCATGAAGCGTGAGCAAGACCTCTATCCCCCGATCAAAGCGCTGTTGGAGCGTCAGGGCTATACCGTCAAAGGCGAGGTGGGTGCAGCCGATATCGTGGCCGTACGCAATGGGGATGAGCTGGTGATCGTCGAGCTAAAGCTGAGGTTTTCGTTGGCATTGTTTCATCAGGCTATCACACGCCTCAAGGTAACAGATTACGTCTATATCGCGGTTTGCAAGCCGACGGGGCGGTCTGCCCGACGCGCTCTGAAAGACAATTTGGCGCTCTGCCGACGGTTGGGCCTGGGTCTGATCACGGTGCGCGCAGACGGAGCGGTTGAGGTGCACGCAGATCCCGGCCCATATGCGCCGCGCAAAAACAAGGCAAGGGCCGCGCAATTGCTGCGGGCATTTGACCGGCTTGAGGGCGACCCGAACGCAGGTGGAGCAACCCGGCACGGCATCGTGACGGCCTATCGGCAAGACGCATTGAAATGTGCCGCACATCTGGCTGAATGTGGTGCGACGAAAGGATCAGATGTGGCGAGGGCCACTGGTGTTCCATCGGCAACCCGTTTAATGCGTGACAACCATTATGGCTGGTTTGCTAAGGTTCAAAAGGGCACCTACAGCCTGACTGAAGCCGGAGAGAAAGGCCTTGAACACTGGGCCTATAGCTGGGAACAGCCTGACTGAGCCCTGCTTTCAAAAAAAATATCACAGCTTGTTGACTCGGCGTTTTAGACCTCCTAGCTATGCGTCGTTATCACTCACAAGGGTCGAGTGCTAACGCCTCGCCAGCCGGCGAGGGGAGGATAAATAAACTTTGAGCCCAAGGAGCTGCAAAGATGGCATTGAAACCGCTTCATGACCGCGTGCTGGTTCGCCGTACCGAAAGCGAAGAGAAAACCGCAGGCGGCCTGATCATTCCTGACAGCGCAAAAGAAAAGCCAAGCGAAGGCGAAGTCGTCGCAACCGGCGAAGGCGCGCGCAAGGACAGCGGCGAACTGATCGCAATGGCTGTAAAAGCTGGTGACAAGATTCTGTTCGGCAAATGGTCGGGCACCGAGGTTCAGGTCAACGGCGAAGAGCTGCTGATGATGAAAGAAAGCGACATCATGGGGATCATCGAGTAAGCCCGCGCGCTTTCTCTGATCTTCATTTTCAACAAATTTCTCAAGGAGAAAAGACATGGCTGCTAAGGACGTCAAATTTGACACCGATGCCCGCAACCGCATGCTGAAGGGTGTCAACACTCTGGCCGACGCGGTAAAAGTGACCCTGGGCCCCAAAGGCCGCAACGTTGTTCTGGACAAGTCCTTTGGCGCACCGCGCATCACCAAGGACGGTGTCTCGGTTGCCAAGGAAATCGAACTAGAAGACAAGTTCGAAAACATGGGCGCGCAGATGGTGAAAGAAGTCGCCAGCCGCACCAATGACGAAGCCGGCGACGGCACCACCACTGCGACCGTTCTGGCACAAGCCATCGTTCGCGAAGGTCTGAAGCAGGTTGCTGCTGGCCTGAACCCGATGGACCTGAAGCGCGGCATCGACCTGGCGACTGCCAAGGTTGTTGAAGGCATCAAAGCTGCGTCGCGCGAAGTCAAGGACTCGGCAGAGGTTGCGCAGGTTGGTACCATCTCGGCCAACGGCGAAGCCGAAATCGGTCAGCAGATCGCAGACGCGATGCAGAAGGTCGGCAACGAAGGCGTTATCACCGTCGAAGAGAACAAAGGTCTGGAAACCGAGACCGATGTTGTCGAGGGTATGCAGTTCGACCGCGGTTACCTGTCGCCTTACTTCGTCACCAACGCAGACAAGATGGTTGCAGAGCTTGAAGACTGCATGATCCTGCTGCACGAAAAGAAACTGTCGTCGCTGCAGCCGATGGTTCCGCTGCTGGAGCAAGTGATTCAGTCGCAAAAACCGCTGCTGATCATTGCCGAGGACGTTGAAGGCGAAGCGCTGGCAACTCTGGTTGTCAACAAACTGCGCGGCGGCCTGAAAATTGCTGCTGTCAAGGCACCGGGCTTCGGCGATCGCCGTAAAGCCATGCTGCAGGACATCGCGATCCTGACCGGCGGTCAGGTCATCTCGGAAGATCTGGGCATGAAGCTCGAGTCCGTCACCATGGACATGCTGGGCACCGCCAAGAAGATCGAAATCACCAAAGACGAAACCACCATCGTTGACGGTGCTGGCGAGAAAGCCGAGATCGAAGCACGTGTTGCTCAGATCCGCACTCAGATCGAAGAAACCTCCAGCGACTACGACCGTGAGAAGCTGCAAGAGCGCGTTGCCAAACTGGCGGGCGGTGTTGCCGTTATCCGCGTCGGCGGCATGACCGAGGTTGAAGTGAAAGAGCGTAAGGACCGTGTGGACGATGCTCTGAACGCAACACGCGCAGCCGTACAGGAAGGCGTTGTTGTCGGCGGTGGTGTTGCTCTGGTTCAGGCCGGTAAAGCACTGGAAACTCTGGAAGGCGCAAACGCTGACCAGAACGCAGGTATCAACATCGTTCGCAAAGCAATCGAAGCGCCGCTGCGCCAGATCGCCGAGAACGCAGGTGTTGATGGTGCGGTCGTTGCGGGCAAAGTCCGTGAATCGTCCGACGCAGCATTCGGCTTCAACGCTCAAACCGAAGAGTATGGCGACATGTTCTCGTTTGGCGTGATCGACCCGGCCAAAGTTGTCCGTACCGCTCTGGAAGATGCGGCATCGGTTGCTGGCCTGCTGGTCACCACCGAAGCGATGGTTGCCGACAAGCCCGCCAAAGAAGGCGCGGCACCTGCAGGCGGCATGCCCGACATGGGCGGCATGGGCGGCATGATGTAAGCACGTCAAATTCGCCTTGGCGAATTCTGACGACCCCTTCAGGCGCTTGGCCGAGAGGCCAAGATGCCGAACGGGACCGCCAAAAAGCTAGGGGATGGGGTCGCCTTTGGGTGGCCCCGTTTCTTTTTGCAGACCGTTGTGCATGAATGTGAGTGTGCAAACGCGCGCGATACCGCTATGCGGTTGATATGCGATTGTTTCTACTCACTGCCCTGACTATGTGCGCTTTTGCGGCGAATTCGCTCCTGAACCGACTGGCGATTGACACCGGCGCCAGTGATCCTGCTGGTTTTGCTGTTGTCCGCGTGCTGTCCGGAGCTTTGGTTCTAAGCATTCTGGTCTGGTTCAGGGCTGGGCACCTACCGCTGCGCAATCGTCGCCGGATCGCGGGGGCAGGGGCGTTGTCGATGTACATGATCGGGTTTTCCATCGCCTATCTGACGCTGGATGCCGGCTTGGGTGCTCTCATTCTGTTCGGAGTGGTGCAGATCACCATGTTCGCGGTGACATCTGTGACCGGCAGCGCGCCGACGCGCCGTCAGATCGCGGGTGCGGTCATTGCCCTTGCGGGGCTTGCTTATGTTCTGTGGCCGGTCGGCGCGGTTCAGGTTGATCCAGCCGGAGCGCTGCTAATGACCGCTGCCGGGATCGGCTGGGCAGCCTACTCGCTGGTCGGGCGCTCGGAACCGGACGCGCTGGCTGGTACGGCGGCGAATTTCGTCGTCGCCCTGCCTCTGACGTCTTTGACCCTGATTGTGGCAGGGGGCGAGTGGCGCATGACAGGCGCTGGGTACGGTCTGGCCATAGTCTCTGGTGCGGTTACCTCGGGTATGGGATATGCGCTGTGGTACCGCGTTCTGCCGCAGCTTGCGCCGACCACGGCGGCCGTGGTTCAACTGAGCGTTCCGATCATTGCCATTTTGGGCGGTGTGCTTTTGCTGGGAGAGGTTGCCAGCCTGCGCCTGATCCTGGGTGCAGCTTTGGTTCTGGGCGGCATAGCACTGGCTGTTCTGCGCCTGAGGCCGCGCTAGGGGTTTCATCGTATGCGGTTAGGACTTATCTGGCGGCTATGAGATATCTGATCGTGCTGTTCTTGCTTCTTGTGCCTGCTGCAACCCATGCGAAGTGTGTGGTTCTGTTGCATGGGCTCGCGCGGACCGAAACGTCTTTTGCAGTCATGGAGGAACTTTTTCAGGCGCATGACTATACCGTGGTGCGTCCTGGATACCCCTCGACCGATCTGCCGATTCCCGAGCTGGCTGATCAGACCCTTCCGGAAGCGTTTGCCGCCTGTGGCGATGATACCGTGAATGTGGTGGCGCATTCGATGGGCGGCATCCTATTGCGTTATTGGTTGCAGGATCATCATCCTGACAATCTGGGGCGCGTGGTCATGCTTGGCCCGCCCAACCAGGGAAGCCAGTTGGTTGACGAACTGGGCGCATTTGAGGTTTTTGGTATGCTTCACGGGCCTGCGGGATTGGCGTTGGGCACCGGCCCCGAGGGTATTCCGGGCCAGCTGCCAGCCGTGGATTTCGAGTTGGGAGTGATCGCCGGCGAGAATTCCCTGAACCCTCTGTCATCCTCGATGATTGATGGCAAGGATGATGGCAAGGTGTCGATCGAAACCACGAAGGTTGAGGGCATGAAGCAACACATCGTCTTGCCCGTCACCCACACTTTCATGATGAACAATCCAATCGTGATGGCGCAGGCGCTGCATTTCATCGAGTTCGGACGCTTCGATCCGGATATAACCTGGTTGGACTGGGTGACGCATGTCATCGACGAAATCTGCCTTGGGCAGGATTGTTCGGAACCCGAGTCGGAGCCATCGCAATGACCTCATTAAATCTGACGTTCACCGGCGCAGAGGTGCTGCTGCCGGAGGAGGGTCTTGTGCCTGCCGACCTGTCCTTGGCCGGGGGCGTCATTCAAGCTGATCTCGCAGGGCGGCAGGTTGATCTGTCTGGCTATCTCGTGCTTCCGGGGATTATTGACCTGCATGGGGATGGATTTGAGCGCCATATCGCACCGCGCCGCGGGGCAATGAAGCAGATGGACGAAGGAATCCTCTCGGTCGAGGCTGAACTGGCTGCCAACGGCATAACCACAGCGATACTGGCCCAATTCCACAGTTGGGAGGGCGGCGTGCGGGGTCCCGAATTCGCGGGGCAGGTGTTTGAGGCCATCGCCTTGGTCAAGGATCGTGTCGTGACTGATATGATGCCGCAGCTTCGGTTCGAAACGCATATGTTGGACGATTATGCGGGCCTGCCGGACCGTATTACCGACTGGCAGGTGCCCTACGTGGTGTTCAACGACCACCTACCGCATGATCGGCTGGCGGAACGACGTAAACCGCCGCGGCTGACGGGGCAGGCGCTCAAGGCCGGAAGAAATCCGGATAAGCACTTTGAGATGTTGCTGTCCATGCATGACCGCAGCGGCGAAGTGCCAGAGGCGCTGGATGCGTTGTGCGCAGTGCTGGCCACGCAGGGTGTGCGAATGGGCAGCCATGACGACGCAACGGCGCAGGACCGCGCCATCTGGCGTGCACGCGGCGCGCGCATTGCCGAATTCCCGGAAACACTCGAGGCGGCCGAAGCCGCCCGCGCGGCGGGGGATCACATTGTTCTGGGCTCGCCCAATGTCGTGCGTGGCGGCTCGCACAAGGGCAACGTCAGTGCATTGGACCTGATCACCATGGGGTATTGCGACGCATTGGCCTCGGACTACCACTATCCCAGCCCCAGACGTGCGGCTTTGATGCTTGCCAAAACTGGTTTGTTGGATATGGCCGGGGCTTGGGCACTTGTATCGTCGGGTCCGGCGCGCGTACTTGGGTTGCAGGATCGTGGCACGCTGGCGCCGGGCCAACGCGCTGATCTTGTCATTCTTGACGCTGATACCCAGCGTGTTGCAGCCACGCTAGCTGGTGGGCGGGTCAGCTATATGTCGGGGGATATCGCAGCGCGGTTCGTCCGCTGATCACCGCGAAATGCGGTTGAAATGTCCCATTTTTCGACCGGCCTTGACCTCGGCCTTGCCATAAAGATGCAGGGCCACGTCGCGCTCTTGCGCCAGTTCAGGAACACGGTCCATGTCGGCACCGATCAGGTTTTGCATGACCACATCCGAATGCCGCTGCCCGTCGCCCAAAGGCCAACCTGTCACAGCGCGAATATGCTGTTCAAATTGATCTACCGCGCAGCCATTCTGTGTCCAATGGCCCGAATTGTGCACACGCGGGGCGATCTCATTCACGATCAGGCCTGCGGGGGTTACGAACAGCTCAACCCCCATCACTCCGACATAGTCCAGCGCGTTGAGGATGTTGGCGGCCAGCAGAACCGCGTCCGTACGCTGTGCAGGACGCAGTCGGGCCGGAACCGTCGTTGTATGTAGTATCCCATCGCGGTGAACATTCTCGCCAGGATCAAAACAGGCGACCTGACCGTCCACACCGCGCGCGGCAATGATCGACACTTCATGCGTGAAGTTCACGAAGCCTTCTAGGATCGCGGGCGCGCCTGCCATGTCGGCCAAAGCGCTCTTTGCGTCCTCGGGCGTACGCAACCGCGCTTGGCCTTTGCCGTCATAGCCAAAGCGGCGGGTTTTCAGGATAGCCGGAGTGCCGATTTGCTCAATTGCGGCGTTCAGACTGTCCATGTCCGTAATATCGGCGAATGGCGCAGTCTTCAGACCAAGCCCTTGCAGGAAAGTCTTTTCGGTTAGCCGGTCTTGACTGACGCGCAGAGCCTCGCGCCCCGGACGGATCGGGCGATGGGCTTCCAACAGGTCCAGCGCTTCGGTCGGGATGTTTTCGAATTCATAGGTGATGACATCAACAGATTCGGCAAAGGCTTTGAGCGCTTCGGTATCGTCATAGGCTGCGGTTGTCACCCTGTCGGCCACCTGCCCGGCGGGCGGATTGGGGCCGGGTTCGAAAATATGCGTCACGAACCCCAGTCGAGACGCCGCGACGGACAGCATCCGACCCAATTGACCACCGCCTAGAATCCCGATTCTTGCGCCGGGTTTAAGTGCATCAGTCATCGACCGGCTCCTCTGGGATCGAAGCGGACAGTGCTTCGCGCCACGCGTCCAGGCGACTGGCCAAAGCGCTGTCCTGCAAGGCCAGGATACCTGCGGCCATCAGACCAGCATTCGCGCCCCCGGCGGAACCGATTGCCATGGTCGCAACCGGAAACCCCTTGGGCATCTGCACGATGGAGTACAGAGAGTCGACACCCGACAGCGCGCGTGTCTGCACCGGAACACCGATCACCGGTACCCGCGTTTTTGACGCCATCATGCCCGGCAGGTGCGCTGCACCTCCGGCCCCGGCAATGATGACATGCAATCCGCGCGACACGGCGGTTTTGCCATACTCCCACAAACGGTCCGGCGTCCGATGTGCCGAGACGATGTGTTTTTCGTAGGCGATGCCTAGCTCATCCAGAATGGTTGCGGCTTCTTTCATCGTGGGCCAGTCTGATTGGCTGCCCATGATGATCCCCACTTTCACGTCGCTCATCCGCTTGCGTCCCTGCCTTTCGAAAGAGCGCGCACTATATCCAAATCGACCTTCGTGGCAATGCGTCAGGCGATGATGTCAGGCGTTAAACGGTCTTCAATCAGGCGAATAATGTCCTTAAGCCACAATTTCTGCTTTTTCAGGCGCTTGATCGTAAGCTGATCAGCCGTACCAGTGGATTGCAGCGCCTCGATCGCCTCATCCAGATCCCGGTGCTGGCGGCGGAAAACCTCGAGTTCAACCCGCAAAACCTCGTCTGTTTTCATCGATAGATCGGTGGGCGCGTTCATTGGCGACTCAATGGTTGTTGTGGTGCTTCTCACACAAGATAGTGCGTCAGGGTTTATATCGCCAGACCTTGTGGACATCGCTGAACAATCCCATATTCTATTACACGCGGTTGCCGAAACGGGGCCGCACCATACGTCGCTTTGACAAAAAAGGACGAAAATACGTGTCAAAACTTACTCTTGGCTCATACCCGCATCTTTTGGGGTTCGAGCAGTTGGAACGCCTTCTGGAACGGTCTGCAAAGGCTGGCAACGAAGGTTACCCGCCCTATAACATCGAACAGACATCGGATTTTTCTTACCGTATCACGCTTGCGGTGGCCGGGTTCGCCGAAGAGGATCTGTCGATCACCATCGAAGATCGTCAACTGGTCATCCGGGGTCGTCAACGCGACGACAGCGAGGGGCGCATATTCCTGCATCGCGGAATCGCCGCACGTCAGTTCCAGCGCATGTTCGTGCTGGCCGATGGTGTTGAGGTGGGCGAGGCGATCATTGAAAACGGTCTGCTGCACGTGGATCTAAGCCGAGCCGTGCCTGAAACCGTGGTGCAAAAGATCAACATAAGAAAGGGGTAAGAGCTATGAATACACCGATCGAGCTGAACACCGGGGGCGACAGGATCGCCTATGTAAAAACGGTCGAAGTCGCCGATCTGCCGCAAGAAGTCAGAGAGCAGGCCGGTGATCTGGATCAGTTATATGCCGTCCACAATTCTGACGGTCAGCAACTGGCGCTGGTCGCGGATCGCAAGCTGGCCTTCGTTCTGGCACGCGAACATGATTTTTCGCCGGTGGCCGTGCACTGATACAGTGCCAGCGCGCACTATTTTCTCCGTGACATCTGGTGCCCTAAAAGCCAGACATGCGACTCTGTAATGGGGCGCAGAACGGAGGGTGCACGACATGAGCTGGTTTGACTTCGACTGGGTGGACGCCTTTACCGACCGCGCCTTTGGTGGCAACGGATGCGCCGTTGTCCACGGCGGTGCGGTTTTGTCGGAAGAAGTCTGCACCGCCTATGTACGCGAGACATCCTTGGTCGAATGTACGTTCACCGGGCAATCCGATGTCGCCGATTTTCGCGTGCGTTACTTTCTGGCAAGCCGGGAAATCCCTTTTGCCGGACATCCCACCATAGCGACGGTCGCGGCTATGAAGTCTCGCGGCCTGATTACGGGCGATACGCTGACCTTGGAAACCGGCGCGGGCCTTGTTTCAATCTGCCTGAATGGCGACGAGATTGAGATGACTCAAGTCGCGCCGCAATTCGGCAAGGTCATACCTGCCGGTACGGTTGCTGCCACCGTCAGTTTGCCCGAGGACGTGATAGTTGCCCCGCCTCAGTTTGTGTCCACCGGTTTGCCATTCTGCATTACGGTTCTGCGGGATCACGATTCACTTCGTGCCGCGAAGCTGAACGTCCACGCGTTGCGCGAGCTTACTGCAAAGGCTGGCTATTCCGGTGTAGACATGGCAGAGCCTTTCTTAGTGACACTCAAGGGCGCAACAGACGCAGGTGATACCTTCTCGCGCCTACTGATGGCACCGCCCAGCCCGCCCGAGGACCCGTTTACCGGATCGGCAACCGGTGCGATGGCGGCCTATCTTTGGAAAAACGGGCTGATGACCAAGGACAGCTTTACGGCCGAACAAGGCCATGACATGGGCCGCCCGGGACAAGCCACCGTGACGCGTGTAGGGCCAGTTGATGCAATGACCGGCATAAAGGTTGCGGGGCGCGGATATGTTCTGATGCGCGGCCAGGTTGACTTGCCCGAGGTCGCCAAGTGACCCGGCCTACCATCGCAATATTGCCCTATGGGCACCGTCTTGGACCGAAACTTGCCTCGGTCCCTTTGTCCGATTTGATCTGGCCCGAGGGGTGCCCCGACCGCCTGATCGGCAAGACGGTCGGTGATCTGGAGCGTACCGACCACCTGATCATGTACCCGAACTCGACCGTGCATCTTCGCCTGCGTCGTGGCACGCGCGCACGGATTTCGCTGATGATGGGTGAGCCTTCGGCCATTCACGGCAAACACGACCGAATGTTGCGGTACACCTGGCGGCGATTCTTCCGCGTTTTCACCTTTCATGACGTGTTGCTTGAAAACATACCGAACGCGGTGTTCCTGCCCTATGGCGTGACGATGGTGCCCGACTGGCGGGATCTTGGCGTTGAGAAAACCAAGACCTGCTCGCTGATCGCCTCGGCCAAGCGCGATCTTGAAGGGCACAGGCTGCGCCATGCCGTGATCGACTGGGTTCGGGACACCGGCGCGGATGTGGACATCATGGGCCGGGGATATACACCGTTCGAGCGAAAATCAGACGGGCTGGCGCCCTACCGTTATTCCGTGGTGATCGAGAATGTGCGCGAGAGGAATTACTTCTCGGAAAAGCTGATCGACGCGATCCTTTGTTCGACGGTCCCGATCTATTGGGGGTGTCCAAATATCGGTGATTTCTTCGATACGTCCGGTATGATCCTGTGCGAGTCCGAGGCCGATATCCGCCGCGCGATCCAGTCTGCTTCGGTTGAAGATTTTGCCGCACGCTTGCCGCACCTGCAGTCCATCCAACAGCAAGCAGCAGAGTACGGTGATTTCGAAAGTAGGGCCGCACGGCTGCTGCGCGCGGAACTGGACGCGACCCCGGGCTGACCCTTGGGCCGGTCGAACAGCACGCCAGAGGGTAGCAACTCGACGCCTGCCCCGAATGGTAAGGGCAGCGGGCTATTGATGGTAAGCCAGTGTTGCTGTGGGGAACTGCGCCAACGGGCGCTTATGTAAAGCTTCCAGAGAAAAACGGCCCCCGTATACCGGGAGCCGTCTGTTCGAATTTGCCAGATTTTAGGACGCGGCAATCAGCCCCATGCTTTCCAGTTTGAGCAGCACCTGATGGGCGCAATTGTCGACATCGACATTCTCTGTCTCGACGCTCAATTCAGGGTTCTGCGGCACGTCGTAAGGGTCGGAGATGCCGGTAAATTCCTTGATCTTGCCCTCGCGCGCCAGCTTGTACAGACCTTTGCGGTCGCGACGTTCGCATTCTTCGATCGAGGTCGCAACATGCACCTCGCAGAAGGCACCGAACTGTTCGATCTCTTCACGAACCGCGCGGCGGGTCGTGGCATAGGGCGCGATCGGTGCACAGATGGCGATCCCACCATTCTTGGTGATCTCAGAGGCCACGTAGCCGATACGACGGATGTTGAGGTCTCGGTGCTCTTTCGAAAAGCCCAATTCCGACGACAGGTTTTTACGAACGATGTCCCCGTCCAACAAGGTCACTGGACGGCCACCCATTTCCATCAGCTTGACCATCAGCGCGTTGGCGATGGTGGATTTACCCGAGCCCGAGAAACCGGTGAAGAACACCGTAAAGCCCTGCTGGCTGCGCGGCGGTTTGGTTTTACGCAACTCGGCCACAACCTCGGGAAAGCTGAACCATTCTGGGATTTCCAGACCTTCGGCCAGTCGACGGCGCAGTTCGGTGCCCGAGATGTTGAGGATCGTGACGTCATCCTTGTCCAGAATCTCGTCATTTGGCTCATACTGGGCGCGTTCCTGGACGTAGACCATGTGCTTGAAATCGACCATCTCGACGCCGATCTCGTCCTGGAATTTGCGGAACAGATCCTGTGCGTCGTAAGGGCCGTAGAAATCCTCACCCTTGCTGTTTTTGCCCGGGCCGGCGTGGTCGCGGCCAACGATGAAGTGGGTGCAGCCGTGGTTGGCGCGGATCAGGCCGTGCCAGACCGCCTCGCGCGGGCCAGCCATACGCATGGCCAGATTCAGCAGCGACATCGAGGTGGTCGAGGCCGGGTATTTGTCCAGAACCGCCTCGTAGCAGCGAACACGAGTAAAATGATCCACGTCGCCCGGCTTGGTCATGCCGACAACCGGGTGGATCAGCAGGTTGGCCTGTGCTTCTTTCGCGGCGCGGAAGGTCAGTTCCTGGTGCGCGCGGTGCAGCGGGTTGCGGGTCTGGAAGGCCACGATGCGGCGCCAGCCCAGTTTTCGAAAATAGGCGCGCAGCTCGTTCGGAGTGTCACGGCGACCGCGGAAGTCATAATGGACCGGCTGCTGGATACCTGTAACCGGGCCGCCCAAGTAAACTTTTCCGGCCACATTGTGCAGGTAGTTCACCGCCGGGTGCGCGTCATCATCCGCGCCGAACACTTTATCGGCTTCGCGCGCTTTGTCCGGGGTCCAACGGTCGGTGACTGTCATGGTGCCAAGGATGACACCTTCCTGATCGCGCAAGGCGATATCCTGACCCAGTTCGATTGTGTCGGCAAAATCTTCGCTGACGTCCAGCGTGATGGGAATTGGCCACAAGGTGCCGTCAGCAAGACGCATGTTCTCGACGACGTTGTCATAATCGGCCTCGCTCAGGAAGCCCTTGAGCGGATTGAAACCGCCATTCATCAGCAGTTCCAGATCGCAGATCTGACGGGGGCTCAGGTCCCAGCTGGTCAGGTCGGCGGCTTCCACTTTCAGCTTTTGCGCCGAGTCATATGACACATACAGTTCCGGGATCGGAGCAAGATTGCTTAACATCGTCATGGGAATACTCTTGTCGAAGTGCGGTTTTACCGGTGGTTCAGGGGTGTTTGCTGGGGCATGTGCCCCGAGCGCTTGTCGGAGTCCATATACATTTAGGAAATAAAGGACGATATGCGCGGTTTTTGACCGGATTGGAAGATTTTTTCGCAACAGTCGACTTTTCCCGACTTTATTCCCGTTGATGCGCTGTCGTCGGGTGGATTTAGTACGTCTGTTCCAAGGCCGCTTTATGCTCAAAAAGATCGGATGCTTTTGCCACGGGCAGGGCGAGAATCGGCTTTGCAACGCCGCGAAGGTCAAAGGATTGAAGGTCAGCCGGGTCGCTGTCATATCCCGCAGCTTGCAGCAACTCGGTTGAAACCAAAAGCTCAGCCTTCAAGGCCTTGGTTTCGCCCTCAAGCCGGCTGGCCACGTTGACCGCATCGCCGATGATTGTATGTGCGGAACTGCCCACAGCGCCGATTTCACCCAGCACCAGATCACCCAGATGCAGCCCCATCCCAATGCGTATGCCGGGGCTGGCCTCGCTTTGGAGTTGCTGGTTAAAGCGCGCAAGGTCAAGACTGACATCAGCAGCGGCGGCAAGCCCGGCCTGAGCTGATCGTTCAGCGTCGGGCTTTTCAAATACAGCCAGCAGACCATCACCCATGTATTTATCGACAGCACCGCCATGCGCAGTAATCGCCGGAACAATCGCGTCGAAGAACCGGTTCAATAGGAACACAATGTCATACGGCAATTGACCAGTGGTTCGCGAGGTAAATCCGCGCATATCAAGGAACAGCACTGCCAGTTTCCGCTCTTGTCCGTGGCTGGCATGGGCGCGTTTACGTCCGCCATCGGGGCGGAACATGCGAAACGCGGTCAGCGGTTCGGTCGGACGGATCTGGCAAGCCAGCCGTGCGCCATCAGGGGCACCGACGGCGGCAAGGCTGCGGGCCTCGACCTCGCTGGGCGCAGGCAGCTTGTCGGCGCCATCTTCGACGATCACGCGACACGTCGTGCACCGGCCTTTGCCGCCGCACAGGGCTGTGTGCGGAACGCCGTTGGCCTGCGAGATTTCCAGAAGCGTCATGCCCTTTTCGGCAACCACCTCTGGGCCTTCGACATATTTTACCCGCACGGAATGTCTGCGCCGCCAAAGCTTGCGAACGACGAAAACCAAAAGCGCCGCCCCGAGCGCCATCAGGAATGCCACAAGCGCGTTGTTCTCAACGTTGGCCATAGCCTGAAAAGACTCGGGCGAGGGCCAATTGTAATGCTCGATGTATTGATCCCGCAGGAAGGGATCGCCAAAATCGACCCAGATACGGCGCCCTTCGGTCAGCAACCCGGCCAGCGCAAACGAAGGCACAAATACGGCCGCACCGATCAAATACGGTACGGTCCCTGACCACCAGCGGGTCAGCCGCAGCCACATGTGCAAACCGATGCAGCTGTGGACCCAGACAACCAGCAGAAGAACGCTTTGCATCCACACCGCAGAGCTGGGCCACATCAGGGCGATGATATAGCCCATCTCGTCGTTGACGCCATAAACCTCGTGGGCGTAGCGCGTGTGAACGATATGGGCGATAAGCTGCAGTGGGATCAGAAGACCCAGAACAATCTGCAAGCCGGTGCTGAAGGGCATCCGCATCGTGCGGCGTTGACTGATGGAATAGAGCGCAAGCCCGGAATGGATGAACAGCGCAGCGTACAGGATCACGCTGCCGAGGTCGTGCCGCGTGACGACATGGCGACCTTTCTGCATGCTGTGCAGGTAATCGGTGTGGAACAGGCCCAACCCGATATTAATGAAGTGAAAGAAGGCATAGGCGAACAGGATCAAGCCGCTGCCGATCCGCAGCCGGGTTGTCCACCCGCCTTGCCACAATACGCTTTTCACTCAGGCCACCTGCATTCGCTTTTCCTGGCCCGAGTCTGATACGCGCGTGCGTACGGGTCAAGCTGAGGTTGTGCCCAGTGAGATGTCAGAATTCCCCGAACGGTTCGGGGAATTCCAGGGGTCGTTTAATCGTGTTGCGCCAAAAAACGCTCGGCGTCCAGGGCGGCCATGCAGCCCATACCGGCGCTTGTCACTGCCTGCCTGTAGATGTGGTCGGTCAGGTCGCCCGCTGCAAACACACCCGGCACCGATGTTTCGGTTGATCCCGGCTTGGTGACCACATAGCCGCCCATGTGTGTTTCCAGCGTGTCTTTGACCAGCTCGTTTGCAGGGGCGTGGCCAATGGCGACAAAGACGCCTTTGCAGGGTATCTCGGTGATCTCGCCGGTTTTTACGTTCTTGACGCGCACGCCCTCGACACCCAAGGGGGCATCGGTGCCAATGACCTCCTCCAGTTCGTGAAACCACAGCGGTTCGATCTTTTCGTGCTTGAGCAGCCGGTCTTGCAGAATCTTCTCGGCCCGCAGCTCATCGCGGCGATGGATCAACGTGACCTTGCTGGCGAAATTGGTCAGGAACAGCGCCTCTTCTACGGCGGTGTTGCCGCCGCCAATCACCACAATCTCTTGCCCGCGGTAAAAGAAGCCGTCGCAGGTGGCGCAGGCTGAAACGCCAAAACCCTTGAACTTGTCCTCTGACGGAAGACCCAGCCATTTCGCGCGCGCTCCGGTGGCCAGAATGACTGAATCGGCGGTATAGGTGGTGCCGCTGTCGCCCTTGGCAGTGAACGGACGTTTCGAGATGTCCAGATCGCTGATGATATCGCCAATGACCTCACATCCCATCGCCTTAGCGTGGTCCTGCATGCGAACCATCAGGTCCGGACCCTGAACTTCGGTATCGCCGGGCCAGTTCTCGACCTCGGTCGTGGTGGTCAACTGACCGCCGGGTTCGATGCCCTGAACCAGGATCGGATTCAGCATTGCGCGGCTTGCGTAGACGCCCGCAGTGTAACCAGCGGGTCCTGATCCGATGATCAGAACCTTGGTGTGACGTGTTTCGGCCATGGTACCCCTAACTCGATCTGCCTGATTGGGCCGCTTGGCCCCTGACGGTGGGATATAGCGGTCCGCCAGCCACCCTTAAAGCCCCTTCGTGCTTTGTACCTGCTATGCATGCTGCGAATACCGCGCGAAGAGGGGAGGGAAGAATAAACAATATTGCGCAGTCGTGAAATATTATTGCGCATCTTCTGGCTGCTGATATAACAACCGAAAAATCAGGAGCATTTGATGGTCGCGATACGGCTGGATGAGATTGACCGCAAGATTCTGGCGGAACTGCAGGCAGACGGTCGCATGACCAATGTCGAACTGGCAAAACGCGTGGGTATTTCGGCCCCACCATGCCTGCGGCGCGTACGAACTCTTGAGGAATCAGGACTGATCCGTGGCTACCACGCTGATGTGAATTCGCGTGAATTGGGATTCGAGGTTCAGGTCTTTGCTATGGTCGGTCTGGAAAGTCAGGCAGAGTCCGAACTGAGCGCGTTCGAGGAGCGCTGTCGCGAGTGGCCTCTGGTCCGGGAGTGTCACATGCTGAACGGCGAGGTGGATTTTATCCTGAAATGCGTGGCCCCTGATCTGAGCAGTTTTCAGCAGTTCCTGACCGGTGCATTGCTGACCACGCCCAATGTTGCAAGCGTCAAGACGTCGTTGGTTATTCGCGGCGCAAAAGATGAACCAGGCGTGCCATTCGACGTCCTCGAAGAACGGATGAGCCGGACGGCCTGATGCCAACAAGCTTAGGATGTGGTTTTATGGGTGGCAGGACCGCTGCCACCGAAACATAGACCACCCAACTGATGAGTAACTGCATATTGCCCTCGTATAGCAGACCGTAACGCGACTCACGCGGTTATCGCATCCACCTCTCCGTCGCCAGCCCGCGGCATGACCAAAGGCCCGAAGTCACTTAGCGTGTCGATATGCGCAAACAAATTCAGGTAGATCGACCTGAGAGAATGGCTGAGCCTACGCACGGCGTTGACGCCAGGATGGTAGGTTTCGAACTGCAATCCATCCACATTGATGACAGCGTGCCTTTTCAAACAGATATGGAACAACTCAATCGGAGTTGGCGGCAGTGTTTCGATTACACTCATACCGTCCTGGAATTCATGCACGGGTGTAAGCACCGGTCCCTCTCCGTTTACATGTCGCAAGTGAGACGGCGTACCCAACAATCGTGCGGAAGGGCCAACAATGACACCAGACATCGGCTTTTGCATTCCAAATGTGTCAGCCATGATCCGTGTCAAAGGGCGCGTGCGACCGTGCGAATCCTGACGTCCGGGAATCAACATAACCGACCCTTTCCAAAGGACTGTTTCCGAAGCGCCGGTCTGAGTCAGGACAGTATCGCCCGGCAACAGGTCTTCGAAGGCCATCGGGCCCGATTCGGTTTCAACCAAGGCTCCGCGCGTAAAAGCACAGAACGCGTCTTCGAACATTGGCAGTGCAGGGGCAATGTGACGTGTTTGAACGACTTCCCCGTTTTTCATCAGTGTGCTGACTTCATAGCGCCTAAGCTGCGCTTTTTTCTGTGTTTTCGACCTTGGCCCATCGCGCAGCAATGCCGACGTTTCAACGGCATTCCTGGCAGCGCGCGATAAAGAATTTGGGATAGTCATTACAATTCCGTCCCCTCTAAGAAACGAACAGGTAAGCTGAACCCCCGTACAGCAGCGCCTGATCGGATTTACTTTTGCCTTGCAAGAAATCGATGACCACAGCACAACAGGCATCTCGACCGCGAGCCGCGACAGAAACCTCAACGCTTTTGGTCATCACATTGACCCCCCTGCAAACTCATACAAACGCAGGCGAAATTGCCTACGCAAACAGGCTCCGAACCTGAACCGCGCAAAATACCGGCGGCAGGCCACACACCGGGTCGGAGCACCCCTCCGATGTGCGTCTCGTCCCGGAACCGGCAGCTTGGCTCGCGGGGTTTTCATGGTCAGCGATGTGCCGCCATGCGGCGTGCGACCCTGACTGATCGGCTGGAAACCCGTTTCCAAGGCATTTCCAGCTGATGTTCTCTGGTGGCCGCAAGAACTGCGCAGAGAAAGCGTGATCTCATCTTCATTTCGTTGTCCTGCTCGCTATGGGACCAAGATCCCTTTTCCTGTGGAACCCAATTTGCTTGGCTATTGCGGCGGCGATAAGGCTGATCCGGGATGAATTCAGGACAAACGAGACTTTGCGATTCCTCTTCATTAAGCGCGTCGCGCCCTGCGGGGGTACTGACAGATAAACACCTGAGAGCGGACAAAAATTATCAAATTGTAGTGACTTAGCTAGCCAAACAATTGTGGCGAAAAAGCGGCGAAATTGCCTTAATTCGGGTTTTGCTTAAAGTTTTATGGCGGAAATCAGGCGTCCGTAATCCGCTTCTTTCGTGTGGGTAGACCGGCGGTACGAATAGAATCTTTCAGGATCGGAGTAGGTGCAGTGGCGTGTCCATTCAGCCCGACCCACGCCCGCCTGACGCAATCTGTGTAGCCCAAAGGCGGGAAGATCAAATTGCAGCCGATCGCCGTGTCCGTTTGCAAAGAACCGCAGGTTGTCCGGTGAATCAGCGGCGAATTCGTCCAGAAATTCGGGGCCAACCTCGTAAGCTGACTGTGAGATCGAGGGGCCGATCACTGCAGTGATGTTTTCCCGCGCTGCACCGAGGGCTTCCATTGCGTCAAGCGTAGCTTCCAACACTCCGTCCAAAGTGCCGCGCCAACCCGCGTGCGCAGCTCCGATCACGTTTGCTTCCGTATCAGCAAACAAGACTGGCTGACAATCGGCAGTCAGAATCGTCAGGGCCAATCCCGGGGTCGCGGTGACGACGGCGTCTGCCCTTGGCTTATCCCCATTTATCGGGGCGTCGACCGTCAGAACAGTTGGTGAATGAACCTGATGGACTCCGACCAGGGCGTCTGGCGCAACCTCCATCGCCTGTGCGACCCGCTTTCGATTCAGCGTTACGGCCTCGGTTTGATCGGATGAACCATAGCCGCAATTGAGCCCCGCAAAAATGCCCGATGACGCGCCGCCTCGGCGGCTGAAGAACCCGTGGCGTACGGGGTTCAGCAAATCTGAGGTCAAAATTTCCAATGTCATGGCTCAAGTCCCGGTGGCGGCGAGGAGGGCGAGGGGTACAGGCCCAGCACTTTGAACAGGTTTCCCATTTCGTCCGGATGCGTCAACCGGCGATGTGCGGCAACCAGCTCTTCCAGCTTGGACCCGCCGAGAGTCGCTGCAAGGGATTGCGCACGGTTCGCGATACCAAGCCGTTCCAGAAAAACACCCTGAGGGGTAAGCCGCGTATGCGCACATCCTGCAGCACGGGCCGCAATCGCCAAAGGTTCGAAATCCACATGCGCTGTCAGATCGGCTTGGCCGGGCTTGTCCAGAGGGTCTGTATGCGTGTGCCCGTGAAGCGCCTGGAATGTATCGCCAAGCGAACGCCAGTCACCATAGTCCACGATCAGCCCAGCCCCGCCATGCGTGCCGATCCGCCGGGCGATCACGGCAATGATGGGTATCGCTGCGGCGCAAAGCTCGACCAGATCACCATCTTTGGTGTCGTCTAGCCGATCCTTAAGCGCAACCTGATCTGATTGCGGGCCCAACCCCCAGGTCAGTGTATTGCCGTCGGCACCGATAAGCCGTTCGCGCCAACCCGTGCCATCACGCTGGAATTGACGAATGGGCAAGGCGTCGAAAAACTCATTTGCGACCAGAAACAACGGGGCTTCGGGCAGGTCTGCCACCGAGTCGACCCAACGCGGTTGATAGCCTGTCAGCGTCTGTGCCTGGATGTCTCTCAATGTGGGCGAGGCTTCAAACAGTACGATCTGGGCGGCATCCGTGAAACCGGGCACGCCAGCGGTGGCGCGCAGCATATCCGCCATCAACGTGCCACGACCCGGACCAAGCTCAGCCAGTACAAAAGGGTCTGGGCGCCCCTGATCCAGCCAGCTTTGTGCCAGCGACAGCCCGATCAACTCTCCGAACATCTGACTGATTTCCGGGGCAGTGATGAAATCGCCTTGTGTGCCAAGCGGATCGCGGGTCGTGTAATAGCCAAAAGTCGGATGCAGCAGGCATTCGGTCATATAGTCGGCGACATTCATCGGGCCGTCTTGCGCGATTCGCTCAAGCAGATGATCCACCAAAGTCATGCGACCCGCCTTGCACGCAGGGCAAGCCACAGGCCAAGACCAATCATCGGCAGCGACAGCAATTGCCCCATTGTCAGGCCGTACCCGCCGATGTGCAGTGCCAAGCCCAACGGATTGCCGGGCGAGATAAACTGCGCGTCGGGCTGCCGGAAGAATTCGACGCAGAACCGCGACGCGCCGTACCCGGCCAGAAAAACACCCGTGATCAGGCCGGGCTTGTGGAATGCTCCGCGCCGATACGCCAGCCACAAAAGCAGGATGCCCAGCAGCAAGCCCTCTAATGCAGCCTCATACAATTGCGATGGATGCCGGGCGCAAATCCCGGCCAGGACGCCCGGGCAATCCTGCGCGGCTCCACCGGGAAAAATCACGGCCCAGGGCAATTCACTGGGGCGCCCCCAAAGTTCGGCATTGATGAAATTCGCCAGCCGCCCCAGCAGCAATCCGGGTGGCACCGTATGGGCAATCAAGTCTGCCAAGGACAGAACCGGGCTTTGCTGACGCCGCGCATAGAGATACGAAGCGACCACAACCCCAAGCAACCCGCCATGAAATGCCATGCCGCCCTGCCAGACTTTCAGAATCTCCAGAGGGTTCGAGAGGTAATATGCGGGCTGATAGAACAGGACGAACCCAAGTCGCCCACCCACAATCACGCCGAGAATGATCCATGTGATGAGGTCCTCAAGCTGTTCAGGCTTGATCGGTGGCGTTTTCTCGGGCCAGAGGGCAGGTCGCCGCAACGCCATAACCCCCATCCGCCATGCAATCAGGATACCGGCGATATAGGCCAGCGCGTACCACCGAAGGGCAAACTCCATCCCGAACAGTGAGATCGAGAAAAGCTCGGGTGACAGATCGGGGAAATTCAGAACAGCCTGCATGTGCGTCTCATTGCCCGGGGTTTGAGGGGCAAGTCAACCTTGAGTCCGGGCCAATCGTCCCCCATATAAAGACCAACCGACAGACCGGAGTAAAGATATGCAGACCCGCAACAAAATCCTGGATGACGTTTCCCAGTTGATGACCAACGCCATGGGGGTGGCTCAGGGCGCGCGGGAAGAGGCCGAGAATGCGATGAAGTCAATGATTGATCGCTGGCTGGCCGATCGTGACTTCGTAACCCGTGAAGAGTTCGACGCCGTCCGTGCGATGGCGCAAAAAGCCCGCGAAGAGAACGCAGCGCTGGAAGCACGCATCGCCGCGCTTGAGGCGAAGCTGGACAAGTAAAGCCGTCCCGTTTCTTACGATCTTGAATTTCAGGGCAAAGTGACGCGCCGCGCAATCCCGTCTTGGGTTGTACGGTGCGGTGCATTCTGACGCCTTGCGGAATTTAATCAAGACAAAGCTGAGGTCTGCGCCAATATTTTGAGTGCCGTTGCTGACTATCCACAACTTATTGCTGCTATCCCCAAGAAATAGGGTTGCCAGACCCCTGTCTCGCATCGCACCATATTTAGTACAGGCCCAAGGGGGAAGCCCGGCTTGTAGAGCAGGCAACTAGCGCTGGGGCACTGCCAGCCCCGGAATGCTAGAGAAAAGTGAGGTGGCATTATGGCCCTTTCCGAGCAGTTTCTCGAAGAAGACCTTCATCCGATTGATATAGTCGAGCACTTGGCCGAGCATCACGACTGGGATTTTGACCGGATCGGGGATGACCAGATCGCCATGGCTGTCGAAGGGCAGTGGCGCACATACTCAATCACTCTGGCCTGGTCCAACTATGACGAAACGCTACGCATGGTGTGCTCGTTTGAAATGGAGCCACCTGCCGAGCGTGAGACCGAGCTGTATGAGCTGCTGAACAAGATGAATGATCAGTGTTGGGCCGGTGCGTTCACGTACTGGGCCAATCAGAAGCTGATGGTCTATCGGTATGGTTTGGTTCTGGCCGGCGGCCAGATGGCCAGCCCGGAGCAGATCGACACCATGATCACAGCCGCAGTCCTAAGTGCTGAGCGGTATTACCCGGCGATCCAACTGGTCACCTGGGGTAACCGTGATCCGGAAGATGCGATGCAAGTCGCCATTGCAGAGGCCTACGGCCGCGCGTAAAGCTTTGCCCCGAACCGACTAACGAGAGGGGCAATCATGGACATGTCACGCGTCGCCGAGCAGGGGCTTGTGCTTCTGGGATGCGGCAAAATGGGATCAGCCATGCTCGCCGGATGGTTAGAGCATGGGCTGCCCGCATCTGCTGCCTGGGTCATCGATCCAAACCCCTCGGACTGGTTGAAGGCGCAGGGCGTAAACATCAACACTCCATTGCCCGAGGCCCCCGCCGTGGTGCTGGTCGCGGTCAAACCGCAGATGATGGGTGAGGCCCTGCCAGCGATCAAGGCGCTGGGCGGTGGCGGCACCCTGTTTGTTTCGGTCGCAGCAGGCACGTCTATTGCAACATTTGAAAACGTGTTGGGCAAAGACACCCCGATCGTGCGCGCCATGCCGAACACACCTGCGGCAATCCGCAAGGGGATCACTGCTCTCATTGGCAACGCACAGGCATCAGATGTGGACGTATCCCTTGCGGAAAACCTGTTATCTGCGATTGGTGAGACCGTCCGCTTGGAAGATGAGGCACAGATGGACGCCGTCACTGGGCTGAGCGGCTCGGGCCCGGCCTATGTTTTTCACCTGATCGAAACATTGGCGGCGGCGGGTCAAGCTCAAGGGTTGCCGGGCGAACTGGCGATGAAATTGGCCAAATCCACCGTGGCTGGGGCCGGTGCGCTGGCCTTGGCTGCCGAGGAAGCTCCCTCGCAATTGCGCATCAACGTGACATCGCCCAACGGCACCACGCAGGCCGCGCTTGAGGTGTTGATGCACGAAGAAACCGGTTTCCCTGACCTGCTGCGCCGCGCAGTCAAAGCTGCAACAGACCGATCCAAGGAGCTGTCTCGTGATTGAGATTACATTCGACGACTTTCTAAAGGTCGATATCCGCGTAGGCGAAGTAACCCGTGCCGAGCCATACCCCGAGGCCCGCAAACCCGCGATCAAGATGTGGATCGACTTTGGGGATGAGATTGGCGAGCGGAAGACCTCGGCTCAGGTCACGGCGCATTACGACCCGCAGACTCTGGTTGGAAAACAAGTGATGGCCGTCGTGAACTTCTCCCCACGCCAGATCGGCCGGTTCATGTCCGAGGTTCTGGTGTTGGGCCTGCCAGACGAAAACGGTGAGGTTGTCCTTATCGGCCCGGATGGCGAGGTTCCCATCGGTGGACGGATGCATTGATGAAGGTGCTGATTTCACGCCCGATGACTCCCGCCGTCGAGGCCCGCGCCCGGGCTGAGTTTAACGCGGAAATCCGAAAGGAGACCGTGCCGATGACGCGTGATGAGATGCTGCGCGCGTTGAGGGAGTATGACGTGGTCGTACCGACCTTGGGCGATCAGTTCTCGGCTCAGGTCTTTGCCGAAGTCGCGGACCCCCGCTGTGGGCTGCTGGCGAATTTTGGCGTCGGGTACAACCATATCGACGTCGACGCCGCGCAAACCGTGGGTATCGCCGTAACCAACACGCCCGGTGCCGTGACGGACGCGACGGCTGATATCGCCATGACCTTGCTGCTATCGACCGCCCGCCGCGCGGGTGAGGGCGAACGCTTGGTCCGTGCAGGTCACTGGCAGGGCTGGCACCCAACGCAGATGCTGGGCCATCACGTCACCGGCAAACGCGTAGGCATTGTTGGCATGGGGAGGATTGGTCAGGCCATTGCACGCCGGTGCCACTTTGGGTTCGGAATGCAGGTGGCCTATCAATCGCGCAGCCCGAAGCAGGTGGACTACCCTGCCGAGTATGTCGCTGATCTGACCACCCTGGCAGGATACGTTGATTTTCTTGTCCTTGCTGTCCCCGGCGGTGTTGAGACGCACCATCTGATCAACGCACAGGTGCTGGAGACCATGAAACCCTCGGGCATCCTGATCAATATCGCACGCGGCGAGGTCGTCGACGAAGCCGCCCTGATCGCCGCCTTGCAATCGGGCCAGATCGCCGGTGCTGGTCTGGATGTCTATGAGTTTGAACCTGCTGTCCCGCAGGCTCTGTGCGAGATGGAGAATGTGACCCTGCTGCCGCATCTGGGCACTGCGACCGAAGAGGTGCGCGGCAACATGGGCCTTATGGCGCTGGATAACGTTGCGGCTTTTGTCGCAGGGCGACCGTTGCCGAATCCGGTCTAGGGTTCAACTGCCTCGCGCCAGTGCCTGCGACAAACCGAGACATAGGTTTCATTGCCGCCGATCTGTACCTGCGCACCTTCGGTGATGGTGTTGCCGTTACCGTCCTGTCGAATCACCATCGTCGCTTTCCGCCCGCATTTGCAGATGGTACGCACCTCTCTCATCTCGTCTGCAAGGGCCAGCAAGGCTGCTGATCCCGGGAAAAGGCGACCCTGAAAATCTACCCGAAGACCATAGGCAAGCACTGGCACGCTCAGGTCATCCACGGCGCGCGCCAGCTGCCAGACCTGCTCTTCTGAAAGAAACTGCGCTTCGTCGACAAAGACACATGCGATTTCACCTTGGTCCAGCCGCCGTTGGATCATCGCAAACACATCGTCGGTTGGGGAAAACGTGTCGGCATCGGCGGAAATGCCTATGCGTGACGCAATCTTTCCAATCCCGGCACGCCCGTCCAGCGCTGCGGTCATCAGATAGGTATTCATGCCCCGTTCGCGATAATTGTGTGAGGCCTGCAGCAACACGGTCGATTTACCCGCGTTCATCGTGGAATAGTTGAAGTACAGTTTTGCCATGCGCCCGGGTCTAAATGGCCTTACGTGTCCCGGCAAGGCTATAACAGCCATGCATAAAAGTGACGTCGCCGCTGTCGTTGCAGGGGCAGAGCTTACGCTCAAAGGGGATGGATCCCCTGCGCCCACACCAGCGACGTCATCGGCCAACATGGGCCTTCACACAGCGGGGCCAAAAAATAGTGCCTCGCAATCACTCATTACTGGCCGGAAGGGCCACCACTCACTCACAAAACCCCTGCATATCTGAGGGATAGCCAATTTATGGCATTTCAATTATGACTAGAGTATGGGAATTTTCTTGTCCCTTTCCCCCACACGGGCAGATGTTGTGGGTGACGCAGGCAGAAAAGGTAAAAATATGGCAGATATCGGAGCCTATCTGAAGAAGCACACAGAAGCGTTGGTCAAAGACGTTGGCATAGAGTCTGCGTGCGAGATTACAGGTAAATCCAAGGCAACCTTGGGTCGGTATTATTCAGACAATGCCGAACATGCCGATCGGTTCATGCCCGTCGACGCCGTGGCCCGGCTGGAGGCTGTTTCGAATTTCCCGCATGTGACATCGGCACTGGCCGATTTGAAGAACATCACATTGTCCTATGACGGTCGAAACTCAAACACGCCGCGTACCGGGGGGGTGAATTCGGACGTTATCGCGCTGAGCCAGCGCTTTGCGATGCTGATGACCGAATACCAGGCCGCTATCGAAGACGGGATCATTACTGTCAACGAAGCCAAACGCCTGCTGAAAGAAACCAGTCTGCTGCAACAGGTGTTGATCGAAATGAAGCTGCATCTGGAAGAGGAAAGCGTGAGCTGAGGCTCGCTTGCCGCCCCCCAAGTTCAATCCCTGACCGCAAGAAATCGCGCTTGTCAGCGGCTCGTCCAACCGTGCCGCTTCACAATCACTGACCCCACCGAATAGCCAGCCCCGAACGAGCAGATCAACCCGATATCACCGTCAGCCAAATCATCTGAATATTTGGAAAACGCGATGATGGATCCGGCTGAGGATGTGTTGGCATAGTCCTGCAGGATGTTGGGCTGCTCGTCCGCCTCGGGTTCGCGCCCCAATACTTTTTTGCCGATGAAATCGTTCATCGTTTTGTTGGCTTGGTGCAGCCACAGGCGTTTCAGGTCGCTGCTGGTTACACCTTCGGCTTCCATGTGATCCGAGATGTGTTTGCTGACCATCGGCAGTACTTCCTTGAACACCTTGCGGCCGTTCTGCATGAACTGCATATCGCGCCGATCAACCACGCCGGCGGGGCGCGACCGGCGCAGGAAACCGTTGTTATTACGGATGTTATTCGAAAAAGACGTGGCGCAGCGAGTCGAGAGGACTTCGAAATGTGGCCCTTGCGCGTCTTCGATCCGCTCGATCAGGGTGGCCGTTGCCACGTCCCCGAAGATAAAGTGACAATCGCGGTCCCGCCATTCCAAGTGGCCCGAGCAGATTTCGGGGTTCACCACCAGTGCCGATCTGACCGAGCCCGAGCGGATCATATCCGCTGCGGCCTGAATGCCGAACGTGGCCGACGAGCAGGCAACATTCATGTCAAATCCAAAGCCGTTGATCCCCAGCGCTTGCTGAATTTCGATCGCAATCGCCGGGTAGGCCCGTTCGTGGTTCGAGGCTGCGCAAATCACCAGATCAACGTCTTCGGCCTTGCGTCCAGCCTGTGCCAAGGCTTTTTTGCACGCGTCTACCGCCATCTCGGTCATGATGCCCGGTTCGTCATCGCTGCGTTGGCGCAAAAGCGGGTGCATCACATCGGGATCCAGCACGCCGGATTTGTCCATCACGTACCGGTTTTCGATGCCCGATGCCTTGAGGATGAACTCTTCCGAGGAATGCTGCAGCGGCTCAATCTCACCAGCTGCGATTTTGTCTGCATTCTTAGCGTTTTGCTTGTCTGCATATGCGTTGAAGGCAGCGACGAGTTCAGCATTGGTGATGATGTTTTCGGGCGTGAAAACACCTGTGCCTGTGATTGCGGGCGTGTACATGGCGGGTCCTGAAGGTTTCGAATCCGCCTAAAATGCAGTCACAACGGGATTTGATCAAGGGATGGTTACCTAAGGGAATATGCCGATTTTGATCAAATACCACTCTCACACGCTGACGACGCCGTAATAGCGAGAATGCCAGATGCTGATCTGGCTGGATCAACACGTTGGACACTCTGGCAACTCACACGGCCGTTCAGCCCTGTAGCGATTTTACCTCAACATCCCCCTCGGCCTGCGCCTTGATCGCCAGTGCTGCGGCATGGCTTGCGGCCGCGGTGGTGAAGTAGGGGATTTTGTCATAGAGGGCAATTGAGCGGATGGACTTGCTGTCTTCAACCGCCTGCGCGCCCTCGGTGGTGTTCATCAATAGCTGCACCTGACCGTCTTTCAGCATGTCGGCCACGTCAGGGCGGCCCTCATAGACCTTGTTGACCACATCACAGGCAACGCCGTGCTTGGCCAACCAGGACTGGGTGCCGCGTGTGGCCACCAACGAAAACCCTTGTTCGGCAAGGACTTGGGCGGCCTCAAGCATCGCAGGGGTCTTGTCGGCATCCTTGATCGAGATAAACGCCCGACCTTTGGACGGTAGCACCATGCCCGCACCCATCTGTGCCTTCAGGAAAGCGCGCGGAAAGTCGCGGTCCCAGCCCATGACTTCGCCGGTGGATCGCATTTCCGGCCCAAGGATGGTGTCGACGCCGGGGAAACGGGCAAAGGGCAACACGGCCTCTTTCACCGAGAACCACGGCATGTTCGGGTCGGCCAAAGTCATCTGGTCGGCAATCTTTGTATCCTGACCCTCTTGATACGGAGGGCGCTGCGGGAAGTTCGACAGTTTCTCACCCGCCATGATGCGCGCGGCAATCGACGCAATCGCGCTGTCGGTGGCCTTTGCAACAAACGGCACCGTGCGCGATGCACGCGGATTAACTTCGATCAGATAAATCTCTTCATCCTTGATTGCGAACTGAACGTTCATCAGGCCAACGACGTTCAGCGCTCTGGCCAGCTTGAATGTCTGTTCCTTGATCTCCGCAATGATTTCCTTGGAGAGGGAATAAGGCGGTAGCGAGCAAGCCGAGTCGCCAGAATGAACGCCAGCCTCTTCGATATGCTGCATGATGCCCGCAACATGGACATCGGTGCCGTCGCACAGAGCATCCACGTCCAGTTCAACCGCACCGGCAAGGTAGCTGTCCAGCAGAACCGGGCTGTCGCCAGAAACCACCACGGCTTCGTTGATGTAGCGCTTTAGCTGCTCCATATCGCGGACGATTTCCATCGCGCGCCCACCCAGAACGTATGAGGGGCGGATCACGAGCGGGAAGCCAATTTCCTCGGCGATTTCCAGCGCCTGCGCATCCGTCGCGGCGATGCCGTTCTTGGGTTGTTTCAATCCCAACTCATTGACCAACGCCTGGAACCGTTCGCGGTCTTCGGCAAGGTCGATGGCATCCGGGGTGGTGCCGAGGATCGGAATGCCTTCGGCCTCTAGCGCATTGGCCAGTTTCAACGGAGTCTGGCCGCCGAACTGAACGATCACACCATGCAGTGTGCCGTTTTCCTGCTCTTTCGTCAGGATTTCCATGACGTGTTCGAAGGTCAGCGGCTCAAAATACAGTCGGTCAGAGGTGTCATAGTCGGTCGAAACCGTCTCGGGGTTGCAGTTGACCATGATGGTCTCGTACCCGGCGTCGGTCAGTGCGAAACAGGCGTGACAGCAGCAATAGTCGAACTCGATGCCCTGACCGATCCGGTTGGGGCCACCGCCGAGGATGACGACCTTTTTGCGGTCGGAGGGGCGGGCCTCACACTCGACCTCACCCATCATCGGCGCTTCGTATGTCGAATACATATAGGGCGTTTGCGCTTCGAATTCGGCAGCGCAGGTGTCGATGCGTTTGAATACGGCAGAAACACCGAGGTTCCGACGGGCGCGGCGCACGTTGTCTTCGTCACGGCCAGTCAGATTACCCAGACGTGCATCGGTAAAGCCCAGCATCTTCAGCCGACGAAGACCGTCTTCAGTCATTGGCAGGCCGTTTTTGCGAACCTCTCGCTCAGCCTCGATAATCTCGCGGATGCGGGCGAGGAACCAAGGATCAAACTTTGTGACACCAAAGATTTCGTCGTCTGACAGGCCATGGCGCATGGCTTGCGCGATGGTGCGCAGACGATCGGGCGTTTGCTGGCTGATCGCCTTGATCACGGCGGCCTTGTCGTCGGCTTCTTCCCAGACACCAACGTTCAGGCCGGGGATTTCGATTTCATCAAAGCCGGTCAGACCCGATTCCATCGAGGCCAGAGCCTTCTGCATCGATTCGTGGATGGTGCGGCCGATAGACATCGCCTCACCCACCGACTTCATCGCGGTGGTCAGGTAGGGCTCGGACCCAGGGAATTTTTCGAATGCAAATTTCGGGATTTTGGTGACGACATAGTCGATGGTCGGCTCGAACGACGCGGGCGTGACTTTGGTGATGTCGTTGTCCAACTCATCCAGCGTGTAGCCCACGGCCAGCTTAGCGGCGATCTTTGCAATCGGGAAACCGGTCGCCTTTGAGGCCAATGCCGATGAGCGCGACACACGCGGGTTCATTTCGATCACGACCATGCGGCCATCATCGGGGTTGATCGCCCATTGCACGTTCGACCCGCCAGTTTCGACCCCAATCTCACGCAGAACGGCAATCGAGCCGTTGCGCATGATCTGGTATTCCTTGTCGGTCAGCGTCAGGGCAGGGGCCACAGTGATCGAGTCACCGGTATGCACACCCATCGGATCGACGTTTTCGATTGAACAGACGATGATGGCGTTGTCGGCGGTGTCGCGCACCACCTCCATCTCGTATTCTTTCCAGCCCAGCAGGCTTTCATCGACAAGGATCTGGTTCACGGGCGAGGCATCCATGCCCGAACGGCAGAAATGGATGTAATCCTCACGGTTATAGGCCACGCCACCGCCAGTGCCGCCAAGGGTAAAGGCGGGGCGGATGATGGCGGGCAGGCCGATCTCTTCCAGCTCATCCAAAGCGATCTGCACACCGGCGTCCAAATCGGCGCTGCCGTCTGCTTTTTTCGGGGCGGTCACGATGGTTGCCTTGGGGTTTTCCAGACCAAGCCGGTCCATCGCCTCGCGGAACAGCTTGCGGTCTTCGGCCATTTCGATGGCGTCGCGTTTGGCGCCAATCATCTCGACCCCGAATTTTTCCAGCACGCCCATCTCTTCCAAGGCCAGCGAGGTGTTCAGGCCGGTCTGACCACCCATCGTGGGCAGCAGCGCGTCGGGGCGTTCTTTTTCGATGATCTTGGCGACAATCTCGGGGGTAATTGGTTCGATGTAAGTGGCGTCCGCCAATCCCGGGTCGGTCATGATGGTGGCCGGGTTTGAGTTCACCAGAATGACCCGGTATCCTTCCTCACGCAGCGCCTTGCAGGCCTGAGCGCCGGAATAGTCGAACTCGCACGCCTGACCGATAACAATGGGCCCCGCTCCGATGATCATGATCGACTGGATGTCGGTTCTTCTGGGCATGGCCTTGTTCCTTCGATTATCCGCGAGTCAGGGCACCCCCAAGCGCCCAAATTGTCCTGCGTTATAGGGACCGCGCGAAAAGGTTCAAGAGGTATCGGAAACAGCGGTGAAATTGCCGCTTTCCCCTCTTTCCCTCGCCGCCGTATCCTCTATATCGCGCAGCACGACAAATGAGGATGCACTTGCGTATTCGTTTCGATCAGGGGCCAGCCGGGCCGGGAACCAGTTTCGACCGGCCAGCCGATGTGATCCGTGCAGACAAGCCGGACGATGTGCCCCAGGCCCTGGTGGCGCTGGATCAGGCGCGCGCGAATGGCTCGTGGTTGGCAGGATATGCCAGTTATGAGCTTGGCTATACACTGGAACCGCGCCTTGCTGAACGTCTACCCAAGAACCGCCGCCTGCCTTTGTTGTGCTTCGGCGTGTATGAGGCGCCGACGCAGCGTGCCCTGCCGCCAGCACGCGGTGAGGTCAGCAGTTTTGTCCCGCGTTGGGATGATGCGCGGTATACACAAGCCTTTAAGCAGGTTCATGACGCCATCGGGGCAGGGGATATCTATCAGGCAAACCTGACCTTTCCCATCGACCTGATCGCCAAGGGCGACAGTGCTTCTCTCTATGCCGCGCTCACCGCCGGCCAGCCGGTTGGCTACGGGGTTTTGGTGCAGCAGGACGGCTTGCCAGACTTATTGAGTCGTTCGCCCGAGTTGTTCTTTCGCACCGACGCCGGGCGCGGGATTGAAACCCGTCCGATGAAAGGCACCCAGCCGCGCAGTGAGGACATGGCCGAGGACGCCCGCCGCCGTGCCTTTCTGTCGACCGACGCGAAAAACCGGGCTGAGAACCTGATGATTGTCGATCTGCTGCGCAACGACATCAGTCGCGTTGCATTACCCGGGTCGGTCAAAGTACCTGAACTGTTCAAGGTCGAGACCTATGCGACCGTGCATCAGATGATCTCATTGGTGCGGGCGCAATTGCATCTGGGGGCAGAGCTTTCGACCATTCTGACCGCGCTGTTTCCTTGCGGCTCGATCACCGGTGCGCCCAAGATTCGCGCGATGGAGATTTTGTCTGACCTCGAACCCTGGCCCCGCGATATCTATTGCGGAGCGATTGGTTGGGCAGCACCTGACGGACGGTCCGAGTTCAACGTGGCGATCCGAACCTTGATGGTCGAGGATGGCAAGGCCACCCTGAATGTAGGTGGCGGCGTGGTCTGGGACAGCACGGCCCCATCAGAATACGAGGAAGCGCTATGGAAAGCCCGCTTTGCCCACCAACTGACCCTGACTTCCGCATAATCGAAACCATGGCTTTTCGGCCCGTGCAGGGCTTTGTGCGGCGTGACCGCCACTTGGCGCGCATGGCACGAACCGCAGACGTATTCGGTATTCCATTCGATGCGGGGCTTGCTGTTGAAAAACTTGATAAGGTCGCCGGAGAAATACCGTTAAGGTGCCGGCTAACCTTGGCTGTAGATGGGCAGTTTGATCTGACAACTGTAGAGCTGGCCGATAACCCCGCGGTCTGGCGGGTGACTATCGCCGAAACACGTCTGATTGCATCGGATTTCTGGCTGCGACACAAGACAACGAAGCGTTCCGTCTATGATACCGCCCGTGCGGCGTTGCTAGAAGGCATCGACGAGGTTTTGTTCCTGAACGAACGCGCAGAGCTGTGCGAAGGCACGATCACCAATCTGTTCGTGCACATGCCGGACGGACGCCGCCTGACGCCCGCTCTGACCTGTGGCGTATTGCCGGGCATACTGCGGCAAGAACTACTTGATAACAAACACGTAACCGAAGCCACCCTGACCCTAACCGACCTAAAAAACGCGGAAAAGCTTTACGTCGGGAATTCGTTGCGTGGCCTGATCCGGGCGGAGTTGGCATTACAGTGAGCAAACAAACCGATTGGGCCGACAGCGCGGCGCCGCAATTGGGGTTGCGGCTGGAGTTTGGGTTGTTTTTCATTGCTGCTCCGGTGCTGATTGCTGTGTTCTTTCCACCCAACTGGATGTTCCCGTCTTTGTTCACCTTTACAGCTCTTGGCATCGTGTTGCTGCATTTCACGCGCGGCTTTGCCTGGGCCGAACTGCGGTATAATTGGCGCAACTGGTCCTGGCCCGAGCTCGCCGTGTTTGCCGTTTTCATGACCGCATTCTGTGCCGCTGTTGTCATGGTCACACGACCGGAGGCGGCGTTTTTCCTGCTGCGCAACCGACCGGAATTCCTGCTGGTTATCTGGCTTGGCTACCCTGTGCTGTCGGCCCTGCCGCAAGAGCTGTTGTTCCGGTCGCTCTTTTTCCGCCGCTATCACGCGATCCTGCCGAATGGATGGGCGGCCTATCTGCTGAACGCAGCAGTGTTTTCTCTGGCGCATTTGATGTACTGGAGCTGGATCGTCGCCTCCATGACCTTTGCCGGAGGGCTGCTGTTCACCTGGGCCTACCGCAGGCGCGGATCGTTTTTCTACGCGGTTCTGCTGCACGCTGTTGCAGGCAATATCATCTTTGCTGCCGGTCTGGGTGTCTATTTCTACTCAGGTAACGTGCAAAGGCCGTTTTGAGCGGTAGACCCGCCTTGACTTTCGCTGCCTGACGCGGTGTATCGGCGCGACGAATTCTGCGCCTGAAGGGATATGATCCATGCACGCCTACCGCAGCCACACCTGCGCCGCTCTGACCGCCGCCAATGTTGGCGAAACCGTTCGCCTGTCTGGTTGGGTGCATCGTGTTCGAGATCACGGCGGCGTCCTTTTCATAGACCTGCGCGACCATTTTGGTGTGACGCAAATTCTGTGCGACGGTGACAGCGCGGCCTTTGCAGAGCTTGAGAAAGTGCGCTCTGAATGGTGTATCCGCATTGACGGCACGGTAAAAGCGCGTGACGCCGATTTGGTGAACCCGAAACTGCCCACCGGTGAGATCGAGGTTTACGTGCGTGAGCTTGAGGTTCTGGGCGCGGCAGATGAACTGCCCCTGATGGTTTTTGGTGATCAGGATTACCCCGAGGAAACGCGACTGCGCCATCGCTACTTGGACCTGCGGCGCGAGGGGATGCAGCGCAACATGACTTTGCGCTCGGACGTTGTCGCCTCAATGCGTCGCCGCATGTGGGATCAGGGATTCCGCGAATATCAGACGCCAATCATTACCGCGTCGTCGCCAGAAGGTGCGCGCGACTTTCTGGTTCCGTCGCGCCTGCACCCGGGCAAATTCTATGCGCTGCCGCAAGCTCCGCAGCAATTCAAGCAGCTGATCATGGTGTCGGGATTCGACAAGTATTTCCAGATCGCGCCCTGCTTTCGCGATGAAGACCCGCGTGCGGATCGCTCACCTACCGATTTCTATCAGCTCGACCTTGAGATGTCGTTTGTCGAACAGCAGGATGTGTTCGACACGATCCAGCCTGTCCTGACCGGCGTTTTTGAAGAATTCGGCGGTGGCCGGAAGGTTGATCAGGACTGGCCGCAGATTTCCTACAAGGACGCGGCACTGTGGTATGGCACCGACAAGCCCGACCTGCGGAACCCCATAAAAATGCAAGTGGTTTCTGACCACTTCCGCGGGTCTGGCTTTGCGATTTTCGCCAAGCTGCTTGAGCAGGAGGGCACCGAAATCCGCGCCATTCCTGCGCCCACAGGGGGCAGCCGCAAGTTCTGTGACCGCATGAACGCATTTGCCCAGAAAGAGGGTCTGCCCGGCATGGGCTACATCTTCTGGCGGGATCAAGGTCAGGGGATGGAGGCCGCAGGTCCGTTGGCGAAAAACATCGGATTGGAACGGACCGAGGCGATCCGCCAGCAATTGGGTCTGGGCGTAGGCGACGCGGCGTTCTTCCTCGGCGGAAAGCCGAAAACCTTTGAAAAGGTCGCCGGTAAGGCGCGTGATGTGATCGGCGAAGAGCTTGGCCTGATGGAAAAAGACCGTTTCGCCTTTGCGTGGATCGTGGATTTCCCGATTTACGAGCAGGACGAAGAAACCGGTGCCATCGACTTTGAACACAACCCCTTCTCAATGCCGCAGGGCGGGATGGACGCGCTGAATGGCGATCCGCTTAAGGTTAGGGGTTACCAATATGACCTTGCCTGCAACGGGTATGAGATCGTCTCGGGTGCGATCCGAAACCACAAGCCTGAAATCATGTTGAAAGCCTTTGAACTGGCAGGCTACGGTGAGGATGAGGTGAAAAGCCGCTTTGGCGCGCTCTATAATGCGTTCCACTATGGCGCCCCGCCACATGGTGGCTGCGCTGCGGGAATTGATCGGATCGTGATGCTTTTGGCTGATGAGGCCAACATCCGAGAAGTCATGATGTTCCCGATGAATCAACGGGCCGAAGACTTGATGATGGACGCGCCATCCGACCCAACCTCAGATCAGTTGATGGAACTGGGGCTTCGCATTATCCCACAGGAATGATCACGTACCCGCCGCATCCCCCGCGGCGGGTTTCTTCCCTCGGGTGTGGCGTTCAAGCGCATTGCATGGCATCAACGCTAAAGCGTGATCCTGACCGTTTTCGGATAGGATGTGCTGCGCGCAGGGTAGCGACCTGCGCGCAACCCTGATGCCGCGTGCCGTGGCGCGGACCTGAAAGTATATCCAAATACTTACGATTGTGACCGTCAGGAAATAGGCCGTTAGCATCTCAAATCGCCTCGCGTTGTTGCAACCTTGTCTGGACGATGCCGGCAACCTGAGCCGTCAAGGCCGTCACGGGTGTGCTGCTGGCATGGGATTCGGCCAGTTTTTGCGCGGCATCCGCCAACACGGCGTCTTCGGCATGTTCGGCAACCCCCCGAAGGAATTGCGCGGCATAATCCATGGTCCTGCGATCATTCGGCTCGGTCAGCACTTCGGCAATGTGAGCCATGTCATCCTGATAGGCCATTGGATCTGGGCAAATGACTTCATCCCGAACGGCGTGCAGGCTGTTGGGGCGGCGATCCTCGGGCAGACTGTTCAAGATAAGTTGCTGAAAATATGACAGCGACTTTAGCGGTTTGGCAAGAAATCCATCCGCTCCTGCCCGAAGCGCTGTATCCTGCGCGTGGTCATCGCCCGACATTCCCAAAATGGCGCCGATACGCGGCGTAGCTTGCGACAGTTCAGCGATCAGTTCGTCGCCAGAGCCGTCCGGCAGACCGATATCCACCAGAATGACCGAAGGCCGATAAAGCTGCAGGTGGCGGCGTGCCGATTTCAGACAATCCGCACGTCGGATGCGCGCGCCGCTGTGTAAACACATCAGCCGGATGGCGTCACAGGCATAACGGCTGTCTTCAACAACCAGAATGGTTTGACCCAGCAGCGGCCGTGTGGCCGTTGGCTGAGCGGGAGAGGCGAAGGGGCTCGAATCATCCATAGCAGAACTCCTAATCAGCAGATGCCTCAAGCTAGGAACTTCTGGCTAACACAGGGTTAACGGCAATTTGGCGCACTTGTTCTTTGTCTCTGCAGCCCTCATAACCGCTGCAACGCAGAACGGAGGAGAGTATTATGATTGGTCGTCTGAACCACGTTGCCATTGCCGTACCTGATCTTGAAGCCGCGTCCGAGCAGTATCGGAGTGCGCTGGGTGCCAAGGTTGGCGCACCGCAGGATGAACCTGATCACGGCGTGACGGTTGTGTTCATCGAGCTTCCGAACACCAAGATTGAACTGCTCTATCCGCTGGGCGATGACAGTCCGATAAATGGCTTTCTGGAAAAGAACCCCGCCGGGGGCATTCATCACGTGTGTTATGAGGTTGACGACATCATCGCTGCCCGCGACCATCTGAAGGAAACCGGTGCCCGTGTTCTGGGGTCGGGTGAGCCGAAGATCGGTGCGCATGGCAAGCCGGTGCTTTTCCTGCACCCCAAGGATTTCAACGGCTGTCTGGTTGAGCTTGAGCAGGTCTAATCTGAAAAGGGGCTGTCATGACGATAACTGCTGCATTAGTTCTGTTCGCCGTCATTTGGTTCATGACGTTGTTGGTCGTATTGCCGATCCGCATCAAAACGCAGGGCGACCTGGGCGAAATCGTGCCGGGCACACATGCGGGTGCGCCTGAAGTTCATCACATGAAGAAGAAAATGTGGATCACCACCGGGATCTCGGTGGTGCTCTGGGCCATTATCGCGGGTATCATCATCTCGGGTGTGATTTCGGTGCGCGATTTTGACTGGCTGAACCAGTTGGAGCCGCGCGAATAGCTGTCAGGCGGTGGACCCTGACAGCTTGTGATACAAATGGGTGAACGTTGCAGCCCCCAGTATTGGGATCAACAGGTTCACTAAAGGCACCGACAAGGGAATAGCCATCAACGTTCCCGCCAACCAGATAGTTGCAGAGTGCTTGGCCCGCAACTTGCGCGCACCTTCACGCCCAACACGGCGCATGGCAGCCAGCGTGAAGTATTCACGGCCCAGCAGGAATCCGTTCATGGCCCAGAATATGAACGGTGCCAACGGCGTGAAAATCGCATAGAGGATCAGAGCCAGAAGGTTGGCCACGATCAGCACCCCCATAAACCCTATCGCATCCCTTAACCCTTCGCTGAACGGGATGCCGGGTACTGTGGGCAGGGTGGGATAGTGTTTGTCCTCAACGGCTTGCGCGACCTCTTCCAAAAACATGGATGTAATCGCCGAGGCAACCGGCACCATCAGGAACACCGGTAGGATCAACACGACAAAGATGCCAGAGTAGTTCAGAACGTCATTCAGCCAAGACACAGTGCCGATCCATGGCAGAGCTATCTCATCGCCAGACAACCGATTGATCAGCCAGATTGCCCCGGCGCAGGCGAGGATCAGCAGTATGATCGTCAGACCAACACCCCGCAGCAGGACGGCGCGAAACTTGGGGTCGCCGATCTGGCCCAATGCCGCGAAGAACGCACTCAGTATCATCACTCAGAGACCCATTCTGTGATGGCCGCAACATCCGGCCGTGGACGTTCCGGTGGGGTAGTGCCTTCGGTTGCAATATGGATCAGGCCAGCGACACGTTCATTGTCCTGCAAATCAAACGCCTGATGGCAGAATTCAGGGTCGTGAACCTGCCAGCCGGACAGCCAGTTCGCGCCCCAACCCGCCGCGAGGGCCGCGTTCAAAAGGGCCAGACAAACAGCACCTGCGGAATAGGTCTGCTCGATTGCGGGGATCTTCTCTGATGGCTTTTGCACTTCGATCACCGCTACGGCCAGATGACCCATATCGAACTGGCTTTGGGCCTTGGTGATCTCCTCAGGGGTTTTGCCCAAGGCAACGCCCCGGTCTTGCGTCAGCGCAGACAAGCGCGGCATTGCGCCTTTCTCAAGCACGATAAAGCGCCACGGTTCCAGCTTGCCGTGATCGGGGCTGCGGGCTGCGGCGGTCAGCAGGGGTAACAGCTCGTCCCGTGAGGGCGCCGGGGCAATCAGTGTCTTCGCAGGGCGCGACCGACGCGAGTGCAGAAATTCCAGAGCGGCCGGATTCTTCAAGGACATATGTTAACTTCCTTCACATAAACAGTCTGTATCTGGTTGAACATCTGGCTCGTTTCAAGTGCACTACGCTGGACGCTCGGGATCAATTTCACGCCTCTGCCTCCTGTGCAACAGTGATCGGAGGCAGGGGGGATAACTTGGCTAAACCAAAATTGCGAAATGTACCTGATCTTAGCAGTCACGCGACGCCGGGCACCGCGCTTCGTGTGAAGGTGACGCCAAAAGCCGCAAGGGACAGTATCGTTTCAGACGCAGGCATGATCCGCATAGCTGTGACCGCGCCGCCCGAAAACGGCAAGGCCAATGACGCTGTGCGTCGGATACTCGCGATGGCGATGGGCGTTGCCCCGTCCGAGCTGATCCTGAAACAAGGGCATAGCGCGCGTGACAAGCTGTTCGTCTATGCGCCCTGACTTGGCCGTTCGTGAATTTGATACACCCCTTCTGGCAAATCCAGTGCAGCGGCCAGATCGCGAACCTGTTCGGGCGACAGGGTTATCTTCTGTATCTGCTCTGTCCGTGGGTCAAACTGCTCAAGCGTCACACATTCGGCGAAGCTGTTGATGACGACGTCCTCCTGCAAAGGCGCAGCGCCTTCGTCTACCAGGGTGATAACCGTCGCGTCGAATTCATGCTCAATCGAAAACATGCCGGCAGAGTGCAAGGTGCCGCGCCGCAATGCAACCCGTTGCCGCACATTCTGGCAGTGGCGGAACCGCCGTGACATAGCTATGGTTAAAAAAACGGGTAGCCGTTTCAAAGGAACATCTATGCGTCGTCTGACTTTTTTGCTGTTTCCTCTGGTGCTGATGGCATGCAGCGCAGACTTCCTGCGCGTGCAACCAGCAGAAGAATGGTCGCCGGATTCGGGCGATTTTCAGGTGGACGCTGCGGCTTTTCAGGATATCAGCCGCGCCGTCGGCAAAACGGCCCGCGCCGAATGCCTGCGCCAGTCCAAGGTCAGCAACTGCGATTTCACAATTCTGGTTGACCTAAATCCCCGCGCCCCAGTCAATGCGTTCCAGACCCTCGACAAACAGGATCAGCCAGTCATCATCTTCACCCGCTCGATGATTCAATCCGCCAAGAATCCGGACGAGCTGGCTTTTGTAATGGCGCATGAGACAGCGCATCACGTGTTGGGACATATTGCCCGACAGACCGAAATCGCTCAGGAAAGCGCCGCGATCTTCAATGATTTGGGCAAGTTGCATGGCGAGGACGGGAGAGAGCTTGAACGGTCACAAAAACTTGGCGCTGAGGTTGGCGTGCAGGTGAATGTGAAAGACTTCGAGCTTGAGGCGGATCAGTTGGGCACGATTATAACCCACAACGCCGGCTATGATCCTTTGGTCGGCGCAAAGTATTTTGATCGGCTTCCCGACCCTGGTGACGAGTTTTTGGGCACCCATCCCCCAAACGCCGAGCGTGTTCAGATCGTTGTCGAAACGGCAAGGCAACTGGGTCTGACGGAATGACATCTTTGACACGACTGGGCGTGATCCTGACGGATCGAGGATCGAAATACGCTGTTTCGGGTGCACCTGTCCGTACGCGCACGGATGTTGACGCGGTGTTGCAGGATCTCAAGTCTGACAAAGCCTATGCCAAGGCGACGCATAACACTTGGGCAGCCATTTTGCCGACGGGTGCGCTCAAGGCGGATGATGGGGAAAGTGGTGCCGGTATGGTAATCCTGCGCATGCTGGAGCGGGCCGGACTGGACGGGCATGTGGTGGTCGTCACCCGATGGTATGGTGGCAAAAAACTGGGCGGGGACCGTTTTCGCCGGGTTCAGGATGCCACCCGCACCTATCTGGATCACGTCGGGGCCGGGCTTTGACCTGAGTCAAATGCCCGCGCGCAAGGTTGCGATACCCTGTTCTGGACGTGCGACAGGGAGAAATCTGCTCATGCCCAACCGTGAAGTTCTGAAACACCATGCGGGTCTGGTCGATCAAATGGCGACCAAGCTTGGCGTGGACCTTCAACAGTCGGCGATAGATGGCGACGTTTCACTCGACGAGCTTTCCGAAGCCGTCTTGCGATGCACCGGATGCGCCAACCCCGCACATTGCGAGGGGTATCTGAAGCAATCCGGCCAAGTGGACAAAACGCCGGAGTATTGCCGCAATCAAGAGCTGCTTGGCAAACTGATCCCTTAACGACAGGAGTGTTCCATGCCCCATCTCGGTGAGATCATGACCCATCTACGTCTTGTCCTGCGGATGGGGCAGGCAACCGGCACGGATATCGTGGCGGCGCATGAACAGGGGCATCTGACACAGCAGGACTGGGCTGAGATGGTTCATAAGTGCCGGGGGTGCGACTGGGCCAATCGATGCCCTGACTGGTTGGATCGGCATGAAATCGTGAAAAATGCGCCACAGACCTGCAGGAATCGGCAACGGTTTGCGGCGTTGCAAACCCGTTCAAGGCAGGAAGTCTGATGGCAAAAGACAGTTTAGAGGACGTTGAGCAACATTTCTGGCTTACCCGCTCGGTGGCGCGATGCATGAATATCTCACTGACCGAAGCTATGGCAGTAGGGCGGCTAACGCCGGACTGTTACGCAGAAATGGTTGGTCGTTGTCAGGCGGCACAGTGCAGCGATAAGTGTGCGTTATGGCTGTCACAGCAGCAGTCCGAGGCTCCTGAAGCTCCGGAATTTTGTGCCAGCGCCGATCTTTTGAACCCGTTAAAAACCTGACTACAACCCAGAGTGTGACCCATCGCACAAGGGCGGGTTCGCGCTGCATTTACAGCCACAGAAAAAGACTTTTTTGCTGCTTTCCGCCGTGTACTTGACGGGCTCAAGATCGGTATCTTTGTGTGACCCATCGCAGAAAGGCTGGCGCTTGGACAGTCCGCAGGCACACCAGAAATAGCTTTTCCCTTCGGTCACATCGACCGCGTAGGGGCCTTTTTGCGCGATGGTAGGGCGATCTGGCATGTGGCTACTCCGTCTTTTTCAAATGTCATGACAACAGTTTAGGGCGACATACGGAAAACGGTAGCGTGTGCTCATAAACTTGCAGTTTCTGAGGGGGTTACCGGCGTTGTTCCGCTTTTATTCACGACTTTGTGATTGATTGCGTTGCAAAAATACCATTCAGGCCGTATCCTACCTGCGGCCCCAAATACTCGGGCAATATCAGAAAATTAATAGAGGAATGACGGACATGAAACTCAAATTTGTCGCCGTTGGCGCATTTGCCCTTGTTTTGGCGGCTTGCTCGCAACAAGAGGAGCCGGCACCGGTTTTCATCACCCCCGAGTATGACAAATTCGGCACGCCAAGCTGCCCGGCCGGGACCGAGCTTGCAACGACCGAAGCAGGCCAGACCGTCTGTAACCCGGTCTCGCAATAAGGATGACGCGGGCGGCTCTGTCAGGCCGCTCGCACACGACCAAAGATCAGGCCGCCCTCGGGCGGCTTTTTCGTGCCCGATACACTGCGTTGAGGGCCGGAACTCAATACAACAGGAAAACGACGGCAAATGAGAACCTTTTTTGTCCGCCTCAAGAATCGCACGCGCTGGAGCTGGCAGGGGCTGGTTGTCGCGTGGCGTGAAGAGTATTCATTTCGTACTTGGGTCTGGGCAAACATCTTGTCGGCACTGCTGGTTGTTTGGCTGCCGTTGGGCGACGGGATGCGTGCTTTGATACTGGTTCTTGGGCTGCTTGTTCTGGTCGCCGAGCTGTTCAACACCGCGATTGAGCGTGCTGTCGATCACACGTCAACCGATCACAACAGGTTAGCCGGCCAAGCGAAGGATGCAGCCAGTGCGGCTGTTGCTGTGACGGCTGTGGCAGCCGGGGTGGCTTGGGTGATCGGGCTGCTGAGCCTGTTGTAGTTTATTCAGTGCCTTCGCCAGTCGCCGCCAAAGCGTAAGCCACGGCGCTGAATGCCATAACGTCTTTGAATGAAATACGGTGAGGCGTGTTTGTTGCGGAATCCGCGTACCGTTTGATGGTGACGTCTGACCGGTTTGAAATAGCGGAGTTTGGGTTTGGCCCTGTGATGGTAGTGGTCCGGCTTGGCTTTGTACTCCGGCTTGGGTTTCGGATGATAGACACTTGGCGCACCATAGTACCGATGCACCTTGTGTTTGCTATGGTCCAAAAGGCTTGGCGGTGTGGAGCCTATGATTATGAATCCGCCCGATCGGTAAGACTCGGCAATTGCGGGTAAGGCGCAAAGCTGGGCGGCTAGGATCACCACTACATTCCTGAGGTCGAAGAGGCGCGGACAGGACATTGAGCCCTCCTTCCTGGCTGGCTGCCCAGTTATGATCAACCCTTCCGCTATAAAAAGCCAGTAAATTGGGTCAGATTTCGGCCATTGCAGGTGACGGTGTCAGGCCAGCTTACCCCACAGATCGTATTCACCGGCCTCGTCCACCTCAACCCGGACAATGTCGCCGGGCTTCAGGTTTTCATGCCCTTCATCAATGAACAGGTTGCCGTCGATCTCGGGCGCATCCGACTTGGTGCGGCAGGTGGCGGCCTCGTCATCGACCTCGTCCACGATCACATCAATGATTTGACCAACTTTGGCGGCCAGCTTCGCCTCGGAAATCGACTGCGCCTTTTCCATAAAGCGGTCCCAGCGGTCTTGTTTGACTTCGGCTGGAACATGATCCGGCAAGTCGTTCGAACGCGCGCCATCGACGTTTTCGTATTGAAAGCAACCGACGCGATCCAGTTGCGCCTCATCCATCCAGTCGAGGAGGGTCTGAAACTCGGCCTCGGTCTCACCCGGATAACCGACAATAAAGGTCGAGCGCAGCGTGATATCGGGGCAGGTTGCGCGCCATGCGGCAATCTCATCCAGCGTTTTCGCAGCGGCGGCAGGGCGTGCCATGCGCTTCAGAACATCCGGATGGGCGTGTTGGAACGGGATATCCAGATACGGCAAAACGTTGCAACCCGCGTCGGCCATAAGGGGGATCAGCTCGCGCACATGCGGGTAGGGATAGACATAGTGTAGACGCACCCAGGCATCGAGTTGACCCAGTTCACGCGCCAGATCGGTGATATGGCTGCGCACTTCGCGGTCTTTCCAAGGGTTCACATCATATTTTCGGTCCAACCCATAGGCCGAGGTATCCTGCGAGATCACCAGTAGCTCACGCACCCCGTTTTCGACCAGTTTCTCGGCTTCACGCAAGACAGCGTGCGCCGGACGACTGGCCAGTTTGCCACGCATGTCTGGGATGATGCAGAACTTACACTTGTGATTGCAGCCCTCGGAAATCTTGAGATAGCTGTAATGCCGCGGCGTTAGTTGCACGCTGCTGGCTGGCAGAAGATCGACAAAGGGGTCGGGATTGGGTGGAACCGCCGAATGGACGGCATCCAACACCTGCTCGTACTGATGCGGCCCCGTCACGGCCATGATGCGCGGGTGGTGCTTGCGGATATAATCAGGGTCCGCGCCCAGGCAGCCAGTTACGATGACCTTGCCGTTTTCCACCAAAGCCTCACCAATGGCGTCCAGAGACTCGGCTTTGGCGCTGTCGAGGAACCCACAGGTGTTCACAATTACGGCATCTGCCCCGGAATAATCTGGCGAAATGCCGTATCCTTCTGCGCGCAGGCGGGTCAGAATACGCTCACTATCGACCAATGCTTTGGGACAGCCCAGAGACACCATACCAATCGTAGGCTGGTTCGAACGTGGCGACTCGGGCATCCGGGCGGCGGGCGCGAGGTCTGGGCGGAGGTTTGGCGGGTTCGTGGTCATGGCGCGGCATATAGTGGGGAACGCTTCCTCTTGCAAATGCGGCGCAGGGTTTGAATGATCTTTTCAACGCATGCCGAATAAGCGGAGAGCAGTTAAATGAAGTGGCTATTGCGCATTCTTTTTATTTTCGTCGCGGCATTCGGGCTGGTCATCGGCGCCTTGTTGCTGATGCCAGGCGATAAACTGGCGGCGATTCTGGCCGAACAGGTCAAGACCGAAACAGGCCGCGAGTTAAAGCTGTCGGGGGACGTAAAACTGTCGTTCTGGCCGGTATTGGGGCTTGAGGCTGGTCCGGTGACCTTTGGAAATGCGCCTTGGGCTGGGTCCGAGCCGATGTTGAGCGCTGAAAGCCTCGCAATGGGTGTAGACGCCGCAGCGCTGTTGAACGGCGATCTAAGGATTCGGCGCGTGGTCGCGGACAACCCGGTGCTGCGGCTGGAGCTTTCCGATGGCCGTGGCAATTGGGAGCTTCAGCCGGTTGAGCCGAAGGCCGTGACAGGCAGCGTTGGTAGTTCACCGCCTGAAACATCACAGCAGCGTGCTGTGACTCTGGATCAACTGGAACTGACCAATGCGCGGCTGATTTATACTGAGAATGGTTTAACCAAATTCGACTTTGCCAATGTTGATCTGTCCGCAAGCTGGCCGGGACCGGCGTCACCCATGGACATGGCGGCTCAGATGGCTGTGCCTGGGGGCAAAGTAAGTGTGGATCTGAAAATCCCGGACCTGCCGGCTTTTGCCTCGGGTGCTGTCACGCCGCTGCAACTGGCGCTGCGCGCGCCGGGGGGTGAGGTTGGGTTCGACGGGCGCGTTAACCTCGCGGGCGAAATGGATGGCGCGTTAGAGGTGAAAACGATAAACACCGAACAAATGCTGGCGGCATTTGGGCAGACAGGCGTCGGGGTGCCATTGGGATTGGGTCGGGTGGCCGATGTGTCAGGGCAGATGACCTATACCAGTGCCGGACGCATTTCGCTGCGCAACATGGTGGCGCAGTTGGACAACAACCGTTTTACCGGTGAGGCAGATATCGAGATATCGGACCCACCGAAAGTCACGGCGCGGCTCAATGGTGGCGATATCGACCTGTCGCGATACAATACTGCGCCAGCGGCGTCTGGGGCTGGCACAGGTGCGGGCGCGGGGTCAACGCCACGCGATGGATGGTCAACGACACCGATCGATGCTTCAAGCCTGTCGCTGGCAAACGGAGAGATTCGCCTGACGGCCTCATCCATTATTTTGCCCGAAATCAAACTTGGCCCCAGCGACCTGACGCTGAGCCTTGATCGGTCCCGCGCAGTGCTTGGCATGAACCCCGCTACTTTGTTTTCGGGGAAAGTAAACGGGCAGGTGGTGGCCAACAATCGCAATGGCCTTTCGGTTGGCGGCAAGCTGACGGCGCAAGACATGGATGTTCAGCAAGCCCTGACTACGCTGGTCGGAGTTGAACGGCTCTCAGGTACTGGGTCGGGTGAGTTCGAGTTCCTGGGCGTTGGGCAAACCGAAGACCAGATCATGCGATCCCTCAGCGGTAAGGGCAGTCTGAAGGTGGGTCCGGGCGTGATCTCGGGCATTGATCTGGATCGTCTGATGGGGCGTGGCGAGGGGGCAGGCGGGACCACGGTTTTCAACAGCCTCTCAGCCAGCTTCACGATGGGTCAGGGTGTGTTGACCAACACTGATCTGTTGATGTCACTGGATAATTTCCGCGCAGACGGGACCGGAAAGGTCAATCTAGGTGCGCGCACACTTGACTATCTGTTCACGCCTACCGCGCTGCGGGCCAATTCCGGACAAGGCCTGTCAGTGCCCGTTCGTATTGTCGGACCGTGGAGCAGCCCCTCGATCAAACCGGACCTAAGCAAAGTGATTGAGGCCGCCGCAGAAGGGCAGCTCAAAGAGCTTGAGGACGATGCCAAGCAAAAGGTTTTTGAAAAGGTTAGCGAGGAGTTGGACACCGTGGTGACGGACAGAGAAAGCGCCGAGGATGCCTTGAAGAAAAAGCTTGAGGAAGAGGCGAAGAAAGGTCTGCTCAAACTGCTTGGTGCGGATTAGGGCGCCCGAAGGCGCCCTAGGCCCGGGCCCGAACCCTCAGATCGTCTGATCGTAATCCCCAACGCCGGGTTCGGTCCGGATAACCGCGTCAATATCCGTGAAGATCGCGCGCATTTCATCCTCGCTCTCGCTGCTTTCGCAAACCACAACAAGGTTCGGGGTGTTCGAGGACGCGCGCACCAGACCCCAACTGCCATTGTCCAGAATGACCCGCGCGCCGTTGACGGTGACAACCTCTTTGATCGCACGGCCTGCCAGTTTTTCGCCAGCATCGGCCTTGGCAACCAGCTTATCGACCAACCGTTTGAGGATGTCGTATTTCTCGGTATCGGCGGCATAGGGCGACATGGTGGGTGTCGACCATGTCTTTGGCAACGCCTTGCGCAGGTCCGACATGCTTTGGTCAGGATTGCGGTCCATCAGCTTGCAGATTTCAACCGCCACCCGCATGCCGCAGTCATAGCCGCGGCCGATCGGTTCGGCCAGGAAGTAGTGGCCCGATTTTTCGAACCCTGCCAAAGCGTTGATTTCCTTGACCCGGCGTTTCATATGGCTGTGCCCGGTTTTCCAGTAGTCGGCTTTTGCTCCAAGCGCTTTCAGTTCCGGGTCACTGGCAAACAATCCGGTCGATTTCACGTCCGCTACGAATGTCGAGTTGGGGTAAATCTTGGCCAGATCGCGCGCCATGATCACACCGACCTTGTCGGCGAAGATCTCCTCACCCTCGTCATCCACAACGCCGCAACGGTCACCATCACCATCAAAACCCAGCGCCAGATCGGCACCACTGGATTTCAGGGTGTCGGCCATGTCGTGCAGCATCTCCATCGCTTCGGGGTTGGGGTTGTAGTTGGGGAAGCTGTAGTCGAGGCGGCTATGGCTGGGCACAACCTCGACCCCCATCCTTTCGAAAAGTTCGGGTGCAAAGGCCGAAGCGGTTCCGTTGCCGGTCGCGCAGACAACCTTTAGCGGCCGGGACATTCTGAAATCGCCTACCAGATCGTCTAGATATGCCTCTTTCACGCCATCCACGAATTCGTATGACCCGCCTCCCCGAGGCACGCCTTCGCCGTTCAGCACGATATCGCGCAGCTCTGACATTTCATCGGGGCCATGGGTCAGTGGGCGTTCAAAGCCCATTTTCACACCGGTCCAGCCATTTGGATTGTGGCTGGCGGTGACCATGGCGACCGCTGGAACATCCAGATGGAACTGCGCGAAATAGGCCATGGGGCTGAGGGCAGGGCCAATATCCTTGACCTGAATCCCCGCCTGCATCAGGCCCAGGATCAGCGCATTCTTAATCGCCAGCGAATAGTCGCGATAGTCGTTGCCAACCGCGATAACAGGCTCGATCCCGCGTTTGTACATCTGCGTGCCCAATCCCAGCCCCAGCGCTGTCATACCTGGCAAGTTAATCTCGTCAGGGTATTTCCAGCGGGCGTCATACTCGCGGAAGCCGGTGGGCTTGATCATCGGGTCGCGTAGAAAGCTCCAGGTGTTTGGGGTCACCTCTGGGATGGGTTTGGTCATGCTATCGCTCTGCTTAAATCTGAATCGGGTTGGCCTTGGCCAGCGCATCAAAACGCATCAACGTTTCAACCAACTGTGGCATCTGGTCCAAGGGGATCATGTTGGGTCCGTCGGATGGTGCGTTATCTGGGTCTTGGTGCGTTTCAATAAACACGGCACCGACACCCAACGACACTGCGGCGCGGGCCATGACCGGAGCAAATTCACGCTGGCCGCCTGATGACCCACCTTTGCCGCCGGGTTGTTGAACCGAGTGGGTTGCATCCATCACAACCGGATAGCCGGTTTGCGCCATCTGCGGCAGCGACCGCATGTCGGCGACAAGTGTGTTATATCCAAACGACGTGCCGCGTTCCGTTAACAGGATATTCTGGTTGCCCGTACTTTCGATTTTCTCAACAATATTCGGCATTTCCCACGGGGCGAGGAATTGGCCTTTTTTGACGTTCACGGCTTTGCCCGTGTTTCCCGCTGCCAACAGCATATCCGTTTGGCGGCACAGAAATGCCGGGATTTGCAGAATATCTACCGACTCAGCAGCTTGTGCGCACTGAGCTTCGGTATGAACGTCAGTCAGGACCGGAATGCCCATCCCTTTGCGGATGTCGTCCAGAACCTTCAACCCGGCGTCTATCCCCATGCCTCGTTTGCCGGTCAAAGACGTCCGGTTGGCTTTGTCGTACGAGGCCTTGAAGACATACTGCGCACCGGCGGCATCGCAGGCCTCTTTCATTTTACCGGCGATCATTTGGGCGTGATCGGCGGTTTCAAGCTGGCAAGGGCCGGCAATGATCGTCAGAGGCAGATCATTGCCGACCGTGAGGTCGGAGATTTTTACATGTTTCATGTGTCTTACGAGGATACCTGTTCACGAAGGACCGACGCGGTAAGCGAGATCATCAGGTAGATACCAGCAAATAACAGGAAAGCCAAAATCGTATTTTCGAACTTGCGTGGGTAGGTGGGTTCTTCACTGGCAACCGGGTTCACGGACACTGTCAGATAGCGAACTTTGCGGTTTGCCTCGGTGCGGGTGTTTTCCACCTGCTCCATTGCGGTTTGCATCATCAAGTCCCGCGCCGCGAGGTCGGCCTGCGCCATCTGAATTCGAACGCTCAGCCGTGCCAATGAATTCTCGCCAGCCGAGACGTCAACCATTTCAGCGTTCAGTTCGGCCAGAACTGCCTCAAGGCGCTGAATGTCGGCGCGAACGCCATCCACTTTGGCCTGGTTCGGGCGCAAATTGTCCATCAGCGCGGCCAATTGCAGTTCCTTTTCCTGCAGCTCAACTTCGATCGCGTTGATCCGCATGCGAAGGCCTGCAATCACGTTTTCAGGGTCCAGAACGGCACCCTGTAGTTGCAGTTCAATCAGGGCTTCCTGCGCTTTTCTGCGTTCTTGCTGTGCGCTTTCGAACGTGGCGATTGCATCGCGCATCTGGTCTTCGCGTTTCAACTCGCTCAACCCGTTTATGGTCTCCTCTGCGTAGGACAGCAGGCGCTCGGACAACTTGACCGACACTTCAGGACTTGGTGCCGCGACTTCCATTCGGATGATCCCGTCGCTTGGGTCGTACCCGATGGTTATCATCCGTCTGAACAGCTTGTGGGTTTCTTCTAGCGATGCGTCCTGTGGCAGGCGTTGGATCGGATCTATCCACTCCTGCTTGAAGATCTCCGAGAAGTTTGTGTCCTGCTCTAGTCGTACGAGTGCATCTTTGGATTCAAGAAATTCCTGTGTTGCGACCGAGTCCTGCGCTGTGGCGAATTGCGTCCCCGCAAGAAACCCGCCAAAAGCAGCCCCACCACCATCTGCCTGCAAGATCGAAAAGGCAGATTTGCTGGCGTACATAGGTGTTGCGTATCTGTAGAAATAGGTGCCCACAATCAACGTCGGTAGCAGGACAAAGGCGGTCAACCGCGCAAACAGGGCAAACAGCTTTCGTCTGCGGCGGCGCGCGATGTCCTTCTGTATCTGTCCAATCTCAAGATTGCGCCGTTCCGCGGGGCTTAGGTTGGGGCCAGGTAGGATCTGCGGTTGTTCCGTGACCGTCTGCGGCAGCTGAATCTTGATCTTGTCCCTTGCCTGTTCTTCGGGGTTTTTCTTACTGGCAGCCAGATCCAGAAGGTTGGCCCGTTCGAAAGGATTTATGCCCTTCAGACGCAAAAGCCGCACCGCGTCGTAGTCCGACGTTGCCTGAAGCCCATTTTTCTGCGCAAGGCGCCTTGCTACGCGCAACTGCCGGCCAGTCAAACCTTCGCTTTTGATCGTCTCGATATCCGTCGCCGGTGCTGAATCATTCGCCGCCTCGGCCGGTTGCGTCGCCGCTCTGATACGCGAAATCGCGTCAGCGCGGGCATCAGCCGAGGCCGGGTCCTGTCGGCTGCGGCGCCAGCGGTATTTTTTAGCCTTGGGTTTGGTAGTCATATAGCTGCTTCGCCTCTTCCAAGGTGTCGAACATGTAAAGATGGCCATTCAGAAGAACGGCTGCTTCCTGCGCAAATTTTTCAAGAACTTTGGGGTTGTGGGACACGATCACCAATGTTGTCGTCCGCAGCCGCTCTTTCAGAATGTCACCGGCTTTTTGGTTGAATTCGACATCGGTCGACGCCGGCATGCCTTCGTCAATCAGATACATGTCGAAGTCCAGCGCCAGCATCAGCGCAAAGGTAAAGCGCGCCCGCATACCGGTTGAATATGTGCCGAGCGGTTGAGTAAAATACTCACCCAGATTGCACAGCCAGTTGCAATAGGCTTCGACATAATCGGGGTCCATCCCGTAGATCTTGGCGATATAGCGCGCGTTTTCCAGGGCCGAGAGTTTTTTTGCGACACCGCCCGAAAACCCCATCGGAAAAGAAACCCTGCAGTTCTTTCTGATCACGCCCTCATCCGGTTTTTCAAGTCCGGCCATCATGTTGATCAGCGTCGTTTTCCCGGTTCCATTTGGCGCGAGAATGCCAATTGAGCGCCCCAGCTCAATCCGGAACGAAACCCTGTCCAGAATCACCTTGCGGCGGGTCCCGGTCCAGAAGGACTTACTGACATTCTCAAACTCAAGCATTCTCGGCCTGCTGCCCTGACGTTTGTTTGGTTTACCGCTCAGGCTGAGGCAAGCGCGGCCACCTTATGGGTCTGTCTTGGCTACAGTATGTCGAATTTTGAAACAAATGATCAATGTCCAGCAAAGCCGCCTTTTCGTTTTTGTGACATTTGAACCTGTTGGACCCTGGCTGTCTGTTGACTATCTTTCCTTTCAACCGTCAAACCATGTGATGCAGGAAGTCTTTCGATCTGATGAATTCGTTACAGGAAGAGATAGAGGCCTGCCAAATATGTGCAGAAAAGTTCCGCGCCACGCATACAGCGCACGAGCCGCGACCGGTGGTCTGGTTCAGCTCTGGCGCGCGCTTGCTGATTGCCGGCCAAGCGCCGGGCGCGCGCGTTCATGCCTCGGGGCGTCCGTTCACCGATCCTTCGGGCGACCGCCTGCGTGAGTGGTTGGGGATTGACGAAACCATTTTTTATGACCGCACGCGCGTGTCGATTGTTCCGATGGCCTTTTGCTTTCCGGGGTATAATGAGCGAAAAGCTGACCTGCCCCCGCCGCGCATCTGTGGCAAGACGTGGCATGAAAGGGTTATGCATACGCTTGGAGAGGTGCCACTGACCGTGATGGTTGGTGGCCACGCGCAAAAGTTTCATATGGGTGTTCAAGGGTCGGTCACGAATACGGTGCAGCGCTGGCGGGACTATGCGCCGCGTGTCTTTCCCTTGCCTCATCCATCCTGGCGCAATACGGCATGGCTGAAGAAAAACCCGTGGTTCGAAGCAGAACTTCTGCCGGTTTTGCGTGCGCGGGTCCAAGAGGTTTTGAATGACTGATACAACGGCGCTTGATTCAGCGCATGCCGCCATGGAGGCCAACCCGCAAGACGATGCAGCGCGCTTGCGCTTTTTTGAGCGCCTTGCGGATAGCGAGCTGTTTTTGATGCTGACCGAAGAGGCGCAGGGCGAAAGCATCTCGCCCGAGTTGTTCGATGTCGCTGATGGCCGCTTTGTTCTGGCCTTCGACCGTGAGGACAGGCTGGGCCGTTTCGCCGAACGACCCGTGCCGTATGTGGCCCTGTCGGGGCGGGTCTTGTCGTCGATGCTGTCGGGGCAGGGGATCGGTCTGGGCCTGAACCTTGAGGTCGCGCCGTCGTCGATGCTGATCCCGGCCGAGGCGTTGGGGTGGCTCGCGTCTACATTGGAACATGCACCGGAAGAGGTTCAACAGCGTCTGGCCCAGTTCCTTCCACCCGTTGGCCTGCCGGAAGACCTGCTAAAGGCGCTGGATGCAAAGCTGGCCACAGCCGTTGGTCTGGCCGAGTCCGCGTTTCTGGTGGGAACCAAGGCGGAAGACGGGGGATCGGGGCATTTGCTTGGATTCGTCGGTGCGGTCGAAGGGGCCGAGCCCGCTTTGGCCAAAGCCGCCTCGGAAGCCCTGACATTTTCAGGGATCGAAGCGGGTGCGATGGATGTCGGGTTCTTTAAACCGGATGATCCGGCGGCAGCGGCACTGGCGCGGGTTGGTCTGCGGTTCGACCTGCCAAAGCCTGAGCGGCGCGTTGTGGAACAGGTTGCTCCGGGTCGTGATCCGGAAAAACCACCTGTGCTGAAGTAAGAAAACCCCGCGACCCACTGGACCGCGGGGCGTTCACGCTATTCTGCGGCGGGTTCCAGCTTATCCTGGGTACGGGTTTCGAAATCGCTGGCGTCGTGACGCTCGTGCAGTTGGGTTTCAGGTTCGCCAAACGTGCGGTTGACCATCCGGCCCCGTTTTACGGCGGGCCGTTCGTCGATCGCTTTGGCCCAACGCATCACGTTTTTGTAGGATCCAACGTCCAGGAATTCGGCCGCGCTGTAGAGGCGACCCAAAACCAATTGGCCATACCAGGACCAGATTGCCATGTCGGCAATCGTATAGTCCTCGCCTGCGACGTAAGTGTTTTCGGCCAACTGCCGGTCCAACACATCCAACTGCCGCTTGGTTTCCATCGTGAAGCGGTTGATCGGATATTCCATTTTCTCTGGGGCATAGGCGTAGAAATGACCAAACCCGCCACCAAGATAAGGCGCGCTGCCCATTTGCCAGAATATCCAATTCATGACTTCTGTGCGCTCAGGTCCGGATTCTGGAAGGAAGGCGCCAAATTTCTCAGCCAGATGGAAGAGAATCGATGCGCTTTCAAACACACGGACAGGCGTGTCGCCTGAACGGTCCCATAGTGCAGGAATTTTCGAGTTCGGGTTGGCCCCGACAAAACCCGAGCTGAACTGATCACCGTCACCGATTTTGACCAGCCAGGCATCATATTCTGCGCCTTCGTGCCCCAGTGCCAGCAACTCCTCAAGCATCACGGTCACTTTGACGCCATTGGGGGTCGCCAGAGAGTAGAGCTGCAGTGGGTGTTTTCCGACCGGCAGGTCCTTATCGTGGGTGGCACCAGCAATGGGACGGTTGATATTGGCAAATTGCCCGCCGCTTTCACTGTCCCATGTCCAGACTTTGGGGGGTTCATACTGGGATTGGTCGGTCATATGGTCTCTTTCTCAGCAAAGTTCGGTTTACAGGTCAGTCAAACCAAACAGCTAATATTGCAACGCCCCGAGTCCAACCCCGGACGCTCGGTTAGTTTTGTAACATTTGGGTGCGCAGGCCTAACGTTTCCTCTTTAGCGGTCACACCGGCGCGAGCGGGACTGCCCAAAAGAATAAAAAGGCGTATCCTTTCAACAGATGCCAACTCTAGTGGATAAAAGGATTAACTGCATGAAACGCTTCGCCCTGACCCTAGCGACTGCTCTGACCCTTGCCGTTCCGGCATTTGCCGGTGATCAATATGTGGACGGCACCGGCTTTGCCGTTTCGGGCTATGATGTTGTGGCCTATCGCAGCCTTGATCAGGCACCTGTCGGTCAGTCTCAGCCCGAGGCCGTGCGCGGCCATGCCGATATCACTGCGGAATACAATGGTGCGACATGGGCGTTCGCGACCGAGGAAAACCGGGATAAATTCCTTGAAAATCCAGCTTACTACGCTCCCCAGTATGATGGCCACTGCGCATATGGCGTATCAAAAGGAGGCAAGGTTCCGGCAAATCCGAACCTGTGGCGGATCGTTGACGATAAACTTTATCTAAATATCACAGATGTTGTTGTTGGTTTCTGGGAAGAAGATGTCCCCGGAAATATCAACATTGCCGAAGGCAATTGGCCGGGACTCGAAGGTGATGCAGCATCGACCAGGGTTATCCCAAAATTTACGTCCGAAGGCCCAGTTTCGAACTAATTGGGGCTTTGCGAAGGATAAACCCGGCCGTCTCTTGGCCGGGTTTTTCGATTCAGTTCGGCAACCAGAAATCGTCCCGCATCCGTTGATCCGCGTCGAATTTTATGCGGACGCTTTTTGCGCCCGGAAATTTGGACGTGATAATCGCTTCCGGCACTACGACCTCGCCCGGGCCCGCATCTTTGGCCTGAAAGCTCAGTACTTCGGTTTCCGTGCGCCGTGCTGAGGCCAGGAAAGAGGTCGGCAACGCCACCCGGTTCGATCCTTCACAGACGGGCGTGGGAACGAAATATGTCAAATGGCGGCCATAAAATCCCACGGCTTCCGGAACATGGTCCGAGTCCGTTTCGTTTTGCTTGGGCGACGCCACGTCAGATTGATCTGAACTGTGCGCCAAAGCTGTGTTCAACAACACGCGGCAGGCGTCGATATCTGCGCTCTCCAGCTCAATCACACGCTTGCGCAGCTTTGGGCGACGCGGTTTGCCGGTGGTCGGGCCTTTGGTTGTCAGGCCTTCGCGGCGCAAGAAATCATAGGCTTCCTTGGCGCGGGCAAAATGCGTGCAGTCGCCATTCTTGTGATCGGGATGTGCGTGAAAGGCTATGTGTCGCCAGGCGTCCCGGATATCATCGGATCCGGCGGTCTGGTCCAGTCCAAGTGCCCCAAGCGCGTCAGCGCGGGCATTAATTTTTTCAACAGGCTCCATACCCAAATAACTCGTTAAACAAATACAACACCCTCAGTGTGCGGAGGCCTTTGAATTTGTCAAACTTTAGCGAATTTTTATCCTCGCCACGGGGACAGTAACTGTTTGTTTTAGGGGATTGTTTACATATTCATGGTGCGAGAGAATGATCTGAGACGTCGCAAAAAGCCCAGAACCTCAATGGGTTCCGGGCAAAGTGACCAACAGGGGATTGCCTCAGGCGACGTTCTGCAAGGCGGCCCTAGGCGTAATGCCCAGGGCAAAGCAGACGTCACGCGTAAGTTCTGGTCGATTCAGGGTGTAGAAGTGCAGCTTGTCCACGCCGCCCTCGATCAAATCCGAGCATAGTTCGGTGCACAAGGCAGTGGCCAGCAGGTCTTCGCGATCATCTCGAAGCGCCTTTTCAAAAGCACTCTCAATCCAGGCCGGAATATGCGCCCCGCAGCGGCGGGCAAAGTTGCGGGCCCCTTTCCAGTTTTCGATGGGCAGGATGCCGGGCACGATGGGTTTGTCAATTCCGGCCTTTTCGCACGCGTCGCGAAAGCGGAAAAAAGTCTCTGCCTCGAAAAAGAACTGGGTCAGGGCTTCGTCGGCACCCGCATCAAACTTGGCTTTGAGCCAGTCGATATCAGCGGTGAAATCCTGCGCCTCGGGGTGCCGGTCGGGATAAGCACCGACGCGAATGTTGAATTTCCCGGTGTTGGCCAGAGCTTCGATCAGTTCGACCGAATGCGCAAACCCGTCGGGATGTGGCACGAACCGATCCTGACCTTTCGGCGGATCACCACGCAACGCAACGATATCCTGCACGCCGGCGGCCGCAAAAGTATCTGCGATCTCCAGCGTTTCCTGGCGCGAGGCATCAACACAGGTCAGGTGCGCGGCCACCGGCAGGCCGGAAGATTTGTGCAAGGTGGACACAGCATCGCGGGTCAGTTCGCGGGTCGTACCACCAGCGCCATAAGTAACGGACACAAAGCGCGGCTCAAGCGGAGCCAAGGTCTGAACGGTATCCCACAGGCGGAATGAGGCCTCGAGCGTTTGCGGCGGGAAAAACTCGAATGAAATCTCTGGTTTCGTCATGTCTGCCTCACAGGTCCAATCTGTACCCCTTGTGCCAGTTTGAGCATTGTGAGACAAACTCATATTACTCAAGAACAACATGAGTCTTACTGCAATGCACATTGAATTCCGGCACCTGCGTACGATCAAGGCCATCCATGAATGCGGTGGCCTGGCCCGTGCGGCGGATCAGTTGAACATCACTCAGTCCGCATTAAGCCATCAGATCAAGGGGCTGGAGGATCAGGCCGGGGTCGAGCTGTTCCTGCGCCGGTCCAAGCCAATGAAGCTGTCAGCGGCAGGGTTGCGGCTGTTGCGTTTGGCCGAGCAGATTTTGCCGCAAGTCGAGGCGACGCAACAGGAATTTTCGTCCCTTCGGGATGGTCGTACCGGTCGCATGCACATCGCTATCGAATGTCATGCCTGTTTTGAGTGGTTGTTCCCCGTGCTAGAGGCTTTCCGGAAATCCTGGGGGGATGTGGACGTTGATATCCGTCCCGGCCTTGCGTTTGATGCGCTGCCTGCATTGCAAAAAGAAGAGGTTGACCTTGTAATCTCATCCGACCCCGAAAGCCTGCCGGGCGTCGAATTTATTGAACTGTTTGATTACGAAGCGGTTTTTGTTGCCGCCTCGTCACATAAGCTGGCGCAGAAAAAGTACATTGATGCCGATGATTTCCGCGGCCAGACTCTGATCACCTATCCGGTTGAGCGTACACGTCTAGATGTGTTCAGCCAGTTGCTGATCCCCGCTCGGGTTGAGCCTGCAGCGATCCGTCAAGTCGAACTGACTGCGGTGATCCTGTTGCTGGTCGCGTCAAACCGTGGTGTTTCGGTGCTGCCTGATTGGGTAGTGCGTGAGGTCAAGTACAATTCCGACTATGTCACGCGACCGCTGACCAAGAACGGAATCACCCGCAGGCTGTACGCAGCGGTGCGTACTGAAGACCTTGAAAAACCTTACGTGCAAGAACTGATCGAATTGGCCGGTAGCGAGGCGCGCAAGCTACAAGCGCAGTAGGTGCCAAACGCCGGTCAGCTATGCGCATCATTCCTCTTGGCAAGGTCGCATTGCCCCAGTATACGCGCGGTTTGACCGGACAGGAGCCTTTGGACAATGGTTGGCAGTGCAAACCTCAACATCATGATCAAAGCCGCGCGCAAGGCGGGGCGTTCTTTGGTCAAGGATTTTCGTGAAGTCGAGAACCTTCAGGTGTCGATGAAAGGCGCAGGCGACTTTGTTTCAAAGGCCGATATCGCCGCCGAGGCGATCCTAAAAGAGGAATTGCTTGGTGCGCGTCCAACCTATGGCTGGCTCGCCGAAGAGGGCGGCGCCATCGATGGCGAGGACCCAACCCGCCGCTGGATCGTTGATCCGTTGGATGGCACGACGAACTTCCTGCACGGCCTGCCGCATTGGGCGATCTCTATCGCTTTGGAGCACAAGGGCAAGATCGTGGCTGGCGTGATCTATGACGCCGCTAAGGATGAGATGTTCTTTGCCGAAAAAGGCGAGGGCGCGTGGATGAATGACACCCGCATTCGCGTCTCGGGCCGTCACCGCATGATCGAGTGCATTTTCTCGACCGGTCTGCCTTTTGGTGGCCGCTCGGACCTGCCTGCAACTCTGCAGGACCTTGCCCGCTTGATGCCGGTTTGTGCCGGTGTACGCCGCTGGGGCGCTGCGGCGCTGGACATGGCCTACGTGGCTGCGGGCCGCTATGAAGGCTTTTGGGAGCGTCGCCTGAACGCATGGGATTTGGCCGCCGGGATCATCATCGTGAAGGAAGCCGGTGGCCTTGTTCAGGCCTTAAATCCGGAAGGAAGCGTGATTGATGATGGTGAGGTGATCTGTTCGAACGAGCCGATCTTTGACCAATTCGCCAAAGTAATCCGCGGCTGACCATCGCTTGTTCCGGTAAAGTAAGCGCGCCCGATTGAGGCGCGCTTTTTTGTTTCGGGATTCGCTTTACAGAGTTGCCCGGCCTGCTAACCCGGCTTTGTCCGCGAGTTTTGCGGCAACTGATGCGACGGCGAGGTCTTGCAGTCCGACTCCGGTGCCGTCGAAGAGGGTGATCTCTTCGTCTGACCCACGCCCCGGGTGGTCGCCGTTGATAACGGCTCCGATCGGGGTAATCTGGTCTTTGGACAGCTGACCGTCGGCGACGGCGTGCTGCGTCTCTCCGATGGTAATCGATTGCGCTACCTCATCGGTGAATACGGTGGCATGGGCCACCAGCATAGCATCGACCTCTTGCTTGCCCTTCGTATCGGTGCCCATACATGCCAGATGGGTACCGGGTTTGATCCAGTCCTTCATCAACAAGGGTTCAAAAGCCGAGGTGATCGTAATGATGACATCTGCCTGCGCGCCAAGCTCTTCTTGGGTGACGGCCTGAAACTCCAGTCCGACCTCATGCGCGACGCCTTCCAGACGCGGCAGCATTTCGGGGTGGGGGTTCCAGGCGACAACCTTTTCAAAGTCACGATGCTCGGCGGCGGCCCGAAGCTGGAACGTGGATTGATGGCCCGCGCCGACCATTCCCAGCACTTTGGAGTCTCTGCGGGCCAGATGGGCGATGGACACGGCTGCAGACGCCGCTGTGCGGACAGCAGTCAGGTAGTTGCCGCCAACCAGCGCTGACAGCCGCCCAGTGTCGGGGTCGAACAGAAAGACGGTGGACTGGTGGTTGGTCAACCCTTTCTCGGTGTTTCCCGGCCAGTATCCACCGGATTTGACGCCCAGCACCTGACCCGCGCGGTCAAACCCGGATTTGAAACCGTAGAGCGCATCGGCATAGCCGATCGCCTCGCGGATAACAGGGAAGTTGTACGCGTCACCGCGCGCCATCGCGGCGAACACGTCTTGTACCGCGTCGAACGCCTCTTTGCGGCCAACCAACTGCTGACACAGGTCTTCGCTGACAATCAGCAGATCATTACCTGACATATCTTTCATTATCTTCCCCTCGCCTAGAAGACTTTGCCGCGTGCAGAAACAGGCCAGAGGGCTTCGACCTTGCCGTCACGCACACCCACGTACCAGTCATGGACATTTGCGGTCGGGTCACAGTGGCCGGGCACCAGATGCAGCTTTTCATTGATCTTCAGAACGCCGTGGGGGTCGGCGACTACGCCGTGTTCGTCCGAGCATTTGACGTATTCAACATCCGTTCGCCCAAAGACCACCGGAAGCCCACTGTCCACCGACTGCGCCTTGAGACCGGCATCCACGATGGCTTTGTCCGCTTTGGCATGGCTCATGACGCTGGTGAGTATAAAGAAGGCGTTTTCCCACTCACCCCGGTCGATCCGGTTGCCGTCCTTGTCCAGAATGCGGCCGTAATCGGCATCCATAAACGCGTACGAGCCGCACTGAAGCTCGTTGTAAACGCCCGAGGTGCTTTCGAAGTAGTAAGACCCGGTGCCACCACCGCCGACGATATCGCAATCCAACCCTTCGGCCTTCAACCCGTCTACAGCGTCCCTCACTTGCGCTACGGCGATGTCGATCTTGGCCTTGCGGTCTTCGTACACGTCCAAGTGCTGCATCGCACCCTGATAGGCTTGGATACCTGCGAATTTCAGGCCCGGGGCCGCGTCGATGGCCTTGGCGATGGCGATGACGTCGGGCGTGGTGGTCACACCGCAGCGACCCGCGCCGCAGTCGATTTCCACAAGACATTCGATCTGGGCGCCGTGGCGCTGTGCTGCTTCGGACAGGTCTGTCACATTGTCTATATCGTCGACACAGCAAATCGTTCGGGCCCCCAGCTTGGGCATTTGCGCAAGTCGGTCAATTTTGACTGCATCGCGCACCTGGTTCGAGACCAGAATGTCCTTGATACCACCACGGGCAAAAACTTCGGCCTCTGACACTTTCTGACAGCAGATACCGCACGCGCCGCCAAGTTCGACCTGAAGCCGCGCCACATCGACGGATTTGTGCATCTTGCCGTGCACCCGGTGGCGCATGCCGTGGGCCTTGGCATAGTCGCCCATTTTCTTGATGTTGCGTTCCAGTGCGTCCAAATCCAGAACCAATGCGGGTGTCTGGATCTCGGAGACGTCCATGCCGATGGCGGCGGGTATGTCAAAGCCGACCTCAAGCTGTTCGATGTTTACGGGCTTGTTCATGTTTTCCTCCTCAACCCCGGGTCCAGGGCAATTTGTCCAGATCCACGTTGCCGCCGGTGATGATCACACCGACACGCTTGCCTTTGAACACCTCGGGGTGCTTCAGGATCGTTGCCAGAGGCACGGCGCTGCTGGGCTCCATCACGATGCGCAGGTGTTTCCATGTGGTTTTCATCGCTGCGACAATCTCGTCTTCGCTGGCGGTGTGGATGTCGCTGACGAAGTTCGACACGAAGTGCCACGTGTTTTCCTTTAGCGGCACCTTTAGGCCGTCCGCGATAGTGTTTGGCGCATCATCGGCGATGATATGACCCGCCTTGAAGCTGCGATAGGCGTCGTCAGCCTGTTCCGGTTCTGCGGCATAAATCTGAACCTCCGGCGCAAGGTTTGAAAGCGTCAGGCAAGTGCCCGAGATCATGCCGCCGCCGCCAATAGGCGCAACCACCGCGTCCAGACCGTCGGTTTGTTCCAGCAACTCGGCCGAACAGGTCGCTTGACCTGCGATCACGCGTGGGTCGTTGTAAGGGTGTACGAACTCGCCCCCCGTGCGCGCCTGTACCTCGGCAAACACCGCCTCGCGCGAGGTAGTCGAGGGCTCGCATTCGGTGATAATCCCACCATAGCGGCGCACAGCGTCCTTTTTGGCCTGTGGCGCCGTGCGTGGCATGACCACGTTGCAGGGAATACCACGCCGGTTGGCGGCATAAGACAGGCTCAGCGCATGATTGCCCGAGGAATGAGTGGCCACACCGCGTTTGGCGGCCGCCTCATCGAGGCCAAAGACCGCGTTGCAAGCACCGCGCACCTTGAAGGCACCTGCCTCCTGAAAGTTTTCGCATTTGAAAAACAGCCGTGCACCGGTCAGATCGTCCAGATAGTCCGAGCGTAGCACGGGTGTACAGTTGATATGGGGCCGGATACGGTCGTGCGCCGCACGCATATCGGCAATGGTCAGGCTATCGGCTGTGGTCAGTGCGTCCAACATCGGGCTTCTCCTCATGCCGCGGTTTTCACGGGTGTCGTGCGGCCCGAGCGGAAATACTCCTGCGCCGCCGCAACACCGCTGCCGAGGTCGATCGGGTAGTTCAGATCAGCCATCGCCATCTCGATAGTGGCCAGACCACTTAGAACCATGACATCCGTCAGACTGCCCAAGTGACCGATGCGGAAGGCCTTGCCGTTCATCTCACCCAAGCCGACGCCAAAACTGACGCCATAGGCGTTAAAGGCATGATCGGTCAGGGCATTGCTGTCGAAGCCCTCGGGCACATAAATCGCGCTGACCGTATCCGAGTAAAGCTCGGGCGACTGCGCCACCAGGTCCAGCCCCCATGCGGCAGTGGCTTTGCGCACACCTTCGGCCAGCCGGGTATGACGTGCATAAACGTTGTCCAAGCCTTCCTCGAACAGCATATTCAGGCTTTCGCGCATTCCAAAAATTAGTTGCAGTGGTGGGGTATAGGGGAACCCGCCGGATGCGTTTGCGTTCATCATGTCTTTGAAGTCAAAGAAAGTACGCGGTAGCTTGGCGGTCTCAATGGCCGCCAGCGCCTTGGGACTGACGCATAGGATCGCCATGCCGGTTGCCAGCATGAAACCTTTCTGCGAACCCGACACCGCGATATCAACGCCCCAGTCATCGAATGCAAACGGCATCGAGGCAAGCGAACTGACGCAATCCACAAACAGCATCGCCGGATGGTCGCTGGCATCCATCGCCTTGCGCACCGCCGAAATATCCGAACGCACACCGGTTGCCGTCTCGTTGTGTGTCACCAGAACCGCCCTGATCTGATGAGCTGTGTCCGCAGCCAAGGCCTTGGCGAACTGATCCGCAGGGGCTCCGCTGCCCCAGGCGCACTCGATAATCCGCACATCGAGCCCATGCCGTTGGCACAAGTCAATCCAGCGATGGCTGAACATTCCGTAACGCGCCACCAGAACCATGTCACCGGGGCTGAGCGTATTGGTCACTGCAGCCTCCCATCCTCCGGTTCCACTGGCTGGAAAGGTTATGATCTGGCCAGAGGTCGTTCCAAATACCTTTTTGGTACCCTCAAGAACAGGTGCAAGAGTGTTCACAAAATCGGGCGCGCGGTGGTCTTGCGTCTGGACCTGCATCGCCAAGCGCAGCCGATCCGGAATATTTGTGGGGCCGGGAATAAAAACCGGGTTCTGATTGGACATCACTATATCCTTTGCTTTGGCCTGAGTGTGACGAACTTGGTTCCTTTTTGCAATTTTCTTGAAAAATATTTTCATTTTTGGATCTTAAATGCTAGCGATATGATAATAAGAAACTTTTTGTTTTTCACTTTCGCGGTGAAGATTAACGGTATGAATTTTCCTGCGGTGCAAAAAAGGAAAAGCCAAAGATGGAAAACCGGAAAAGACCGCGTGGCAGACCAAAATCGCTATTCAAGGAAAGCTCGGCCGGGACCATGCAGTCACTGGATCGGGCGCTGAACGTTCTGACAACCTTGGCCCGGATGGAGCGGGCCGTGCTAAGCGATCTGGCCCGAGAGGTAGATGTTCCAACGGCCACCACGCACCGCATTCTGGCGACATTGCAAAAGCATAGTTTTGCCGCCTTTGATGATGACCGGCAGGAATGGATGATCGGGGTTGAGGCTTATCGCTCTGGTGCCTCGTTCCTGCGCAGAAACAGCGTGATTGAAGTTGGGCGTCCTATTCTGCGGCGATTGATGGAGGAGAGCGGTGAAACGGCAAACCTCGCCGTGCCGGATGGTGCCGAGGTCGTCTTCGTCGGGCAGGTCGAAACACCCAACCCGATCCGTGCGTTTTTTCCGCCTGGCGCACGGACACCGATGTATGCTTCTGGCGCTGGCAAGGCGATCCTTTCCGCGATGAGCGAGTCAGCGTCAAGCAAGGTGATGTCGGCGGACGCCGAGCGTTTTACGTCATTCACGCTATTACCCGGCGAGGGGTTGCGAGCGGATCTGGCGGAAACGCGCGCGCGGGGTTGGTCGCATGACCATCAGGAACGGTACGAGGGGATGTCCTGTATCGGTGCCGCAATCTTCAATGACCGCGGCGAACCATGTGCGGGTGTTTCAGTATCGGGTCCTTCTGTCCGGTTCAGCCAAGACCGCGCAGCGGGGCTGGGTGCCTTGGTCAGCCGTGCAGCGCAGGAGATCACAGAGCTAAGTGGTGGCCGATTGCCGGAAAGGTCGAAGGGTTAGGACCTATTTGCGCGGGATTTTGGGTATGCGGGATTGTGTCAGCGTGTACTTGTGTTCGGGGTGGGGGGGATGGCCGTGGGTACGGCTCCAAAACCCCGGTCCGCCGCGTTTCAGCCAAAGGGGGATGCACAGCAGCAGACCCACTAAGAAACCACCCGTATGCGCCCAATAGGCGACCCCGCCCTCATCAGGGTTGCTGGCCAGGCTACCAATGAACTGGATGCCAAGCCAAAGGCCCAACATGATAAACGCCGGGATCGTGAAAATCCGAAAATACACGATCAGGATCAGCAAGACGTCCACGCGGGCCTTGGGGAAAAGCAGCAGATACCCTCCCATCACCCCTGCGATCGCACCGGATGCGCCAATGGTCGGAACGACGGAACCCGGCGCGGAGGCAATGTGGATCAGACCCGCGCCAATACCGGCGGCCAAGTAGAACAGCAAAAAGGGCAGGTGCCCCATCTCATCTTCAAGGTTGTCGCCGAAAATCCACAGAAACAGCATGTTACCCGCCAGATGCATCCATCCACCATGTAGGAACATCGAGGTCACAAGAGTTTCGAAAGCGAAGCCGTCCGTGATCCGGGCTGGAATGATAGCATAGTCGAAATACAGCTGATTGATCAGTCGTGCGTTCTCCATGATCCCGACATAGCTGAAGAAAATCAGGATATTGGCGGCCATCAGCAGGTAGACGACATAGGGCGTGCGCCCCGAAGGATTATGGTCACGGATCGGAAACATGGGGCGACGCTGGGCTTTTCCCGGCCCAGCGTCAAGGTCCTGTTACGCCGCACCGCCAAGCAGGGCCGCGTTTCCACCCGCAGCGGTGGTGTCGACACAAACGTGACGCTCTCCGATAACGCGCGCGCGGTCGGGCTGACCGGGGATCAGCGGCAGGATTGGCCCTGTGCGACGGGCCAGATGGCGTTCGATTTCACGCGCGGTATCTTCGTCCCCCCACCACAGAACGCCCGAGACTCCGGTGACGTTTTCCAACCTGTGCAGGTCGATCATGCCAGTTGCCCGGATGGCGGCGCCGCCTAAAGCTTCGACCGCTTTGGCCTGCGCCTGTGCAGCATCCGCACCCGGCCCCATACACAGAAGGGGAGTGCGAGGGAATTCGCTCAGCCGGTTGGACTCGCCCGTTGGGCCGGGCAAGGATTGGGTGCGTACCGCAATGGCTCGTCCCTCAGGGGTGGGTAGCGTGCTCATCGTGCTTTCCCAATCTGCGGTACTGCTTTGACGATCTGGCTTGCAGAACCGTGTCATGTAATTTGGCCCGCCCGCCTTGGGGCCGGTGCCTGACAGACCCTCACCACCGAAGGGCTGCGATCCGACAATTGCACCAATCTGGTTGCGATTGACGTAGATGTTGCCCGCATGAACGGCCTCGGTGATGTGCTGTACACGGTCGTCAATGCGCGTGTGCAAGCCGAAGGTCAGTCCATAGCCGGTGGCGTTGATATCTGCGATGACCTGATCAATTTCAGATGCCTTGAACCGTGCAACATGCAGGACGGGGCCAAAGACTTCACGCTCCAACGCGGCAATGCCGGGGATTTCAATCAAGGTTGGCGCGATGAAAGTCCCCTCGGGCGGCGTATTCAATTCTTTGAGGACCTGCCCCTTCGCCCGTGCCTGCGCAATGTGATCTGCAATGCCCTGACGGGCATCCTCGTCAATCACCGGGCCGCAATCGGTTGACAAATGCCAAGGGTCACCGACCGTCAGCGCCTCCATCGCGCCGGTCAGCATGGCCAGCAGGTCTTTGGCGATATCTTCCTGTACGTATAGGCACCGCAAGGCCGAGCATCGCTGCCCCGCCGACTGAAACGCGCTTTCGATGATGGCTTGCACAGCTTGCTCGGGCAGGGCGGTGCTATCCACGATCATTGCGTTCAACCCGCCTGTTTCTGCGATCAAGGGCGTGCCCGGCCGCATATGTTCGGCCATCGCCGCTCGGATTTTCAGGGCGGTGGCCGTCGATCCGGTAAACGCCACCCCCGACACGCGCGGATCAGATGTCAGCGCGGCCCCGACCGACGGACCACCGGGAAGCAATTGCAGCGCGTCGCGCGGTACTCCGGCCTCGTGCATCAGTTGCACAGCCCGATGCGCGATCAGCGGCGTCTGCGGGGCAGGCTTGGCCAAAACCGCGTTGCCGGTCGCCAAAGCAGCCGAGATTTGGCCGGTGAAAATCGCCAGTGGGAAGTTCCATGGGCTGATGCAGGTAAAAGTACCTGCCGGATCAGCATCGGGGATATTTGCCGCGTAATAGCGTAGGAAGTCCACCGCCTCGCGCAGTTCAGCAACTGCATCGGGAACGGACTTACCCGCCTCACGGGCTAGAAGCGCGAATAACTCTCCGAAATGGGTTTCATAGAGGTCGGCAGCCTTGTTCAAGATCCGTGCACGCTCGGCCGCGGGGGATTGCCAGGGGCAGGCGGAGGCAAGAGCCAGTTCAACATCGCGCGAGCTGGCCGGGGCGACTGCGCCGGGTCGATCCAAGGGTTGCGCCGGGTTCAGAATAGGCTGGCCAGCTTCTGGATGCGCCATTTCGGACAAAATTGGCTGTGCTTGCCACTGATGCGCGCGAAACGCATCACGGGCGGCGTCGATCTTGTCAAGCGTGGGTGTGTGATGCAGGTCGAACCCCATGGAATTTGGCCGCTCGGGCTGAAACAATTCGGGGCCAGTTGGCAGGTGCGGTTTCGGCTTGTGGATTGCGTCGAACGGATCTGCAGCCACGGTTTCCGGTGGCACATTCTCGTCCACAATTTGGTTCACGAAAGACGAGTTCGCGCCGTTCTCCAAAAGACGCCGCACCAGATAGGCCAGAAGGTCTCGATGCGCCCCTACCGGTGCGTAGATACGGCAGCGGGTCTTGCTTTGATCCTTCACGATACGGTGCAAGGTCTCGCCCATCCCGTGCAGGCGCTGAAATTCGAACGGCTGCCCGTCGGCCATATGCAAGATGGCACTGACTGTGTGGGCATTATGGGTCGCGAACTGGGGGTAAATCCGGTCGGTCATGCCCAACAGCTTGCGCGCATTGGCGATATACGAGACATCGGTGACCGCCTTCTGTGTGAACACCGGGAAGCCATCGACGCCTTCGACTTGGGCGCGCTTGATCTCTGTATCCCAATACGCGCCCTTGACTAACCGTACCATCAGTTGACGATCATGCCGCGCGGCCATTTCGTACAGTGTATCAAGCACGACTCCGGCGCGCGGGCCATAGGCCTGAACAACGATCCCGAAACCGTGCCACCCGGCCAGCGCAGGTTCGGCCATCACCGCCTCGATCACCTGTAGGGACAGTGAAAGACGGTCTGCTTCTTCGGCGTCTACGTTCAATCCCATACCGGCAGCCTTAGCAAGAAGGCACAGCGCCCGCAGTCGAGGGACCAGCTCATCCATCACCCGTTTTTCCTGCGCCAATTCATATCGCGGATGCAGGGCTGACAATTTCACTGATATCCCCGGATTTGCGCGGATGTCGTCATGGGTGCAGGCGTCTGCAATCGCCGCAATCGCGCGCGAGTAAGACAGGTGATAGCGGGCCGCGTCGGCCTCGGTGCGTGCTGCTTCGCCCAGCATGTCGTAGGAATAGGTGTATCCCTTAGCCTCCATCCCGCGGGCGCGGTCCATCGCGGACTGGATGGATTCGCCGAGAACGAATTGCCGCCCCATTTCCTTCATCGCGCGGCCCACAGCGGTGCGAATAACCGGCTCTCCCAGCCGTTTTATCGCCCCCCGCAGCGCGCTGACCGGAGAGGTTTTCCCCTCATCCAGCACCTTGCCCGTCAGCATCAGCGCCCAAGTCGATGCATTGACCAACGAAGACGAGGACCGGCCCAGATGCTTGCCCCAGTCCGACGGCGCGATCTTATCCTCGATCAACGCGTCGATCGTGTCGGCGTCAGGTACGCGCAACAGCGCCTCGGCCAGGCACATCAGCGCAACGCCCTCGTCGGTGGACAGGCCGTATTCCGCAAGGAATACCTCCATCATTCCGGGCGAGGTGCTTGAGCGGATGTCGCGCACCAACTGCGCTGCAGTTGCGCAAATAGCGGCGCGGTCGGCCTTGGACAGGTCGGCCTGCTTGATCAAATGGTCGAGAATAACGGACTGATCGGCATAGGTCTGACCGTCGATATGCGTGCGCAGGCTGTGTGTCATGTATCCTCCGGGCTTTTGTAGAGTATACAGTCGATTTTTCAGGACAGTCGGTTTAAATCTCGATTCTGACAGGCGATTGACCTGAAATTTTGAGGTGTGGCAATGCAAATGAACCGTCCCGATCTGGATCGGTTTGACCGTTTGATCCTGAAGATTCTGGCCGAGGATGGGCGCATCTCGGTCGCTGATCTTGCACGGCGCATCGGATTGTCGAAATCGCCAACTCAAGCGCGGGTAAAAAGGCTTGAATCCGAAGGGATCATCGCCGGCTACCGCGCTTTGCTGGATCCGATCCGCCTTGGGCTGGACCATGTTGCCTTTGTCGAGGTCCGCCTGACCGATACGCGCGAAAAGGCACTGGCCGAGTTCAATGCAGCGGTGCGCAAAGTGGCAGAGATCGAGCAAGCCCATATGATTGCGTCGAATTTCGACTATCTGCTGAAAATCCGAACAGGCTCGATGTCGGAATACCGCGCGGTTCTGGCCGAAAAGATTTCGTCCCTTCCGCATGTCGCCAACACGTCAACTTTTGTTGCGATGGAGGCCGTGAAAGAAACAGGCGTTTCAGGGGCGCTTGACGGGATGGGTTGACGAATGAACTGACGGCGTCACTTTTGGTGTATGAAACAGATCGCCGTCGCCTCAATCCTTCTCATCGTGTCTTCAGCCGCAAATGCTCAGGACTGCCCCGCCGCCCCGGATCATACCGATGGCATCAGCGGCGTGCTGGCGCAAATCCAACAGGCCGACACTGAACAGGCTGCCCGCGCCCTGTCGAGCCAATTGTGGGAATTCTGGGCCGACGCGCCGGATCAAAGTGCACAAACGGTGCTGGACCGGGGTATGTCGCGCCTCAGAGCATCGGACTTGTCGGGTGCGATTGAAGATTTCAACAAGCTGATCGCTTACTGCCCGTCTTACGCCGAAGGGTACAATCAGCGCGCATTTGCAAATTACCTGCGGCACGACTTTAAAGCCGCATTGCCCGATCTGGACAAGGCCATCGAGCTGTCCCCGAACCACGTTGCTGCCATAAGTGGCCGCGCGCTGACACTGTTGGGTTTGCGACGGATCGAAGAAGCGCGCGAGGCTTTGAACGAGGCGCTGGAACTGAACCCGTGGCTATCCGAACGTCACTTGCTGGCGACCGGCGGACCATTGGAGCCGCCGGGTCAGGATATTTGATGAAAAAAACGCCCCCTAAGCCGCTTGGCTTGGGGGCGCTTCAGAAAGATTTAACCAACCAGGCCGTTGTCAGAACGCTTGATCGCAATCACCGCCGACCGCGGCGTACCGCCATCCGGCCAGTTGCTGCCTGGGTGCTGAATGCCAACAAACATGGTCCTCAGATCGGTTGACCAGGCCAGACCTGTGACCTCACAGCCATTCGGTCCGGTCATGAAACGAGCGATTTCACCTGTGACCGGGTCGCCGACCAACATCTGGTTGTTGCCGTTGCCAGCGAAGTCTTCTTCGTTGTCATCATTGCCGTCCGTCTGAATCCAGACCAGGCCGGTTGAGTCGATGGCCATGCCGTCAGGCGAGTTGAACAGGTTGCCTTCGTTGACATTCGCCGACCCGGCGCGCTCATCTGAATGCACCGCCGGATTGCCCGCCATGACATACAGATCCCAGTCAAAGCTCTCAGAGGCATGATCGTCATTCGACGGACGCCAGCGCACGATCTGACCATACTTGTTAGCCTCTCGCGGGTTGGGCCCGTTGACTGCGGTGTCGTCGCCACCGGCATTGGGCTTCACACCGCGGTTCTTATTGTTTGTCAGGCAGCAGTAAGCTTCCACCGCGACCGGGCTTGAGGCCACCCATTCGGGACGGTCCATGGTGGTGCCGCCCGCAGCCGATGCAGCCATGCGGGTGAAAATCAGAATCTCGGCCGCGTCCATACCGGTGGTTTCCGGGGTCAGGGGCAGCCATTCGCCGGTCGCGTCGTCGTTGAACTTGGCGACATAAAGCGTTCCGTCGTTCAGCAGACCCTCGGTCTCAGCACCCGGTCGATAGGTGTCGTTCGAGACAAATTTGTACAAGTATTCGCCGCGCTCATCATCGCCCATGTAGACGACCACGCGACCGTCAGCGGCCAGTGTCACCTCGGCATTTTCGTGTTTGAAACGGCCCAGGCCGGTGTGCTTGACCGGCGTGCTGTCCGGTTTTGTCGGGTCGATTTCCACGATCCAGCCAGCGCGGTGCGGCTCATTGGGGTTTTTCGACGTGTCAAAACGCGGATCGAACAGCTCGTAGAAATTCCAGCTTTCTGCTTTGATGCCATACCGCGCGAAGCCCTCGGCGACTTTCGGGTCGTAGCTGGCGTTTTCATCGGTCGAGCCGAAGTAGCCGTTAAAATTCTCTTCGCAGGTCAGATAGGTACCCCACGGCGTCTTGCCCGAACCGCAGTTGTTCATGGTGCCCAGCGATGCGGTGCCGGTTGGATCGGCTTTGGTCTTTAGCAGATCGTGCCCAGCTGCGGGGCCCACGATCTTCATCGGGGTGTTGTGGTGAATACGGCGGTTGAAGGGGCTGTCTTGGACGACCGACCATCCGTCTGCACCTTCAGCGATTTCCATGACAGTCACGCCCTGAATGTTCTGGAGTTTCAGAACATCGTCGGCACTGGCCGGGACACCTTCTTGCGCGGCGGGCAAGTTGATGTTGAGGTTTGGATATTCATGGTTGATCGCAATCAGCTCATGACCCTTGAACGAGAATGTCTCCATCCCATCCGTGTTTTCACCAAAAACCATGTCGGAGTTCTCGACCGGGCCACCTTCGGTGACGTCATAGCCATCGGCCGCCGAGAATAGCGGGTCGCCCCAGCGCATCAGCATTTTCCACTCATACCCTTCGGGCACATGAACGGCACCGTCTGTCTGTGCTGGGATCGGAGTGAAAGCAAAGCGCGAGGCGCTGATGGCGTGGGCTGCGGTCGACCCCAAAAGGCCGGCACCCATGGCTGCTGCGCCCGATCCAAAGGCCAGCACGCCGCCCAAAAAACCACGACGCGAGATGGCGCGTTCAACAACGAGGTCAAAATCGTTTTCCTCGGGGCGGGGGAAGTGCAGCTCGTCCCAGTCGTCGGCGGACATAGTTGTGAGATCAACGTTTTTCACGGATGGCTCCTGGCTGTCTGAAAAAGAATGAGACGGACTTAGGTCGGGAGTGTGACGACCTGATAACAGCAGTGTAAAAGATATGCTTCATGCTGCAGAAAGCCAGAGTGCGGCGAAACGGCACGATGAATCGCCCGTTCGGCGCAGGTCGGGTGTTGCAGCGAAACTTTCAGAAATCGCCTTGCGAAAAACGAATGGCCAGCCGAAACTCAGAGCAAACGTCGCCCTTCCGTATCAAACCGATAGGCTTTGTCCGCAGCATAGGCAAAGCGCAGTTCCTGACCTTCGGAAATTGAATGCTGTCCAAACAAGCGTGCAGTCACAGCATGCTCGTTAACCTTGGCGATGACATTTGTATCCCCGCCCAGTTTTTCGACATGGCTGACCTGCGCAACCAGCGGCCCGTCATCAGACAAAAACAGGTCTTCAGGGCGGATGCCGATGGTGGTTTGACCGCCGCCCTGCAAAAGCCCCTCGGGCAGGAAGTTCATGGAAGGTGAGCCTAGAAACCCCGCGACGAACTGATTGGCCGGGTTGTTGTAAAGCTCCATCGGGCTGCCGATCTGTTCAACCCGCCCATCGCGCAGCACGACGATCTTGTCGGCCAGCGTCATCGCTTCGGTCTGATCGTGGGTCACATAGATCATCGAGGCATCCAGGGCCCGGTGCAGGTTCGCGATCTCGATCCGCGTGTTCATCCGCAGGGCGGCGTCCAGATTCGACAGCGGTTCGTCAAACAGGAACAGCTTGGGTTCGCGCACGATGGCGCGCCCAATAGCCACGCGCTGCCGTTGACCGCCGGACAGTTCCGACGGGTAGCGATCCAGATAGGGTTCAAGGTTCAGCATGCGGCTGGCATTGGCCACGCGCTCTTCGATCACCGCCCTGGGCTGTCTTTCCTGCTTCAGGGCCAGCGTCATATTCCCGCGCACGCTGAGATGGGGGTAGAGCGCATAGCTCTGGAACACCATGGCGATCCCACGTTTGGACGGCGGCACCAGATTGACCTGCTGTCCGTCAATGTTGATCTCGCCCGAGGACGCATCCTCAAGCCCCGCGATCACGCGCAACAGGGTGGACTTGCCGCAGCCCGAGGGGCCAACAAAGACGACAAATTCACCTTCTTCGACCTCAAGAGTGATGTCTTTCAAAACATGCACGTTTCCAAAGGACTTGTTCACGTTGGTAAGAGTCAAGGCAGTCATTTTGCGGGCTCCTCAAGGGAAACGGGCTGGCCGGTGCGGATGCTTTCATCCGCGGCCAAACAAATGGCGAGGGATTGGACGGCGTCATTCATATGGCGTGTCAGATCGATATCTTCGGCGATGGCGCGCAGCATATACGCCTGTTCAGCATCGCAGAGTTCCTGATGGCCAGGCTCATCCGGCATTTCGATGGTCCGGTCGCCCTGCGGGGTATGAACCAGCAAGCCGCCGACCTTGGTGTGTCCGTCGATATCAGCCGACGCGCCTTTGTTCCCGTCCGTGATCGAAACCGACCCGTGGGGCGAGACGATGTCTTTCACGAAGAATGCGGTTTCCGACATCATCGGACCCCAGCCCGCCTCGTACCAGCCCACTGATCCATCCTCGAAGATCACCTGAAACTGGCCATAATTGTACATGTCCGGGGCGATTTCGTCAGACAGGCGAAGCCCCATCCCATGCACGCGGACAGGCTGTGCGTCCGTGATCTGGCACATCACGTCGACATAGTGAACGCCGCAATCCACGATGGGTGAGGTCGTCTGCATGAGAGCCTTGTGCGTTTCCCACTCCGCGCCTGAGGATTGTTGATTCAGGTTCAGGCGGAAAACATATGGTCCACCCAGATCCCGCGCCTCAGTAATCAGGCGCATCCACGACGGGTGATGGCGTAGGATATAGCCGACCACCAGCTTTCGATTCAGCCGTGTGGCGGTTTCCACGACACGCCGCGCGTCTGCCACGTTGGTCGCCAAGGGCTTTTCCACGAATACATGCGCGCCAGCTTCCATCGCGGCGCAGGCGAAATCCGCGTGGCTGTCAGAATAGGTGGCGATCACGACCAGATCGGGGTTAGTCTCGGACAGCGCGACGCCGAAGTCCGAAAAGGCGCGATACCCTGCGAGGTCGGGGTAATCCACGCGACCGGATCGGTTCACCAGCCCGACGATTTCTGCGTCCGGGTGATTGTGATGGGCCAAGGCGTGGCTCAGCCCCATATTGCCAAGGCCAGCGATCAGAACTTTGGTCATTTGACAGCTCCTGACGTGATGCCTCGGATCAGTTGACGCGAGAAGATGACGTAGAGGACAAGCACCGGCAGGATTGCCATCGACAGGGCCGACAGAACCGCGTTCCAGTCGGTCACGAACTGCCCGATAAAGACCTGGCTGCCCAACGTGAGCGTCTTGGTTTCCTCGGCCGGGGCAAGGATCAGCGGGAACCACAGGTCATTCCAGATCGGGATCATGTTGAACACGGCAACCGTCGCCATCGCCGGTCGGACCAAAGGCAGAACCAGCCGGAAAAAGATCGTGTATTCCGACAGCCCGTCGATGCGGCCTGCATTCTTCAGATCGTCACTGACCTGCCGCATGAATTCGGACAGGATGAACACAGCCAACGGCAACCCTTGTGCGGTATATACAAGGATCAATGCCCAGAGCGTGTTCACCAACCCGGTTGCCACCATCATCTCAAGGATCGCGACAGTGCCGATGCGAATCGGAATCATGATCCCCAATGCAAGATAAAGGCCCATCACAAGGTTGCCCTTGAACCGGTACTCCGACAAGGCGTGGGCCGCCATGGCCCCGAACAGAAGAACAAAGAACAACGACGCAACAGTAACTATCATTGAGTTCTGGAAATACAGGAAGAAATCCCCCTGTTTCATCACCGTCTCGTACCCGACCAGTGAGAAGCTGTCGGCGCTGGGCAAAGCCAAAGGTTCGCGAAAGATAGCACGGCGGGATTTGAAGCTGTTGATAAGGATGACGAAGACCGGGAACAGCGCGACCAGCGTGTACAGGATCAACGCTCCGTGCATCGCGGCGGTGTTCAGGGGGTTGTGGCGTGCTTTGTTCATCACTGGACCCTCACAGTTGATAGCGGCGCATCCGGGTCTGGATGCCGAAAAGGTATATGCAGACGCCGACAAGGATGATCGCGAACATGGCCCCTGCGATAGCTGATCCCATATGCGGATCACCCAGTTGCAACTGGAAGCCAAAGAACGTGCGGTACATGAAAGTACCCAGAATATCGGTCGAGAAATCAGGCCCGGCCAGCGCGCCCTGCGCTGCATAGATCAGGTCGAACGCGTTGAAATTCCCCACGAAAGTCAGGATCGAGATGATTCCGATTGATGGAAGGATCAAAGGCAGCTTGATCTTCCAAAAGGCCGAAGCCCCGGTGATTCCGTCGATCTCACCGGCCTCAAGGATTTCCTCGGGGATGGTCAGCAGCGCGGCATAGATCAGCATCATCGGTATCCCGACGAACTGCCATACCGAAATCAGCGCCAGCGTGGTCAGCGCGTACTCCTCTTTCCCCAGCCACGGCGCGAATAGAGATTTTAACCCTATAGCGTCCAGCATTGACGGCGCGATACCCCAGATCGGGGACAGGATCAGTTTCCATGCAAACCCTACGATCACAAAGCTCAGGATCGTGGGGATGAAAATCGCTGACCGATACAGCGCCGCAAACCGCAGACGCGGGTGGCTGAGCAGTGCAGCCAACGCGATGCCGATGGGGTTCTGTACAAGCATGTGGATCAGGAAAAACCAGAAGTTGTTTCCCAGCGCGTTCCAGAACTGCTCGGACCAGATCGGGTCAAAAAACAACGTCTGAAAGTTTTGCAATCCGACGAACACCCGGCTCTGATCGACCTCGGTGTACAACGCCAGCCGAAGCGTGTTGAACAGCGGGAAAATCATCACTGCGGTGTAGACAAGCACGGCAGGTGCAAGAAACACGACGATATGCCAGCGGAAGCGTGGGCGGTTCATGGGATCGCTTTCAAAGGGGTGTCAGGAGTACCCGGGCGATCCATATCGCCCGGGTAGGTTGGGTCATGCGTTACTGGTGCGGCGCGTACCAGCTGGACAGGCCTTCCTGCAGCTCAGCACCCAGTTCCTCGGGCGACTTGGCACCTTTGATGGCTGCAACCGACGCGCCCCAGGTCTCATTCTCAAGGTTCGGTGTTCCGCGCGACAGAATTTGATAGGTCGAGCGGATCGTAGACTCACACTCGTTCCGCCAACCCGCGATTTCCTTGGCCAGCGGGTCCTGCAATTCGACCGGAGTGCTGGACAGCGGGAAAAAACCCGGCAGTGCATTGCCGAAAATCTCGGCAAATTCGGGGCTGGCAACCCAGGTCAGGAAAGTTTCAGCGGCCTCGGGGTGTTCCGTGGCGGCGTTCATTCCAATCCCGATATCGGTGTGATCCGAGATGTAGCATGTGTCTCCTGCACTGCGAACTGGCGGTTTGAAGGCACCCATTTCGAAATCTGCCTGCGCGTTAAAGCCCGAAATCTCCCACGATCCGGCTGGATAAATGGCGGCGCGGCCAAGGGTGAAAATGTTCTGGCTGTCAGGGTAGGTCTGCGCCTCAAACCCATCACCCATATACTCTGCCCAGCGGGCAAGGGTTGCGAAAGGCGCTGTCCACGGCTCATCTGTCAGCTTTTGCTCACCGGCGATCAGGGCTTGTCTGCCTTCCTCACCCTTCCAGTAGTTTGGGCCGATGTTGTTGTAGCCCATCGTGGCGGCTTCCCACTGATCGTTGGTACCCATGGCCAGTGGGATGTAGGTGCCGTCTTCCTTGATCTTTTCCAGCGCGGCAAAGAATTCGTCTTCGGTGGTGGGTACCTCGATGCCCAGCTCGGCAAAGGCCTCTTTATTGTAGATGAAACCGTGGATCACCGAGGCCATCGGAACGCAGAAAGTGACCGAGCCGTCATCGGTCTGCCATGCCGATTTCGCAACGTCCGAGAAATTGCTCATTGCTTCGACCGAGGACAGATCAGACAGGTGGCCCGCCTCATACAGCGCCAGCGAGGCGTCGAACGGGCGGCAGGTGATCAGGTCGCCGGCCGAGCCCGCATCAAGCTTGGAATTGAGAACAGCGTTGTATTCTGCCGGGGCGGATGGCGTGAATTCCACCTTGATTCCGGGGTGCTGTGTTTCGAACGCCGGAATGATCTGTTCCTGCCACAGGGTCAGGTCATCATTGCGCCAGCTTTCGATCGTCAGCGTCACGTCTTCTGCATAAGCGGTTGTCGCCATCAGGGTTGTACCCAGTAAGGCTATCTTCAGGTTTCTGTGTTTCATTTCTCTCTCTCTCCCGTTTTATTTGATTTCAGTCCCGTGCCAGTGCGGCATTTAAAAGTCCGTTGGCCGCCCGAAGGCGTGCATGTGCCTCGTCCAGTGACAGGGCTTTGGCGGCAATAAGAATGGCAGGTTTTACGTCCCCGTGCGCAGTTTCCAACGCCTGTTGCGCGGTGGCATCATCCACTTCTGCGATCCGGGCAACGATACCGGTGGCGCGTGCCCTCAGCTTGTGATTGTCGGCGCGCAGATTGACCATCATGCCACGATGCACGTGGCCAAGCTCGACCGCCATCAGCGAGGACAGCATGTTCAGTGCAATCTTTTGTGCTGTGCCAGCACCCATGCGCGTAGAGCCCGAAATCAGTTCGGGCGGTGTTGCCAGAAGAATTGGAATGTCCGCTTCCAACAGCAAAGGGCTGTCCGCGTTGTTGGCGATCCCAATTACGGTTGCCCCCTGCGCGCGGGCGATATTCACGGCGGCCAACGTGTAGGGCGTTGACCCGCTGGCGGAAACCGCGATCACCGTGTCCTTGGCCTCGATTGCGCTCAGCGCCTGTTTCAAGCCTTCGGTTGCGTCTTCCGAGTCGCCGGGCATCTCGACCCCGGTGGGCAGGCCGCCAGCCATGTGAATGCGCAGACGGGCAGGCGGGATCGAGAATGTGCCACCCAATTCCTGCGCATCGGCTGCGGCCATCAGGCCGGATGATCCCGCGGCCACATAGTGCAGCACACCTTCGCTTCGTATGGTTTCCGCCATCGCTGCGGCGCCTTGAGCGATGCAGCCCAAAGCGTCGCGAACGACCGCGGCTGCAGCGATCTGACCTTCGGCCAGGGCGCGTGCCGCTATGGCCAAGTCACCTTGGGCCAAGTGCTCAGCATCAGGATGCAGTTGTTCTGTAGACGGCAGCGTCAAGAGAATCCTCCCCGGTTCTGCATATACAATACCTATTTAATACCACTTGTCCAGATTTTATTTTCCTCCAATTTTGGCGCGCTTTTCGGGTATTTTTTCGTCATTACGGGCCAATTTTCGCGAATTAGGGCTTTCGCGAAGCTCAAAGGTATTATAATGGTATTGTCATGACTGAGTCTCGGAATAATGCCGTTTTGGCTATTGATGGTGGGGGAACGCGATGTCGTGTTGCCTGTATGATTGATGGCGTGGTCCATTCTGTCGAGACCGGAGCGGCCAATGTCTCAACCGATTTTGACGGCGCGCTTGCGCAGATTCGGTCGGGTTTAGATCAGGTGTCGGATCGAATTGGTGTTCTGGGGGCCAAGATGCTTGGTTTTCCGGCCTATGTCGGTCTGGCTGGTGTTACTGACAAACAGATTGCGCAGCGGCTGCGGGATGCGTTGGGGTTAACCTGCGCGCGGGTCGAAGATGACCGGCCCGCCGCAGTGCGCGGGGCATTGGGCGCGCAAGATGGCTTGATCGCACATTGCGGAACCGGATCCTTCCTTGCCATCCAAATACACGGCGCAATGCGTTTCGCCGGGGGGTGGGGGGCGGTTCTGGGGGATGAAGCCTCGGCCCAATGGGTCGGGCGTCGAGCATTGGCTGAAACGTTATGCGCCGTTGATGGAACGCGGCTTGAGACGGGTTTAACGCGAAAGCTGCTGGGTGAATTGCGCGGCACGGCGGGCATTGTGCGATTTGCCGGAACGGCCACACCCGCCCAGTTCGGGGCGATTGCTCCTGCGGTCACATGCGCAGCGCAAACCGGCGATACCGCTGCTGTTGAAATCATGCAAGCCGGGGCGGACTATCTGGAAAGAACAGCAAGGCGCTTAGGGTGGCAGACATGTCAGGCGATCTGTCTGACAGGAGGGATAGCCGGGCACTACGCCGACTACCTGCCAGATGACATGAGGTCTGCCATTCGCCCGCCGCTGGGTGAGCCGCTGACCGGAGCCTTGGCTTTAGCAAACGAGGTTCGGCATGAGCATCTCTGACTTTTTGCGGTCTGACTTGTGGCTGAGCCCGGACAAAGGCCCGCGCTATGTTCAGTTGCGGCATCGTCTGCAAGAAGGGATCGACAGTGGTGTTTTGCCGCCCAACTCTTCGCTGCCATCGGAACGGGAACTGGTTGAAATCACAGACCTTTCCCGGGTCACAGTTCGCAAGGCCATTCAAGAGCTGGTGCAGGAAGGGTTGATCGAACAGCGTCAGGGGTCGGGGTCCTTCATTCGTGATCGCATTCCGCGGGTCGAGCAATCGCTGACACATTTAACTTCCTTCACCGAGGACATGGCCAGCCGCGGAATGCGCACCACGTCCAAATGGCTGGAGCGCGGCGTCTTTGCACCGACCCCCGAGGAAATCGAGGCATTGAGCCTTGCAGAAGGTGAGCAGATTTCGCGCATCTACCGTCTGCGCGAGGCTGACGGGCGTCCGCTGGCGCTGGAGCGCGCCGCGCTGCCGCTAGACATTCTGCCCAATCCTATCGAGGTCACTACCTCGCTCTATGAGGTTCTGGACGATTTGGGTCGGCGGCCCGTGCGTGCGGTGCAAAAAATCTCTGCCGTCAACCTTGCTGCGCCCGAGGCAGAATTGCTGGACGTTCCCGAGGGGGCCGCGGGGCTGAACATCGAACGAATTTCATTCCTGAAAAACGGGCGGGTCGCGGAACTGACCCGATCCCTTTATCGGGGCGACACCTATGACTTTGTCGCCGAATTGCGGTTGTAACCGGAAAGGCCGGAAAAGCATGTCACAAAACAGCTCGAAAATGCGGCAGGAGATTTTGGAAATCCCCGACGCGGTTGATCGGTTGCTAAGCCAGGGGGCCGCCAATATTCATACCGCAGTGGATTTGATGAAAGGAGCCGACCCCCGGTTTTTGATCACCGTGGCGCGGGGGTCGTCGGATCATGCTTGTACCTATCTGAAATATGCCAGCGAGTTGCTGTTGAACCTGCCCGTGGCCTCGGTCGGGCCATCGGTCAATTCGATCTATGGTGTTGATCTGCGCGCAGATGGTGCGGTTTGCCTGTCGGTGTCGCAGTCGGGTCAAAGCCCAGACATTGTGGGAATGACCCGATCGTTGAAGTCCTCAGGGGGGCTGACCGTTGCGATAACCAACAACACGACCTCGCGTTTGGCCGAAGTGGCGGATGCGGTCTTGCCCCTTCATGCAGGTCCAGAGCTGAGCGTGGCCGCAACCAAAACATTCGTCACCTCACTGGTTGCGGGTCTATGGGTGTTGGCCGAGGTCAAGGGCGATGGTGAATTGATAGCGGCGATCCGCTCTTTGCCGGCCCATCTGGCGCAGGCCGCGCAGTGCGACTGGTCTGCTGCGGCGACGTCGATCACGGGCCGGTCGTTGTTTACCTTGGGCCGGGGTCCTTCTTTTGCCATGTCCAATGAAGCTGCGCTGAAGATCAAGGAAACCTGTCAGATTCACGCCGAAAGCTATTCGGCCGCCGAAGTGTTGCACGGTCCCGTTTCAATCGTGGAGGAAGGATTCCCAACGATCGTTTTCGCAGCAGCCGACGCCGCAGAGCAGGCAACGGCCGAGGCCGCCGATGCGTTGGCGGGCAAGGGGGCCGCTGTGTTTGCTGCCACCGACAAGGTGACCAAGGCCGAAAGCCTGCCTGTGATACGTACCGGTCACTGGCTTACCGACCCCATTGCCAACATCACCTCGTTTTACAGCATGGTCGAAGCTGTTGCGTTGGCCCGCGGAATTGACCCCGACGCACCGCGGCATCTCAGAAAAGTGACAGAGACGGTATGACCCCTAATTCAGTGACATATCGCAACGGTGCTGTGTTCGATGGCGAATCTGTGCACTTGAACCATGCGATCACCTTTCGCGACGGTACGCTGTCAGCGATCGTACCTGACCAGACGGGAAGTCCGGAAGGGCAGGTCATCGACCTGAACGGCGATATCCTTTGCCCGGGTTTCGTTGATCTGCAGGTAAATGGCGGCGATGGAGTGATGTTCAACGATGACCCCTCGGTCGAAACCATACGGCGGATCGCCGAGGCACATCGACGGTTGGGTGTTACGGCACTGCTACCAACTCTGATTACCGACACGCCCGAGAAAACCGAAGCTGCCATCGCGGCGGCAATACAGGCGGTGCGGACCGGCGTTCCGGGGGTGGCTGGGCTACACCTTGAAGGGCCGCACCTGTCGGTGGCGCGCAAGGGGGCGCATGATGGTGCCTTGATTCGGCCCATGGAGGATGCGGATTTGGCAGCGTTGGTTCAGGCAGCCGAAAACTTGCCCTGCCTGAAAGTGACGCTGGCACCCGAATCCGTCTCGGAGCAGCAGGTTCAAGCCTTGTCTGACGCGGGTGTTCTGGTGTCGCTGGGCCATACCAACGCGGATTTCGCGACATGCCAGCGCTATGCCAAGGCGGGGGCGCGCTGTGTCACCCATTTGTTCAACGCGATGAGCCAGATGGGAAACCGCGAACCCGGTCTGGTCGGGGCGTGCCTTGCCAATGGGGGGGTGTCGGCGGGAATGATCGCTGATGGCATCCATGTCCACCCCGCGGTGATGCGTGCAGCCTGGGCCGCCAAAACCGCACCCGGTCAGATCTTTCTGGTAAGTGACGCCATGGCCGTTGCGGGCACGGATCACGCCTCGTTTGATCTGGAGGGCCGTCGAATCACGCGGGCCAACGGGCGCCTGACGCTTGAGGACGGAACGCTGGCTGGGGCCGATTTGGATCTGACCACGGCCATTCGAGTCTTGGTGACTCAGGTCGGTGTTTCGTTGCAGGATGCGCTGGCTGCTGCGACGACATATCCGGCATCCCTGATCGGGCAGCCCATTATGCGACCGTTGCGATTCGGTTCGATGATCCGGATAGCGTCGGATTTTTCCGCCTGCACATGGCTGTCTGAGAACGGCTAACCGGTCGGCAATGGCCTTGTCTCATGCGCGAATTGGGCAGGGCGCAGAAATTGCTTTCAAGCCGCGAACTGCGCTTGACGACACTTGGCGCTTCGCTTAAACCGACCTTCGCTGAGCGGGCGTCGTATACTGGCTATTACCTCAGCCTTCCAAGCTGATGAAGCGGGTTCGATTCCCGCCGCCCGCTCCAAGTCAGCCTTAAAATCCTGCGTCAAATGGCCCTTACGGGATGCCTATTAATGACGCGCGGCTTGACCCCGCCGTTTGCTGCCGCCAAGAAGCGATCACACAAACGCGAACATGATTTAAAGGCCACGCATGGCAAAAACCGCCTCAGCCAGTCCGGCAAAGCAATCTGCACCCGGAGCAAGCGAAGAACGCGCCGGATCGAAGAAAATTGGCGTTCTGGCGTCGCTGTGGCCGTTTATGCGTCCGTATCGCCTTTTGATGGCCAGTGCGATCGTGGCGTTGGTTCTGACGGCAGGTATGACCCTGACGCTGCCACTGGCCGTGCGGCGTGTGGTCGACAATTTCCGCATTGAAGACGGCGAGCTGCTGGATTGGTACTTTCTGGCCGCCCTTGGCATCGCCGCCTTTCTGGCCGTTGGCACTGGTCTGCGCTATGCGCTGGTGACGCGATTGGGCGAGCGTGTCGTGGCCGATATCCGAAAGGCCGTGTTCAGCCGCGTTATCGGCATGAGCCCCGAATTCTACGAACGTATCATGACCGGAGAGGTCCTGAGCCGGATTACCACGGATACGACGCTGATTCAGTCTGTACTTGGCTCGTCTGTTTCCATCGCATTGCGCAACGTCCTGCTGTTCGTTGGTGGTTTGGCTCTGATGCTGCTGACCTCGGCTAAGCTGACCGGCATGGTTTTGCTGCTGATCCCGTTGGTGGTGGTGCCTATCCTGCTGTTGGGTCGGCGGCTGCGGGTGATCAGCCGGGAAAACCAGGATTGGATTGCTGCGTCCTCCGGCAACGCGGGCGAGGCGCTGAGCGCCGTGCAAACAGTGCAGGCCTTTACCCACGAACAGGCCAGCCGCATGCAGTTTTCGGACATGACTGAAACGTCATACACTGTCTCGCTGCGCCGCATTCAAACACGTGCTGTGCTGACGGTGATTGTGATCTTTCTGGTGTTTTCGGGAATTGTTGGCGTGCTTTGGATGGGGGCCAATGACGTTCGCGACGGCGTGATGACCGAAGGCGTTCTGATTCAATTCGTGATCTATTCGATCATCATGGCCGGCTCCGTGGCGGCTTTGTCAGAAATCTGGAGCGAGCTTCAGCGTGCCGCAGGCGCGACCGAACGGCTGGTCGAGCTGCTGAATGCGCAGGACACGGTCAGCGATCCTGCAAAGCCCATTGCTCTGCCTTCGCCGGTTAAGGGTGAAATCCACTTTGATGACGTGACTTTTCGCTATCCCTCACGCCCCGAGGTCGTGGCGCTTGATCACTTAACCTTGCACATTAAGCCCGGCGAAACCGTTGCCTTTGTCGGGCCATCAGGGGCGGGTAAAACAACCGTCATCCAGATGATCCAGCGGTTCTATGATCCGGCTTCGGGAAAGGTCACTCTGGACGGTGTCGACCTTCGCGATATCGACAGGGCGGATTTCCGTCGTCATATGGCGCTTGTGCCGCAGGACCCGGTGATCTTTGCCGCCTCGGCACGTGAAAACATCCGCTTTGGGCGTCTCGACGCGACCGATGCCGAGGTTGAGGCCGCCGCCCACGCGGCCGCCGCACATGATTTCATCGTGGCCCTGCCAGATGGCTATGACAGTTACGTAGGTGAGCGGGGCGTCATGCTGTCAGGTGGTCAAAAGCAACGTATCGCGATTGCCCGTGCAATCCTGCGGGACGCGCCGGTTTTGCTGTTGGACGAGGCGACCTCGGCCCTCGATGCAGAAAGCGAACGTGCGGTGCAAGGTGCCGTGGACAAGATGCGCGCCGGGCGCACCACTCTGATCGTGGCGCATCGGCTGGCGACCGTCAAAAAGGCAGATCGGATCGTTGTGTTAGAGGCCGGGCGCATCGTGGCCCAGGGCTCACATGATGATCTGGTGTCACAGGGCGGGCTGTATGCAAGGTTGGCGCGTCTGCAATTCACCGATGGCATGGCTGCCGAATGACGTGACGCTGGGGTAACACAATTCGCTCCGCAGCGTAATTCTATCCCTTCAGGGTCTTCACAGTTAAGGCATTTATTGAACCTGCGCGGTTTTGCTTCCATCTTGGCGGTGGAGACAGAACCTGTGCCGGACATGGGAGAGATAAGGGAGGAACCAGATGGCTTTTGTGGGTTTGGAAGACAAGGTGAGAATGGAGCAGGAAATGCCATGGGAGGACCGAGATGTTCCGGTCACCCTTCACCAGATGCTGTCGCGAACAGCCGGAAATTTTCCAAACAGCAATGCGATCAGCTTCCAGCTGTTATCTGGTCCGACGGACAAGGCTGAAACGCTGACGTGGTCCGCGTTATTGGGCAAGGTCAACCAGGCGGCGAACCTGTTCCGCTCACTTGGTATCGGTGAAAAAGATGTTGTTGCCTACGTCCTGCCCAATTGCAACGAGACGCTGGTTGCATTGATGGGCGGTGCCGTTGCCGGTATCGTGAACCCGATCAACCCGTTGTTGGAACCCGAGCAGATCGCCGCGATCCTGCGTGAAACCGGGGCCAAGGTGGTGGTGACGCTCAAGTCCTTCCCGAAGGCCGATGTTGCGCAAAAGGTCGAAGAAGCGGTGCGCCACGCGCCCAAGGTCAAAACCATTCTGGAGATTGACCTCAATCGCTATCTCACGCCGCCGAAATCATGGCTTGTGCCGCTGTTGCGCCCAAAAATGGGGGACAAGGTAAAACTGGCCCATGCGGATTACAAAAACTTTAACAAAGAGCTGGCCAAGCAACCCACGACACTGACGTTTGAAGACAGCAAAGAGGATCGGGTCGCCTGTTATTTCCACACAGGTGGCACGACGGGCATGCCCAAGGTGGCGCAGCATACGTATTCCGGCCTGATCTATAATGGCTGGCTTGGCCACACGCTCTTGTTCTCGGAAAAAGACGTCATCATGTGCCCGTTGCCCATGTTCCACGTCTTTGCAGTCCACGTGATCATGATGGCTGCAGTCTCGTCTGGTGCGCATGTAGTCTTCCCGACCCCAGCCGGGTATCGCGGCGATGGCGTCTTCGATAATTTCTGGAAACTGATCGAGCGTTGGAAGGTCAGCTTCATCATCACGGTTCCAACAGCGATTTCCGCCAAGATGCAACGCCCGGTGGACGCTGACATCTCAAGCGTCAAAACCGCTTTCTCGGGTTCGGCCCCGCTGCCTGTCGAACTGTTTCGCCGTTTCGAAGAAGCAACCGGTGTGACCATCGTCGAAGGCTATGGCCTGACCGAAGCGACCTGTCTGGTCTCGTGCAACCCGGTTGACGGAGAAAAGAAGATCGGCTCAATCGGATTTCCCTTCCCCTACACGGATGTGAAAATCCTGCAAGACGGACCAGACGGGCCGAAGGAATGCGGACTGGACGAAATTGGTGAAATCTGTGTGTCGAATCCAGGTGTCTATGTCGGCAACACCTATACCGAGGCGGACAAGAACCAAAGCCTCTACCATTTCGACAAATATCTGCGAACGGGCGATTTGGGGCGGTTTGACGAAGACGGCTATCTTTGGATCACGGGTCGCGCAAAGGACCTGATTATTCGTGGTGGCCACAACATCGACCCGGCCGAAATTGAAGAGGCCCTGCTGGGCCATGACGCGGTTGCCTTTGCAGGGGCCATCGGCCAGCCTGATGCGCATTCGGGGGAAGTGCCTTGCGCCTTTGTCGAATTGGTCGACGGAGCCAGCGTCACCGAAAAAGAGTTGATAGAGTATTGCAAGGTGCAAGTCCACGAACGCGCGGCGCAACCCAAGCATATGACCATTCTGGATGAACTTCCAAAGACTGCAGTTGGAAAGGTGTTCAAGCCTGAGCTGCGTAAACAGGCCATAACCCGCGTATACAATGGCGCGTTGGAAGAGGCTGGGCTGACCGCGCGCGTCGTTGCCGTGATTGATGATAAAAAGCGCGGCCTGGTCGCGCAGCTTGACGCGAACGGCTCGGCAGAGGACGATGTCAGCAAAGTGCTGGGATCGTATACCCGGCCATGGGATTGGGTCGCCTGACCGGGAGGGATAATGGATTATGAACGTCTGATTGATGAGGAAACATGGGCGTTCATAAGGCGCACGGCTGAAAGCTATCCTGACGATGCGGTTGATCTTTCCATTGAAGATCAGCGGCGGTTGTACAACACCATGTGTCAGGATTTTCGCCAGCCCCGACCCGACGGAGTGGATGTGTTGGACAAATCCGCTGATGGCGTCCCGGTTCGGGTCTACACAGCCGGAGATCCAACACGAACCGTCGTCTATTTTCACGGTGGCGGTTTCGTGGTTGGTGGGCTTGAAAGCCACGACGACGTTTGCGCCGAGATTTGCATTCAGACCGGATATCGGGTGGTTGCTGTCGATTACCGCCTGTGCCCTGAACACGTTCATCCAGCGCAGTTTCAAGACAGTTGGACGGCAACGAAATGGGTGGAACAGGAATTCAACGATCCTTTGATTCTTGCCGGGGATAGCGCTGGCGGCAACCTGGCTGCTACCGTTGCGCATTATGCGCGAGGGCGGCTTGGCTCCGTGCTGGGTCAGGTTCTGATCTATCCGGGGCTGGGCGGCGATGCGACCGCTGGTTCATATCTGGAACATGCGCACGCGCCGCTTTTGACGCTGGAAGAGATTCATTTCTATGAAAAGGTGCGTTGCGCCGGCGACGTCCCAAAAAATGACCCTACATTCGCGCCGTTGCAGGATCGTGATTTTTCAGGTCTGCCGCCTACCGTCGTGTTTACTGCTGATTGCGATCCGCTGCGCGATGATGGCGCGACCTATTGTGAAAATATCACTAACGCAGGCGGAAGGGCCTATTGGGTCAACGAACCCGGCCTTGTGCACGGGTACCTGCGCGCACGAAGTTCAGTGAAACGCGCCGCAGACAGTTTTGAACGCATCTCGGTCGCGATCGAGGCATTGGGCCAGCAGGTCTGGCCTTACGACTGATCCCTCAGTTCAGGAAAGGCGTGGCCTTCATCGTATCGGCAATCGGCGCGCCCATACGATGCAAGATCGTGGGTGCAAGCTGCAGCTGGTCGATCGTTGCACCTGCCTCGGGGCCGTCAGCGTCTCCGAAATAGTACAGCGCGGTTTCCTGTTGCAACGTACTGCGCCCGCCATGGTGGCCGCGCTCATCCTGACCGTGGTCGGCGGTCACAATAACCTCATAGCCCATTTGGCGCCAACGGGGGATAAAGGGGGCCAGCATCTCGTCGACGACGAAACAGGCGTGGTCCATTTCTTCGCAATCGTGGAAGAACCGGTGGCCCATGCTGTCCAGCGTGCAGGTGTGGAGTACGCCGTAGTCCAATCCGAAACGCATGCAGAGATTGGTTAATGTGCCAAAAAGATCAACATCCGATGGTGTCATCTGATTGGCCTTACCATAACCCGTCATCGTGTGAAACCGGCCGTGGTTTATCGTCTTGCTTTCGGGCTCGTCATATTCAATGTCGCGGACGTAGTCGAAAGGGTGACGGTTGAAGAATTGCGACCAAAAGCTGTGGGTGACGGCCCCGGTCACACCTCCGGCCTCACGCACCTGGCTGAACACGTCCTTGTGGCTTAGTCGAAAAACGTTGCCGTTCCCGGTGCAGCCATGTTCCTGCGGGGGAACGCCCGTATGGATCGAGGCATAGCAACTGGCCGAAATTGACGGCAGCACCGAGCAGTGTTTCCACACGCGCGCGTCGCCGCTGTCCACCCAGCCTTCGAGATTGCCGAACAAGCGGCGGAAGTTGCGCCATGGCACGCCGTCCAGAATGATCAAAAGAACTTTACGGTCCATGCTTCGGCCCTTTGGTCAGTTGCCTTGCGGGTAATCTTACGCAACCGCATGTATTGCGGTCATCCATTTGCGTCCAAAACGGCAAATTCCCGACGCCGATCCAAAGGTGTAACGTCGGGAATTTCATGCTTAGTCGCAATGTCGCAAAAAGTGCGTCAGTTCCCTGCGCTTTCCATCTTGCGATGGGCGACAACTTCTTCCAGCCAGCCCAGATGCATCTCGGGAACCGAGCTGAGAAGCAGGTCGGTATAGTCGTCGAATGGCGGGCTGAGCACCTCGGACTTGGACCCGTACCGCACCACGCGTCCTTGATACATCACCGCGATACTGTCGCTGATCGCGCGAACCGTCGCCAGATCGTGGGTGATGAAAAGGTATGCGACATCCTCGATCTTTTGCAGGTCCAGCAGTAGTTTCAGGATGCCGTCCGCGACCAGCGGATCAAGGGCCGAGGTCACTTCATCACAGATGATCATCTTGGGCTTTGCTGCCAGTGACCTTGCGATGCACACTCGCTGTTTCTGGCCGCCCGACAGTTCGGCAGGGTAGCGATCCAAAAAACTCTCGCCCAGTTCGATCTCATCCAGCAATTCGATGATCCGCTTGCGCTTTTCCGCGCCGCGCATGTTGAAGTAAAACTCCAACGGGCGGCCGATGATCGTACCCACGGTTTGACGCGGATTCATCGCCACGTCCGCCATCTGGTAGATCATTTGCAACTCGCGCAGGTCTTCGCGGGTCCGGCCTTTCAAATCAGCTGAGAGCTTGCGCCCGGCAAAGGTGATCTCGCCATCGCGCGGCGGCAACAGGCCGGTAATCACCCGCGCCAGTGTCGACTTGCCGGACCCGGATTCGCCCACAACGGCCAGTGTCTGCCCCGGATGCAGATCAACATTGACGTTGTGCAGTACATCGAAGTTCAACCCTTTGTAGCGGGCGGTGATACCTTCGACGCTGAGTACGGGTTCCGGCGTCGGTTTCTTTTCCTCATGTTCGATTGAACGAACGGAAACCAGCGCCTGGGTATACTCCTCTTGCGGGTTGTTGATGATCTGGTCGGTGTGGCTGTATTCGACCGTATTGCCCATGCGCAGAACCATGATGTCATCGCTCACCTGCGCCACGACAGCCAAATCATGCGTAATATAGAGCGCAGCGACACCGGTGTCCGCAATGGCCTCTTTGATCGCCATCAGAACGTCGATCTGTGTGGTCACGTCCAACGCCGTGGTGGGTTCATCGAAAACCACCAGATCGGGTTCAGGGCACAGCGCCAAAGCGGTCATACAGCGTTGCAACTGACCACCGGAAACCTGATGCGGGTAGCGATCGCCGATATTGTCCGGATCGGGCAGACCCAGCTTTGCAAACAGCTCACGTGCGCGGGCTTCAGCCTCTTTTCGGCTGAACTTTTTCTGTTCAACCGCAGCCTCGACCACCTGATCCATGATCTTTTTGGCGGGGTTGAAGGAGGCCGCGGCGGATTGCGACACATAGGTCACCTCACCCCCGCGCAGCTTGCGGATGTCGCCCGTAGATGTTTTCAGAATGTCGCGTCCGTTAACCCAGACCTCGCCGCCGGTGATCTCAACACCGCCGCGACCATAGGCCATTGAAGCCAGACCAATGGTGGATTTCCCGGCCCCGGATTCACCGATCAGCCCCAGCACCTTGCCGCGTTCTAGGTCAAAGCTGACCCCGTGCACGATTTCGATGTCATGGGGCTTTTCACCCGGCGGATAAACAGTCGCGCCGATCTTGAGGTCGCGGACCTTGAGAAGTGTATCACTCATCCCCGGCCTCCTTTCAATGATGTTGTCCGGTTTAAAACCCAATCGGCCACAAGGTTGACTGAGATCGCCAGTGTGGCAATCGCGACTGCGGGGTACAACGCCGCACCGATACCATAGACGATGCCGTCCTTGTTCTCTTTCACGATGCCGCCCCAATCTGCCAGCGGCGGCTGGACACCAAGGCCCAGGAAGGACAGGGTCGAGACAAACAGAACCATGAAGATGAACCGCAGGCCCAGTTCAGCAACCAGCGGGGACAATGCGTTCGGCAGAATTTCACGGAAGATGATCCAGCTTTGCCCTTCACCGCGTAGCCTTGCGGCTTCAACATAGTCCATGACAGCGATATCGACCGCGACCGCTCGGGCAAGACGATAGACGCGCGTCGAGTCCAGCAAACCCATGACGACGATCAGGACCGGTACGGTTACAGGCACCATCGCCAGAACCACCAGCGCAAAGATCAGCGTAGGGATCGACATGATCAGGTCCACTGCACGTGACATGACCTGATCCGCCCAGCCGCCCAGGACAGCGGCCAGAAACCCAAGGATCGAGCCGGTTACAAAGCTGAGGATCGTGGCCGCCGTCGCGATAAAGATCGTCGTCCGCCCGCCGTAGATCATGCGGCTGAGAAGATCGCGTCCGATATTGTCCGTGCCCAGCCAGAATTGCGCGCTGGAGGGTTCCCACACGTCCCCAACAACTTCAGCCATGCCGTATGGCGCCAGCAGAGGGGCAAAGATCGCGATAAAGAAGTACAGCGCCGTGAAGGCCAGCCCGATTAATGCCGAGATTGGGATGTTCTTCATTTCGGATGCCTCAGCCTTGGGTTGGCCAGAATGGCAACGATGTCTGCAACCATGTTCAGCCCGATATAGATCGCGGCAAAGATAACGCCGCAGGCCAGCACCACAGGAACGTCGCGCTTGGTCACGTGGTCCACAAGGTACTGCCCCATACCGGGATAGACGAACACCACCTCAACCACGACAACGCCGACGACCAGATAGGCCAGGTTCAACATCACCACGTTGACGATAGGCGCAACGGCATTGGGGAAGGCGTGGCGATAGATGACTTGAAAATTGCTCAGACCCTTGAGTTCAGCCGTTTCCACATAGGCCGACTGCATCACGTTCAGGATCGCGGCCCGTGTCATGCGCATCATGTGCGCCAGTACAACGAGTGTCAGAACAATGACCGGCAACGCAATCGAGTTCAGCTTTTGCCCCAGTGTCATGCTGTCGTTGATCATTGCCAGCGGTGAGAACATGCCCAGTTTGACCGCAACGAAATAGACCAGCACATAGCCGATCAGAAACTCGGGGATCGAAATGGTTGTAAGCGTTACAGCCGAAATCAGTTTGTCGGGCCAGCGGTTGCGGTAGCGCACGGCCAGCAAGCCCAGAAAGATCGCCAACGGAACCGATACGATGGCAGCCCAGAACGCCAGAAACAGTGTATTGCCCAATCGGTTGCCAACCGACTCGGCGATATCCAGTTTATTGGTCAGGGATGTCCCCAGATCGCCCTGAACAATACCGCCCAGCCATTCAAAATAGCGGGTCAGGGCAGGACGGTTCAGCCCCATTTCTTCGCGAAGGTTTGCAAGGGCTTCGGGGGTTGCGGCTTGACCAAGGACCGCTTGCGCGGCGTCCCCGGGAAGGGCTTCGGTGAGGCCGAAAATCAGAGCCGATGCACCAAAGAGTAACAGGAAACCCAGCGCAAGGCGCTGGGAAACCAGTTTGATGATGGGATGCATAATCCGTCTTCCGTATCAGGCAAACCACATTTTGCGGGACATGTTGCCATTCATCATCTCTTGGGTTGGGTCGCTTTCCCAGCCTTGCAACTGATTGCTGACCCCTTCGATGAAGTCGTTGAACATCGGGCAAATCAGGCCGCCTTGATCACGCACCATCATGCCCATTTTGCTGTAGATGTCCTTGCGCTTGTCGTTGTCCAACTCGGCGCGTGCTGCAAACAGCATCTCATCGAATTCCGGAACCTTGAAGCGGGTGTCATTCCAGTCGGCCGTCGACAGATACGCGGTCGAGTACATCTGATCCTGCACCGGACGACCGCCCCAGTAAGATGCACAGAAGGGTTGAACGTTCCAGACCTCGGACCAGTAGCCATCGTTAGGCTCGCGCTTGATCTCAAGCGGGATACCCGCCTGAGCAGCGGTTTGCTGGAACAGGGCTGCGGCATCCACGGCACCTGGGAAGGCACCATCTGCAACACGAAGGATGATCGGCGATCCGTCATGGCCGGATTTCTTGTAGTGCTCGGCTGCCTTCTCAAGGTTGAACTCGCGTTGCGGGATAGATCCGTCAAACAGCGGATAGGCCGCGTTTACAGGCATGTCGTTGCCCACAGTTCCGTACCCACGCAGAATCTTATCAACCAAATCTTGACGGTTGATTGCGAATTTCAACGCCATACGCAGTTCGTTTTGATCAAACGGCGCCGTGTCGCAATGCATGATGAACACATAGTGACCGCGACCCGCCGTCGAGTGCACCGTCAAGTTGGGCGCACGACCCAGCAGATCAGCGACTTTTGGCTCCACACGGTTGATTGCGTGCACCTGACCTGACTGCAACGCTGCCGTCCGGGCCGTTGCGTCGTTGATCACGACAACCTCAACACTGTCGAAATTCCCGAAATCCGGGTTCCAGTGGTTTTCGAACTTTGTATACAGGTGACGCACGCCGGGCTCGTCCACTTCGACCTTATATGGTCCTGTACCGATACCAGCCCCCGGGTCGTCCATGCCGCCGTTTGGCTGAATGATCAGGTGATAGTCTGCCATCAGATAGGGCAGATCGGCGTTCGGCTCAGTCAGCGTAACCTGGAAGTTGTCGCCGTCGGCCTTCATCGACTCGATGCCCTGCATGATGCCCAGAGCACCAGACTTGGAGTCTTCGTTCGAGTGACGCTCCATAGTCTTCAGCACGTCTTCGCTGGTCATGGTTTTGCCGTTGTGGAACTCAACACCCTGACGCAGCTTGAAGGTCCAGACCTTGGCATCAGCGCTGCCTTCCACGCTTTCCGCCAGACGGGGTTCGATTGAACCATCGGGCGCAACCTCGACCAATTGGTCGCCAAACTGCTTGCCGTTCTGAAACGGAACCGAGCTGGCATAGGTTGCCGGATCCAGTGAGTTGGTGGACTCACCGCCTTGCAGACCAAACTTTAAGTCGCCGCCCTTCTTTGGGCCAGCCGCGCGCGCGGCGTTTGCGAACATCGTGCTGGCCATCGCCGCCGAGACACCCAGAGCCGTCGCTTTACCCATGAATTCGCGGCGGGTCAGCTTACCGGCTGTAACCTGTTCGGCCATGTGAGTGATTTGTTCGTTCATTCAAAGATCTCCCGGTTGAATGGATTATGAGCCCTTGATGGGCTTTTTTTTGACGCATGAGTCAAAGTAGGCGTATTTCGGTCGGGCGGGCAAGGAGAAATCTCTGGCCCGGATTGGCCCGAAAATCATATCAGATCACGCGGTATCGATTCCTCCTGTTCCTTTGTTGAGACCAGGTTTTCGCCGTCATAGGCTTTCATCATTGCTTTAAGGTAAAAGGTTGTCTTGTCGGCCCACATTTCGCAGGACGTCTCGGTGCGCAGATGGATGTCGTTTCGGCGGATCTCTTGCGTCCAGCTGCAAATGCCGCGCGCTGAAAGGGGATCGTCGGGGTGTATTTCCCAACGCTCATGCGCTGTGCCGCCGTGAATCAAACCGTGGTCTTCGTTTTGAACCAGACCAAAATCGTCTTCAATGATCAGATGGGTTCGGCCTGAGTTCATATCCACCTCAACCCGCCTTGAATTTTGCGAGGCGCGCAAGATTGTCTGTTCCAGCGGCGCAGCAGATGACGGAGGTGCGAAGACATATGAGTCATCGCCCGCAGGACGCTGTGGAACGGTCACGTCCCCCCCGGTCAGGTGAAGTTCGGTCTTTTCAGGCGAAGGCCAGATGAGCGGCCAATAAGCGGTTGAGATCGCAATCCGCAACCTATGACCTTTGGGCACGCGATAGGCGATATGGTCCAGCTCCAACGAGACATCATAGACCTTGCCCGGCGTCAGAGGTTCAGGTTCAGCATGGCTGTCCCGATGGGTCAGGTTCAGTACACCATATGTGATGCGGGTCGAAGCGCCATCCGGATGCAAGTGGTTCAGACGTAAGGCAATTTGCGCTTGCGGCCGATCCGAACTGAGGCGCAGGCGAACACGCGGCGCGCCGACGATATCCAGATCCTCGGTCAGTGGGTCGCCATCGAAACACGCCGATAGTGCGTCGTCGGTACGTTGATCTCCCGGCATGTCCGGGCCTAGCCAAATGGCGCAATATTCACCGCTTTCTATCCCGCAGGTTTGCGGCGAGCTTATTTTTGTATCCAGCGGGCCGTCCTGACCCAGACCAATATCCGACAATTGCAACGTCAGGCCCGGCAGGTGAGCGGTGGCGCCGTTCTGTTCGGTAATCCAGCGCCCCGCCCGTTCGCTGTACCAACGCTGCGGTCTCACCCCGTCCATCAGATAGGCGCGATAGTCGGGGTCATTCTCAACACCAGTGTCGAGACCTTTCAGCCAGTGATCCCACCAGCGCAGAGCCTCTTGCAGGAACCCGATCCGAGGTTCCGGAACCGCGAAATGAGGGTATTTATGCACCCAGGGGCCGACGATGCCCTTGACCGGAGCATCCAGTTTTTCGACCAGCAGCGGCACGGTATTCTTGTACGCATCGCTCCAGCCGCCCACAGCAAGGGTCGCTGCCTGGATCGCGCCAAAGTCCTCGCAAACAGAACCATGTTTCCAATACGCGTCCCGTCTTTGATGGCGCAGCCAGACAGATGGCAGAAATGGCTCATGTTCAAGGCGGTCCAACCACAGCGCGCGCCAGTTCGGGCGCAGGTCCGGGTCCGGCGGGCGGGATGAGTACGACCACATGGTCGCGCCCCAGCCCAGGTTTTCGTTCAGCAGACAACCGCCCTTATAGTGGATGTCGTCCGCATAACGATCGGCGGTCGAGCACAAGGTTATGATTGCCTTCAGCGGTTGGGGCCGCATCGCCGCAACCTGCAAGGCGTTGAAACCGCCCCAGCTTATGCCCATCATGCCGACATGCCCGGTGCACCAAGGCTGTGCGGCCAGCCATTGAATGGTTGCAACGGCATCGTCCAGCTCTTGCTGGGTGTATTCATCCTCCATCAACCCTTCGCTGTCGCCATTGCCGCGCATATCCACACGGATGCAGGCATAACCGCGTTCAGCGAACCACGGATGCGTCAGCGCGTCCCGAGCCGTGGTTCCGTCGCGTTTACGGTAGGGTAGAAACTCCAAAATAGCCGGCACCGGGTTTTCCACCGCATCCGTCGGACGCCAGACTCGTGCGGACAAGCGGCAGCCATCGGGCATTTCAATGCCGACATCGGGAAGGTCTTCGATATTCCGTAGCGTGTTTACAGGTGCCACCATTGCTGTACTCTCCCGAGGGTTTCCGATCTGAGCGGTATCAAAATCGTCAGATCAGTCACGGATTGCGACAAGCAGGTCCATCACATTCGTTCCCGTTGGCCCGGTCACCAGCAATGCACCGGCATTGTCCAGAAAGGTGCCGCTGTCGGCCTGCTGCAAAGCCTCTTCCGCGCCTTCGCCCCAAGTGGTGCCATCAACCACCGCGCCCGCGGCCCGGGTTGGGCCGTCTGTGCCATCTGTACCGCCGACAACCACAGTTATGCCTTCACAGCCAGAAATCTCACGCGCCAAGGCAAGCGCAAGGGCTTGGTTGCGCCCACCTTGTCCCGGATTTTCTGGCAGGACGACAGTCGGCTCTCCGCCAAACACCATGACACCGTTTGGCATGTCGCGAAGGCGTTTTCCAAGCGTTTCAGCGACGCGTAGGACGTCATCATGCAGGCATTCTTCATTGGCGTGCACCGCAAGGCCTTCGCTTTGCGCCATTTCAACCGCAGCCGCGCGAGCATGCGCGTTCGACGCCACAATCTGCGTGGTGGCCTGAAAGCCAAACTCATCCGGTAGCGCGCCAATTCCTGAACCCACAACATTCAGATCATCACCCGGCACATCGGAAATCGCCAGAACGGTCGCCAGCTCCCCCTTGAAATGCGACAGCAGCCCACCGCCCTTGATCCGTGACAACTTGCGGCGTTCTGCATTCATCGCAGTGATGTCCAACCCTTCGGCCAGCAGCTTTTTATTCAACTGCTCTAGATCGGTCAGAGTTTTTCCCGGCAGCAGATCCTCGGCCAAGGACGAAGCACCGCCTGACACCAGCAACAGCAGATACGAGTTCGGACCCATGGCCTCGACCGCCTCACGCAAGGCCCGACCGCCCTGAAGGCTGCGGGAGTCTGGGACGGGGTGCGCGGCCTCGATAACGGTGACATGGTCTGGCAAGTCACGCCCATGGTCGTCCTTGGTGACAACCAATGTCGGGCGCTCTCCAAAATGTTCCAGCGCCGCGCGTGCCATGGCGGCTGCGGGTTTGCCAACTGCCAGTATCTGATCAGGTTCAGGGATGCCCTGCAAAACCTTGCTGGTTGCGGCGTGGCCACCAACAGCGTCAACACCAGCCTGCCAGATACGAATTGCCTGTTCTCTTTTGTTCATTAACTTTCTATCCAAATGGTGACCGGCCCATCATTGACCAGTTCAACCGCCATATCCGCGCCGAATTCCCCTGTTTCGACAGGAACACCGTGGGCCTGCAGCCGCTGTGCAAACACTTCGTAAAGGTGTTTGCCGATATCCGGCGGCGCAGCCCCGGAAAAGCCGGGCCTGTTGCCGCGTGACGTATCGGCGGCCAGTGTGAACTGGCTGATCACCAAAGCCGAACCTTTGACATCAACCACCGACCGGTTCATTTTTCCGGCGTCATCCTTGAAGATCCGCAACTTGGATACCTTGGCGGCAAGCTGCTCTGCCTTGGCCGCATCATCATCCTGCATCGCACAGACAAGGATCATCAGACCCGGCCCGACCTGGCCGATTACCTGGCCGTCCACCGATACACTGGCCTTGGAAACTCTTTGTAAGACTGCGCGCAAGGGCGTTCTCCGCTTCGTTTATTCTATCCGACCCAATCGACGACTTCGGTCAGATCAGCGCGGTCAGTACGAAAACTGTTGGCGGGGTGGTCTGTATCCGCATAGCCAAAGGATATTGCGCACAAAATCATTCGATCTTCCGGAATATCGAAATACCGCCGCAAGAAGGGACTGTAGGTTGCCAGTGCTGCCTGCGGGATCGTGGCCACTCCAAGCGCTTGCGCGGCCAGGCAGAAAACGGTGATGAAACCGCCACAATCGAGCGCACCATAGCCCCCAAGCTCTGCCGGGCTGGTGAGGATCGCGCAATGAGGCGCCCCAAACAGCGAAAAGTTCTCCATCATCTGCTGGGCCGAGGCTGCACGATCACCACGCTCAACGCCCACCGCCTCGTACAAAGCCCAACCGCAGGCTCGGCGGCGGTCCTGGTACATACCACTATAAGAAGTTGGAAAGGGCAGGTCAGGAGAGGGCGTGCCATCCGCCGCCTCGGCAAGCATGGCTGTCCGGAACCGATCGGTCTCTTCCCCGCTGGTGACGATGACGTGCCAAGGTTGCGCGTTGCACCAACTGGGGACACGTGTCGCGCTGTTGAGAATTTGTTCTATCTGATCTTTTGGAACCGGGTCAGAGAGAAACGCCCTGCAAGAGTGGCGCTCAGCCAGCAATCGGTTCAGATCAGATAACGTCACTCTGGCTTCTCCCTCAGCGTTGACGCGGCGCAGAATGGCCCCGGGTCACGAGAAGTTCAAGCGCCAAGATCGCTTGTTTCAGATGCGACGGGTCGCACCAGCCTTATTGGCCCGTTGCCACAAGATAGCCAATGCCAGCGGCAACAAGCAGCCCCAGTACAACAGCGATAGTGATCTTGATCGCCGACCAGGGCCGTTCCCCCTGAACGCGGCCAGTGCGCCCGTTTACGACAAACCGATATGTCTGACCGCGAAACTTGTAGGCGGCCATCCAGACGGGCAACAGGATGTGCTTGAAGGTCACGTTGCGCACATCCGTGTCAATCGCGTGTATGCGCTGACGGTCTCCACCTATGTCAAAGCGAACGTCCCGTTCGATCACCCGCGCCATGTATCCGCGCGCCTCGGTATATCCGTCCGGCAATTCAATAGTGTAGGCCTCGGCTCGGAACCCGGCCAGGTATTCTGGCTGATAAGGCTCCAGCGCGGGCAAATCCCAGGGTTCCAGCGCATCGGTATAGGTTTTTGGCAAAGATTGGGACGCCAGAACCAGAACATCGTCAAAAAAACGCTTTACCCGCCCGGATTTCGGCGACCAGCGGACTTTGGGCACCTGTTGCTGTACGCGTTTGCCGTCACGCATAACGGTGCGTGTCTCGTAGTACACGGTGCCACGCTCACCACGATAGCTGGACCGCGTGTCTGCATCAAACGTCCAATAGGGGACGTAGATACCTTGCATCTTTCGGCCTTTGCGGGCGTAGTCCTTCAACCCGTTGGGTGCAAACCAAAGACGCCCCAGCCAATCCCCCATTGCCTTGTGTGCCGCACGCTCATCCAAGGCGAACGGCAATACGCCCTTTGGTTTTATGTGTCGATTGACCCCGGTGTCTGTGACCACAGGTGTTGCACAGAACGGGCATTCAGCCGCGTGGGTGGCAGGGTCAAACTCGACCTGCGCCGCGCAATTGGGGCAGGACAGAACACGGGTTTCCTCGATCTCACTGTCCGGCAACCGATCCGCAATGGCCGCATCGAAATCCAGCTCTTTCAGGCTGGCACCACCCCAGGGGCCGGCACCGATTGCCTCGGTATGTCCGCAGTGGTCACAAGTCAGACTGCCGTCACCGGGGTTGAACCGGTAATCAGCGCCACATTGCTCGCAAGGGAATCTGTGCTCTTCGGTCATCGGGCAGCCCTGTTCTTGCGCTGACGTCTGAAAGATCAGGCTCCGGGTGGAGGTGGCGGCAGGATCGTGAACAACTGCGCCAGCTCCTGAATATCTCCGGCCTTTTTCCAGCCGTCCTGACCAGCAGTCCAGACATGGGTGTCGCGTGTGATTTCCCCATCCGTGGCCATCCGCCCCATCTTGGCCTTCGAGAAGGGGCCACTGGTCTGACCATCCACCGCGATGTGCCAGACATGCTCAACTGGCGGAGGAGGCGGCGGTGCCGCATGCGCTGCCGGTTGCGGGGCAGCGGGCGCGGAACCGCCCCATGGTCCGCTTGGTTGACCCGCTGCCATGTTTGACATCTGGTTGGCCATCGCCATCCCCATGCCCATGCCAAGACCGGCGCCCATGCCTCCGCCCTGGCCCGGGTTGTTGGCGGCGGCTGTCATTGCCTCAGCGGCGGAATACTGAGTGAACTTGCCCAAGTCACCCGCCAACCCCATCGAGGTCCGCTTGTCCAGCGCCGCCTCAACCGCAGGCGGCAGTGAGATATTTTCGATGTAGAACTCAGGCATTTCAAGGCCGTAGCCGTCCAGAACCGGCGAAACCTGAGCCGCGATCAGCTTGCCCAGATCGGCTGTGTTGGCGGCCATGTCCAGAACCGGAATACCCGACCCAGCGATCACGCGGCTGAATTCCTGCACGATGATATTGCGGATCTGAAAACTGATCTCATCCATCGTGAATTCACCATCGGTGCCGACGATCTCGACCATAAACCGGGCTGGATCCTTGACCCGGATCGTGTAGGTGCCAAAGGCCCGAATACGCGTTGGGCCGAATTCGGGATCGCGCAACATGATCGGATTCTTGGTGCCCCATTTCAGGTCATTGAACCGGGTCGTGTTGACGAAATAGATCTCGGACTTGAACGGAGACCGAAAGCCGTGATCCCAATGCTGCAACGTTGTCATGATCGGCATGTTGTTGGTTTCAAGCATGTAAAGGCCCGGCGTGAATACATCCGCCAGTTGCCCCTCATGCACGAACACCGCGGCCTGACCTTCGCGCACGGTCAGTTTGGCGCCGTATTTGATTTCATGGCCTTCCCGCTGGAACCGCCAGACCATGGTGTCACGGGTGTCATCGACCCAGTGAATGACGTCGATAAATTCTCCACTCAGAAAATCGAAAATACCCATCTGAATCTCCTTTGCTTGGGCTCAGAGCTGTTGGCCCATCAATTCTCGCGCAATGATACGAACCACGGGGCGGGCGGCCTCAACCGTCACGCCCGGCTGAAGACGCGGGTCATAGAGCATTGTCAGCAGTTTCTCATCATGGCTGGTCAGCAGCGCAAACTCATCATCATCGTTGAAAATCGAGGGGCGCGCGGCAGGGCTGTCATTCGATAGCCCCAAACCCTGCGCGATCTCTTCGTGAATGCAGCTTTGTCGCAGCAGGTCGGGCAACTCGGTCCGGATCAGCGTCACCGCCCGAACATAGCGATGCGGTGCGGTGCTGGTGGCCGAGGCAAAGACGAAACAGTCAATATTCGCGCGCGGATTGGCGACAAGGTCCAGCAAGGCTTGGCTGATATTCGGGATCAGCTGTTTGAGGCGCGTTACCACGAACGCGCTGTCATCTTTGCCTGCGAAAAACACGTGGAAATTCGCCTTGCGGTTCGCGACCGAAATCGGATGATCCGTTAGCCTGGCCAACCTTGCGGCATAGGCTTCGATCTGTGCGGCATCCTGTTCGCGCGCGGCGGGTGCAACGGACGGGGCGAACTCGGCCTGAATGCGCACCGGACCGGTCCAGCGGCTAAGTTGCCCGTCTGTTTGCCGGGATGACACGGTCACCGCATGGTCGGGATATTCGCTGTAGAAAGCAATAACCTCAAAGTTGCGCGCCAGATCGTCGGCATCATAAGGCGCGTCCGGGCCACCACCATCTATGCGCAAAAGGCCGCGAGTCAGCAGATCACGCTCGACCCGTTGATAAAATCGGGCCAGATCCTGACTGGCCGCAGAGGGGGGGACATAGGCAATCGGTTCAGGCGCAAGAGCAACCGGGCGTGGTTGCGGAGCCACGGAAGACGTCAGAGTCTCATCACAATTGGCCAGGGCCAACAGCAACGCCAAGCCCAGAAATGGCTTGTGATATCCCGATACCCGCACCCGTCGCCCGCCGTTAGCTTGGAATTGCCGTGCCGGCATTTTCGCCGATCCCGTCTTGTCGTGCTTTTGCGGCTGCAAGAGTGTCGCGCAGTTCGGCCTCCATCTTCTGCAATTCCTGCTCGGCTGCGGCGCGCTTGGCCTTGCCTTCATCCGCAATGGCGAGGCTTTCATTGATGGTACCGATAAGATCGGCATTGGCTTTCTTGACCGCTTCGATGTCGAACACACCGCGTTCCATTTCCTCGCGGATCATCTTGTTGGATTGGCGCAGATTGGCCGCGTTCGAGGTCAGCAGTTCGTTTGTCAGATCATTGGCGTCACGCACGGCCGTGGCGGCCTCGGCACTGCGTTGGATCGTGACAGCCTGCGCCAACTGGGTTTCCCAAAGCGGCACCGTATTAACCAGGGTGGAGTTGATCTTGGTCACCAGAGACTTGTCATTTTCCTGCACAAGGCGGATTGAGGGCAGGGATTGCATCGTTACCTGACGCGTCAACTTCAGGTCATGCACACGGCGTTCCAGATCGTCGCGTGCGGCGCGCATATCGCGTAACTCCTGCGCTTTCATTACCTGTTCGTCTTCGGGCGCGGCCTGAACCTCGGCCTCTTTTTCCGGGATGTCATGGCTGTCCAGCTCGGTCAGCTTTTCTTCGCCTGCTGCGATATAGAGTGCAAGTTCGTCATAGAACCCAAGCGTTTTTTCATACAACAGGTCCAGAGACTTGATGTCCTTCAGCAGCGTGTGTTCATGGCTGAGCAGGTTGTCGGTTATCCTGTCGATCTGGCCCTGAACCTCTTCGTATTGGGCGGTAAACTTGGCGAACGGGGCGGCTCTGCCTAGCAATTTCTCCCACCAGCTACGTTCGCGGCGCACGTCCAGTTCACTGACCGAAAACCCCCGGATAGTGGTTACGATGCTGCGCAGGCTGTCCCCGGCGGGACCAACATCCTTGTTGCGAACATCCGCCAACATCGCCTGGCTGATTTCCTGCAATTCAGCCTGAGCGGACGATCCGAAAGAAACGATCGAATTGGTGTTGCCCATGTCGATCTCATCCATGCGCTTGCGGATTTCGGCGCTGACGGGCTCGTCAGCCTCTTCAAGCGAGATAAGCTCTGCCTTGGGTTCCGGCAGGGCCACGGCCGTCACCTCCTGCACCAGCGTTTCTGCTTCGACAGCCTTATTCTTGATCTCATCGGACATGGGGAAAATCCTCTCTCAAAAAACGGTACGGCTAATCCAGCCGAACACCTTCGCGCTGCAGCCGTTCGCGCAGCACGTCAATTTCAACCGTCAGATCGCTGCGGTCATCCAATAGCATTTTTCGGGTGCGGGCCGCGAAATTTTGTTCAAGATCGTCCAGAAGGGACGTGTAATCAGCCAAGGCCTGGGGATCACGGGTCCGGGCATAGACGTCGGCAAACTTCACCGTCGCGTCCCGCGCGCCTTGCAGGTAGACAGTCAGGTATTTGCGCGCACCGGCCAGATCGCGCGGGTCTTCTTCGACTGTGCGGAAAAGATCGCGGGCGGTGTTCTGAAATCGTTCCACCCGCGCCTCAACCCGCCGGTCGCCCGCCCGTTTGACCGCGTCCGTCATCGCGGAAAGGTGCGTTTCAGCGTCTTTAAGCACGCGGACAACGCGGTCCTGCTGAAAGGTATCAATCCCTTCCATGCCCTTGTCTTTCATCGGGTCCAGGCCGAAAGACACAGAATGCAATGCCGTAGCGACCAATCCGAACAGGATCGGGGCCAGCAGACTGGCCTGCGCGGTAGTCTCGGCATCCAGATACTCGGTCCGGTACGCGGCAAGCGCGGCCCCGAGCCCGGTAAAAACGCTTGCGAAAATCTTGCGGGGAAACGCCGGGCGACGCGCGGTGCGGCGCGCGTTGTATTCTGCTTCGGCGCGCAATCCTTCGCGCAACAAGAACGCCGCGGCGGTCAGCAGACCCGCTGCGATCAGCCCGATGGTCATGCCGATTGCGCCGTCGTTCAGCGACAGAAAGACCAGGGGAATAGCTGGAACAAACAGAATGTTTGCGCGGGCGCCTGCGGGTTCAACCCGCGCACCTTGAAACTGCCCGCGCTGCGACTGATCACCATCGGACCCGCCGCCTTCGGGGCTGAATTTTCCGCCATACCGTTTTGCCATGTGCTACAGGCCCCCCAGCACGCCGGTGCACACACCGAACAGCAGCACCAAAAGGGCCGCGTAGGCCAGTTTTTGCACTCCGGTCCCTGACATGGCGCCCCCCTGAACAGCAGCTTGCAGAAAATTTAGAGGATGCGCGGGCTTGGCGCTAGGGGGAAGGTTGCGAAACCGGCGTCACTTGCGTGATTTCTTGCCCACCGGTGCCCGTTTTCGTTGCGGTCGGGGCGGGTGTTTGGGTTTCTCACCGGGTTCCGCATCCAGCCCCAACTGATCCCGCATCACGCGGCGGCGAATTTCTTCGACCTCTCCGGGTTTCAGGCTGCCCAGTTGGAACGGGCCATAGGACACGCGCAGCAAGCGGTTCACGGCAAAGCCGATATCTTCGATCGCGCGGCGAATCTCGCGGTTTTTACCCTCGCGCAGACCGATAGTCAGCCACGCGTTTGCCCCTTGCTGTCGGTCAAGCGAGACCTCCATAGGTAGAAACCGCTCGCCCTCGATCACCAAACCCTTTCGCAAAGGCGCGAAATCTTCGTCCTTGGGGCGTCCGTTTACCCGCACGCGGTATTTGCGCAGCCAGCCAGTCGAGGGCAATTCCAGCTTTCGCTTGATGCCGCCGTCATTGGTCAGCAACAACAACCCTTCCGAGTTCAGGTCCAACCGCCCAACGCTCATGACGCGGGGCATGTCTTCGGGCAGGTTATCAAAGATAGTTGCGCGGCCTTTTTCGTCGCGCGTTGTCGTCACCAGACCGGGCGGCTTGTGATACAGCCACAGGCGTGAGGGTTCGGGCTCGGACACTGGTTTGCCGTCCACGGTGATCTTGTCTTTACCGGTGACATTCAGGGCAGGGCTGGCGATGGTCTTGCCATTCACACTCACACGACCGGCTTCGATCATGCGTTCGGCTTCACGGCGCGAGGCAATGCCCGCGCGGGCAAGGACTTTGGCGATCCGGTCGCCGGGAGGAGGGGTTTTGGTCATCCGCAGCCCATAGCGCATCCCGCCCGCTTGCGAAAGGCAGGTTTCTGATGCAGTCAGGGGCATGGTGTTCAAATCGCATATGGACAAGGCGCTGGCCGAGGCGCGCGCTGCCGCAGATCGCGGCGAGGTTCCGGTAGGGGCCGTTATTGTTGCACCAGATGGCCGCGTTGTGGCGGCAGCCGGGAACCGGACGCGTGAGTTGAGTGATCCCACAGCCCATGCCGAGATACTGGCCCTGCGCGCGGCCTGCGCCGACGCCGGGTCCGAACGGCTGCCCGGTCATGATCTCTATGTCACGCTGGAACCCTGCGCGATGTGTGCAGCGGCTTTGGCCGCGGCGCGTATCCGGCGCATATATTACGGCGCAGCCGATCCGAAATCAGGCGGGGTGGCGCATGGCGCGCGGGTCTTTACTCATAGACAAGCGCACCATATTCCCGAAGTTTACGACGGCATCGCCAGCCAAGAGTCCGCCGAACTTCTGAAAGCCTTCTTCGTAGAGCGGCGCGATCCTAGAGAGTGATAGGTTTCATCACTTCCGGCTCAATCACATCCACCCCCGGCAGACCATCAATCAACGCCTGTGCAGACTGCTCCAGAATCGGGAAGGTCTTGTAGTGGCAGGGGATCACCGTCTTGAAGTCAAAGTACCGTTTGGCTGCATAGGCCGTGCCTTTCATGTCCATGGTGAAATGCCCGCCCGCTGACAGGATGCCGATGTCGGGTTTGTAATAATCACCCATCCAATCCATATCGGCCATGATATCGGTGTCACCAGACACATACAGCGTATGCCCTTCCGAGGTGATCATGAAGCCGACCTCGCTGCCTCCGGTCCGCAGGCCGTCGGGTGTGGAAAAGGTTGAGCTGTGAGAGGCCGGAACCATCGACACCATCACACCGTTCAGGTTCACCGTGCCACCCTTGTTGAAACCGATGGTTTCCAGTTCCTCGGCCTCGCTCCAATAGCCCATAAGATCGTATTGGCCGACAACCGGCACCTTCAGGTGCTTGGCCAGCGGAAGAACGTCGACCACATGGTCGAAATGGGTGTGGGTCAGCAGGATGTGGGTTGCGCCATTCACGGCGGTGTCGTGATGATCTTCTGACAGCACCGGATTTCCTGTCAACCAGGGGTCGATCAGCAAAACCTGCCCCCCGGTTTCAATGCGGAAACTGCCATGCCCCAACCAGGTTATATTCATGAATCGTCCTCCCAAAACAAACTGTTGGCATCAACTTAGCATCAGCTATGTAAAAGTTCATGGATTGGTTTCAGGAAATTGACGGGTATTGTGAACGGCTATCGCCTGACTATTGGGCTGAACCGATCAACGCCGTGACAAACGCAGCTTTTCTGATCGCAGCTTTTGTCATGTGGCGGCGGGTGCGGGGGCAGGGAATGCCGCTGGCGATGGTGTTGGTCGTGATACTGGCTGCTATAGGAGTCGGCAGCTATTTGTTCCACACGCATGCTCAGGTCTGGGCCGCGATGGCGGATGTCGTGCCGATTCTGTTGTACATTCTGGTCTATATATTCGCGATCAACCGCGACGTTGGGCATATGAAACCGGTGACAGCTGGGATCGTGACCAGCCTGTTCATTCCCTATGCCGCAGCAACCGTCCCGTTGTTTCAATACGTTCCGGGGCTTGGCGGATCAGCGGCCTATGCGCCGGTGCCCTTGCTGATCCTGATCTACGCCTTTCTGCTGCGGAATCGCGTGCCAGATACCGCCAGAGGTTTGGCCATCGGTGCTTCGATCCTGATCGCATCGATCACCTTTCGCGCTTTGGACGAACCGATCTGCGCACAGGTGCCACTGGGGACACATTTCATGTGGCACATCCTGAATGCCACTATGCTGGGTTGGATGATCGAGGTTTATCGCAGGCACATGGCCCGCGCGCCTCAGTCCTGAAACGCCGCGGCAAGCTGGTTTGGCAGATCGAACTCAGCCAAAACCCGCGCCCGACCGTCTGCCGACATCTTGCGTGCAGTTTTCTCAACAATTCGCTGGATTTTCTCGGCGGAGTGCTTTTTTGCGAAGGGTGCGAAATACCACTTGAGGAAAACAAAACAGATGACGTCTTCCAGCGCCTGAACATCATCATCGCGTTTGATGCCCTGCTTTCGCAGCATACGTGCGGCAGAGTCGGCCTCTTCCGGCTGTAGCCGGCCTGACTCATCATCTCTGCAATGACTTTGGCATGGTGGACACCCTGCGCCTTGCGCCAGGCCAGGTATCCCGCGCGACCGTCGGGATATTCGCTGCGCGCCAGTTTCCAGCGCTCCACGTGCTGCCCGCGCGCGGCGATCTGCAAAATTTCTGAGGCGTCGGGGAAAACCCTGTCCAGTTCCGCGCTCATTCGCTGACCATAAAGCAGTTCGGCGGGCTGGCCGTCTTCGAGATTAGGGTCTTGCTTATTGACCGCATCTATTGCGTCGAAAACCGCTTGCTTGCGTGCGCTCATATTCCGCTCCGTTGGCTTGCCGGGCTTGAAGCAGTCCGGCTTAGTTTTTCACATCGTAGCGGCGTGTTCTGTCGGATGCAGCAGTCAATTGCATCCTGACCGGGCCAGTGGGGAAATCTGGCCCGGCCGTGTTGTCCCCTTATTTGCCAGTTTTGGCGGAGTCTTGAGTGACCGTTTGTGTGTCGGGCGTCGGGAAAGAAAGGTTAGGGATCAAGTTATGCGTGCTGACGCCAAAGGCCATGGCCGGTGTGCCAAGGACGGTTGCGGTCAAAAGGGCTGCGGTCAGGAAGGATTTCATTGTCTTTCTCCGGGTTTTGGCTGTGCCATGGGTATGAAATGAACAGTACAGTTTAGTATTTCAAGTAGTAAACTGAACTGTTCGGTTTATTTTTGTGTTTAAAGCTTATTCAATTTTGAATGGGTGACCGCCGGTTCCCAGCCCAACGGGGACCACATCCACCCTTGCGCGCTCTTGCGACCGGGCCACCAGACGGGTAAACGCCCCCTAACGCATATGAGGTTTTCCGATGTCGATTGACCAAAGCACTGCCGCCAAGGTGGCCAAACTGGCCCGGATCAAGGTCGAGGATGATGCGCTGCCTGCGCTGGCGTCCGAGTTCAACACCATCCTTGGGTTCATCGAGCAACTGAACGAAGTGGATGTCGAAGGCGTCGAGCCGATGGTTTCAGTCGAGCCGATGCGTCTGAAACGTCGGCAGGATGTGGTGACGGATGGCAACCAGCAGGACAAGGTTCTGGCGAACGCCCCCGACGCCCGCGAAGGCTTTTTCGCAGTCCCCAAAGTGGTGGAGTAAGACATGAGCGATCTGAACAAACTGGGCCTGGCCGAGGCCCGCGACGCGCTGCGCAAGGGTGATGTGACCTCGGTCGAGTTGACAGAATCCTGCCTCACGGCGATTGACGCTGCCGATGCGCTGAATGCCTTCGTTCACAAGACGCCCGAGATTGCTTTGGAACGTGCCAAGGCTGCGGATGAGCGGATCAAGGGAGGTGATGCTCCGTCGATGTGCGGTTTGCCAATCGGCATCAAAGATCTGTTCTGCACCAAGGGCGTGCCGTCGCAAGCGGCCTCGAAGATTCTGGAAGGCTTCAAGCCCGAATACGAATCCACCGTGTCGCAGCAACTGGCCGATGCCGGTGCTGTCATGTTGGGCAAGCTGAACATGGACGAATTCGCCATGGGCTCGTCCAACGAAACATCCGTCTATGGCAACGCGGTCAGCCCGTGGCGCCGTGGCAATGACGACGCGCAACTGACACCGGGCGGCTCGTCCGGTGGTTCGGCTTCGGCTGTTGCCGCTGACCTGTGTCTGGCCGCAACCGGCACCGACACCGGCGGCTCAATCCGTCAGCCTGCTGCCTTCACCGGCATCACAGGTATCAAGCCAACATACGGGCGCTGCTCGCGCTGGGGTATCGTGGCCTTTGCGTCCTCGCTGGATCAGGCCGGGCCGATGACCAAGAACGTGCGTGACGCGGCCATTATGCTTGAGGCGATGTGCGGTCACGATCCCAAAGACTCCACCAGCGCAGAACTGGCTGTCCCGAATTTCGAGGCGATGCTGACTGGTGATATCAACGGCAAGAAAATCGGTATCCCCAAGGAATACCGCATGGACGGCATGCCCGCCGAGATCGAAAAGCTTTGGGCCGATGGCGCGGAGATGCTGAAAGATGCGGGTGCCGAGATCGTCGATATCTCATTGCCGCATACCAAATACGCGCTGCCTGCCTATTACGTGATTGCCCCGGCTGAGGCGTCCTCGAACCTCGCGCGTTATGACGGTGTCCGCTATGGCCGCCGGGCGCAGTTGGCGCAGGGGGACGGCATCACCGAGATGTATGAAAAGACCCGCGCCGAGGGTTTTGGCCACGAAGTGCAGCGCCGCGTGATGATCGGAACCTACGTTCTGTCGGCAGGCTTCTACGATGCCTATTACAACCGGGCGCGCAAGGTGCGGACACTGATCAAAAAGGACTTTGAGGATGTCTTCGCAGCTGGCGTTGATGCGATCCTGACCCCGGCGACGCCATCGGCATCGTTTGGCTTGGGAGAAATGACCGAGGCGGACCCGGTTCAGATGTACCTCAACGACGTATTCACCGTAACGGTGAACCTTGCCGGTTTGCCAGGTGTTTCAGTTCCTGCGGGTCTTGACAAGCAAGGTTTACCCCTTGGCCTGCAGCTGATCGGGCGTCCGTGGGAAGAGGGCGATCTGCTGAACACGGCCTATGCGCTCGAAAACGCCGCCGGATTTGTGGCCAAGCCGGCCAAATGGTGGTAATCCTGACATCAGGCAAGACAACACAAGACGGAGCAGCTGGATGCGCTTTTCGCTTCTGATCCCCGCAATCGGATTGTTGGCCGCCTGTGATACGGTGGCCCCCGTGAGTGGCACGGACTTCAACACGCCCGCCTACCAGGCCCAGCGTGAGGCGCAATTGGCGGGGCAGGGGTTCACTGGAAACCCTCTGCTTGGTCCGGTTGACGTGTCTGAACAGCCGCTTGGAGCACCCGGTGCAGATGGAACGCTGCCAAGCGGTGACAATGCGGATATCGCGTCGGCAACAGCGGCGGCATTGGCCAGCACGTCCGGGCAAGCCACGATCACGCCCGTTGCGTCCCCTGTCGAAGATCCCATCAACACGGGAATATCCGACGAACAGGATTTCGAAGCCGTTTCGGGCCGTCGCACGATTGAGTCGGACGCGGCCCGGATCGAGCAGAATCGCCAGACTTACGAGGTTGTCACACCCACTGCCGTTCCGCAGCGCGGAGCGGAGGGTCAACCCAATATCGTGCAATACGCGCTGGACACGTCGAACCCGGTGGGAACCCAGTTGTACAGCCGTGCAGGGTTCAACCTGCAAGCCAAGGCGCAGCGCAACTGCGCACGGTATCCGTCGCCCGATCAGGCTCAGATTGAGTTCCTGGCAAACGGAGGTCCACAGCGCGATCGCAAGGGTCTTGATCCGGATGGGGATGGATATGCGTGTAGCTGGGATCCAAGCCCGTTCCGCAGTGCCGTCCGCAACTGAACCGCTGAAACCGATCTGGCATCCTTCGCCCAATTTCGGCCCGCGCCGGAACGGTTTGGAGCCGTCAATGGTGGTGCTCCACTATACCGCGATGAACAACGCTCAGGCCGCGCTGGATCGACTTTGTGATCCAACCTACGAGGTCTCGGCCCACTATCTGATCGGTGCGGATGGGACGCTTTGGCAGATGGTCAACGAGGAAGAACGTGCCTGGCACGCGGGTGCGGGAAGTTGGCGTGGGCGAACCGATATCAATTCGCGTTCCATTGGGATTGAGCTTGATAACCGCGGAGATCATCCGTTCTCCGAGCCGCAAATGACGGTGCTTGAGAAATTGCTCGTTGAAATTATGACGAGATGGCACATCAAACCCGATGCCGTAATCGGCCATTCCGACATTGCGCCGAGTCGAAAGAAAGATCCCGGTTGGAAGTTCGACTGGCAAAGATTGGCGCGCGCCAACCTGTCGGTTTGGCCAGAGGTCAACGCATCAGAGGCCGTTGAAGGGTACGCTACACCAGAGCGACTAGAGGAGTTTGGGAACGAGCTTGCCCGCTTTGGTTATACTGTCGACGGTCTGCCGTCTCTGTCATTGCTGGATGCGTTTTGCCAGAGATTTGCCCCAGCATTCCGGGGCTTCGGTCCGGATAAGCTGGCAATGGCGCGTGAACTTGGCGCACGTTTTGGCGTTGACCGGCTGAAAGATGAGGCATAATTGATCCCTCGCGCGGAGGGCCGGATGGCCGCTGGGGCGTCAGCCCGAGAGGAAAGTCCGGACTCCACAAGACAACGGTGCCGGGTAACGCCCGGGCGGGGCAACCCGACGGAAAGCGCCACAGAAATCAAACCGCCTTGGGTTTCGGCCCGGGGTAAGGGTGAAACGGTGGGGTAAGAGCCCACCGCGCCGCTGGCAACAGCGGCGGCACGGCAAGCCCCACCGGGAGCAATGCCAAATAGGGTCCCCGCGCGGGCTGGTCGGCGCGAGCCGATACCGCCGCTAAGCGCGTCTTGGCCGAGAGGGACCGGGTTGGCAGCTTGAGCCGCGCAGCAATGCACGGCCTAGAGGAATGGTCATTGAAGGGGGCAACCCCGGAACAAGATCCGGCTTACAGGCCCTCCGCGCGTATTTCCTGATCAGCGACCCGGTGGCGTGTAAGCGCCGGTAAGTTTGGCTGCCTTTTTGGCGATGGCTGCAAAGTCTTTCGCTTTCCAAGCCTGAACAGTCTCGAGCCTCGACACTGCGCCTGATGCGGCAACTGCCATGCCCACAGCGACGGCGTCCGTGCCATCGGGGGCTTCGCTTATGACGACAACATCATTGTCGCCGGTGGTCATATAAAACGCCAGCATCTTGCCCCCCATCTTTTTCAGCAACGCGCGAACGGGCGCAGTGCGGTCTTTGGGTTTTTTCAGCATGCCCCTGACACCCTCTGGCGAATAGGACGCGTAGGTAATGAAGATAGGCATGTTGACCTCCTGTTTCAGTTTGAAGTGGGACCCTTTCTTGGGCCGGGTCCCTTGGCCTGTCCGCGTCTGTCAACCAACGGCGGTTGCCGACCCTGCAATCAACCAGAGGCCCGCTAGGATCAGCACCGCCCCGGTCAGCGGGACCAGCCACCGCGCGCGCGGCAGCAGCTTTTCAAGCGCGACATAGATAGCGATTCCAACAATCCAGTAGAGGTTCATCACGCCGCCTACGAACAGAAGAAGCATCAGCGCCCAGCAACACCCCAGGCAATACGCGCCATGCAGCGCACCTGTGCGAAACGCGCCATAGGGTCCGGGGCGGTTGTGTTCGGCCAGAAACCGTGCAGGGCTGCGGCAATGACGTAGGCAAGCAGATTTCAGACTGGACAGCTGGTACAGCCCAGCAGCGATCAGCACACATCCCGCAAAGACCTCCGACCGGATGGTCATCATCGGCCCATCTGACAATCCGATCAGTTCCAGCCCCCACTGACCTGCTGTTGCGATGGCACTGAACACACCCCAGGCCACCAGATAGCCTGCCAGAAAATACAGGCTGAGCCTTGTGGCGCGCGCCGCATCTGGTCCGACGCGTTTAAGAGCTGTGAACAACAGCACAGTTGGTGCCGCGCTGGGTGTCATCATTGCAATCATCATGACCCACCACATCAGGAAGATCAGGATGGTATAGGTCGGTGTCCAATGAACCTCGGACGCCATCCGCATCGGGTTGCCGACGGGTCCGGCCATCCTGGTCATGTCGATGGCGGTCATGTTCATGCCGATGCCCGCAATCGTGTACCAGCAAGCCCCCAGAATGATCACTGCAACGCAGATCAGTACAATGCCGCTGTCGCGTCGCAGCACTCGGTCCACTACACCGGTGCGGGGTGGGGTCGTTTCCATGTCAGCGCCGGATCAAGCGCCAAGAACGCCGTGACCTGATAAGTTGAGATGCGCCAAATGCGCATGCGTCGCATCAAAGGTCAGGCTGATCGCACCACCTGTCGTTTTGGCACTGCCCGAGGCAGCTTCGGCATGGCGGTATTCGAATCCGTTGGGCAGGTGGATTGAGGCGCGGTGCGGCATGCCAGAAACGATATGTGGGATTGGGCTGACCTCGACATCGAAAACGCCTGAGACCTTGGCGTATCCCGTGCGCTCGTCCCGATTCCAGTCAAGTTCGATCGGAACATACAGCGTTTCATGCTTGGTCGGTGCCATGGCGCTGAAGACGTACCACATGGTTGCCATCTCGTCGGTGTCTTCACCTTTCATGATGGCCTCGATCGCCGCGCGCTGGTCGGTGCTGGCGCCTTCGTCCACGATCAACTGCATCTGGCCATTGCCTTCATGGATTGGTCCCGGCCAGTGGTAGACTCCGGCAGCCCTCACCCCGGCAAGATCGGTGTCGCCATAATGACCGGTCTTGATATCGAACACGACAACCGCTTCGCAATTGCCGTGGGATGGAAGAACACTGAATTGACACGGGCAACCGAAGTTGCAGTTGCAATTGGCAAGTTCTTCGCCCTGAATTTCCCATTCGGTCATGATAGCCCCCAAAACATGCATTAACACTCTGCTGACAGAGGTGTTTGCCTGTCTGTGATGCCTCCGGACCGAACCCCAACAAGGTTTTTCTGGCCAAAAACTCATACGAACCTACCATGATTTCGCAGCCCGTTCAAATTTCGGGGCCAATATGTGCGGGAAAGTGCTTGTTTGCAGGCTGATTTTCGAAATCCCCGCCGCGCAGCCATGTTTCGGATAGTCTGATCTGGATGTCTAAAACCCCCTATCGTGGGCGAAGATTGGAAATCTAGGTTCAGTTTCATCCGCTGGGATGAGTTAAGATACTTTAAAAGTCGGGAGGATTGTCATGAGTTTTATGAAAGCGCTTGCCTCGGTTGCTGTTGGATTTGCTGCCGCGAAGGGGTTGGAGAAATACAAGCAAATGGGCGGCATGGCTGGTTTGCAAGACATGATGCAAGGGTCGGGAGGGGGCTTTGGCATGGATCAGCTTGGCAAAATGGCCGAGCAATTCGGAATGCCCGGTGGGGCCGCTGGTCTGCAGGACATGATGGGAAAACTGGGCATGACGAACACTGCGGGCGCGGCCGGGTTGGGTGGGCTCATGAACGCCATGCAAAGTGCCGCCAAGACCGGAAGCCAGCAAACGGTGGACATGATGGAAACTGTTTTCAAGGGCACACCGGGCGGTGCTGTCATGGAAGAGCAGGCCAAGCTGATGCTGCGCGCGATGATTCAGGCTGCCAAGGCAGATGGGGAATTGGACGCGCATGAAAAGGAAACAATCCTGGCAGAGCTGGGTGACGACATCAGCGCCGAAGAGCGCGCTTTTGTGCAAGAGCAACTGAGCGCCCCGATTGATGTGATGGGCCTTGCCGCTGATTCCGGAGCACCCATGAAGACTCAGATCTATGCCACCTCGTTGGCGGCGATTCGTCTGGATAATGAGGCCGAGGCATCCTACCTGAAGCAACTGGCCGGGGCCTTGGGCCTGTCAGAGGCTGAACGCGATCAGATTCATGCCTATATGGGGGCGCCATCCCTGCCTGCGTAACATCAGTCCACCTTACCCTGCGCAGAGGGTGCAATACCTCTTGACACGAGCGGTGTAGCGCGTAAAAGCGCACGCTCATAGGAATTCAACCGAAAGGCCCCTGCCTTTTCGGACGCAGGAGATAACCATGGCGAAGCCGACGACAATCAAGATCCGTCTGAACTCGACCGCGGGCACGGGCCACTTCTACGTGACCAAGAAAAACGCGCGCACCATGACCGAGAAAATGACCATTCGTAAATACGATCCGGTTGTTCGGAAGCATGTCGAGTACAAGGAAGGCAAGATTAAGTAATCTGCCGCCTATCTTGGACAGTTCCAAAGGGTCCTGCTTCGGCTGGACCCTTTTTCTTTGTTTGCGACGCAGCACCGGTCTGGTCGGTTTGCGAATTACTCCGTTGCAACGAAGCATCAGCGGGTAAACCAATCGGGGTTGCCATGGGTTGCTTTTTAGAAGGGCTTGCCCCTACGGTTCAACAACTCGTTCCAAAATGTTGGCCGTCATGAAAAAAATCTTGTTATCCACAGTGACCATTCTGGCCCTTGCGGCTTGTGAAGACCCGTATAACCGTGAAGGTATCGGTTTCACCGGGATCGATGGTGAGCCGCGCACTTTGGCAGATGTGCCCGGGGCGGTTGCCTTCCTTCCCCCTGCAACAAACGTACCCGCAGAACTGGCGGCTTTGCCCACGATTGCAGTGACGACGGATCAGGTTGAGGCCGAGAAGGTTGCCAGGGTCGCGATCGACAATGGTGGTCGCAGCGACACCAACTCGGTTGTTCTGACCGGCCAAGACACCAACCTTTTCCTAAGCACGGTCAGCGTGAACGGCGCCCTCTATGGCGTTTTGCGCACCGAGAGCAACAGCACGCGCGTCGATAACAGGATTGGTTCGGGCTTTGGCCGCAATGCCGAACAGTTCACCGGTTGCCTGCCAGCGGGGGAAGTCTTCCGCAAAGGCTCGTCCAGCAGCAGCTCGGGTTTTGCCGTATTGTTGGACTGTAGCTAAAGTCGTTTTTTTTCTTGTGACATTGGCCTCGTCCAAGCGGACGGGGCCTTTTTTGTTCGAGCAGTGGATGCTTTGTCGCGTACAAATCAACATGCTTATTTCACAAAAAAGGCGGGTCGTTGTCGACCCGCCCGCTATCCACTATGCGCAGTAAGCGCTATTCTTGCTGCCCCATGAACATCAGCAGGAACTGGAACATGTTCAGGAACGAGATGTACAGGCTCAGCGCGCCATCAATGGCAGCTTTGTCCAGCCATTCCTGATCACCGTGGGTTACGTGTGCAACGTAGGTGTTCTTGATGTCCTGTGTGTAGAACGCGGTCAGACCGGCGAAGATCAGCAGACCAATGGCCGAGATCGCCAGCATCATCGGGCCCGATTGCAGGAACAGGTTGATGACCATAGCAACCAGCAAGCCGATGACACCCATGATCAAGAATGTACCCATACCGCTCAGGTCGCGCTTGGTGGTGTAGCCAAACAGGCTGAGACCCGCGAAGGCGATGGCCGTCACCAGGAAGGTCTGCGTGATCGAGTAGGGGGTAAAGATCATGAAGATCGAGCTCATCGACACGCCCATTACAGCGGCGAAGATGAAAAAGCCCAGTTGGACCGCCGCCGCAGAGCCGCGCCGCATCAAAGCGCCCCAGCCAAACAGCAGGAAACCAAGCGGAGCGAACATCACGACCCATTTCAGCGGCGACAAGAACAGAGCGCCGCCCAAGCTGGTCAGGTAACGGTCTGCACCGATTTGCGCCACGGCATTGGTTGGGTCAGAGGTTACGGCGAGTCCGGCGATAGCCCACGCCGCAAGCGCAGTGATCAACATGCCCACGGACATCGTGCCGTAGACTTTATTCATATGGGCGCGTAGGCCCTCGTCAATCTGGGCAGCGCGCGCACCGGCCGCCGTCCGGATTGTGTCAAATTGTGCCATATAAGGGTCTCCCTTCACATATTTCTTTTCGTGGTCTGAAAATCAAACCCCGTTCCCCGCAAATATCGGCAACTGCGGGCAATGTTTCAAGGCTTTAGCGGCGGAATCCGCCCAAAATCAGGCAACAAAAAATGGCGACCTTTGGGTGCAGGCCGCCATTTGATGAAAAAAGATGAATTTTGGAGTCATTTTTGCCAGTATTCCGGTGCATCCCATACTGGGCGAGCGGCCTCGGCCCTCGCTTGTTCGCGCGTGATTCCAATGTCTTCCAATGCTCTGTCGTCCAGCTTGGCGAGGGTACGGCGCTGATGGCGCAGCGCAAGCGCATCCCACAACAGAGACGGGCCAAAACCACGATGCGGCGGACGCGGTCTGTGAATTGCAATATGGGGCATAATCTTTGTCCTTTCATCTGCATTCGATGAGTTCCTTGCTTCTCATCAAATTCCTTGATTTATATGGCGCGACATGACACATTTTAAAAATGAATGTTTATGAAGTGATCCATAAGGATTCGTGAAGATGCGAAATTTGGACATTACCACCTTGCGGTCATTTGTGGCGGTTGCGGATCAGGGCGGCGTGACGCGCGCGGCTGGATTCCTGCACCTGACCCAATCCGCCGTTTCGATGCAGTTGAAACGGTTGGAGGAGCTTTTGGGGCTTGAGTTGTTGGACCGCAGCGGTCGAACCATCGCGCTGACCGCGTCCGGAGAACAACTCTTGGCTTATGCCCGTCGCATGATTGCGCTGAATGATGAGGTGATCGCGAAGCTGACTGACCAGGCGTATGAAGGGGAAGTCGTTCTAGGTGTGCCGCACGATATCGTTTATCCCGCGATCCCTCGTGTCTTGCAACGCTTCAACGTGGATTTCCCTCGGGTGCGGGTGCAGCTGGTATCTTCCTACTCGCTTCAATTGAAAGAAATGTACAAACGCGGCGAATGCGATCTGATCCTGACGACCGAGGCCAACAGCAATGAGGCGGCGGAAACTGTTGCCCAGCTACCTTTGCGCTGGATAGGGGCGCCGGGTGGGTCGGCGTGGCGAAAACGGCCGATCCCAATTGCCATGGGTCGCCGCTGCATGTTCCGGCCGCAGGTTATCGCGGCGCTGGATGAGGCTGGCATCCCGTGGGAGTTAGCGGTGGAAACCGAAAATGACCGGACCATCGAGGCCACCGTGGCCGCTGACCTTGCCGTTCACGCCGTGTTGGACGGAACCGAAGCTGCGCATCTGGTCCAGATTGACGATGGCGGCGCGTTGCCCAAGCTGCCCGCGCATGTGATCAACCTGTACGGAGGGGACTCTGGCCGCGGTCCTTTGCTTGAGGCGCTGGCGACCTTAGTCCGCCAGAACTTCCGCATGCTGGGTAGTTCTCCGCTGAAGGCCGTCGCAGGTTAGGGCGTAATCACAACCTTGCCGGTCGCTTTGCGATCCCGCAGCAATTGCAGGCCTTTCTCGGTCTCTGACAGCGGTAGTACATGGCTAATATGGGGCTTGATCCGCCCCTCGGCGCACCAGCGAAACAGCGTTTCAAAACTGTGCCGCACGATCTGAGGGCGGAAGGTCAAATAACCGCCGATGTAAAACCCAATGACGGTCAGGTTTTTGACCAACAGATGATTGGCGGGGATTTGCGGCACGTCTCCACCCGCAAAGCCGATTGGCAGCAAGCGACCTTCGGGGTTGGTGGCGCGGAAGGCCGCCTTGAAAACGTCGCCGCCGATGGCATCATAGACCACATCTGCTCCGCCCAACTCTTTGACGCGCGTGCGCAGGTCCTCAGATGCGTCAATCAAGTGATCGGCACCAGCGGCTTTAGCGACGGCCAGTTTATCCGCGCCTCGGGCCTGCGCTATCACGGTCGCGCCCATCAGCTTGCCGATCTCGACAGCCGTTAGCCCGACACCACCCGCCGCACCTGTGACCAGCAAGGTTTCCCCGGCTTGCAGACGGGCGCGGTGATCCAGAGCAAGGTGACTGGTGCCATAAGCGATCTGGATGGCAGCAGCCTCTTCAAAGCTCACGGCATCAGGCAATGGAATCGCGCGTTCGGCGTCAAAAACGCCATACTCCGCCAGACCGCCCTGGCCGGCATATACCGCAGTCCGATCTCCGGCTTTCAGATGCGCAACGCCGGGTCCGATGGCATCGACCACGCCAGCCACCTCCATCCCCTGCGTGAACGGAGCGGGGGGAGTATCCTGATACGTCCCTTTCTGCATCAGCAGATCAGCGAAGTTCAAACCACAGGCTTTGATTGCAACCCGCACCTGACCAACCTGCGGGTGGGGCAGGTCGATTTCGCAAAGCCTGGGTGCCTCGCCTTTGGTAGCAATTCGATACGCCAGCATACGCGTGCTCCTGTCACTGTTCGCAATGGTTCGTGCGGTTTGGGGAATGTCAATCACTTCCTCTTGGGGCTTGAAAAGTCGGCCCGGCCAGACGTGGAAGCTGCCCTGACGGAAACCACGTGCAACATGTCAATCTGACACAACCGCAGTCCTTTGTTCCCCAAAACAGATTCAACCTTCTTGAAAAAAAACCTAAAAAGCGCAATATTGTGTGAAGTTCTAATTTGGGGGGCATCGTCCTGATTAGGGATTGGTAGAGTGCGGCTTGCTAGTGTTGCGGTAGTGGATGCATGTCGCACGCCCGAATTGGTTGTGTGTTTAGTTAGAGGAGAATACCAATGACCCATCACGTCGATGTCCATGTGGGCAAGCGCGTCCGGCATCGCCGCTGGCTGATTGGCATGACCCAACAGCAGTTGGCGCAACAGGTTGGTATCAAGTTTCAACAAATTCAAAAATATGAAACCGGGGCCAACCGGATCAGCGCGTCACGCCTGTGGGACATTGCCGAAGCCTTGGATGTGCCCGTCAGCTTTTTCTTCGAGGGCCTTGAAGAGCCTGAGAAAGACGCGTCCGGAAAGAAATCGGTTCCAGCGGATCTAATGGGCGACAAAGAGGCATTGGATCTCGTGCGCTCTTACTATGCGATTCCCGAAAATCAACGCCGCCGCCTGTTCGAACTGGCACGGGTTCTTAGCGACGTTGCATAAGCGAACAGGGTTGACTCTGCTGCGCGCGGGCCGCACGGGTAGCGCATGCATGAGACCACTCTGACCGATTTGGAAGTTGCGGAAGAAATGGCCGACGCTGCGCGGGCGGCCATTCTGCCGTTTTTCAGGCAATCGAACATCGAAACAGTCAACAAGCTGTCAAAAGGCTTTGATCCGGTCACGGTCGCTGATCGCAATGCCGAGAAAGCGATGCGCGATGTCTTGGCCTTGCACCGCCCTGATGACGGTATCTTCGGGGAAGAGTTTGGTCGGGTCGAGGGCACCTCTGGCCGGACTTGGGTTTTGGACCCGATCGACGGCACGCGCGGGTTTATCAGCGGCACCCCCACCTGGGGCGTTCTTATTGCGCTCAGCACCCGTGAAGGCCCTGTGATGGGTGTCATTGATCAGCCCTACATCGGTGAGCGTTTTGTTGGATCTGCCGACATCGCCGTAGCAACCGGCCCGGCAGGGTCGATGTCATTGAAAACCCGTCCGACGCTAAACCTGGACGAGGCCATTCTTTTCACCACCTTCCCTGAAGTTGGCACGGCTGACGAGCGCTCAGGCTTCGAAGCCGTTGCACAAAGGGTGCGGCTGACGAGATATGGAATGGATTGTTACGCCTATGCTCTGTTGGCAGCAGGGCAGGTGGATCTTGTGATCGAAGCTGGCCTGAACGCCTATGACATTCATGCGCCGATTGCCGTGATCCATTCTGCAGGCGGTATCGTCACTGATTGGCAGGGCGGTCCGGCCCATGAAGGCGGGCGCGTGCTTGCCGCAGCGAACGCAAGCCTCCACGCGGCTGCGCTGGCACTATTGCGCGACGCCTGAAACTGGTTGCCCGGTTTGGGCTGGTCGAATATGATCCAACTGGCTGGTTCTTACGTCCGTTTTCCGCCAGCCCTTGCCATCTTGCACGAAACGGGCTGTTGCAAGGGGCCGGAAATGACCGAAATCCTGATCAAAAATGCAGACACCATCCTGACGATGGACGACACGCGCCGCGAGTTGTCCAACGCAGACATCCTGATCCGCGACGGGCGGATCGACAAGGTGGGCCAAGGTCTGCGCACAACGGGCGAAGTCCATGACGCTGCCGGCTGCGTGGTGACGCCGGGTCTGGTGAATACCCATCACCACCTGTACCAAACCCTTACGCGTGCTGTTCCCGGTGGGCAAGACGCACTGTTGTTCGGCTGGTTGAAAACGCTTTACCCCATTTGGTCACGTTTCGGGCCTGAAGAAATGTTCGTTTCGGCCCAGATTGGCCTGGCCGAGCTGGCGTTGTCCGGTTGCACGCTCAGTTCCGATCATCTGTACCTGTATCCCAATGGTGCCCGGTTGGATGATACGATTGCCGCCGCAGCCGAGATTGGCTTGCGGTTTCATCCGACACGCGGCGCGATGAGCATAGGTGAGAGCGATGGCGGCTTGCCCCCGGATGCGTTGGCTGAGGCTGAAGAAGCAATCTTGGATGACATGATCCGCGTGGTTGATGCGTTTCATGACCCGTCTGACGGCGCAATGTGCCGGGTTGGTTTAGCGCCGTGTTCCCCGTTCTCGGTCAGTCGCGAGTTGATGCGCGATGCGGCCGTTCTGGCGCGGGACAAGGGTGTTATGCTGCACACTCACCTTGCCGAGAATGACGAGGATGTCGCCTATTCGCAGGCGCAGTTCGGATGTCGGCCGGGACAATATGCCGAAGAGTTGGGGTGGACCGGTTCAGACGTATGGCACGCCCATTGCGTCAAACTGGACGGGGCCGAAATCGACTTGTTCGCCAGAACGCAGACTGGCGTCGCCCATTGCCCGTGTTCGAATTGCCGTCTGGGGTCGGGTGTTGCACCGGTTCGAACCATGCGCGACCATGGTGTGCCGGTTGGACTGGGTGCGGATGGTTCGGCAAGCAATGACAACGGCAGTCTCATCCTCGAAGCAAGGCAGGCGATGCTGCTTCAGCGTGTTGTGAATGGTGCCGACGCGATGTCGTCGCGGGAAGCGTTGGAAATTGCGACACGCGGCGGGGCCGATGTGCTAAACCGCCCTGATTGCGGGCGACTGGAGCCGGGGAAACGCGCCGACATAGCCATCTGGGATACACGTTGCGTTGAAAGCGCGGGCAGTTGGGACCCGGCGGCGCTATTGCTTGCCGGGCCAATGAAGGTGAAGCACCTGTTTGTCGAAGGTCGCCAGATCGTGCGTGACGGGCAGATAGCAACGATAGACCTGCCAAAAACGGTTGAACGCCAAAACACTCTGGCCCGCGCGCTTCAACACTAGGGGCGATTTGTCGTCCCGGCCAAGCGGCTGGCCCATGTCCTGCCTGCAAAGCAAGATGCCATGTGACCTGCGAGTTCTGGCCATACTTGCCGTGGTTTTTGGGAAACGGCGCGCTTCATGGTATCTTTCTGCTCTGTAGTGATGGTGTGGTTAGATGTTTTTACGAGTTCTTTTAGTGAATGCCGCTGTTGTAACTGTTTTGGCCCACGGAATAGCGTGGGCCGATCCGAAACCAAGGGGCGCGAAAGCGGCAGACCCCAATAGGGTTGTCGAACTGTATCGGGGCAAAACGCAAATCTGGAACGTCTGCGGGGGCGGTTTGTACTACGGAACAAACGGTCAAGCGAGCGCATGGTGCAGAAAGCACAAACACATCGTGGCCCTTGGGACATGGCGAGTTGACCGCAACGCGCGCGTTTGCCGTGAAATCATATGGCACTGGCCTGAAGGTGAGTCCATACGTTCAAAATCAGACGGTGTTGTTTGCATCGAACATGTGGTCGCCCCGGATGGGTCTATCTGGCGCAGTTGGCCAGATGAATCCGAGTGGTGGTCGATGTCTGGCGACAGAGGCCTTCTGAAGGGCGACAGGTTCAAATCACAGAAGAAACGAAGGGCCCGAAAAATGGGGCTAAAGCTATAGCCTAGCGGCCTGGACGACGCCACGCTTTACAGTGTGACGCGTTCTCCGCCGATCCAAACGGCAGCGATAGCGCGGTCACCACCCATCATGATGGTCGGAAAAATCGCCTCCCACAGGTCCTCCGCACAGGCTTCGCGCTGGGCGATGGCGGGGGTTGAGGCAAGGTCAAGGGCGATCAGATCAGCCTCCATCCCCGGTGCGACGTTGCCAATGCAATCATCCAAGCGCAGGGACCGTGCTGATCCGACAGTTCCCAGCCACAACAATTGCGCAGCGTGCAGCGGTGCCCCGCGCAATTGTCCGATCTCATAGGCCGCCGCCATTGTGCGCAGCATCGAAAAGCTCGACCCGCCACCGGTATCCGTTGCCAGCCCAACCCGGTGTCCGTCGCGCATCAGCCCGTCCATGTCGAAAAGGCCCGAGCCGATGAAGGTGTTCGAGGTCGGGCAGTGGATCAGCGCGGCGTCAACCTCGCGCAAGCGATGACGCTCACGCGCCTCAAGGTGGATGACGTGGCCGTAAACGCCATTTGGACCCAGAAGGCCAAATTTCTCGTAGGTGTCGAGGTAATCCCGTGCCTCTGGAAACAGCTCGCGAACCCATGAGATTTCATCGGTTTGCTCGCTCAGATGGGTTTGCATAAGGCAATGAGGATGCTCGGCCCAAAGCGCGCCCATCGCCTCAAGCTGTTCTGGCGTCGAGGTGGGCGAAAAGCGTGGCGTAATGGCGTAAGACAGGCGGTCGATGCCGTGCCATTTCTCAAGCAAGGCTGCGGATTGGTCATAACCCGTTTGCGCGGTGTCCCGCAGACCTTCGGGCGCGTTGCGGTCCATGCAGGTTTTGCCCGCGACGACACGCTGATTGCGGTGCTGAGCAGCCGTAAAAAAAGCGTCGACGCTTTCGGGGTGAATGGTGCAGAAGCTGCACATTGTCGTGGTGCCGTGGGCCGCTGTCAGGTCTAGGTAACGGGTGGCGATTTCAGAGGCATAGTCAGGATCGCCAAACTTCATCTCTTCGGGGAAGGTATAGGTGTTCAGCCAGTCGATCAGGCGCTTGCCCCAGCTGGCGATCATGGCGGTTTGCGGGTAATGTACATGGGCATCCACGAAACCGGCCATGATCACGTGCGAGCTCTGGTCCACAACGGTTGCGTCTGGATGGGCAGCGCGTAGACTGGCGATATCAGCAACTGCGGATATGCGGCCGTCCTCGATCAGAACCGCCTCGTGGATTTTTACGGCTTCGGTTGGTTCACCTTCGAAAGGGGACCCCGTAAAGCTTAGAACGCGCCCTTTCAGCAGCGTTTTTTGCGCCATTTTTCGTCATCTCCGCCTGTATGGGACTGCGAAACAGCATAGGCTTGCGAAACCTGCCGGTAAATCGGTGCATTGTCATTGTTTTCCGGTAGCTGCTTCCTCTAATTAGGGGGCAATGACCGAAGAAACGGGGGCGGACATGACGACAGGCTTTGAAAAACCCGCAACCGAGTCCGCCAGTGACGAGGCCGCCTACGCATTGGATCGGCGGACCGTGGCGGCCATTCTATACGCGGTCGATGTAGACGACCGCGACAAGCTGGTCGAACTGATGGAGCCGCTGCACCCGGCCGACATTGCTGACCTGCTGGAACAGATCAACGCCTACGACCGCGCCCGCCTGATTCGTCTGTACGACAAGGAATTCGACGGTGACATCCTGTCAGAGCTGGATGAAGCCATTCGCGAAGAAGTCATCGGTGTTCTGCGCCCGGACGTTCTGGCCGACGCCGTGCGCGAGATGGAAAGCGACGACGTTGTCGACCTGCTGGAGGATCTCGAGGAACCGCAACAAGAAGCGATCCTGCGCGCGCTGGAGGATTCCGAGAGGGTCGCGGCCGAGCAGGCGCTTTCATACCCCGAGAATTCGGCCGGTCGACTTATGCAGCGCGAGGTGGTCATGGCCCCCGAGCATTGGTCGGTCGGACAGGCCATCGACTTCATGCGCGCAAATGATGATCTGCCTGAGCAGTTTTATCACGTCGTCCTGGTGGACCCGAGACTGAAACCCATCGCGCAGGTCACGCTGGGCAAGTTGATGGCCACACGGCGCGAGGTTGCATTGCGGGACATCGCCGAAGATGAGTTTCACACAATTCCCGTCGACCAGGACGAGGAAGACGTGGCCTATGCCTTCAATCAGTATCACCTGATTTCAGCCCCCGTGGTGGACGCTGATGGGCGATTAGTCGGCGTGATCACAATCGACGATGCGATGGTCGTTCTAGATGAAGAGCACGAAGAGGACATCCTACGCCTTGCGGGTGTGAGCGACGATAGCTCGATCTCGGACAGCGTAGCAGCAACCAGTCGTCGGCGTCTGCCTTGGCTGGCCGTGAACTTATGCACGGCGATTTGCGCCTCGCTAGTGATTTCCCAATTTGAGGCGTCGATTGATCAGTTGGTGGCGCTGGCCGTTTTAATGCCGATCGTGGCGTCGATGGGCGGCAATGCGGGAACACAGTCGCTGACGGTTGCGGTGCGCGCATTGGCAACGCGTGACCTGACGGGCGCAAACGTATTGCGCGTGATCCGCAGGGAGTTGCTGGTTGGGATGCTGAACGGGATTTGTTTTGCAATCGTGATGGGCGTGGTTGGCATGCTTTGGTTCCACTCTCCGCTGCTGGGTGTCGTGATAGGGGCCGCCTTGGTCGTAAATATGATCATCGCGGGTTTCGTTGGTACGGTAATACCTGTGGTGCTGGACCGCCTGGGTGCTGACCCTGCGCTTGCGTCTGGTACCTTTGTGACGACCACAACGGATGTCATGGGGTTCTTCTTGTTCCTTGGGCTTGCCAGCGTGGTACTCTTGTGACCGATATGACTGTAATCAAGGCGGCCGCGCGCAAGGCGGCCTTTGCGCGCCGGAAAGCCGCGTTTGACGCGCACCCGCCCGGCGCGGCAGGCCGTTTGTCCGAGGTGCTGGCAGGGCATCGGGGCGTGCCGCTGTCCGGCTACATGCCGATCCGCACCGAGATCGATCCGCTGGCCGCGATGGCCGAAGCTTCGGCTTATGGACCCGTTGGCGTGCCGGTGATTCAGGCAGCGGGTCAGCCTTTGAAGTTTTCCCGCTGGACGCCCGAAGGCATCCTGAAAGACGGCCCGTTCGGGGCAAAGATCCCCGAAGTTGATGACTATTTCGATCCCGAAATTCTGATCGTCCCGTTGGTCGCGTTTGATACGCAGGGCGGGCGGCTGGGCTATGGCGGCGGTTTCTATGACCGAACGCTGGAAGGTTTGCGCGCCAAGCGGCCCACGCTGGCAATCGGGTTTGCCTTTGACGCACAAGAGTCGGACGGGCTACCCCTTGAGCCTACGGATCAACCGCTGGACATGGTCGTTACTGAAAGTAGGGTTCTGACCTTTCCTGCCTGATCTATTCAGCCCGGGTTGTTTTCGCGGAAATACTCCCATGCATCAACTTCGCGCCCATCGGACAGGATGCATACGCCTGACTGCCCGTTCTCGCCGTCGCGGATTTCGTATTGCGCGCCGCTTTCGACGCAGAACGTAGCGGCAGGGTTTGCCAATTCGGCGGTTGTATTGGGGGGCGGAGTGTCATCGCAGGCTGCGAGTGTAGTCAGTCCAATCAAGGCTATCAGGGTGCGGCTCATCAAGAATCTTCCTTCAATTCACTTTGGCGGTTTGTACAGGCAGCTTAAGCGCTTGTACTCGGTTAATGCCACACGTAGGACAGGCGGAATGAGAATACTATTTCTGGGTGACGTCATGGGTCGTGCGGGACGCGCGGCCGTTCAACAGCATCTGCCGCGTCTGCGCGATGAATGGCGGCTGGATTTCGTTGTCGTCAATGGTGAGAATGCATCAAACGGCATGGGTCTGACCGGCGATCACGCCAAGCTGTTGCTGGACGCAGGCGCAGATTGCCTGACGCTGGGTGATCACGCATTCGACCAGAAGGACATGCTGCAATTCATCGAGAATGAGCCCCGGATTGTGCGCCCGGTGAATTTTGCCAAGAGCGCACCGGGGCGGGGGCATCGCCTGTATACTGCGCCGGGTGGGCGCAAGGTTCTGGTAGTGCAGGTGCTGGGGCAGGTCTTTATGAAGCGGCCCTTCGATGATCCGTTCTCGGCGATAGAACCGATCCTGAAATCCCACCCACGCGGCGGTCAGGCGCAGGCGATCATCGTTGACATGCATTGCGAAGCGACGTCCGAGAAGATGGCCATGGGGCACTATTGCGATAAACGCGCCAGCCTTGTCGTGGGCACCCATACCCACATACCGACGGCGGATGCGCAGATATTGAACGGTGGTACGGCCTATCTGACAGATGCCGGGATGTGCGGCGATTATGACTCGATCATCGGGATGGACAAGGTCGAACCAATGCGCCGTTTCATCACCGGCATGCCCAAGGCACGGTTCTCTCCTGCTGATGGCGAGGCGACGCTGAGCGGCGTGTTCGTCGAGACCGATGATCGTGATGGGCAGGCAAAATCCGTACAGATGGTGCGTGTGGGCGGGCGTTTGCAAGAGACAAGACTGCAATAGGGTCACGTCAGGCTTGCTCTGTCGCGTGCAATGCGTGAAACTGCCCGATGGGCGCGTAAGCCTGACTAGGGTTCGGACAGAATACCAAGAATGGAATTCCTTCTACTGACAGAAACGGGCAGCGCAGTTCTGGCGCTTTTGGTGGTCGCTGGCATGTTCGCGCTGTTCCTGCGCGAGGTGTACCCAACCGAGGTTGTCGCCATCGGTGGTGTTGCGTTCATGCTGGTTATGGGGATTTTGCCCTATCAGAGTGCTCTGGCGGTGCTGTCTAACCCAGCCCCGTGGACCATTGCGGCGATGTTCATCATCATGGGTGCGCTCGTCCGCACCGGTGCGCTGGACGCGTTTACATCGGTCGCGCAGAAACAGGCGCAGGTGAACCCGCGGATTGCCATCGGATTGTTGATGGCGTTCGTCGTGTTGGCCTCTGCCGTGGTGTCGAACACTCCGGTCGTGGTTGTAATGATCCCGGTATTTGTGCAGATCGCGCGTACGCTGAACGTGGCGGCCTCGAAACTGCTGATCCCGCTGAGTTATGCAGCGATTCTAGGGGGTACTCTGACCCTGATCGGAACCTCGACCAATCTTTTGGTGGATGGCGTGGCCCGGTCGCAAGGGATGCAGCCCTTCACGATATTCGAGGTCACTCCGCTGGGCATCGCGCTGGTGATCTACGGTATGATCTATTTGCGGTTCATCGCGCCGCGCCTGCTGCCGGAACGTGATAGCATGGCCTCGCTTCTGTCGGATCGGTCCAGAATGAAATTCTTTACCGAAGCCGTCATTCCCCCCGAAAGCAACCTGATCGGGCGCGAGGTGACAGGCGTTCAACTGTTCAAACGCCCGGGTGTCCGGCTGATCGACGTGATCCGGGGCGACGAGTCGCTGCGCCGCAACCTGAAGGGTGTGGAGTTGAAGTTGGGCGACAGGGTGGTTCTGCGTACCGAAATGACCGAACTCCTGGGCCTTCAGCGCAATAAAGAACTAAAACGTGTCGATCAGGTTTCCGCGGTCGAGACCAAGACCGTTGAGGTCCTGATTACGCCGGGCTGTCGCATGGTCGGGCGGACGTTGGGTGCGATGCGCTTGCGGCGTCGCTATGGTGTTTATGTGCTGGCTGTGCACCGTCGAAACCAGAATATTGGGCGACAGCTCGATCAACTGGTTGTGCGGGTTGGTGATACCCTGCTGCTGGAAGGCGCTCCGGCGGATATTCAGAAACTGGCCGCCGATATGGAAATGGTTGATGTGACCCAACCGTCGGCGCGCGCGTTCCGGCGCTCGCATGCGCCGATTGCGATTGGTTCACTTATTGGCATCGTGGCGCTCGCCGCATTGGGCGTGGCGCCGATCCTGCTGCTGTCGGTTCTGGCAGTGGCGGTTGTGCTGCTGACCCGCTGTATTGACGCGGATGAGGCGTTTTCGTTTATCGAAGGCCGCCTGCTGGCGCTGATCTTTTCAATGCTGGCGATTGGCGCGGCGCTGGATAAATCAGGCGCGGTGTCGCTGATTGTCGAAACGATTGCGCCAAGCCTTAGTCAGCTGCCGCCTTTCCTGATTGTCTGGGCCGTTTACCTGCTAACCTCGGTGCTGACAGAGCTTGTTTCAAACAACGCTGTGGCCGTGGTGGTCACGCCAATTGCCATCGGCTTGGCGCAGGCGGTAGGGATCGACCCGCGCCCGTTGGTGGTTGCAGTGATGGTGGCGGCTTCGGCCTCGTTTGCGACACCGATTGGGTATCAGACGAACATGATGGTTTATGGCCCGGGTGGCTATCGGTTTTTAGATTTCATGAAAGTTGGAATTCCACTGAACCTGACAGTTGGGTTTTTGGCATCGCTATTGATTCCGCTGCTCTGGCCGCTGTGACGTCAGCGCGGAACCGCTGGTTTTTCGGTACAGTCCTTGTAAAATCACATGCAAATACAATGTTTCATCAAGTGATTATGAAGGAAGGAGCATCCCCATGCTCGGAACCGGTAAGGCAGCATTGGCAGTCGCCCCATTTTTGGTTGCGCTAAGCGCTGCCGCAACTGCGGGCACAATCGAAGGGACAGCGACTTATCGCGAACGGATCGCTGTGCCACCCGATGCCACGCTGTATGTCGAACTTCAGGACGTGTCGCGGGCGGATGCGCCCGCAGTGTCGCTTGCCACCAAACGCTACGCGATGAGTGGCGTTCCTGCGCAGTTCGAGTTGGCTTTCGACGATAACCTGATCAAGGACGGTCGCCGTTATGTTGTGCGCGCCTCAATCAACCAGGGCGGCAAGCTGCTGTTTACCACGGATACGGCATATCCGGTGCTGACGGACGGTGCCGGAAACTCTACCGATCTGGTTTTGGTGCAGGTGCAAGGGGCAGCCATGCTTGAGAACACGCAATGGACCGCCGTCGCCCTGAGTGGCACGAAGATCGAGACAGAGCGCCGCCCCGAGATTGCCTTTGCCGAGGGCGGGGCTTTTTCCGGCAGCGGCGGGTGCAACCGGTTCAACGGACAGGCTGAAATCTCGGGCTCGAATATCTCGTTCCCGGACAATATGGCGGCGACGCTTATGGCCTGTCCTCCGGCCCTTGAAAAGGTCGAGCGCCAGTTCTTTGCATTGCTGCAAGAGGTTACCACCTACGCAATGGAAGGGGATGCGATGGCCTTTCTGGACGCTGCGGGCGAACCGATTGTTACCTTCACCCGCACCCAATAACGCTTGGAGGTTACGCGACGGCCCTTGATCGTCCGGCATTGCGACCAGAAAAGATGCAGCCGCCCAGAAACGAACCTTCCAGCGCGTTGTAACCGTGATAACCGCCACCGCCAAACCCGGCGACCTCTCCGGCTGCGAACAGACCTGGGACCACCTGACCGTCTGCGCCAATCATCTGGCTGTCCAGGTTTGTCTGCAGCCCACCAAGTGTCTTACGGGTAAGCACATGCAGTTTCACAGCAATCAGCGGGCCATTGGCCGGGTCGAGGAATTTATGCGGTTTGGCAGTGCGGATCAGCTTGTCGCCCCGGTAGTTGCGCGCGGCCAATATCGCTGCGATTTGAGCGTCCTTGGTGAACGGATTGTCGACCTGCGAATCCCGCGCTTCGATCTGAGCCCTCAGATGTGCCTCGTCAATCAAGCCTCCGCCCAACTGGTTCATGCCGCTGACCAGTTCGGTCAGGGTGTTGGCGACGATGAAATCTTCGCCATGCTCTTTGAACGCCTCGACCGGTGCCGTTGCCTTTGACCCGGTCAGGACGCGCTGAAACAGCACCTCTTTCCACCCTCCGTCTGTCATGTCGGGGTTCTGTTCCGAACCAGAAAGCGCGAATTCCTTTTTGATGACTTTCTGTGTCAGGACGAACCAGCTGTATTCATATCCGGTTTTCAGGATTTCTTTCAGCGTGCCAAGGGTATCGAATCCGGGCAAACAGGGCGGTTTAAGCCGGTTTCCGCGCGCGTCGAACCACATAGAGCTTGGGCCGGGCAGGATGCGGATGCCATGTGATGGCCAGATCGGGTTCCAATTGCGTACGCCTTCGGTGTAATGCCACATCCTGTCGCCGTTGATGACGTGACCGCCGGCTTTTTCGCTGATGCCGATCATACGCCCATCGACGTGAAAGGGGACGCCTGCGACCATGTCTTTTGGTGGCTCACCCAGTCGGTTGCGGGGCCAGTTCTTGCGCACCATCTCAAAGTTGCCACCGATCCCGCCAGAGGTGACGATCACAGACGGAGCATAAACTTCGAACTCACCGACCTCATCACGGTTGGTCTTGGCACCGTGAGGGGCGGTGTCATCGGCCAGAACCTCGCCCGAGACCCCCTTGGCGCTGCCGTTCTGCATTATGATGTAGCTGACCTGATGCCGAAACTTCAACTCGATCAAGCCGTTGCTGACATGCGCGCGCACGCGGCGGATAAAGTGCTCAAGCACGCCCGGTCCAGTGCCCCAAGTGATGTGGAACCGCGGCACCGAGTTGCCATGACCATCCGCGTAAGATCCGCCACGTTCGGCCCAGCCAACGATGGGAAACCAGCGCAACCCCATTTCATGCAGCCACGGGCGCATCTCTCCGGCTGCGAACTCAACATAGGCTTCAGCCCATCTGCGCGGCCAGGCGTCTTCGTCGCGGTCGAACTGCGCGCTGCCCATCCAGTCGCGTAAGGCTAATTCGTGGCTGTCCCTGATGCCCATTCGGCGTTGTTCCGGGGTATCGACCATGAACAGACCGCCGAGGCTCCAGAATGCTTGCCCGCCCAGAAAATGCTCGGGTTCTTGATCCAGCACGATGACTTTCTTGCCGCGATCCCCCAACTCGGCCGCAGCTACGAGGCCCGCCAAACCGGCACCCACCACAATGGCATCGGCAGTGTTAGTGGTCATGACTTGTCCTTTCAGCGGCCACGCAGCCAGGCGATGTACGGCAGGGCCACGACATACATCATGATCCCGTAAACGGCAGAGGGAAGGGCCAATGGGCTGAACCCGCTTTCCGTCCCTGTGATCAGCGCGGCCAGTGTTATCCCGAGTGTCGAGTTCTGAATGCCGGTTTCGATTGAGATTGTTTTACTCTCGTTCCACGACAGTTTCGCGGCACGCGCGATCCCCAGCCCGATTGCCAGCAATGCGATGTTAAGTGAGACCAGTCCAGCGCCCATAGCCCCGAGGTTGTCGATGAACAGTTGCCAGTTCCCAGCCAGCGCGGCGAGGACAATCAGGACAAACAAGGCGGTTGCCAGTTTGGACAGCAGGGCATCGACCCGTTCCGCAAACCCGGTTGCGAAGTGGCGCAGGCTGACACCGATTGCGACGGGCAGAGTTGTGATCAGGAACAACGCGATGGCCAGGCCAGTGATCGAAACTTCGGGTGCGGCCTCTCTCATGAAATGAGCGATTGACCATGCTGCGAGAAAGGGAACAGTGATCATGGACAGCAAGCTGATGACAGCGGTCAGACTGACCGACAGTGCAACATCGCCCTTGGCCAGTTTTGACAGGATGTTGCTGGTCACTCCGCCCGGGCAAAAGCTCAGCAGCATGAATCCCACCGCAATTTCGGGCGGCAAGGCGAAGGCAGTAACTGTGATAAACGCCGCCATCGGCAACAAGATAACCTGACAAAGCGCGCCGATGGCAAAGGGATATCCCCGGCTCAGGACACGTTTGAAATCAGCAACATGCAACCCGACGCCCAAAGACAACATGATAATGGCCAGCGAAAGTGGCAGGCCGACATTTATGAGCAGATCCAAGAACAACTCCTCCCAAAGCCGTTCGGATCAGCCTAAGCGAGTGATTGCGGCGCAGGCAACAGCGCCGTTAGGTCACATATAGCGCTGGGCGAAACGGCGCAGGATTTCACCGGGTTTTGTAACCTTGGCAGCGTGGCAAATATCAATCAGGCGCTGCGCGTCTTCGGGGGGGAAATACCCATAATTCTTATAGATTTTGATGCGTTGTTCGAAATCACGCGCGTCGGCTTCGGGGTGGAACTGCGTGGCATAGACATTCTGACCCCAGCGGATCATCTGAAACGGGCAGGGGTCCGAGGACAGCAGATGCACGCAGCCATCGGGAAGCGTCTGCACCGCCTCTTTGTGGCCTACAAACGCATCGAAACTCTCGCCCAGCCCGGCGGTCAGAGGGTCGCGCGCGCCCTCATCTGTCAGGTGGCAGGTTGAAGGGCCGACGGGTTCGCCGAACTGGTCCTTACTGACGTGCCCGCCCAGATGCGCGGCCAGAATGCCCAAACCATAGCAGCACCCCATGAACGGGTGATCGTTTGCGGTGATTTGGGGCATCAGATCCATGATTGATGCCTCAACCCGCGCGTCGCTTGCGGATTTCGTTGCGGGATCATCGCTGACACAGCCGGGACCGCCGCCGACGATAACGCCTGCGTAATCCGTCACGTCCAACCCTTCGGGCAGAGTTTCGCAGTCCAGCCGGATACGGTGGGTCTGGTCCGGCGCAAGGCCGGTCTTGTCCAGGATCGAGGCGTATTCGGCATCCGACGCCTCGGTCTCGGGGCGCAGTTGCAGGATCAGAAATCGTTTCATGCGCTGCACTTACCCGTCAAAGCGGCCAGAAGACAAGGATGGCGGGGATGGAAACTGCGACGATGAGGATTTCGAGCGGCAGACCCATGCGCCAGTAATCCCCGAACCGATAGCCGCCGGGTCCCAGCACCAACGTATTGTTCTTGTGACCTATCGGCGTGAGGAATGCGGCCGAGGCCGCTACGGCAACGGTCATCAGGAACGGATCGGGCGACACGTCAAGCGTGCGCGCCATCTGGATGCCAACCGGCGCGGCAACAATGGCCGTCGCGGTGTTGTTCAGAACATCTGACAAGGTCATCGTGACGACCATCAGCACGGTCAGAATGGCCCAGGCGGGCAAGCCGTCGGTCAATTGCACCAGCGCATTAGCGATCAGTTCGGTACCGCCGGACGTTTCCAACGCGCTGCCCAAAGGGATCATCGAGCCCAACAACACAACCACTGGCCATTCGATATGGTTGTAGAGGTCCGCAATCGGCATGACCTTGGTCAGCACATAGGCCACGACAACAAGCCCCAATGCAATCGGCAAATAGATCAGCCCAAGACTGGCCGCCAATACGGCTGCGGCGAACAGGCCGATGGCCAGCCATGCCTTGTCATTGGCCGTGACGTTCAACCCGCGCGCGGCCAACGGCAGGCACCCAAGCCATTCCGTCACATCTGCGCTGCGGTCACGCGGGCAGAGCAGAAGCAGGATGTCGCCGGCCTCGACCTCGGTTTTGCGAACCTGTTCGGTGATGCGGCGGCCCTGGCGGGAAATGCCCATCAGAACAGTACTTTGCCGCCAAGCCAGGCCAAGACCCTGTGCGGTGCGGCCAGTGATGCGGGCGCTTTCGGTGGCGACAACTTCGATCACTTCTAGCCCATCGCCCTCGGCGGTCAGTAATTCCTGCCGCCGTGTGTCCGAAAAATCGAGACTCAGCGCAGCGCGAAACTCATCCAGCGCTTCGGGCCGTGCTTCAAGCACCAGTGCGTCGCCCTCTTGCAGCGTGGCATGCGCCGAGCGGCCATAGCGCCGCTTGCCGTCGCGGATTAGGCCGATGATCGCAACGTCGGATTTTTCGGCTGCTGCGTAAAGTTCGCTGACCCGTTTGCCAATATGAGCCGACTCGGGCGGAATGGTCAGTTCAGCGATGTATTCGGCCAGCGCCTCGGTGCTTTCGGTTTGCGGGCCACGGTCCGGGATAAGCCGCCATCCGATCAACGAGACAAAGGCCAAGCCTGCGATGGCCGCCACCCCGCCCACCGGGGCGAAATCGAACATCTCGAACGGTTCGCCCAATGTCTCTTGCCGGATTGAGGCGATGATGATGTTGGGTGGCGTCCCGATCAGTGTTGCCATGCCGCCCAGAATGGTTGCAAAGCTCAGCGGCATCAGCGTCAGCCCCACCGACCGGCCTGCCTTGCGTGCGGTTTGAATATCGACCGGCATGAGCAAGGCCAGCGCGGCCACATTGTTCATGAAGGCCGACAGAATCGCGCTGATCCCACCCATCAAGGCGATATGCGCCCCTAACCCCCGCGAGGCGTCAACCAAGGTGCGCGTAATCAGGAACACAGCGCCCGAGCGGACAAGGCCAGCCGATACAACCAGAACAAGCGCCACAATAATTGTTGCGGGATGCCCGAACCCGGCAAAAGCCCTGTCCACTGGAACAACCCCAAGAATAACCCCAAGCAGCAGGGCGGAAAACGCCACAAGATCATAGCGAAACCGCCCCCATAGCAGCATTCCGAACACGGTGGTGAAAAGGGCAAAAAGAATAATCTGATCTGTCGTCATGCCGCCACCATACCCTCAAGCCGGGCTTGGGCAAGCCGCTCTCTTGATCCCATGCCCGGCAAACGTCTATATGAGCGCCGAATACGCAATCACTATCACGAGGACGCAACATGGCAGGCCATTCCAAATGGGCCAATATCCAGCACCGCAAGGGACGTCAGGACGCCGCGCGGTCCAAGCTGTTTTCCAAACTGTCGAAAGAGATCACCGTCGCCGCCAAAATGGGCGACCCCGATCCTGACAAGAACCCGCGCCTGCGTCTGGCCGTGAAAGAGGCCAAGTCGAACTCGGTCCCCAAGGACGTGATCGACCGCGCCATCAAGAAATCGGTTGCGGGCGAGGGCGACGATTACGAAGAAATCCGGTATGAGGGCTATGGCCCGAACGGCGTGGCCGTGATTGTCGAGGCGATGACGGACAACCGCAACCGGACCGCTTCGACCGTGCGGTCGACCTTTTCCAAGAACGGCGGCAATCTGGGTGAGACGGGCTCGGTCGGGTTCATGTTCGAACGCAAGGGCGAAGTTGTCTATCCCGCTGCCGCAGGTGATGCGGATGCGATCTTTGAAGCGGCTATTGAAGCCGGTGCCGAAGATGTCGAAAGTTCGGACGATGGCCACATCATTTGGTGTGCAGATACCGATCTGAACGACGTATCCAACGCGCTGGAAGCCGCGCTGGGCGAATCCGAGTCCACCAAACTGGTCTGGAAACCCACCACCACGACAGAGTTGGGTCTTGAAGACATGCAAAAGCTGATGAAGCTGGTCGATGCGCTGGAAGACGACGATGACGTACAGCGCGTTACCACCAATTTCGATGCCTCGGACGAGGTTATGGCGCAGCTTTGATCTGCGCCATCACCACCTTCTGATGTCGAGGAGCTTTTTCAAACTCCCATAGCGCTGACTGGTCAAAAACTGGATTGTTCGCTGCACGGAGGAAGCAGCGCTGCGCGGGCGGCCTGTCTGACCGCACTGGTTAGCGGCGCCAAGGCCGCAGATAAGACGCGGCCGACCTGCCACGTCAACGGCACATCCAACGGCGCGTTCTGTACCAGAGGCCGCAGCCTGCCATCGTCCAGCGCGCGTTGCGCCAGGCCGACAGGGTTCATGCCCCAGCCCATCCCCGCGATTGCCGCATCCACAAAACCCTGCGGCGAAGGCAGGAAGTGTGAAGGCGGAGAAACCGCTTGGCCCGTTTGTTCGGCAATCCAGGCTTTCTGAAGCCTGTCCTTGCGATTGAAGGTCAGGCAAGGCGCGCTAGCCAATGTGTGTTCGTCTACGCCTTTAGCGAACCATTTTTCTATGAATTCGGGGCTGGCTGTCGCGACATAGCGCAATGCCCCCAGAGATGTGGCATCGCAGCCCGAAACCAACTGCCCGCCCACCGTTATGGCGGCACTGACTTCGCCCCGGCGTAGCCATTCCGCTGAATGATCCTGATCGTCGACCACCAGATCGAACAACAACCCATCCACCTTAGCCATCGCATCAATGAACCATGTTGCCAGAACATCTGCGGGGACTGCCACACGAACCCTGACAGGGCCGGTGGCCTGATTCAGGGTCAGTTCGCGGGCCAGTTTGGCCTCTAGCAAGCCAATATCCTCGGCATGTTGGGCGATACGCAACCCCGCGGGGGTCCCGGTGCAGGGCGTTCCCCGGTTGATCAGCGCTGCGCCCACTCGGTCCTCCAGCGCCTTGATCCGCTGCGAAATAGCTGAGGGCGTTACCGAAAGCTCAGCTGCAGCGGCCTCAAAGCTGCCGTGGCGAAGGATCGACGACAGAGCGGACAGGTGATTGGGATCGAGCAACATTAGTCAAACTTAACTGTGGTCAGTATCTTTAATTTGATATAACGCGTCGATATCCGTAGTCAACGCCTCAGACTACAGGAGGTTTCATGTCTGCATCCTTGATCGCCGGTTTCACCTTAGGCTTCAGCCTGATCCTAGCTATTGGCGCGCAAAACGCTTTTGTGCTGCGACAGGGGCTGCGGCGCGAGCACGTGCTGCCCCTGTGCCTGACCTGCGCGGCGTCGGATGCACTCCTGATCGCAGCCGGTGTCGCAGGGTTCGGCGCCTTGGCCGAAGCGTTGCCGTGGTTTGAAACGGTCATGCGGTATGGTGGAGCGATTTTCCTGACCTGGTACGGGCTGCGCAGCCTGCAATCGGCCTGGCGAGGCGGGGCCGTGATGGACGTGTCTGAAGGCCAGCGCGCCAGTCTGCGTTCGGTCCTGCTGACCGTGCTGGCTTTCACGTGGCTAAATCCTCATGTCTATTTGGATACGGTTGTGCTGATCGGCTCAATCTCGGCCCAGTATGATGACCGCATGGCTTTTGCTGTAGGGGCGATGTTGTCCAGCTTTGTGTTTTTCTTTTCTCTTGGCTACGGGGCAGGGGTGCTGTCCCCCGTCTTTGCCCGGCCACGCGCGTGGCAGGTTCTGGATTCGATAATCGGAATCGTCATGCTGGGTATCGCGTTCAAGCTTATTGCCATGTGAAGGGTTGTCTCTGATCCGATTTCGGTGTTCAGAATTGCGCATGACAACGCTTGCCGTATCACCGCGGCCCCTCGCGGGTATGTTCTGGATGTTTGCTGCCGGGATTTCCTTTGTGGTGATGACGGCACTCGTCAAATCCTTGGGAACGACCATGAGCCCCATTCAGGCGGCTTTCATACGCTACGTCCTGGGGTTGGTGTTTCTGCTGCCTGCGCTGCGTTCTATCCTGACAACCCGCCTGTCATCGCGGCACCTATCCTTGTTCGGGTTGCGCGGACTCGTTCACGGGATTGCCGTCATGCTGTGGTTCTACGCGATGACTCAGATCCCGTTAGCCGAGGTTACGGCGATGAACTACATGACCCCGGTTTACGTGACGCTGGGGGCGGCGCTGTTTTTGGGTGAAAAGCTGGCTTTCCGCCGGATCGCCGCGATTCTGGTGGCCTTGATCGGCGTTGTCATCATCCTGCGCCCCGGATTCCGAGAGGTTTCGACCGGGCACCTTGCGATGCTGGGCACTGCGTTGTTGCTTGGCGGGTCATACCTGCTGGCCAAATTGCTGGTGCGTGATATCCCGCCTTCGGTCATTGTGGCGCATCTGTCGATTTGGGTGACGCTCGCCTTGATACCGTTTGCCGTCGCAGTGTGGGAGCCTCCAACTTTGCGCGATATCGGGGTGTTGTTTCTGGTCGCCTGCTTTGCCACCGGGGGCCACTATTTGATGACGCTGGCGCTGCAAGCAGCCCCGGTGGCCGTAACCCAGCCGGTAACGTTTTTACAGCTGATCTGGGCTACGCTCATGGGCGCGTTGGTTTTTCACGAAAGCGTCGACATATGGGTAGTTGCAGGTGGATCACTCATTCTGACGGCTGTCAGCTTTATCGCTTGGCGCGAAGCTGTTCTGAATCGCAGCAACCTGACCACGCCCAGTATTGCGCCCAAGCTGTAGTCGTCTCATCGGTAACTTTGTTGTTGATTGACGAGTCAATAAAAACACCGTAGCGTCTTTTCGGTAATTGTTGAGAAGGGGATGGCTATGCCAAAACTCGGAATGGAACCAATCCGTCGTGATGCGATCGTTCGCGCGACGATTGCCGAGCTTGGGTCAAAGAAATCCCTGGATGTGACCGTCAGCCAGATTGCCAAACGGGCCGGAATGTCCAGCGCGCTGGCGCATCATTATTTCGGCGGTAAAGATCAAATTTTTCTGGCCGCGATGCGGCGAATCCTGTCCGACTTCGGGAATGAGGCACGGGCCGAGCTTAAAGCGGCCGCACCTCATCAAAGGGCGCAAGCGATTATTCGTGCTTGCTTTGCACCGTCGTGCTTTACACCTGATGTCATCACCGCGTGGATGACATTTTATGTTCTGGCACAAACGAACGACGACGCGCTGCGCCTGTGGCAGATTTATCAGGCCCGTATGCGGTCCAATCTGGTCGACGCGCTGCGTCCGTTGATGCAGGACCCGGTCGAGGCGGCCGCAAACATGATTGCCCTGATTGACGGTTTGTATATTCGCGCGGCACTTACAGCACCGAAGGAACCGCAACTGGCCGTGAACCACGCCTTGCGTGTTCTCAATACTTTGCTTGAGGCTGAAAAATGACACAGCCGAACATTCTGATCCTGATGGTGGATCAGCTGAACGGAACCCTCTTTCCCGATGGTCCCGCAGACTGGCTTCATGCCCCGAACCTGAAGAAACTGGCGGAGCGGTCGACACGGTTTGCTAATGCGTACACGGCGTCCCCACTCTGCGCACCAGGGCGGGCCAGCTTCATGTCGGGGCAATTGCCCTCGCGCACAGGGGTGTATGACAATGCGGCCGAGTTCCGCAGCGATATCCCCACATATGCCCACCACCTGCGTCGGGCGGGATATTATACCTGCCTGTCCGGCAAGATGCATTTTGTCGGACCTGATCAGTTGCACGGGTTCGAAGATCGGCTGACCACCGATATTTACCCGGCTGATTTCGGCTGGACCCCGGATTATCGCAAACCGGGCGAGCGGATCGATTGGTGGTATCACAATATGGGCTCGGTCACTGGCGCCGGCGTGGCCGAGATTTCCAACCAGATGGAATATGATGACGAGGTCGCCTATCACGCCAAGGCCAAGCTTTATGATCTGGCCCGTGGCAAGGATGACCGCCCGTGGTGCGTGACCGTCAGCTTTACTCACCCGCATGATCCCTACGTAGCGCGCCGGAAATACTGGGACCTGTACGAAGATTGCGACCACCTGCTGCCCGAAGTGTCGGACTTGGGCTACGAAAACCAAGACCCACATTCCAAGCGGATTTTCGATGCCAATGACTGGCGCAGCTTCGACATTGCCGAGGATGACATCGGCAAGTCACGCCGCGCCTATTTTGCCAATATCTCGTACCTGGATGACAAAATCGGCGAAATCCTTGAGGCGCTTGAAAGCACACGGCAAGAGGCGATCATCCTGTTCGTCTCGGACCACGGCGATATGCTGGGCGAACGCGGATTGTGGTTCAAGATGACCTTCTTCGAGGGGTCGTCGCGCGTGCCGCTGATGATCTGTGCGCCTGACTTGCCTGCGGGACGGATCGAGGCACCGGTTTCAACGCTTGATGTGACCCCAACGCTTGCCGCGCTGGCAGGCGTTGACATGAAAGAAATTGCGCCATGGACCGATGGCGAAAATCTTGTGCCCTTGGCGCAAGGGGTCGAACGCACTGCGCCGGTTGCGATGGAATACGCGGCCGAGGCGTCAAATGCACCGCTGGTCTCGTTGCGGTATGGCAAGTGGAAGTACAACCGCTGTTCGCTGGACCCCGATCAGCTTTTCGATCTTGAAGCTGATCCGCAGGAACGGGTCAATCTGGCCACGAACCCTGCGCATGCCGGGACGTTGCAGACCCTGCGCGCGAAATCTGAGGCACGTTGGGATCTGGATCGGTTCGACGCGGACGTGCGGGCCAGCCAAGCCCGCCGATGGGTTGTGTACGAGGCGCTGCGGCAGGGCGGTTATTACCCCTGGGACTATCAGCCCCTTCAGAAAGCGTCAGAGCGCTACATGCGCAACCACATGGATTTGAACATCGTCGAGGAAAGCCAGCGCTTCCCGCGCGGCGAATAACCTTTCCGTCCGAGGAAAACACACTCCGCCGTAATTCACCTGATTTGGAGCGGCGGGTCTAGGAGTTGAAAAATGGAAGCAGATTTCGTCATTGTAGGCGCCGGATCCGCCGGTTGCGCGATGGCCTATCGTCTGAGCGAGGCAGGCGCTTCGGTTCTGGTCATCGAACATGGCGGCACGGATGCCGGACCGTTTATCCAGATGCCTGCCGCGCTCAGCTATCCAATGAACATGGCGCGCTATGACTGGGGGTATCAATCCGAACCCGAGCCGCATCTGAACAACCGCCGTCTGGCCTGTCCGCGTGGCAAGGTGATTGGTGGGTCGTCCTCGATCAATGGGATGGTCTATGTGCGCGGTCATGCGCGCGACTTTGACACGTGGGCCGAAATGGGGGCCGATGGCTGGTCCTATGCCGACGTGCTGCCTTACTACAAGCGCATGGAGACATGGCACGATGGTGGTCACGGAGGTGATGCGGAATGGCGCGGCAAAGATGGTCCGCTGCATGTTTCGCGGGGGCCGCGTCAAAACCCTCTGTTCCAGGCTTTCGTCGATGCGGGGCAGCAGGCGGGCTATGAGGTCACTGGGGATTACAACGGTGAGAAACAGGAAGGTTTTGGTCCGATGGATCAAACCGTCTGGAAAGGACGGCGCTGGTCTGCGGCAAATGCCTATCTGAAGCCTGCTTTGAAACGCGAAAACTGCGATATTGTTCGAGGTCTGGCGTCTCGGGTTGTGATTGAAAACGGGCGTGCCACAGGTGTCGAGCTGATCCGTGGCGGCAAGAAGGAAGTTATCCGTGCCCGGCGCGAGGTGGTTTTGGCGGCGTCGTCTATCAACTCACCCAAGCTTTTGATGCTGTCCGGGATCGGTCCGGCGGCGCATCTGGCCGAGATGGGAATTGACGTCGTCGCCGATCGCCCCGGCGTTGGCGGGAACCTTCAAGACCATCTGGAGTTGTATATCCAGCAGGCCTCATTGCAGCCTATCACGTTGTACAAGCACTGGAATCTGATCAGTAAGGGCCTGATCGGGGCGCAGTGGCTGTTCACGAAAACCGGCCTTGGGGCATCGAACCAATTCGAAAGCGCGGCGTTTATCCGTTCTAAACCGGGCGTCGAATATCCGGATATTCAGTATCACTTTTTGCCTATGGCCGTGCGGTACGACGGTCAAGCCGCAGCCGAAGGGCACGGATTTCAGGCGCATGTCGGGCCGATGCGGTCTCCGTCGCGGGGAACAGTCAGGCTTCGCTCGGACCGGGCTGAGGACGCGCCGGTGATCCGGTTCAATTACATGAGTCATGAAAAGGATTGGGAGGATTTTCGTAAATGCATCCGCCTGACCCGCGAAATCTTCGGACAAGAGGCGTTCAAACCTTATGCGGGCAAGGAAATCCAGCCCGGTGCGGATATGCAGACAGATGAGGAGCTGAACGGCTTTATCGCCGAACACGCCGAAAGCGCCTATCACCCGTGCGGTACCTGCCGTATGGGGCAGGTTGACGACAAAGATGCGGTGGTCGATCCCCAAAGCCGCGTGATCGGCGTGGATGGGCTGCGCGTTGCCGACAGCTCGATCTTTCCGCAGATCACCAACGGCAATTTGAACGCGCCGTCCATCATGGTGGGTGAGAAAGTTTCAGATCATCTGCTTGGGAAAGAGGCTCTGCCACGGGCCAATAATCGCCCATGGATTCATCCGAAATGGGCGACAGCGCAGCGGTGATTTGATCCGCGTCAAAGTGGGGCGTGCGACAGGCGTATAAACCGGGGTAGCAACGACATCTTTTAGGAGCGAACAGGAATGTCCCACACCCCGCATGAACTGGCCGAAGAATTTCCGGACAAAGTCGAATTGATGAGCCAGCTCAAGCAATCCGACGCGCATTTCGCAAGGCTTGCGGACGAATATCACGAGATCAACCGCACCGTGCATCGCGCCGAAGCAAACATAGAGCCAATGGAAGATTTGGCCGAAGGTGAGTTGCGCAAGAAACGTGCTGCGCTGAAGGATGAGATCTGGGCGATTTTGTCAAAAGCGTAAGACTTGGGCGGGGCCGCGCCCCCGCCGCTGCAATCCGCAACTCTGCGTCGGTCCTGTCACATATGCCAAAGTTCAGGTGACTTCATAAGGCAACGTGCCGCGCGTATGGGCGTCAATCGAAAGACGGCGCTCCAGTGGTGGAACCGAGCGTTGATGGCAGTTCTTTCGCTCGCAGATTCGGCACGAGATGCCGATCGGCTCATAGGCGCTGGCGTTGTTTATATCGAGGTTATCGGCGTAGACCAGCGCTTCGGCGTGACGCACCTCGCAGCCAAGCGCGATGGCATAGCGGCGCACAGGTGCGCCAAATGAGCCGCCGGACTTCGATACATCTCTGGCCAGTGAGATATAGCGCACGCCGTCGGGCGTTTCTGCCAGTTGTCGAAGGAAATGGCCGGGGGTTTCAAAGGCGCGGTGAACGTTCCACAGCGGGCAGGCACCCCCGAACCGCGCAAATTGTAGTCTGGTGGCCGAGTGACGCTTGGTGATCGTGCCCGCCTGATCGACCCGCACGAAAAAGAACGGAATGCCTTTGGCGCCCGGACGTTGCAGCGTAGACAGTCGATGTGCAACCTGTTCGATGGATGCGCCAAAGCGATTGCTGAGCAGTTCCAGATCGTGACGGTATTCTTGCGCGGCTGACAGAAACGCACCATAGGGCATCAGTGAAGCCCCGGCGAAATAATTGGCCAGACCGATCTTGGCGATAGCGCGGGCTTCGTCGCTTTGAAACTTGGCAAAATCCAACGTTGCTTCCAGCAATTTATCCTGACTGATCAAAGCCATCTGCAACAACAGTTGGAACACCTGCGTCTGCGGCGCGGTGCGAGAGGAAAGCTGAAGGGTTTTGCTGTCGGCGTCGTATTTTCGGGTTTCGTCAATATCCACAAATTGCACCCGGATGCCGCGTTCACCAAGACTGTCGATTGCTGTGGAGCGAATGCCCCCAGCGTCGTTTGCACGTGTGGCAAAGCGCTCGGCCGCGCGGTCGACCGCATCGATGTAGTTGTCGCAGTAATGGAAGAAGTCGCGCACCTCTTCCCAGGGGCTGGCCTGAATTCGCGCGTCTTCCCGCCCCAGGGCTTCATCCAAAGAGGCCAGCCGCTCATGCGTTTGCCTGTAGGTGCGGTGCAGCGCGATGAATGCGCGCGCAAGGGCCGGCGCATTCGACGCAGTCAGTCGCAGATCGGCCAGCGGGGGCATTGCATCATCGAATACCGGATCAGCCAGCGCCTCACGCATGTCCGAGACCAAACGCTCGCTGTCGCCTGTGCTCAGCTCGGTCACATCCATGCCGAATTCCTGCGCCAGCGCCAGAACAACCGTCGTTGAGATCGGCCGGTTGTTGTTCTCCATCTGGTTCAGATAAGGCAGCGAAACGCCCAGTTTGGCAGCGAAGTCCTTTTGCGTCAGGGTCAGACGCGTCCGCATCTCGCGCAGTTTTGCACCAGCGTAAAGTTTTTGGGTGGCCATGGCGTGCCTTTGCAACTTTTCCCTGAGTGCAAGCTAACTTTGCAAACTGTCTGGTGCAAGCTGTGTTACAGGCCCAGCTTCTTCTCGCGCCAGATAACCAAACTGATGGCGCAGACGGCAAGCGCCGAAGTAGCCAGCATCAGCCACAGCAATGGCATCGCCCCGGTGTCTTTGGTCAACAGGGCCGCAGCCAGACCGCTTAGCCCGGCACCGCCGCCCAGCATGATCGCTCCGCTTAGACCCGAAGCTGTCGCGGCAAGATGCGGGCGTACAGACAGGGCGCCGGAGGTGGCATTGGGAATTGTCATTCCATTCCCGACACCGACAAAGGTCATGAACCCGAAAAAGCTGAGCGCCGTTCCAAGGCCCAAAAGAAACAGAGCGGCGGACAACGCTATGCCGATTGTGGTCAGCCAGCACCCACAATAAACCATCCGGTTCACACCAAACCGAACCGAGTACCGACCGCTGAGAAAGTTGCCTACAAAATACCCGACCGCAGGAGCGCCAAAAAGGACGCCAATCTGTGCGGCGCTCAGGCCGAACACCTCAGTCCCGATGAACGGCGCTCCACCCAGATAGGCGAAGAACGCACCTGATGACAGCGCGCAGGACATCGAATAGCCCCAAAAGCGTGGGGAGCGCAGCAATTCAGGATATTCGCGGAATTGCTGTATCAGCGTTTTACCGCTTTTGATCGACGTCTCGCCAAAATCGAAATAGGTCAGCGCCAGCGTCATTACACCAAGCGCGAAGGGCAGCCAGAAATTAGCCTTCCACCCAAAACTCTCTTCTAAGAAGCCGCCAATGGCCGGGCCGATCATGGGGACGACGGCCATGCCCATCGTCACATACCCGATCATTGAAGCCGCCTTGTCCTGTTCAAACAGGTCCCGCACTGCCGCCCGGCTGAGTACCATGCCCACGACCACGATGGCCTGACACATCCGGAAGGCCAAAAAAAACTGTGCGTTCGGGGCGTAGATGCACCCCAGCGTCGCGGCCAGGAACAGCACCAAGCCCCACAGCAGAACAGGTCGTCGTCCGGCTTTGTCCGCAATCGGCCCGATCAGGATTTGAAGCACTGCATTAACCAGCAAATACAGCGCAATCGACAATTGCATGACCTTGTAGTCGGTCTGAAAATGCAGCGCCATGTTCGGCAGGCTGGGCAGGAACAAATTCAGGCTGAGCGCCGACAGCCCCGACAGCAATACGAGAGTGTAAATTGTGGGGGGCGAGCGGTGCGCCTGACTTGAACTGAACTGCATGGTTCACGTGTACATTAAGCTCAACAAGGAATGCCATGCAAGAACGCGACTGAAAGGGATAGATTAGCTAATTTACAGTTTTCCATCTGTAAGTTTTCAAACATTTGCAAATTTGCCGAAAGACGCTTTGGCTTAGGCGCGTCTGGGTATAGTGTCGCGCAAAATTCACAGGGGATTAGCGCCATGAAAGACATCCTGACAGAGCTTGAAGACCGTCGCAACGAAGCCCGGCTGGGCGGTGGGCAAAAGCGCATCGACGCACAGCACGGCCGCGGCAAGCTGACCGCGCGCGAACGTATCGACCTGCTGTTGGATGAAGGCAGTTTCGAAGAGTTCGATATGTTCGTCAGCCACCGCTGCACAGATTTTGGGATGGAAAATCAAAAACCAGCGGGCGATGGCGTGGTGACCGGCTGGGGTACGATCAATGGCCGGATGGTGTATGTGTTCAGTCAGGATTTCACAGTGTTCGGCGGATCGCTGTCGGAAACCCACGCGCAGAAAATCTGCAAGATCATGGATATGGCGATCCAGAATGGCGCGCCGGTTATCGGGATCAACGACTCGGGGGGGGCGCGAATCCAAGAAGGCGTGGCGTCGCTGGCGGGTTATGCCGAGGTGTTCCAGCGGAACATCATGGCGTCGGGCGTGGTGCCGCAGATCAGCGTCATCATGGGGCCCTGCGCTGGTGGCGCGGTTTACAGCCCGGCAATGACCGATTTTATCTTTATGGTCAAAGACACGTCGTACATGTTCGTGACCGGCCCTGACGTCGTAAAAACCGTTACCAACGAAGTTGTCACCGCCGAAGAACTGGGCGGCGCATCGACCCACACCAAGAAATCCTCGGTCGCCGATGGCGCGTTCGAAAATGATGTCGAAGCACTGGCCGAAGTACGCCGTCTTGTCGATTTCCTACCGCTGAACAACCGTGAAAAGCCCCCGGTGCGTCCCTTCTTTGACAGCCCGGAACGGGTCGAAACCTCGCTGGATACTCTGATCCCGGACAATCCGAACACTCCCTATGACATGAAAGAGCTGATCACCAAGGTGGCGGATGAGGGTGATTTCTACGAAATTCAGGAAGACTACGCCAAGAACATCATCACCGGTTTTATCCGGCTGGAGGGACAGACCGTTGGGGTCGTGGCGAACCAGCCGATGGTGTTGGCCGGCTGCCTGGACATCGACAGCAGCCGCAAGGCCGCGCGCTTCGTGCGGTTCTGCGACTGTTTCGAAATTCCGATCCTGACTTTCGTGGATGTGCCGGGCTTTTTGCCGGGGACATCGCAAGAATACGGCGGTGTCATCAAGCATGGTGCCAAGCTGCTGTTTGCCTATGGCGAGGCGACGGTTCCGAAGGTCACTGTTATCACCCGCAAGGCTTATGGTGGCGCATATGACGTTATGGCTTCAAAGCATCTGCGTGGTGATTTCAACTATGCCTGGCCCACAGCCGAGATCGCTGTGATGGGCGCCAAGGGCGCGACCGAGATCATCCACCGTGCCGATCTGGGCAACGATGAGAAAATCGCGCAGCACGCGCAAGACTACGAAAACCGCTTCGCCAACCCATTCGTTGCGGCTGAGCGTGGTTTTATTGACGAGGTGATTATGCCCCAATCCACCCGCCGCCGTGTTTCCCGCGCATTTGCGAGCCTTCGCAACAAGAAACTGAAAAACCCGTGGAAAAAGCACGACAATATTCCGCTGTAGAGGAAACCGCGACGGGTGCGTCGGTAGCAGAACGCTGTGCGTGCAAACCGTGGCAGACGGGACAACCAGAGCGTTTGACATAGAGAATAAAGCTGATAAATGAATAGCCCTATCAGACATAGAAAAGCGCGGGCCTTAAGCCAAGCGCGCGCGACCCCGGAGAGAGGAGCCTGCACCTTGCAGGTCTGGGGTCGCGCTCTTGCTCTGATATGTCTTTCATGCGTCAACCCTGCCTCCGCCAAATCCGAAAACCTGCTGCCGGTTCCGTCTGGACAGCCCGTACATCTGACCGATGTGCTGCTGGACAACAGTCCGGGTGAGCTGTGGGTCAGGTTTCGATTTATCGCGCCCAAGATCGGTTCGACGGTGGGGCGGATCGGATATGATGTGGCCTCGGTCGATATGGCGCATTTGTGTCAGACGCTCGCGGTCGCCTATGTCGCCAAATACGATCTCGAACCGGCGCGGGTTGTTATTTCTCTGTCTGACCGACCTATCGAATTCGGGCGGTCGGCGCCCGATGCAACTCAGTTCTTCGAAGCCTATCGGCTGGAGCAATCCCAATGTATCTGGGAGGGCTTCTGACCATGAAACGTTTTCGAAAAAACCGGACGTTTCTGAAACCAAATGCGGCTTTGGAGGTGCGCATAATGATTCTGTCTGCGTGGGGGAACGGGCATGTTTCCCCTTATATGATCGATAAAAAGGTGGCGATATGCTGAAACACCGTGGATTCCCCGGACGGCTTCCCGGAACCGATTTTCAGTTCACTATTCGCCGTGCCAACCCAAAAGGTATCACGCCGATCTCTCGGCGCGAACGGTTCCGGGATCGCAAGCCCGCAGACCGTCGTGCCGATGCGGCCTTCATGGAGGCGCTGTGGCAGCATTTTGGCGACCAACCTTTCGAACGCGGCAACTTGGACGCGGGTCGGCTGAGTTGGCTATTCGAGCGCGAAGTCATTGCTGCCGAAGATCCGTTTGATCCGGCCAGCTACGAGGCCTTGCTGGTGATAGATGTGGACGCGGCGCGCATATCGTTTCCGGATATTTTCAACGAGGTGCGTTAAGCCGTGCAGGCCGCTGTAGTGCATACCCACCCGAACGTGTCTTCGGAAAAAACCCTGCCCGGTGTCGGGCAGGGCAGGGCTGTGTGCTTAGAAGTTCAGCTGCGCGGCAAGCTGAATACGGTCGCCGTCGAAATCCCGGCCCGTAGGCGCGTCATTCCGCTCGCCGTAGAAGTATTCGGCGCTCAGGGTCAGGTTATCCGTGGCTTTGTAGAACGCGTTGACGTGGATCGTTTCGAGTTCGGTGAAAGCCAGCGTACCGGTCGAGCTCGCAAGGTCATAGTCTTCGCTACCATAGGCGATACCGATGTTCAGTTTTTCCCCTATGTCCTGGCGGAGCTCAAGCGAGTAGCCGTCCGCGTCGTTGGCCCGGCCACCAACGATCGCATCACCGCCACCGATCAGGTACGGGCCAATCGCCTCGCCGTCGGTGTAGTTGGCCGTGAAAAGCCCACCTTTCCAGAGTTTGGCCGTGGCGCCGACAGTGAAGCCGGTTTGGTCAACCTCGGTATTGCCATCGGCGGACTTCGCCTTGCTGTAAAGCGCAGCCGCACGGGCGCTGTACTTATCGTTTTTGAACTCGACAGCGGCCGTCAGAACAGGGTCATCCGACCTCGAGGAGCCGACGTTTTCTTCGACAGACGCGGTGAACGTGGTGTGCGCGCCGAGTTTGCCGGTGTAGCGCACCTGCGGTGTCCGGGCAAAGAGAACGCCAACAGGTCCGTTGAATTCAACCGTGCGGGGATAAGAGTCCAGCGCCATGAAGTTCGTCCAGGTCTGACCGATCAGCCAGTGGTCACCGATCGTGATATTGGCATGGCGTATCCGGAATTCGGCGGTGCCGCTCGAGCCAAACAGGTCAACTTCCAACTGTCCACCGATGTCACCGATTTCGCTGGGCGTGAGAGTGCGCAATCCAATCCGCGATTGGCGAACAGTGGCGCCAAATTTTCCGTTGGTGGCGCGAGAGGGTTCACCGATAACGTTCACAAAGGCTGTGTCGCCTTGGTCGAAGTCGAAGTCATAGAAGAAGTCGGCTTTGACGTAGCCGTAGACATCCAGGGATGTGCTACCGACACGAAGGTCCCCGGTTCCGGAACCGGCGCTATTGGCTTCGAGAGCTTCAACCCGGGCGCGCAGAGCTTCCAGCTCGGCTTGGGTTTGTGCGTCTTCGGCAAAGGCAAGCGTGCTCGTTGCACTCAGTACTGTTGCAGTGAGCAGGATTGCCTTCGTATTTCGTCTTTTCATTTGGGTGTTTCCTTGTGTGCAATTATGCACGCGCACATTTTCACGCAGCGGTTATTCAAGGAAATCACGAGACTGAGACGAAAAACTATTTATAATTCAAGGAAATGTGCGAATTTCTTGATTAAAAATCACGCTGCTGTGATGGCCGCTGCTAAAACCCTGTTACCACCGAAAATTCCTGCCGAATTGCTGAAGACTGATAGCGTTAACGTAATTTTGCAGCGTGCTTTGATTGTCGCCGCGTGTAACAGAATTGTGACGGTGACGCGCCTTGGGGCATGTGCGTCGAGGTCTATTTCTCTCGGCACTAATTTGCGCGGCGTTTTGTTGCATGGGCAGATTCCAGCCGGAATCCCAACAGGTAACACTTCAGTCTTTGCCGCCTGTTACGCCGCGTGCATTCTACCTGTGCCGTGCGGCTCTACTTTGCCTGCGCCGCACAAGCACCTACTATTCCGTACCCCTTCCTTGCGCGGGCAGGCTTGTGAAACCCACAACGTCTTGCCCGCGTTTTTCTTTGCGCGCGACCTACGGCATAAACCTGCGCAAAACCCGAAAAAACCGCGCTTGATATTGAATATCAACCCCCGGTTGCTGCATCTGCGCTTCAGTGAATCAATAACTGAAAAGAGGCAGAGCGTATGCGATTCTCAAAATTCTTCCTGGCCGTTGCGACCTGTACGGGCCTCGCGGCCTGTGGTGACTCGACCGGCGAACAGGCGCTGTTGGGCGGGGGCGCAGGCGCGCTGGGCGCGGCGGTCCTCAGCGCCGATCCGTTCGTCGGCGCCGCGGTGGGTGCCGCCGGCAACGTGCTATTCTGCAAAACACAACGGAACTGTTACTAATACAGACTTCGGGGCGCCTGTCGCTCTGACCGTAATCGCGCAAGACGCCGTCATGGGGCTAAAACCCTGTGGCGGCGTTTCGCGTTTCCAAAACACCAAGACAAAGGACGTTCCATGTTCAACAAGATCCTGATCGCCAACCGGGGTGAGATCGCCTGCCGCGTTATAAAAACCGCGCGCAAGATGGGTATCGGCACGGTCGCCATTTACTCAGATGCAGACAAGAACGCGCTGCATGTTTCGATGGCGGATGAGGCGGTGCACATCGGGCCGCCGCCTGCGAACCAGTCCTACATTGTCATCGACAAGGTGATGGACGCCATTCGGCAAAGCGGTGCCCAAGCGGTACACCCCGGCTATGGCTTCCTGTCAGAAAATGCAAAATTCGCCGAGGCGCTTGAGGCGGAAGGGGTTGCGTTTGTTGGACCTCCGAAAGGTGCGATTGAGGCGATGGGCGACAAGATCACCTCGAAGAAGATCGCTCAGGATGCAGGTGTATCGACAGTCCCGGGCTATATGGGGCTGATCCAAGACGCGGATGAGGCGGTTAAGATATCAAACGAAATCGGCTATCCGGTCATGATCAAGGCCAGCGCCGGGGGCGGCGGCAAGGGTATGCGGATCGCCTGGAATGATGAAGAAGCGCGCGAAGGCTTCCAGTCATCCAAGAACGAAGCTGCGAACTCGTTCGGGGACGACCGGATTTTCATCGAGAAATTCGTGACTCAACCTCGCCATATCGAGATTCAGGTTTTGTGCGACACCCACGGCAACGGGATCTATCTGGGCGAGCGTGAATGCTCGATCCAGCGTCGCAACCAGAAGGTAGTTGAAGAGGCGCCGTCGCCCTTCCTTGATCCAGAAACGCGCAAGGCGATGGGGGAACAGGCGGTCGCGCTGGCCAAGGCCGTGAACTACGCCAGTGCGGGCACAGTTGAGTTCATCGTCGATGGGGAAAAGAACTTCTACTTCCTGGAAATGAACACGCGCCTTCAGGTCGAACACCCCGTCACCGAACTGATCACCGGTGTCGATCTGGTTGAACAGATGATCCGCGTGGCGGCAGGTGAAAAGCTGACGATCACGCAAGATGATGTAACCCTGACTGGCTGGGCGATTGAAAACCGCCTGTATGCCGAGGACCCGTACCGCAACTTCCTACCCTCGATTGGTCGTCTGACCCGGTATCGCCCCCCGCAGGAAACCGCCGCTGGTCCGATGCTGGTAAACGGCAAATGGCAGGGGGATGCGCCCACGGGTGAGGCCGCGGTCCGCAACGACACGGGCGTCTACGAAGGTGGCGAGATCAGCATGTATTATGACCCGATGATCGCCAAGCTTTGTACTTGGGCTCCGACGCGTGAGGCTGCGATTGAGGCGATGCGCGTGGCGCTGGATAGCTTTGAGGTGGAAGGCATTGGTCATAACCTGCCGTTTCTGTCTGCTGTGATGGACCACCCGAAATTCATCAGCGGCGATATGACCACCGCCTTCATTGCTGAGGAATACCCGGACGGGTTTGCTGGCGTAGAACTGTCCGAAGCTGATCTGCGCAGGATCGCGGCCTCTTGCGCGGCGATGCATCGGGTGGCCGAGATTCGCCGCACACGTGTCTCGGGCCGTATGGACAATCACGAGCGCAAGGTGGGCAAGCGGTGGAACGTCGCGTTGCAGGGGTTGGAATTTGATGTGAAGGTCAAAGCCGACAAACAGGGTGCGACGGTCAAATTCGATGATGGTGAGACTCTGCGTGTCTCATCGGACTGGACCCCCGGCGATCAATTGGCTTTAGTTGACGTGGATGGCAATCCTCTGGTGATGAAGGTCGGCAAAATCTCGGGCGGGTTCCGTGTGCGAAACCGCGGCGCGGACCTGAAGGTGCATGTGCGCCGTCCGCGTCAGGCGGAACTGGCCAGACTGATGCCCGAGAAACTTCCGCCTGATACATCCAAGATGCTTCTCTGTCCGATGCCCGGCCTGATCGTAAAGATCGATGTCGAAGTGGGGCAAGAGGTGCAGGAAGGTCAGGCGCTGTGCACGGTCGAGGCGATGAAGATGGAGAACATCCTGCGGGCCGAAAAGAAGGGTGTCGTTGCCAAGATCAACGCTGGCCCGGGCGACAGCCTTGCCGTGGACGATGTGATTATCGAATTCGAATGACCATGACCTTGTGTTCGCCATATCTCCGGATGGTCCCGGCGCCTTGCGCCGGGTGGGGTGAGGCTGTTCACCCGCCCTCGCGTCGCTCGCGGATCTCGCGTTCGCGCAGGGGCGTCTTGTCGATTGAACGGCCAATCTCGCGCACGCTCCATGGTGCGGGTTTGCGCAGTTTGACCACACCGTCCTTGTCGACGAACACCATCTGGAACCCGCGCGGTCGCAATTCCGATCGGATCGGAGAGAGCGCGGCCGGGTCTGTATCTGTCAGCACGACCACATCGCGGTCCCGCATGGCTGCTTCGCCTTCGACCAGCATGTCGATCTGTTGCTGGAACCGCGGGTCGGCGGGCGTGTCGGCGAAGACGATGATGGGTCGACTGACCCACAGAAACTCGCTGAGTTCGCTGTCGCCAACGGGCCGGACGAAGTCATCCTCTGCCGGTGCAGACCCGTCGGCAGCCACTGCGGCCAGCGGGAATAGTACCAAGAAAACAAGGGCAAGCGTTCGTGTCATAAGTCCTCCTGTTGGGTTGAATATAGCCCCTGTGTTTGTGAATGCGACCGACGAAATGCACGCGGCGTTCAAAAACTTGCGTTTGACCGGGCCTGAACCGGCCCTGTCGGATATCACATCGCGCGGATGACCTTCCGACGCGACCCGAATAAAGAAAAGGAAATCGCCATGACCGATACCAAAGACTGGCAAGCCCTAGCCGAGAAAGAGCTGCGCGGGCGTCCGCTGGAAGATCTGACCAAGGAAACCTTGGAAGGCATCGATGTCAAACCGCTCTATACGCAAGAAGATACCGCCAATTTGCCGCATATGGGGTCTTTGCCGGGGTTTGGTCCGTTTACACGCGGGGTAAAGGCCACGATGTATGCCGGGCGCCCTTGGACAATCCGGCAGTATGCAGGCTTCTCGACCGCCGAGGAATCCAACGCGTTCTATCGCCGAAATCTGGCGGCGGGCCAACAGGGCGTTTCCGTCGCTTTCGACCTGGCGACGCACCGAGGATACGACAGCGATCATCCGCGCGTGGTTGGTGACGTCGGCAAGGCCGGTGTGGCCATCGACAGTGTCGAGGATATGAAAATCCTGTTTGACGGCATTCCGCTGGACAAGGTCTCGGTCTCGATGACGATGAACGGCGCGGTGATCCCGATTCTTGCAAACTTCATCGTTGCAGGAGAGGAGCAGGGCCACGACAAATCCGTCCTGTCCGGAACCATTCAGAACGACATTCTGAAAGAGTTCATGGTGCGCAACACCTACATCTACCCGCCCGAGCCGTCGATGCGGATCATCTCGGATATCATCGAATACACGTCGAACGAGATGCCGAAATTCAACTCAATCTCAATTTCCGGCTATCACATGCAAGAGGCTGGGGCGAACCTCGTACAGGAACTGGCTTACACGCTGGCGGATGGACGTGAATATGTTCGCGCCGCGACACAGGCCGGGATGGACGTTGACAAGTTCGCGGGCCGTCTGTCCTTCTTCTTTGCCATTGGCATGAATTTCTTCATGGAGATCGCAAAACTGCGTGCCGCCCGCACGCTGTGGCACCGGGTGATGACAGATTTTGGTGCGAAGTCTGAACGGTCAAAGATGCTGCGCACGCACTGCCAGACGTCTGGTGTGTCGTTGCAGGAACAAGACCCCTATAACAACGTGATCCGCACGGCCTACGAGGCGATGAGCGCGGTTCTCGGCGGCACCCAGTCGCTGCACACCAATGCGCTGGATGAGGCGATCGCGCTGCCGACTGACTTCTCCGCCCGCATCGCGCGGAACACGCAGTTGGTGCTTCAGGAAGAAACCGGTGTGACCGATGTGGTCGATCCGTTGGCGGGGTCTTACTATATCGAGAGCCTGACCAATGAGCTGGTCGAAAAAGCCTGGGCTCTGATGGAAGAGGTCGAAGAGATGGGCGGCATGACCAAGGCGGTGGCCAGTGGCATGCCCAAGCTGCGGATCGAAGAAAGCGCTGCCCGCCGTCAGGCCATGATCGACAGGGGCGAAGAAGTCATCGTAGGCGTCAACAAGTACCGCAAGGAACAGGAAGACCCGATCGATATTCTGGATGTCGACAATGTCGCCGTGCGTGAAGCCCAGGTCGCGCGACTGGAACGCATCCGTGCCACCCGCGACGACGCCGCGTGCCAACAGGCGTTGGACAATCTGACCACTACCGCCCGCGAGGGTGGAAATTTGCTGGCCGCCGCCGTTGAGGCCGCCCGCGCCCGTGCATCCGTAGGAGAGATCAGCATGGCAATGGAGAAAGAATTCGGCCGTCATCGCGCCGAAGTAAAAACACTGGCTGGCGTTTACGGCGCTGCCTATGAGGGCGATGAAGGCTTTGCCGCGATTCAGAAATCCATCGAAGACTTCGCCGAGGCCGAAGGTCGCCGCCCCCGTTTGCTGGTTGTCAAAATGGGGCAGGACGGTCACGACCGCGGTGCCAAAGTGATCGCCACAGCCTTTGCGGATATCGGGTTCGACGTGGACGTTGGCCCGCTGTTCCAGACCCCTGCCGAGGCTGCGCAGGATGCTTTGGACAATGACGTGCACGTTGTCGGCATCTCCTCTCAGGCCGCGGGCCACAAGACGCTGGCGCCGCAATTGGTTGAGGAACTGAAGAAAGCCGGTGCCGAGGATATCATTGTCATTTGCGGCGGTGTGATCCCGCAGCAGGACTACCAGTTCCTCTATGATCACGGCGTTAAGGCGATCTTTGGCCCAGGTACGAACATCCCCAATGCAGCACAAGATATTCTGCGGCTCATCAGAGAAGCCAAAGCTTAAGATCAGCCGGGTTTTTATCTGAAAAATCTTGTGATCCTCTGCAAGTGGTGGGTACATGCGACCAGACCATACGGGTCTGGTCGTTTTTGATGGAGGTCGCACGTGTTGCTGGATCATTTGGCCGTTGCGGGTGAGACACTGGAACAGGCAGCCGCCCATATCGAACACGTCTTGGGGGTGCCGCTTCAAGGTGGCGGCAAACATGAAACTTTTGGCACGCATAACCGGCTGCTGGGGTTGCGCGATGGGTTGTACCTAGAGGCGATTGCAATCGACCCCAATGCGCCCCAGCCACAGCGTACAAGGTGGTTCGACCTTGACCGGTTTTCTGGCTCAGCCCGGCTGACAAACTGGATTTGTCGGGTCTCGGACATTGATGCGGCATTGTCCATCTTGCCCGATGATGCAGGAAAGCCGGTCGAGCTGGCCCGAGGCGCGCTGAGGTGGCAAATGGCGGTGCCTGCCAATGGGCGACTGCCTTTCGATAACCTGTTTCCGGCACTGATCCGATGGCATGGTGACCTTCACCCGGCCAAGATGCTTGAAGACAGCGGCTGCCGCTTAAAGCGACTGGTGGTTTTCCACCCCGACGCTCTGGATTTGGCGCGCTTGATCGGAGATATGGAAACCGTGGTGTTCGACACCGGTCCAGCCGCGTTGCGTGCTGAATTTGAAACGCCTCATGGTCCGCGTGTTCTCGAATGAACATCCGTCAAGCCCAGATCGGGGATGCAGCTGCAATCGCGGAAATCACCAACACGATCATTCGCGAAACGCTGGTGACATTCACTACTGACGAGCGTGAGGTTGATGCCGTAGCCAAGGATATCCAAGCACGCGGTCCCGCCTTTCTGGTGGCTGAAGAAAACGCACAGGTTCTGGGGTTTGCGACCTATGGCGCATTTCGAAACGGGCCGGGATATGCGGAATGCCGCGAGCATAGCATTCAACTGGCTCCAGAGGCGCGTGGGCAGGGGACCGGGCGCGCCTTGTTGTCCGCGCTTGAGGATGCTGCGCGGAAACAGGGCATACACGTTCTGGTCGCAGGAATTTCTTCGGCCAATGCGGGCGCGGTCGCGTTTCACGCCGCGCTTCGCTACAGGCAAGTTGGCCACATGCCCGAGGTCGGCCTTAAGTGGGGAAAACGTTTGAATCTTTTGTTGATGCAGAAAATTCTCGCCTCAGGGTGATCGGTCGCACCTGACAGTGGTGAACAAGAGCGATAGGGTGCACCCATGTCGATCTGGACTCGTATATCCGACGCGCTGAGCGCGCTTTCCCAAGGTGAAAGCCTGACGGCTGTATTTGAAAAACTGCGCGCCCCGCCGGAACGCTCGGTCGCGTTTGCGATTGCCGTGATTGCGTTGGGTGCAAAAATGGCCAAGGCTGACGGGCAGGTGACACGGGATGAGGTTACTGCGTTCCGGGAAGTCTTCCAGATTGCGCGCAAGGACGAAGCCAACGCGGCCCGCGTCTTTGATATGGCCCGAACCGATGTCGCCGGATATCAGGATTACGCCCGAAAAATCGCCCGTATGTTCGAAGATGATGCGACCACGCTTTGCGATCTGATGGAGGGGCTTTTTCACATCGCCATGGCGGATGGGTTCTATCATCCGAACGAGAATGAGTTTCTGGAGCAAGTCAGCCGGATTTTCGGCCAGACTGAGGCTCAGTTCCTGGCTTTGCGCACACGATTTGTTCCTGACGCGCCGAGTGATCCGTACACAGTTCTGGGTGTGCCGCGCGACATGCCACTGCCAGATATCCGCAAGGTCTGGCGGCAGTTGGTGCGTGAAACCCATCCCGATGCGATGATGGCGCGCGGGGTGCCTGAAGAAGCCATTCGACTTGCCGAAAAGAAGATGATCGACATAAATCGCGCGTGGGACGAAATCAACGGCGCGCAGGCCTGACAGGGATGCGGTTCGCGACCTATAATATCGAATGGTTCGCCAATTTGTTTGACCGAAACGACAACCTGATCGTCAATGACAGCTGGTCGGGTCGTCTTAACATCACCAAGGCACAGCAAGTTGAGGCCATCGCCAAGGTTCTGACAGCGGTAGACGCAGATGCATTCGTGATCGTCGAAGCCCCAAACACCGGCAGAACACAGGATACCATCCGCGCCTTGCTGAACTTTGCCGAGGCATTTGACCTGCGCACCTCGCATGCGGCGATGGGTTTTGCAAACGAAACTCACCAGGAACTAGCCCTGCTGTACGACCCCGATGTGATGACCGTAAGGCATGATCCGATTGCAGGCGACGACACGGCCCCCAGGTTTGACGATGTGTTTCGAATTGACCTGGATATCGACGCGACCGAGGACAAAGTTTTATTCTCCAAACCTCCGATGGAGCTGGCGGTTAAAACACGATCCGGGGTGCACCTGCGCCTGATTGGTGCGCATCTGAAATCCAAAGCGCCGCACGGGGCCGAATCGCGGGATGAGGCAATTCGAATTTCGATCGCAAACCGCCGCAAACAACTTGCGCAGGCAGTATGGTTATCGCGCCGGATTTCACAACATATCGCGGTCGGTGAGCACGTTATCCTGCTGGGTGATCTGAATGACGGGCCGGGGTTGGATGAGTTCGAAAACCTTTTTGGTCGATCCTCGGTCGAAATTCTGTTGCAGACTGGCTTGTTCGATCCTCACGCCGGACAGGTGAATCCAATACCATCAACGGCCCGTTTTGACCTTGATAATGGGCAGCATCTTGAGGCTTTGCTGGACTACATCATGGTTAGCGAAAACCTGCGTGCGCGGCGACCGGTCTGGCGCATTTGGCACCCGTTCCAAGATAAAAAATGCCGCGCCATGACCGACTTGCACCACGCTTTACTGACCGCATCTGACCATTTTCCCGTCTCACTGGATATTGAGCTGTAGCCTTTCATCAACGGACAGCAGCCCCTATACTTGTGCCTATGAGACGTCTTATTCCGATCTGTGCGCTTTCGGTTGCGCTGGCGCTGCCCTCCCACGCCGAAGAGGACACCGGCAAGTCCCTGATGGAGCAGGGGGCCGAACTGTTTTTTGAAGGGTTGCGCAAGGAAATGGAGCCCGCGCTGGAAGATTTGCAGGGTCTCGTTGGCAAGTTCGGACCGGCCATGCAGTCTTTCTTTCAAGAGTTGGGGCCGGCGCTTGCCGAACTGGCGGATGAGATTGAGGATTGGAGCGTCTATGAGGCGCCCGAGATGCTACCAAATGGCGATATCATCATTCGCAAGAAACCCATTCCGGACGAACCCGAAGTGCCCGAGGAGAGCCAGGAAGAAACTGACGGGGCGACAGAGATCTAGCCCTTATCCTCTGACGATCACACGGGTTTCGGATTTCAGGGCCGAAGCCAATGAGTTCAGTCGCGACTCAGCCACTTCGGTGAACAATGGGGACCCCGCTTTGGGTAGTCTCAGTTCAAGCTGGCGCTTTTTGGGGAAATACCGCAGGGTGCCCATCGTCGCGTCGCTTTGCATCCATAGCATGGCACCGAAACGCATGGCTTTACCCAGAATCTCGGCCTGTTTCTGGTCCTGCTCGCCCAGCAGTTTGTACAATGGCGCAAAGCGGTTGCCCTCGCGTTTGTTGCGATACCGATGTTGCAGGGCCAGCCCGATAAATATCCGCTCAGAGTGTTTTAGCCCGCCCAGATTGGCGCGGGTGACATAATCGAAACAGACCTCGGCCCGATAGTCGGGATGCGCGCGCCAGCTTACATCATGCAGCAGACAAGCCGCCTTGATCAGACGCACTCGCGTTGCGGGCGCCGATTTGAAAAGGGGCATGACGAAATCGTAAAGGTGCTTGCCGAAACCGGGCAGGCGCGCGTCCTTGGCCTCGGAAAACCGGCTGGCCTCGATCAGTGGATCGCGATCACGCAGGTTTTGCGGCATTTGCTCGTACAGCAACCCCTCGCGTATGCCATAGCTTGAAATCGCGATATCCTTGGGTTTGAACGTGCGGATCAACCGCGCGAGCACATCCATTGCATAAGGTATCAAGGCCATACGAGACCCCGAGACACCAGCTAGGCTACGTAACTCGGCCGGATCTCCTTTTTCGATGAACTTAATGGTTTCGTGCACCTGTTTGGTGGTCATGCGGTATTCATGCAGAACGTTCAGGGGATAGCCCCGCCGCAGCATGTCCAGACGTGCAAATGCCCGCCAACTGCCGCCCACAAGGAACAGACGATCCCTTTGGGGGCCCAGTTGATCCCGCAGGTCTTCCAGAGCTTCTTTGATATGTGCCTTGCGCGCACGCCGTCCGCCCTTGATGTCACGCAGCTTAAGCGGGCCCAGGGCGGATGTCAGACAGTGACCGACCTCTCCTGCGCCGATCTCGGCCAATTCCATGGACGAGCCGCCAATATCACAAATTAGCCCATAGGCACCCGGCCAGCCAAGCAATACGCCTTGCGCCGACAGCCGCGCCTCTTCAGCACCATCAAGAATCTGAACGCTCAGCCCGATTTCCGATTTAACCTCTTCACAGAATTCGGCGCCGTCGCTGGCTTCGCGTACGGCTGCGGTTGCGACAACATGCAAACCGGGCAGTCCAAGATCATCCGCCAACCGCCGGAACCGACGCAGAGCTGCCATCGCACGGACGCGCCCGCGAGGGTTCAGATGCCCGGTTTCCGACAGCCCGGCCCCCAGTTCGCACATCACTTTTTCATTGAAGAAATAGGCCGGAGATCGTGCCGCTCCGTCGAAGATCACCATGCGGACCGAGTTTGACCCCACATCGACCACACCGACCCGCGACAGGGCGCGGACCTCAGGATTATCGAACAACGGTTTTCCGAAAGGTCCCCAGTCCGGGATGTCGGTTGCTGCGATCTGATCCATGTTTCTTCCAGGTATTTCGGTGCCACAATGCGAAATCGCCGCGTGTGGGTCAATTCCCGGATGTGACATCCGTCACATCCGCGTTCAGGACCCGCCCCGCAAGCGCGCGCGTAATTTCTCTCTTTTCCGACAGGGCCAGGTGATCCAGCCGCGCCACGACCTCGGCCGCGGTTTCAAAACGCCGGTCCATGTGTTTGACAAGATAAGCAATCACGTCAGGACCGGGGTTCAGCTGTCGGTCGATGAAAAGCTTGGCCAGCACCGCGCCCAAAAGCGCATCGTCGGGCGGATCAAGCGCCACGTGATGCGCGCCCTCGATCCGGCTTTGAAGATCGGGTAGCGGTAATTGCCACAGTTTCGGCACCAAACGCCCGGTCATCAACAATGCGCGCCCTTCGGCCAGTACCAGATTGTGCAGATGAAACAGGGTTTTCTGCTGTTCGATATCGTCAGCGACCATCGGCACGTCTTCAACGGCAACAGGTGTGCGGGCCAGTTCGGGAACGTCCTGATGGCGCACGTCTCGGGCCTGGATGATCCGCCCACCGGTTTCAGCAGCCCAGACATGGGCCAGATGTGTTTTACCTGCCCCGGCAGGGCCGCTGAGTACCAGCTTATTGCCGGGCCATGACGTGGCCGAGATCATTGCAACAGCCAGCGCGTTGGCGGGGGAGACAAAGAAATCCTCACGGCCAAGCGCAGTTTTCGCCGGCAGATCGAAACTCAGTTGTTGGGCCATCTACTCGTCTTCCTGTTGCTGCCCTTCAATGCCGGTGTATAGTCGGCTGTCCAGATAGACTGAGGTCAGGAACCGGGCGACAACCCCCAGGGCGGCCGCAACAGGCACTGCGACCAGCATGCCGACAAAACCGAACAATGCGCCGAAGACCGACAGGGCAAGCAGCAGCCAGACCGGGTGCAGGCCAACCGAACTGCCAACCAGTTTAGGAGTGAGGAAATTGCCCTCGGTCACTTGGCCAAGTGCAAAGATGCCCGCGACAAGCCCGATCTGAATCCAATCGCCCCAGAACTGAAACAGGGCGAGACCGATCGCCAGCGTACCGCCGATCAACGCGCCCAGATACGGGATGAACGTCACAAGGCCAGCGATAAAGCCGACAATCAGGCCGAATTGCAGGCCAACGACCATCAGCGCCACAGCATAATAGGTGCCAAGTATCAGGCATACGGTCCCCATGCCGCGCACGAACGAGGCCAGAACGTCATCAATTTCACCTGCCAACCGCTTGATCGTGGGGGCGTGGTCACGGGGCAGCAGCTCTCCGACGCGGGCCGTCATGCGATCCCAGTCCAGCAGCATGTAGACCGTGACAACCGGGACAATGACCAACAGGAACAAGACGTTGATGGCCGAACCAAGAGAGGCTACGACCGATTGCAGAACGTCCCCGGATTTTGCTTTCAAAGTCTCGCCCAGAGAGACGAGCGCCTGATGCGAGCTTGAGTTGGTGTCCAGAATTGAAGGAAACTGCCGTTCGATAAACCCGCGTAGCTCTTGGAACAGGCTTGGAAGCACGTCGACCAGATCAACAAGCTGCGTGATCAGCGCGGGTACGACCATCAAAACGATCAGCAAAAAGCTCAGAACCCCAACGATGGTGATGATCCCCGTCGCCGCCATACGTGACAGGCCCAAAGCCTCGATCCGGTCGGCAATCGGGTCAAGGAAATATGCGATGGCGCCGCCAATGACGAATGGCAGCAGAACGTCGCCAAGCGCCCAGAGCAGCAGGGCAAAAACTGCGGTTGCAACCCCCCAGTACCTGAGTTGATCTTTCACCGGCAACGCCATGGTTGTCCCCTTGTTATCGGCTCTTGCTGGCGTTCTTGGCGTATGCGGCCTTGTGATGCAAGCTGTTCATGTCCGTCGCAATACGGGTCGTCAATCGCGCAGCGTCCCCAGCTCAGGCGTTGTATCCTTCGCTGTCTCATCAGGCCAGTTTGTGCGCCATGTTTCAGCTGACCAATGGCCGCAATGCACCGGGGGACGGTCAAACCCCGGTAGGGGCGTCACCAGCGGTGCCACGATTACGTCGTGGCGGGGCACTGCAAAATAGGGGAAGGAATAGCGTTCTCGGCCAGAACGATTCACCACGCGATGCGGCGTGGATTTGAGCCGCCCGCCTGACCATAGTTCCAGCATGTCGCCGATATTGACGACAAATCCGCCTGGTGGACAATCGGGAGCGATCCAGTCTCCGTCATGAGTTTGCACTTCCAGCCCGCCAACAGGGTCGGGTGCGATGATGGTCAGAGCGTCGGTGTCCTTGTGGGGATGGATGCCGTAGCCGTCCTCATGAGGTGCCTGAGGGGGATAGTGCAGCAGCGTCATATTTGTCATCGGATCGCGGAAAGCGTCGCGCAACTGGCGGGCGGGCAGCCCCAGACCGGTCTCTAGCGCGCCCAACAGGGTATCGGCTACACGGTCCAGTTGCGACCAGTAGCCGAGGATGACGGACTGCGCCTCAGGCACCTGTGGAGGCCAGACGTTCCGGCCGTAAAGGGCGCATTCACTACGGATCGCTGCATCATTGGCCACTTCGTAATGCAGCTTGTATCCTTCATATTTGTCCGCCGTGCCAGACCCATCATTCGGAGTGAAAAATCCCAAGGGGATGAAACCGCGATAGTTTTCGCGGGTGATCGCCTGTTCCCATTTCGCATCTTCGTCGATTTCAAAGATGGCCTGCACGCAGGTGCGCATGCGTTGGATTGTATCGGGGGATATCTCGGTTCCAGAGATCGACAGAAACCCGATATCCGCGCAGGCATCCATCACTTGCCTGACGGTCAGGTCATAGCCCGGATGTCCTTTGTCGCTCAGCGGGGTGATGTCAATCGTTGGAATGCGGCCCATCAGTGAATCCTGACACCTTGGCGGTTAAGCTCGGTATGAACTGGCGCAAGGTTCAATGCGTGAAGCTCTTGATTGCTTTTCAGCGACAAAGCGGCAGCAATACCTGCGCCCTGACCCATAACCGCACAGCACGCCATGTTCCGCGTGGCGGCATGGGCCACCTTGTCAGCGCCGTGCGAACGGCCCGCGACCAACAGCCCCTTTATCCCTTTCGGCAACATCGAACGATAGGGCACTTGCATGTACCGCCCTGTGGTTGGCAGAATTAGGATGCCATAACCATCTATGAATTCTGGGTAAATGCCGATCGTGTCCTCGAACCGGCCCTGATGACGGGCGTCGTCCTCGGTCATGTTGTAGACCGCGTCGATCTTGCGTGTGTCCCGGATGCCAATTGTCATACCAAAGTTCCGCAGCCGGGCGTTTTCACAACCCGGCATAAAGCGGCGCAGCGCGTCGATGGCGAGCATGGCCTGCCTGCGGCCCTCGATCTCTCCGCGTGTCAGGCTATCGGGGTCAGTTCCGTCAATTTCGGCGAGGTGGATGAGGTTCATATAGGTCAGCTCGCCCGTGTCGTGCATCGCGCCCCAGGTGCCTGCGATCGTGTTCAGATGCGGCGGGATCAGCCCCTGTTCGATAGCCTGCTGAAACGGCTTGTGCACAAAGGGCGAGAACATGTCGTCCTCTTTTCCGCTGGTTTCGATATTCCACTCTCCGCCACCGCCCCAATCCTTGTAGGTTTGCGGGTCGGCCTTTACGCCCTCCATAAAGGCCCGTTTGTCCACACCAGCCAGATGAAACATGACCGAAGCAGCCATCATCTCTTCGCGTGCGGTTTTGTAGGTCGGAGCACCCGCGCGATGGGCCACGTCGGCGTCTCCGGTCGCATCGATCACGACCTTGGCCAGGATCGCTTCGCGCCCGGACTTGGATTCGGTGATGATGCCGGTGATGCGGTCGCCCTCCATGATGGGCGCGACGAATTGACGGTGCAGCATCGGATGCACACCAGCCTCTTCGACCAGCTTGTCGGCGACCAGTTTGAACCCTTCGCTGTCCAGCTCATAGCTGAGTGACTGGCTTTCCGGCACCGCTGCACCCATGTCCTTAGCGCGGGTCTCGAACTCCATGCCGATGCCGCCTGCTTCGACCGTCTGTTCGTGGCGATACCAGGCGAACCCTTCGACACCCACGGCGGTGATGTTGCCCCCCATACAGCCGAACCGGTCGACAAGGGACACCTCGGCCCCGGCACGCGCTGCGGCCAACGCGGCGGCCAGCCCGGCGGGTCCGGACCCAACGACCAGGACGTCGGTCTGATGGACAACGGGGATTTGACGGGCGGGTTCCTGAATGGTCTGCATCGGTGCCTCGGAAATTTACATTTCTGTCACAATTGAAGAACCTGACTGACGGGTCAATTCAAAAAGCCACCTGACCTGAGGGCGGCAAAATCACCAATGCCGATTGCCCCCGGCGGGGCTTTGCAATAAGCAGCTTTGAAGTCCAAATTCACCTTTAAAGGTTCAAAATGCGCCTCAGCCGTTACTTTCTGCCCGTTCTCAAGGAAACCCCGTCCGAGGCCCAGATCGTCAGCCACCGGCTGATGCTGCGCGCCGGGATGATCAAGCAGGCCGCAGCCGGAATTTATTCGTGGCTGCCGCTGGGTTTCAAAGTCCTGCGTAAACTGGAAAACATCGTGCACGAGGAACAGGCGCGGGCAGGGCATATCGCGATCCAGATGCCGATTTTGCAATCGGCCGACCTGTGGCGTGAATCCGGCCGCTATGATGATTATGGTCAGGAAATGCTGCGGATGCAGGACCGCCATGGCCGCGACATGCTATATACGCCGACCGCCGAAGAGTTGGTGACCGATATCTTCCGTGGCCATGTCAGCAGCTATAAAGACCTGCCGCTGACGCTGTATCAAATCCAATGGAAATTCCGCGACGAGATCCGCCCGCGTTTCGGCGTGATGCGTGGACGCGAGTTCTATATGAAGGACGGGTACAATTTTGACCTGACCAAAGAGGACGCGCTGCACGCCTATAACCGCCATCTGGTTAGCTATCTGCGCACGTATGAACGTATGGGTCTGCAAGCGATCCCGATGCGTGCCGACTCTGGCCCCATTGGCGGTGATGATACGCATGAATTTCTGGTTCTGGCCGATACGGGTGAGTCTGAGGTGTTCTATGACAGTGCCGTGACCGACCTGACGTTTGGTGACCGTGACATTGATTACGATAACCGCGAGCAATGTCAGGCGATCCTCGAGGAGTTTACCTCGAAATATGCGCGAACGGACGAAACCCATGACGAGGCGTTGTTCAATCAAGTTCCCGAGGAACGTCGCCGAGTGGCGCGTGGGATCGAAGTTGGTCAAATCTTCTATTTTGGCACCAAATACTCCGAACCTCTGGGCGCGACCGTGCAAGGGCCTGACGGCAAACCGGTTCCCGTTCACATGGGCAGCCACGGCATCGGTGTTAGCCGCCTGATCGGCGCGATCATCGAAGCCAGCCATGACGACAAGGGCATCATCTGGCCTGAAGGTGTCACGCCGTTCCATTGCGGTATCGTCAATCTGAAACAAGGTGATGAAGAAGCGGATGCAGCCTGTAACAAAATCTATGACGCTCTGACCGCGCTGGGGCTTGAGCCGCTCTATGATGACCGGAACGAGCGGGCAGGCGGCAAGTTCGCCACCATGGACCTGATCGGTCTGCCTTGGCGCATCACCGTTGGCCCGAGGGGGTTGAAAAACGGCGTGGTCGAGCTGACCTGCCGCCGGACCGGCGAAAGCGAAGAACTGAGCCCCGAAGCCGCCGTTACAAAAGTTGCCGAAATCTATGAGCAAATTGCCTGAACAGGATCAACGGCCGCTGATCTCGGTCGTTACGGTAACGCGAAACCTGATCGAAGCAGGGCGCGGGGAACAAATCCTCGCTGCCCTCGACAGTGTTCAGGATCAAAAGTTCCGCGACATCGAGCATGTGGTTTGGGACGGCCAATCCGACGACGGCACGCAAGAACTTTTGAAGGCCGCGATTCAAAAGATAGCGGACACTGAAAACCCCATTCCCGTGCAATATATCTGCGATGCAGACATAAGCCTTTACGATGCGATGAACCAGGCGGTTCAGCGGTGCGCGGGTGAGTATATTCTTTTCCTCAATTCGGATGACTTGCTTGCGGGCGCCGACAGCCTGCTGGATGTTCAAAAAGCGCTTGAGCCTGACAAACCGGACTTTGTTTACGGTGAGACGGTCTTTTTTGATGATGAGGGCAATCGCCGCCACGCTCGCCGGCTTACGCCGAAATCCATCCTGCAACGCCTGCCATTCGGCCATAATGCGATGGTTTTGAAAAAGGCGGTTTTTCAGGAAATGGGTGGTCATGACCTGCAGTTCCGCATTGCCGCGGATTATGACATGGTCTTGCGGATGATTTTATCTGGCCATTCCGGCCATCGGTTGCAGCGGCCAATATCGCTGTTTCGGATCGGAGGAGTGTCAGCAGACACAGATGCCGCAGGTGCCGAAATGGCCGCAGTCTGGCTGAAAAACTATAGCCAGTTCTGCGATATGTCTGGATATACCGACGCACAAAGGATTGGATGGTACAGGCAGGGCCATCTGCCAGTACGGGTTTCAGGTGCTATTTTGTTGAAAACGCTGTCGCGCCCGGCCATTGCCCGTGCCGCGTTCTACAGCCTGACAAAGACGCTGCGCCGCAAAGCACAGTTCTGGCGTAGCTACTAGGTCTGTTACGGTTTTGGCCGTTTCGTCAGAATGTCGCCATCTGCAGTGTTCCCGCGTGCCACGACGATCGGGCGCCCGAGGCGTTTGACCAATTCACGCAGTTCGAACCCAAGAAAGCGTATCCCGCACACTCTTTCCCCGGTTTTGCGGTCCGTGATACACAAGCGCCCGTCGCGGAATGCCAGACGGTATCCTTTTTCCTTTAGGATGTCAGCCAAGCTTGCCCAACTTGCCGCAGTGTCAAACACAGGGCGAATTGTTGCACGCAAAAGCGCTGCAGTTTCACAATCAAGTTCTGAAGATGCCTTTCGGACCAAAGTCGGGTCCAAAAAAACCGTATTACTCTTTACTAACATGAGCGTCTCCCGCTCTTAAAATGGTATCCCCCTTGTATTCAGGGTGACAAAATTTCTAAAAATTGGCAAAAGGCGAAATATAATTGCTGAAGAAATTGTTGCATTTTGAGTTCAGTCCCTCACGCAACGGCCTTTTTGACTTCATACCTGAAACAATTCTGGGATGTCTGTGAAGCGCGTCACAACCAAGGGTATAAGGTTGCGCGCCGATATCACCTCTGACCAGATCAATTGCGATGGTTTTTCGTATGATTCGTGTCGAAGACTATGCGCAGCGGTCGCGGAAACGCCCATCCGGACGCAGGGGGTGGATATCAACTTGACCATCCAAGGAAATGCCGAAAGTGTCGCGCCAAACAAAACCAACCGGAGCAGATATGGCCAAGACGCCCCCGCCCTTTGCCCCCTTTGAATGGAAGATCGCCTGGCGATACCTGCGTGCCCGCCGGGCCGAGGGCGGCGTCAGCGTGATGACCTGGATTTCACTCATCGGAATCACGCTGGCCGTATTTGCCCTGATTGCGACCTTGGCTGTGCGGTCCGGCTTCCGGGCCGAGTTCGTGGGCACCATTCTCGGCGCCAATGCGCATGTCACGGTTTATTCGGCGGGCAATTTTGATGCTCAGGGTCGGCTGGATCGCACCATTGCGAATTATGATGGCGTGGCCGACCGCATCGCACAGGTTCCCGGTGTAGAGCGTGCAGCGCCCTTGGTGAAAGGGCAGGTACTGATCACCAATCGCGAGCGCAGCAACGGGGTTGAGGTGTTTGGCATTCAACCGGATGACCTGCTGGACCTGCCCGGCGTTGCGGAAAGCGAACAGGCCGTGGGTGATCTGTCCGAGTTTCAGAATGGCGAAGATGTCATTGCCATCGGGTCAGGTGTCGCACGGGGTATCGGGGCAACGGTTGGGGACACGATCAAGCTGACCTCGCCCAACGGAGTGAAGACGGCCTTTGGTACGTCGCCGCGCGTAAATGCGTATCGGGTCGTCTATGTGTTCTCGGCCGGGCGATATGATATCGACAGGACGCGCGTGTATATGCCCTTCGAACAGGCGCAGAGCTTTTTCAACCGCGAAGGTGTGGCTGACGAGATCGAGGTAATGGTCGAGCGGCCCGAAGAATTGACGCCGATCCTGATCCCAATCCTCGAAGCCGCCGGAGAGCGCAGCCAGATATGGACGTGGCAGGACGCATCCGGCGGGTTTCTGCGGGCGCTTGAGGTTGAAGACAACGTGATGTTCATCATCCTGTCTATCCTGGTTCTGATCGCCGCGATGAATATCGTTTCGGGTCTGATCATGCTGGTAAAGAACAAAGGGCGCGATATCGGCATCCTGCGTACCATTGGGCTGAGCGAAGGCTCGGTCCTGCGCGTCTTCTTCATTTGCGGTGCGTTCACAGGGATCATCGGTACTGCTTTGGGTGTGCTGCTGGGATGCCTGTTTGCGATCTATATTGATCCGATATTCTCATTCGTGAACTACATCATGGGTGGCGGCGTTTGGGACCCGTCCATTCGCGGTATCTATGCCCTGCCTGCCGAGTTGCACCTGTCGGATGTGCTCAAGGCGATTGGTTTATCATTGGGGTTGTCGTTCTTTGTTACCTATTTCCCGGCGCGCCGCGCGGCGCGGCTGAATCCGGTTGAGGCGCTGCGGTATGAATGATGTGACGATGCGGTTGAACGGGCTGGTCAAGACCTACCTGAAGGGCACGCCGGGTGAAGTTCAAGTGCTGCGCGGTGCTGATCTGGAGTTGCGCGCGGGCGAAGCTGTTGCACTGGTGGCGCCATCCGGGGCGGGTAAGTCTACCCTGTTGCACATCGCGGGGTTGCTGGACACGCCAGATGCCGGGTCCGTGGAAATCGCGGGGAAGACTGTCAACGGCAAGGGGGATCGGACCCGCACGGCGATCCGACGGCAGGACGTAGGCTTTGTTTATCAGTTCCACCACCTGCTGCCCGAGTTCACGGCACTGGAAAATATCACCCTGCCACAACTGGCCAACGGTGTGTCCGAGAAGGCGGCCCAAGATAGGGCGATGTCCTTGTTGGACCGCGTTGGTGTTGCGCCGCGCGCGCATCACCGTCCAGCGGCTTTGTCAGGGGGTGAACAACAACGCGTGGCATTCTGCCGAGCGCTGGCCAACACCCCCAAAATCTTGCTGGCCGATGAACCAACCGGAAATCTGGACCCCGAAACATCTGATCAGGTGTTTGACGCGCTGATGGCGCTGGTGCGGGAAGAAGGGCTGTCAGCGCTGATTGCCACGCACAACATGGACCTTGCCGCCCGGATGGACCGTAAACTGCGATTGGAAGGTGGGGTGCTCAGGCAAGTTGAGTGATGGGCTCCGCCAGTCGGCATGATGAAGACGTATTGTATTATTGCCACTGCTGATCTGCTTCGTTGATCTGGATCATTGTGCCAAGAACCGCAGCGAGCAAGCCTGTAAATGTCAATCGTGACAGGAGGATGCGATGAGCAGACAGCTACTTCGTATAGCTGCTATCGGAACACTGATGGCAACTACACAGGCCGCGGCGCAGGACGTCGGGGAAGGGGCCGAGTTGTACCGGCACTTTTGTGCAACGTGCCACGGGATCGATGCAGCCGGGCAAGGCCCAATGGCCGGTGTTCTGTTGATTCCACCACCGGACCTGACGAAACTGGCCAACGAAGATGGCGTATTCCCAACCGCCCGCGTGGTGGCGCGTATCGATGGGCGCGACCCATTGGTCAGCCATGGTAGCCCGATGCCGGTCTATGGGCCTTACTTTGACGGGCAGGATACCTCAATGAAAACGCCAGAGGGGCAGCCGATTCTGACAAGCCAGCCGATCGTGGATTTGGTCGCCTATCTCGAAACGCTGCAAGGGCAGTAGTTCTTATCTGCAAATGCCTTCGGTCTTGGCCCCGTTCCACGGGATCACGATGTCGCGGTCACGTGACTGCTCTGGCAGTGGTGACAGATCGAAATGTACGCTCAGCATGTCGTGAATTCGCTGGGTTCTGGGTGCCTTTGGGTCCAGCGCCCGGCAGCAGACGTATTCCTCGACGATCGCGCCTTGCTGTTCAAATCCATAGGACAAGAAGTTCGGCGATGTGTTGAGATCGAACAGGTACGGGTCCGAGTTGCCGCCATGTTCGGCTGCGGCGCGCAGCGGGTGATAGCCGGTGGTTTCCCGGTTTTGCCATTGCCAGACATGGGTCAACTCATGCGCAAGAAGCATCGCTGCAATCAGGTTCATCTGTTCGGGGAATTCGGACATATAGTCCTCAAGATACCAGTCGCGGGTGAAATAAACCCGATTGAACAGGGCAACGGCGGCCGGTTTTGCGGTCACTATGCCTTCTTCAGAAGGCGGCAGAATGCGTTCGCGGCAGGCGAGGCGGGGCCGTGATTTGCGATAAAAGGTAACCGGCGCGACCGGAGCCCCCTCGACCAGGCGCACACGGTCCAGGTTGAGCGTCTCACCCTGAACGGTATCGGCAAAGCTGCGTTCCTGCTCGGTCAACGGGCGACCGCAGGACACTAGCAAAACAAGAGCCATCATCAGGATGCGACAGGTCATGATCAGAGCCTAATGGCAAGCACCCGCACTGCAACTGCTTTTCACAGGGTCATTGCCAAAACGCGGCTGATTTCTGTCAGTGATCGTCCGAACTCATCCAAGTGCTGGCAGCTTATTGCACGGCCATCATCGCCTAATAGTTTTGTTACCCGTGCCGCAACACGAAGAGTGGCCGGATAGGGTTAGGCGTGCTAATTGGATGATCACGCTTAATCTTCGAGGGTCTCTGAATGTATCTGGCCTATGTTACAACCACCGACCGCGGCGCGACCGATCGGCTTCTGAGTGAAGTTGCACAGCATCTACTGGCCGCTGACGCGCATCTTGCCGGCGTGGTGCAAACCAACACCGAATGCACCGATAGCAGCAAATGCGACATGGACGTCCGCGTGTTGCCAGACGGTGAGATGATACGTATCTCACAGTCACTGGGCGAACATTCGCGCGGCTGCCGACTGGACCCGGCGGCATTGGAGCAGGCAGTTGGATTGGTTACAAATTCGCTGGAAGACGCCCCGCAACTGCTGATCATCAACAAGTTCGGCAAGCATGAGGCTGACGGGCGCGGCTTTCGTCCTGTGATTGCCGAGGCACTGGCAAAGGACATTCCGGTTCTGGTTGGTGTGAATGGTCTGAACAGTGAAAAATTTCAGGAGTTTGCGGGTGGCGCTGCCGAACAGATCGCGGCTGACCTTGAATCTATTGTAGCGTGGTTTGACAGGGTTGACGCACAGCGGGTAGCAGCGGCCTGACGGAGACTACCCTTGTCTCGCAAATTTTGCAGATTGACCTACGTCGGGCTTCGGTCGATGGCGCCTGTCACGATGCTTTTTTAGCAATCAATCCAGAAAGATCTTCTTCAACTCATTGATACCCAATTGCAAAAATCTCAATTCTAGATGCTTTCTCTCAGGCCTTGCCAATTTATGAAATGCTACGGTTTTGCGCTTCCAGAAAGCGATTATGCGCTGTGGTAAGAGCTTCATCATTCTACAAAGAAGATGGTGGGCGACCCTGGAATCGAACCAGGCGTGCGTCTCCGCGAGGGAGTTACAGTCCCCTGCCACACCTTGCGGCCTGTCGCCCACTGTCAGGCGTTGACCTGACGTGGAGGCGTGATTACTAGCGCCTTGAAGGAGCGTCAACAGGAAAATTTCGCTTTGACGCAGGAAACCGAAGTCCCGGCCCGGAGGCCCATGAAATGAAGAAACCCAAATGGGTCGTCGAAAAGGAACAGGCGCGCAAGGCGGCAGCAGCGGAAACCGTCTGGCTGTTCGGCATACACGCCGTGCGCGACGCGTTGATGAACCCCAACCGGCAGAAGTTGCGCCTGATCGTCACGCGGAATGCGCGGGACAAATTGGCCGAAGCCATTGAATTTGCGGGGATTGAGGCCGAAATGGTTGATCCGCGCAAGTTTACTGCGCCGATTGATCCGGGCTCTGTTCATCAGGGCGCTGCTCTTGAGGTCAAACCTCTGGAGTGGGGCGGTTTGGCGGAAAACTGCATTGGCCGTGAGCATCCACGCGTGCTTTTGCTGGATCGGGTAACAGATCCTCACAATGTCGGGGCGATCCTGCGCTCGGCCGAAGTATTGGGGGCCAGTGCGGTCATCGGCACCCGGCACCACTCGGCGCCCGAAACGGGTGCATTGGCCAAAACCGCCAGCGGCGCGCTGGAGCGTCAACCCTATCTTCGGGTCCGCAATCTGGCGGATAAAATTGTTGAGTTACAAAACATGGGTTTCCTGGTGCTGGGGCTGGATGGAGAGGCCGACCAGACCATTGAAACGGCCTTGGGTGGCAAGCTGGATCAGCCAGTTGCGCTGGTGCTAGGGGCCGAAGGGCCAGGCCTGCGGCAAAAAACCAAGGAAACTGTTGATCAACTGGTGAAAATCGACGCAGCCGGGGGTTTTGGGTCGCTTAACGTCTCAAATGCAGCCGCAATCGCCCTATATGCCTCAAGGCACAAGTAGACAGGAGAGCCCCCATTCCAAGCCCGTCCAAAATCGTCACCTGCTGTTACTGTGGGACCCGCGCTGCGTTGGTTCTGAGGGGGCAGAAACGCCACGAACTAAGCTGTTCAAGTTGTGGGGCGCCGCTGCATGACATCAAAATGGTGCCCAAGCGCAAGCTGAACGACGAAAAGATAAAACGAGACGTCAAGAACGCGCCCACGGCATACCGGAAGAACAAAAAGAAGAAGAGAAAGGCCATTTTTTCTCGCTTTCTGGAAGAGGCATGGGATGTCGTCGAGGATATCTTTGATTAAAGCGGCCTCAGAGTCGTTTTGATGATCACAAACCCGTTAACTGGGGTTTCGCAAAGGCGCAAGAATTGCAATTTGATTATTTGAAAGGATCAAATTGATTTCTGCCATGCTTACTCGTCGTTTTCTGTTGGCCGCAGCGGCCGCCTCCATGATCGCACCTGCCGCCACAGCGCAGGATATGCCGTTTTTCTTTGTTGCAGAAGACGCGGCTATGGCGGGGTATGACGTGGTGTCATACTTTGACGCGAATGCGCCTATTCAAGGCAAATCGGAACACGCAGTTGTGTGGCGGGGGGCTAAATGGCAATTCTCAACCGCCGAAAACCGTGAGGCATTCGAGCGTGATCCACGCGCCTTTGCGCCTCAGTTCGGTGGCTACTGCGCTTACGCAATGGCCCACGGATCACTAACCGGTTCTGACCCGATGGCCTGGCAAGTCGTTGGCGGACGGCTGTATATGACCCATTCATTGGAAGTTGAACGGATGTGGCGCACCGACTCGGCTGAGTATATCCGCAAGGCCGAAGCGCATTGGCCCGGAATTCTTCACAACAAATGAGCAAATTGTCGATTTTTGTGAATTGTCATCACAAAAATTTGCTCAACCTCTTTTTTTCTCTGATCATATGCCTAAATGACACAGTGACCGCGGAACGGAACTGCCGCGGGTCATTTCACTGTCCCTCGTTCCAACAACTGGCGCTCAGGCACGGCCTGGGCGCTTTTTTCTTTTGGTTTGCCAGAATATGGTGCGGCGATGACAGAGTATCCTGATAAATATCTGAAAGAGATTCTGCAGCGTACCAAGGTGGTCGCTGTAGTTGGTGTGTCGATGAATCCGGTGCGGCCAAGCTATTACGTGGCGCGGTATCTATCGTTGAAAGGGTTTACGGTTATCCCGGTCAATCCGGGCCATGCGGGGAAAGAGTTGTTCGGTCAGACCGTGCGCGCCTCATTGTCTGAGATTTCCGAGCCGGTTGATATGGTCGATATCTTCCGCCGGTCCGAGGCGGTGCCGCCAATCGTCGACGAAGCCTTGGACGTGCTGCCAAAACTACGCACGGTTTGGATGCAGATCGGGGTGGAAAACGCCGATGCCGCCGCCAAGGCGCAAGGTCAGGGTATGGACGTGATCATGAACAGATGCCCAAAAATCGAGTATCAACGCCTGTTTGGTGAACTGCGCATGGGTGGATTTGCGACCGGCGTGATCTCTTCCAAAATCTGATCTTACTCACTGACGTAGGGTAAAAGCTCACCATATTGCTCGACGCGGCGTTGCTGCAACACGGCGTCACGCGGCACCCATTCATATTTCGTGTCTTCCACCAGCGGAGACCAGAACAACACCCCACCGTATCGCCAGGGATCCAGCACTACACCGTCATACAGTGTTTCGCCTCTGCGGCTGATAATCGCGGTGCTGTGGTCGATCCTGAACGGGTTGTCCGCATTGGCGATGGCGCGATGCAATTCGAGCGTCTGGAAGTTCTCTTGCTTGAGCCGGCGCTCAATATCCTCGGCCCAGTGCCAGCACAGCCCCCGCGGGCGCAGGCCCTTGTTGACCTTGGCGTTGTGGATCAACGGGGGGTCAGTGATTTGGTATTCCTGCACCAGTTGCGCCGTATAGGAATAGGCGATCTGAGAGGCACGGTTTGCCTCTTCCGGGTCAACATCCGGCCCAAGACTGAGGATTTCACTGGCGAGTCGCTGCACTTCGTTCCCGGTTGACGGGGGCGGGGCCGCGCATGCGGTCAGCGTCGCAAAGGCCAGCATAGCTGCCATAATCCTGATCATCCCTTGGCCCTATGATCCGTTGACTGTCAAACCTGATCATAAAGGTGAGGACGAGTTGACGGAACCCTGTCGTTCAGCCCTTGGGGCGCGCAGCTTTTTCTGCGATGCCGCTGACCCCTTTCCGCCGTTCCAACTCGTTCAGGACGTCATCCAGCGCGACATTGCGTGCCGCCAGCATGACCAGCAAGTGATATAGCACATCCGCCGCTTCGGCTGTGAGGCCCGCCCTGTCACCCTTGACGGCTTCGATGATGGCTTCTACTGCCTCTTCCCCGAATTTTTCGGCGCATTTTTCGGGACCTTTCGCCAACAATTTGGCGGTCCAGCTGGAGTCGGGATCAGCATCCTTGCGGGCCTCGATGGTGGCGGAGAGATCGCTTAGAATGCTCATGTTAACCTCATCGGGATGCCCGCAGCGGCCATGTGTTCCTTGGCTTCACGGATCGTATATTCGCCGAAGTGAAAGATCGAGGCTGCCAGAACCGCGCTTGCGCCACCTTGCGTCACGCCTTCGACCAGATGATCCAGATTGCCCACCCCGCCCGAAGCGATCACGGGTACATCCACCGCATCCGAGATGGCGCGTGTCAGCGGCAGGTTAAACCCGGCCTTGGTGCCGTCCCGGTCCATCGAGGTCAGCAAGATTTCACCTGCGCCTTTGGCGACGACAGTTTTGGCAAACTCCACGGCGTCGATGCCGGTGGGCTTGCGACCGCCATGGGTGAAAATCTCCCACTTACCGGGGCTGACGGTCTTGGCGTCGATGGCGCAGACGATGCATTGGCTTCCGAATTGATCCGCTGCCTGGGCGACCACGTCCGGGTTTGCCACTGCGGCAGAATTGAAACTTACCTTGTCCGCTCCGGCCAGAAGCAGGGCCCGAACATCTTCCTTGGTGCGCACGCCACCGCCTACAGTCAGAGGGACAAAACACTGCTCGGCCGTGCGTTGAACCACGTCGAACATGGTGCCTCGGTTTTCGTGGGTGGCGTGAATGTCCAGAAAGCAAATCTCATCCGCGCCGGCGGCGTCGTAGGCCTTGGCCGATTCCACCGGGTCGCCTGCATCACGCAGGCCCACGAAGTTCACGCCTTTAACCACACGGCCATCAGCGACATCGAGGCAGGGTATGATGCGAGTTTTTAGCATGGCGGCATCCTTTGTTGCCGCACCTCTAACGATAATGCCCCGCCGATGCCAGTGCCGAACAGCGTGACACCGGCCAAACGACGGATGCCTGTCCTTCAGTCAGTCGTTGCGCAGTATCTTGAGAGCTGACAACAGGTTGGCCTTGTCATCTGTCCAAGGAACCCGACCGTCCGCAACCAAAGGCTGCCACTCCTCGTCTTCGACAAATGCGTCGATGCGGCTTTTGTCACGGCTCGGCTAAAATTGGATCGCTTCTTGGATAATCAGATGCAGGGGAATTGCATAAGGTCTGTGACACAGAAGTAGGCGGGGCATCCCACTTCTTTGAGTTCGATCTGTGCAAACTCTGCAAGTTTGTCCAAAATTGTTTACGATCTGAGATCGATTCGAGGGCCAGTTTTCTTGGACGGGTCAATCAGATGACGCCACAGGCAAACACCGCGTCGGTGATGCCGGACTTGTGATTGCAAGACCATTCAAACCCGGGAAGTTTACGCCCAAATTCAGCGGGAGATTAATGAGATGCACAGTTTCATTTTGGCAACTGTTTTCGTTTTAGGAGGAACCGTCGCAGCTATGGCAGACGATATCATCAAGGTTAGCACAGACAAATCGGTGTCAGAGGCGCTGGATGCGTTTGAGGCGGCTGTTGGTAATGCTGGCGCAACTGTTTTTGCACGCGTCGATCACGCAGCCGGGGCCGAAAAGGTTGGGCTGACCATTCCAGCCAACCAGGTGCTGATCTTCGGCAACCCCGCGATGGGTACGCCCGCCATGCAGATTGATCCGCGTGCCGGATTATTCTTGCCGCTGAAAGTGCAGGCATACGAGGACGAAAACGGTCAGGTTTGGTTGGCCTATGAAGACCCCAAAGAGACTATGGATGATCTAGACGGTGTTGATGCATCCCCGGTCATTGAAAAGATGCGGGGGGCGCTGGCAAAGCTGACGTCAATCGCGGCGCAATAGTTGATCGACTGTGCTGGCAACACGGCTTGTTGGCACAGCCCACCCTTCGAAATCTGCTTGATTGCAGGACTATGGGGCTTTTTCGTTTTTCGGGCCTTGCGAGAATCGTCGCACGCAGGGGAAAAGGACAGCTTACCTTGAAGGCGGCAAATCCGGCGCTGATGTATCACTCAAGCCAAAGAACGCTGTGTGCACGGGCGCGCGCTGAGCTGATCGTTGGAAATTCTATCTTTCCTGTTTGAAAGAACCGCACTCTGGTAAAGCCGAGACATTCTTTCCAAGCCGTTGGAGGCAGGGGGAGCGAATGTTCCAACCCGGTGTCACAGTTAGGATTAGCTTTTTAGCGTAAACAACGCCTCTTTCAGGTCAATCGCGCCATCATAGAGCGCGCGCCCCGATATCGCTCCGTTCAGTTCGACGCCACAATCGCGCAGCGCGATCAGGTCAGCGATCGATGAAACGCCACCCGAAGCGATCACCGGAATCGATACAGCCCGCGCCAGGTCTGCGGTAGCTTCGACATTTGGACCCTGCATCGCACCATCGCGGTTGATGTCCGTATAGATGATGGCAGCAACGCCTGCATCTTCGAAGCTGCGCGCCAGATCGGTGACCTGCACGTTGGTTTCTTGAGCCCAGCCTTTGGTGGCAACCAAGCCATTGCGCGCGTCGATGCCAACGGCAACTTTGCCCGGGAAGGCTCTTGCAGCCTCTCGCACGAGGTCGGGGTTCTCAACCGCCACGGTGCCCAGAATGACGCGCGCCAGACCCTTGTCGATCCAGGTCTCAATCGTGGCCATGTCACGAATGCCGCCCCCAAGCTGTGCGGGAACATTGCAGGCCTTCAAAATTGCTTCAACCGGCGCGGCGTTCACCGGCTCGCCTGCAAAGGCACCGTTCAGGTCCACAAGGTGAAGCCATTCGCACCCTGCGTCAACAAAGGCACGGGCCTGCGCGGCCGGGTCGTCGTTGAAAACGGTGGCCTTGTCCATTTCACCGCGCAGCAAGCGCACGGCTTGGCCGTCTTTTAGGTCGATGGCGGGGTAGAGGATCATGTTATGCGGCCCTATGTCAGAGGTTACTCGCGCGGCGTATCGCACATGCAGGGTAGGGGATGCAACGCGACGCAAAGTCAATCTTGCCCGGTGGCGAATGGCGGGCCAGACTGGCCACAAAACAGGGAGACACTCATGAAAACATTTACTCTTGCGGCGGGTTTGGCAGTGCTGGCAACAACCGCCTTGGCCGCCGATCCTGTCGACGGGCTGTGGAAGACCGCTCCGGGGGATACCGGCGGTTATCTGCACGTCACGATTGCCGAATGCGGCAGCGCCATTTGCGGCACCATCGATACCGCCTTTGACGCGGATGGGAACGAGCAGTTGGAATATGAGAACCTAGGCAAGCAGATCATCTGGGATATGATCCCGGAAGGCGGCGGCAGCTATGACAATGGCAAGATCTGGGCCCCGGACCGGGACAAGACATATAACTCGAAGATGACGCTGGACGGCCAGAACGAGCTGACCGTCAAAGGCTGTGTCGCCGGTGGCCTGATCTGCCGCGGGCAGACCTGGACTCGCGTTCAATAAGGCTTAGGGCGCCCAGTTCAGGAAATTCCCGATCATACGCAGGCCCACATCCTGGCTTTTCTCGGGGTGGAATTGCATGCCAACCATGGTGTCGCGGCCGATCACGGCCGTGACCTCTTGTCCATAGTCCACGTAAGCTAACCGCTCAGCCGGGTTTTTTACCCGGAAATGGTAGGAATGGACAAAGTAGGTGTGATCGCCGGAGTTGACCCCGCTAAACACGGGGTGGTCGCTTTCCAGCACCAGATCATTCCAACCCATATGGGGGACTTTCAGCGCTTTGTCTGACGGTTCAATCCGCACCACATCGCCAGCGATCCAGTCAAGCCCGTCCGTTTCACAGTATTCATGGCCCTTCGTGGCCATCAGTTGCATACCAACGCAGATTCCCAGAAACGGTCGGCCTTTTTGTTCAACCGCCTCAACCATGGCGTCATAGATGCCCTTATGTCCGCGCAATTCGGCGGCGCAGGCCGGAAACGCACCGTCGCCCGGCAGAACCAAACGGTCGGCACGCGCAACAACATCCGCGTCCGAGGTCACAACAACCTCACCCGCATCCACCTCGCGTGCCATGCGTTGAAATGCCTTTTCGGCCGAGTGCAGGTTACCGCTCTCGTAATCAATGATGGCTGTCAGCATTTACAGCGCACCTTTGGTGGACGGGATCGCATCGGCCCTGCGCGGGTCGGTCTCAACCGCCACGCGCAGGGCACGGGCCACGGCCTTAAAGGCAGCCTCGGCAATGTGGTGGCTGTTAAAGCCGTGCAACTGGTCGACATGCAGTGTGATGCCGCCATGGGTGCTGAGCGCCTGAAAGAACTCGCGCACCAACTCGGTATCGAACGAGCCGATCTTGGGTGTCGGCAGGTCCACGTTCCAGATCAGGAACGGGCGGCCCGACAGGTCCAGCGCACAGCGAACCTGTGCGTCGTCCATAGGCAGGTGGCACTCGCCATACCGGCGGATACCCTTTTTGTCGCCAAGGGCTTGTGTCAAAGCCTGACCCAGCGCGATGCCGGTATCTTCGACCGTGTGATGATCGTCGATGTGGTAATCGCCCTTGGCGCGGATCGTCATGTCGATCAGTGAATGGCGCGCAAACTGGTCCAGCATATGATCGAAAAACCCGACACCTGTCTGGTTGTCATATATGCCTGCGCCGTCCAGATTGACCTCGACCGAGATTTCGGTTTCGGCGGTCTGACGGCTGATCTTTGCGCTGCGCATGGGCGAATTCCTTTTGCTACAGGCGCGCTTATAGACGGGGTTGGGGCGGCTTATCCAGACCGCACGTGGTAATCAGTGCAAACTGTTGCAGGGGATTGCGCCCGCGCGCGCCCCATGCCAGCCTGCCAGCAATTCAACCAACAAGGCACGGCCCATGTCCACCTGCGTTTTCATCCAGATCCGCTGCAAACCCGGCACCACCTACAAGGTTGCCGAAGAAATCGCCTTGCGCGAAATCCACTCCGAGCTTTATTCGACCAGCGGTGAATACGACCTGCTGCTGAAACTTTACATCCCGGAAGACAAGGATGTGGGGCATTTCATCACCGAAAACCTTTTGGTGATTCCAAATATCGAACGGTCCCTGACCACAATGACGTTCAAGGCGTTTTAGCCCAGCTCAAACGTCGTAACGCCAAAGATGCGGTTCAGGTCGATATCTGGTTCGTGATTCGAATACATCCGCGCCGTTTCAAACACCTTGCTCAGCCCAAGTTCGTCCGCCAATGCCATGGCCGATGCATTGGGCTGAGGCACGTCCACAAATACCTCATGTGCGCCCTGTCTCTCAGGAAGCGTGCCAAGAACTGCGCCAAGCAACGCCTTTGCGATCTCACCTGTGTCCGCAAACAGGGGGCCAACCTTGTACCCATGAAGGCAGCGGCGTAGTGTGGCATACCCCCTTATCCTGCCACTATCGACATACACTTTTGAGACATGGCCAGATGCACTCAGCCAATGCTCAAGAAATACATCGCGCGGCGCGGGGAACAGACTGCGATCATAAGCCCTCAGGTCATCTGAAAAGCTGGAAAGATCAGAGATTTGAGCAACCGGCCCTGTTTCCAGTTTGGCCAGTATGTCCCGTGCAGTTCCGGAGAAACGATAGTTGTTGTAGGCAAAGGCAAAGCCCGACTTGCGATAATTGTGTTGCTGATCGGCGACCCCATCCAATCCGATGTTGAGCGCATTGCAAATTGCCAGCGCATGCCGCCAGATTTCCAGCCCGTGGCCAGAACCGCGAAACTCGGGCCGAACGATGTAGAACCCAAGAAATGCAAATGTATCGTCGTAGCGGACGACAGAGATCGAGGCGATCATCTCACCATCCAGAAAACCGCCCAGAAACCCGCCGGAATCAGTGCTGTGGAAACATGCAGCATCATGATGTCCGGGGTTCCACCCCTCGCGTCCGGCCCAATCTACAGCCATCTGTAGTTCATCAGCAGTTAGCGGGCGGATGACATATTCAGACAAGGTGAATGTCCTGTGTTGCGTAGTACCGCCAGAATGGCGCACAGACAGCGTATACGCTAGGCTATATTGGAGTTTTGGTATCTGGAGCGGGCGAGGCGATTCGAACGCCCGACCCTAACCTTGGCAAGGTTATGCTCTACCCCTGAGCTACGCCCGCATCAGATACATATGTGGTCCAAAGACCTCTCAATGGAGCGGGCGAGGCGATTCGAACGCCCGACCCTAACCTTGGCAAGGTTATGCTCTACCCCTGAGCTACGCCCGCGCCGTTGAGTGAGGAGGGATGTATAAATTCCCACGCAAGCCTGCAAGCGGAAAAACACAAAAAGCCGGAAAAATCTTTCGACGGAAATCCCCGCGCCACACGTGAAAGACTATGACCGTTGTTGAATTGGCCGGTTCGAGGAGAGGAAGATGACACGCAGTGCAGATATAAAAACGGCCCTTCTGGCGGCACTAATCGTGCTGACAACCGTGATCTGTGTCCGGGATGAGAACGAGGTGGTCAAGGTGGAACCGATTCTCATGCAAGCCCCACCGATTGAGACGCGGATTTTGGCGGGTTAAGCCCTGCCACGCACGTCACATTGCCAGCGCAAGGTTCGTTATGGCAGCAACCAGTATGGCGGTGAATGTCAGCAGCATTCCCATGCGGCGTAAAATCACGATCTGAGGGGTGCGGCTAAAGCCATATGCGTGAAAAACACGACCGGCCAGTAATGTCAGCCCAAGCAAATTCAAGAGTAGGCCTCCTGCGTTTTGCAGTTCGGCCATGGCGATCAGCAGCAACGCAAAAGGCGTGTATTCGACGAAGTTGGAATGCGTTCTGATGGCTTTGATCATGTTCTTGCTGCCCCCGTCGCCGTAAGAGATTTTGTCGCTGAAGCGCTGGCTGATGACTCTCACGCTGAGGGCGATGTAGAGGATCGCCAGAAGCGCGGCGTAGATGGGGGATATAGTCAGCATTAGTTCTTCCTTCTGCGCAAAAAGCCGCCCGGTTCCCCGAGCGGCCGGTAGTTCCTGGTAAAGTCGAACCATTTATTCCAGTTCGACGAGCAGATCCTTGGCGTCGATCTGACCGCCGGGCTGGACGTTGACAGCCTTAACTGTCGCGTCGCGTTCGGCGTGGATCCCGGTTTCCATTTTCATGGCTTCGATGGTCAGCAGCATGTCGCCTTCCTTGACCTGTTGACCGGCTGTCACGGCGATTGTTGCAACCACACCGGGCATCGGTGCGCCCACATGGTTGGGGTTACCGACTTCGGCCTTGGGTCGCGCCTGCGTGGCCGATGTGACCATCCGGTTCGGCACTCGGATCACGCGAGGCTGACCGTTGAGTTCGAAGAACACTTTGACCTCACCCTTTTCGTCGGTCTCGCCGATGGCCTGACAACGGATTTCCAGCGTCTTGCCGGGATCGATCTCGGCTGTGATCTCTTCACCGGGTTCCATACCGTAGAAGAAGGTCTTGGTTGGCAGGGTGCGGACCGGGCCGTAGATCCGGTGGCGGCCCATGTAATCCAGAAACACCTTGGGATACATCAGGTAGCCATTCAGGTCCTCATCGTCGACCTGCATCCCTTCCAATTGTCCGGAAAGCTCGGCGCGGGTGGCTTCCAGGTCGACGGGCGGCACATGCTTGCCGGGGCGCTCGGTATTGGGGGCTTCGTCCTTCAGCACCTTCTTGATGATGGTGTCGGGGAACCCGCCCGGAGGCTGGCCCAGATTGCCGCGCATCATGTCGATGACCGAGTCGGGGAAGGCCACATCCGTTCCGGGGTTCTCAACGTCCGCACGCGTCAGGCCCTGGCTGACCATCATCAACGCCATGTCGCCCACCACTTTTGAGGACGGCGTTACCTTAACGATATCCCCGAACATCCGGTTCACATCGGCATACATCTGGGCAACCTCGTGCCAGCGTTCCTCCAGACCCAAGGAGCGCGCCTGCGCCTTGAGGTTGGTGAACTGACCGCCCGGCATCTCATGCAGATACACCTCGGAGGCCGGGGCCTGCAGGCCGGATTCAAACGCTGCATACTGGCCGCGCACCGCCTCGAAGTAATCGCTGATCTCGCGGATCGCTTTGATGTCGAGGCCGGTGTCCCGCTCGGTATGACGCAGCGCCTCGACTACGGTGCCCAGCGTTGCCTGGGATGTGTTGCCCGAAAAGGCATCCATCGCGCAGTCCACTGCGTCGACGCCCGCCTCGGATGCGGCCAGAATGGTCGCGCTGGCGATGCCCGCCGTATCGTGCGTGTGGAAATGGATCGGCAGCCCGACCTCTTCTTTCAGCGCGCGGATCAGGATTTTAGCCGAGGCCGGCTTTAGCAGGCCCGCCATGTCTTTCAGGCCCAGCACATGTGCGCCTGCGTCGCGCAGCTCTTTCGCCATGCCGACATAGTATTTCAGGTCATACTTGGCACGGTCCGGGTCGAGGATATCACCGGTATAGCAAACGGTGCCCTCACAAATCTTGCCGTTTTCAACGACCGCATCCATCGCCACCCGCATGTTCTCGACCCAGTTCAGCGAGTCGAACACGCGGAACACATCGATATTCTGCGCGGCCTGGCGCACGAATTCCTGCACCACGTTGTCAGGGTAGTTGGTATAGCCAACGCCGTTTGCCCCGCGCAGCAGCATCTGGGTCATCAGGTTCGGCATCGCCTCGCGCAGGTCGCGCAGACGTTGCCACGGGCATTCCTGCAAGAAGCGATAGGCCACATCAAACGTCGCGCCGCCCCAGCATTCGACGCTAAAAAGCTGCGGCAGGTTGGCGGCATAGGTGGGCGCCACGCGGATCATGTCAATCGACCGCATCCGGGTGGCCAGCAACGATTGGTGCCCGTCCCGCATGGTGGTGTCGGTGATCAGCAATTGCCGCTGCGCCTTCATCCAGTCGGCCACCGCCTGCGGGCCTTTCTGCTCCAGCAGGTTGCGCGTGCCCATCTGGGGTTCGGCCTTGAGCGCAGGGGGCTTGGCCTCTTTCAGGTCGGCGCGCGGCTCGGGCCGGTCTTTGGTCTCGGGGTGCCCGTTCACGGTGATATCCGCGATATAGGTCAGCACCTTGGTGCCCCGGTCGCGGCGGCGCTTGAAGGTGAACAGGTCCGGCGTCGTGTCGATGAACTTGGTAGTGTATTCGTTCGACAGAAAGGTCGGGTGCTTTAGCAGGTTGATGACAAAATCAATGTTGGTGCTGACGCCGCGAATACGGAACTCGCGCAGCGCCCGGTCCATCCGGCTGATGGCTTTTTCGGGCGTTGGCGCCCATGCCGTGACTTTGGTCAGCAACGAGTCGTAATACCGCGTGATCACACCCCCGGCGTAGGCCGTACCGCCATCCAGACGGATGCCCATGCCGGTGGCCGAGCGATAGGCGGTGATGCGGCCATAGTCGGGGATGAAGTTGTTCTGCGGGTCCTCGGTGGTGATCCGGGTCTGCAGCGCATGGCCGTTCAGATGCACATCCGCCTGGCTGGCCGCACCGGTGGCTTCGGCCAGCGTCTTGCCCTCGGCGATCAGGATTTGCGCCTGAACGATGTCGATGCCGGTGACTTCCTCGGTGACGGTGTGTTCCACCTGCACGCGCGGGTTTACCTCGATGAAGTAGAACTTGCCGGTTTCCATATCCATCAGAAACTCGACGGTGCCCGCGCATTCATAGTTCACATGAGCGCAGATCTTGCGGCCCAACTCGCAGATCTCGGCGCGTTGCTCCTCGGACAAGTACGGGGCAGGGGCGCGTTCCACGACCTTTTGGTTCCGACGCTGGACCGAACAGTCGCGTTCATACAGGTGGTAAATCTCACCATGCTTGTCGCCTAGAATTTGCACTTCGACATGGCGCGCGCGGGTGATCATCTTTTCCAGATAGCCCTCGCCATTGCCGAATGCGGCCTCGGCTTCGCGGCGGCCTTCCAGAACCTTCTCCTCCAGTTCATCCTCGGACTGGATCGGGCGCATGCCGCGCCCGCCGCCGCCCCACGACGCCTTGAGCATCAGCGGATAGCCGATTTCCGCAGCTTCGGCCCGGATGGCATCCATGTCATCGCCCAGCACTTCGGTCGCCGGGATCACCGGAACGCCTGCCGCGATCGCAACCCGACGTGCGCTGGCCTTGTCACCAAGCGCGCGCATGGTTTCGGCGCGGGGGCCGATGAAGGTGATACCGTTCTGGACACAGGCATCCACGAAATCGGGATTCTCCGACAGCAAACCGTAGCCCGGATGGATCGCATCCGCACCACATTGCTTGGCCACGCGAATGATCTCGTCAATCGACAGATAGGCCGCAACCGGGCCCAACCCCTCACCAATCCGATACGCCTCATCCGCCTTGAACCGGTGCAGGCCCAGCTTGTCCTCCTCGGCGTAAACCGCAACGGTCTTCTTACCCATCTCATTCGCCGCACGCATCACGCGAATCGCAATCTCGCCGCGGTTGGCTATCAATATCTTTTTGAAATCGGTCATATCGGGTCCCGGTCTTTTTTGTTTGGCCGTGTCATAGGCGGACAATAAGCGCACGTATATCAGTCGTTCTGGGTAGAACCGGCATGTTAACGCTCGCAAACGCCGCTTGTTAGCGGTAACTTCTTACCCGCTCTGCATTGCAGCATCAATCGGCGTGATCATGTGTCTTAATCTGATTCAGTTGCGCCAACCCCATCTGCCCCATATTCGCCTGCATATCCTGTCTCAGAATGTCGATGACATGGGCCGGTCCACGTGCCCCTAAAGCAGCGAGGCCATAGAGAAAACCGCGCCCCAGCATGACAAAATCTGCCCCAAGGGCCAGCGCGCGCAGAATGTCCAGGCCGCCTTCGACGCCACCGTCAAAGATAAGCGGCAGGTTCGTGGCCGCGCGAATGGCGGGCAGCACGGAAATGCTGGCCGGGGCGCCATCGAACTGCCTGCCACCGTGATTCGAAACCCAGATTGCGTCAACTCCTGCCCGTTGCAGCCGGTCAGCGTCTTCTGCGCGCATCACACCTTTGACAATCAAAGGTCCGTCCCAGGCATCACGCAGCCAGTTCACGTAATCCATATCCGGTGAGGTGCGTAGCAGATAGCCGACATGCGCCGTTGGCGAGCGGGCGCTGTGACTGTCGATATACTTGTCGAGCGTCCGCATCCGCGGCATCCCGTTTCGCGCCATCCCCAAGGCCCAAGTGGGACGCAGGGCAATCTGTGCTAGTAGCCTCGGGGTGAGTTTGGGCGGATTGGTCAGGCCGGATCGCACCTGCCGTTCCCGACGAGAGGCGACGGGAACATCTACGGTCAACACAAGTGTGGTGAAACCAGCACTTCTGACGCGGTTCAGCATGTCAGTACGGATTTCGGGATCTTTTGGCGGATAAAGCTGGAACCAGGCATTCTGTCCAATATGTGGCGCCATGTCCTCGGGGCTCTGACTGGCGACGGTCGACAGGGTATAGGGCACGTCCGCCTCTGCGGCGGCTTGCGCCAGCAAGTGTTCCGCATTCGGCCAGATCAGCCCTGACATCCCAATAGGCGCAATACCGAAGGGCAGGGGAAAGTCCCTACCAAGGAACCGCGTGCCAGTCTTACATTCGATTGGGCCATGCAGGATCGAGGGCAGAAACTCGACATCATCCAAAGCAGCCCGGTTTCGATGCATGGTGGCCTCGGTCCCGGTGCCGCTTGCCAAGTATTCCCATACAAAATGCGGCACCCTGCGCCGTGCGCGGCGCTTCAGGTCGGCAATGCCGGGGAATGAGCTGTGAAGGTCCATATGAATTGATCCGACCTGTTGCGCGATTCTGCAAGGTTTTCAGACTGCTGCCACCAGAAAGGATGCACGAGCGGGCCTTTGGGCTATTGATGTCAAAACACTGTGCCGACGGAGGCCGGATGAAACCGGGTGCTGTTCGACCTGTTATGCATAGCCCAGAGATTTATGCGCGCCAGCTGGCAGAACCCAGGCCCGTCACGTACTCCGGCGCAAAGGGAGTGAAGTAGGTTCAGGCAAAACCCGGTGTATTGATCAGAAATGCGACGGGTTTTTTTCAGTATTGTGCGAACAAGCCGTGAACAAACCCTTTCCCTTGCGGCGTTTCCAGCGTAGTTTGGGCGAATGAGCAGTTTCGACGAAATGGACGCCTTTGAGGGCGCATCATTATCCGCGCGTGCCATGGCTGCACGCCCCACGCCTTATCTGGACGAACTGAACCCGGCGCAACGCGAAGCAGTCGAGCGGTTGGAAGGGCCGGTTCTGATGCTGGCTGGTGCGGGCACGGGAAAAACCAAGGCGCTGACGGCCCGGATTGCGCATCTTCTAAACACTGGCCGAGCGCGTCCGAACGAAATTCTGTCCGTGACCTTCACCAACAAAGCTGCGCGTGAGATGAAAGAGCGGGTCGGTCGATTGCTTGGGCAGCCGGCGGAAGGAATGCCGTGGCTGGGAACATTTCACTCGATCTGCGTCAAGCTGCTGCGCCGTCATGCCGAGTTGGTCGATCTGAAATCCAACTTCACGATTCTCGATACGGACGATCAGCTGCGCTTGCTCAAGCAGTTGGTTCAGGCGGCGAATATTGATGATAAACGCTGGCCTGCGCGAATGCTTGCCGGGATCATCGACGACTGGAAGAACCGCGCGTTGACACCCGATAAGGTGCCTGTGGCTGATTCCGGAGCCTATAACAACAAGGGTATTGAGCTTTACGCGCAGTACCAGACCCGGCTGCGCGAGTTGAATGCAGTGGATTTCGGCGACTTGCTGCTGCACATGGTTACGATTTTCCAGACACATCAGGATGTGCTGGAACAATACCAGCGTTGGTTCCGGTTCATTCTTGTGGACGAGTATCAGGATACCAATGTCGCGCAGTATCTATGGCTGCGCCTTCTGGCCGGTGCGCATAAAAATATCTGTTGCGTAGGCGATGACGACCAATCGATCTATGGCTGGCGCGGGGCCGAAGTGGGTAACATCCTGCGCTTCGAAAAGGACTTTCCCGGTGCCTACGTTGTTCGGTTGGAGCAGAACTATCGCTCGACCCCGCATATTCTGGCCGCCGCGTCGAATGTGATCCGGGGCAATGAAAGCCGCTTGGGCAAAGAGCTTTGGACAGACGCTGAAGAGGGCGAAAAGGTTCGGCTTATCGGTCATTGGGATGGCGAGGAAGAGGCCCGCTGGATCGGTGAAGAGATCGACGCGATGCAGGGCGGGACGCGCGGTATGCGGCCCATTGGGTTGGATGAGATCGCCATTCTGGTCCGCGCCTCGCACCAGATGCGCGCGTTTGAGGATCGGTTCCTGACCATCGGTCTGCCCTATAAGGTGATCGGCGGCCCCCGGTTCTATGAGCGGATGGAGATCCGCGATGCCATGGCTTATTTCCGGCTCGTGGTCAGCCCCGGCGACGATCTGGCGTTCGAGCGGATCGTAAATACGCCGAAACGGGGTCTCGGTGACAAGGCGCAGCAGACGATCCAAATGACTGCACGCGAGCATGGCGTGTCACTGGTCGACGGCGCGCGTATTGCGGTCGACAATGGGTTGATCAAGGGCAAGGGCGGAAAAGCGCTGCGTGAGTTGACTGACGGGCTGGCGCGGTGGAACGCGATGACGCGCGGGTCCCGGATCGAGGTGGACGATGACTCGGTCATTGATGACGGCGCCCCGATGCGGTTTGGAGAGCCTGAGGTCTCGCATATTGAACTGGCGCAGATCATCTTGGACGAATCCGGTTACACCGCCCATTGGCAGAACGAAAAGACGCCTGAGGCTCCTGGGCGGCTGGAAAATCTGAAAGAACTGGTGAACCAGCTGGATAATTTCGAGAACCTGCAAGGGTTTCTGGAGCATGTCAGCCTGGTCATGGATAATGAGCAGGAGGGCGACGGGGCCAAGGTCTCGATCATGACCTTGCACGCAGCCAAAGGGTTGGAGTTTCCGGCTGTTTTCCTGCCGGGGTGGGAAGACGGGTTATTCCCTTCTCAGCGGTCCATGGACGAATCCGGGATCAAGGGGCTCGAGGAAGAACGGCGTTTGGCCTATGTCGGGATCACCCGTGCGGAAGAAGTCTGTACGATATCTTTTGCTGCAAATCGGCGCGTGTTTGGGCAATGGCAGAACGCAATGCCGTCACGGTTCATCGACGAATTGCCCGAAGATCATGTTGAAGTGCTAACACCTCCGGGGCTTTACGGCGGTGGTCAACCCACGGCTGGGATCGAAACCCGCGCGGCTGAAGCGAATGTCTATAACTCCCCGGGGTGGAAGCGGATGCAGGCGCGAAAAGGGCAGTATGGCACCTCTCAGCCGCGCGAAAGCCGCAATACGGTGATCGACGCAACTGCGGTGGCCAGCTTTACGATGGGTGAACGCGTGTTTCACCAGAAATTCGGGTATGGTGCGGTGATCGGCATCGAAGGGGACAAGGTCGAAGTGGATTTCGACAAAGCGGGGATCAAGAAAGTGGTCTCGCGATTCCTGTCCGCCAAGGACGACGTGCCTTTTTAACCAAATAGAATGTGCCTTTCGGCACATGCTCGATTTTTGTGATGGGCGCCCGGCGTTGGCCGTGGCGCCTTTTTTCGTGCCTGAGAAATGAAAAACGACGGTTCCCAGGGAGGAGGGACGCCGCCGTTTTTTTAACACCAGGGCAAGGGAGGAGGAGAACACCGATGCATCTGAACCCGGGTTTGACCCGGTATCTATCAAGACGCGGTGACGTCAGGGAGGAGGAGGACGTCACCGCGCGCTTTGAACATCAGGGCAGGGAGGAGAAACGCCCCGATGCATCTGAACCCGGGTTTAGCCCCGGTATCTGTAAGGACGCGGCGACGTCAGGGAGGAGGAAGACGTCGCCGCGCTCTTTCAACACCGGGAAAGGGAGGAGGAGTACCCGGTGTGTCAGTGTCCGGCATCCTGGGCCGGTATAATTGCGGCGATATCAGGGAGGAGGAGAGATATCGCCGCTGAAATACAGGTCCAAAAGGGAGGAGAAGGACCTGATCTCGGTATGTCAGTGCGCGCCTAGGACGCGACGTAGTCTTCTGCCGCCTGCATTGCCATCCGACGGATCATCGAACGGTGCAGACCAAGATCGGCCAGCTCGCGGTTCGACAATACGGACAGTTCGTTAACTGTTTGACGGTAGATGCGGTACCGGAGGAAGCGGGCTTTCGCGACGTCGATCAGTGACGACAAGCCAGTCGCCGGTGCGCCTTTAAGTACGGTTTGATGTGTTGCTGCTGCCATCTGCGTTACCCGATAAGTTTCGTTCTTGCCGATGTGTTCCGGCGTTTGCTTGAGACTGAAGATAAGGGAATGCTGCGCTTGCACAACAGCCTACATGGTCAATGCTGCTATGCAGCAAATGCATAGATATCAACGCGTTGGTCGAAAATGGACATAAGTGCCTTTAAAATATAGGTTTTAGGCCAATCCATGCAGTTAACGCAAACGCCTGCGGCAACCGGGGAGTTAAAGATTGCTTTTTCTTTACGCGCGTTGCTTTGAAATTTGGGCAAATTGAGAATCCGGTGAAACGCGAGATTTCGTACCGATGTCGGGTAACTGTCTGCATGGGAAATTATGGGCGTGTCGTAAATATCCGGTGGTTTTGCTGTCTGCGCGCGTTGGCCTGGGGGTGATTCGACGCATTTAGGGACAGTTTTGAACACTTGAGTGGGAGAATCTCATGATCTTTTAAAAAAAAGTGGGAAATTGTGGGAAATGTAGGATACGGATACAATTTCGCTACCAGTTGTGTATCTTGGGGGAAATTTAACCAAATGTAGTCTAACTTGGCTAGTTTTCATTTGGGTCAGCTTCAGTTATGGTGCAACGCATGCAGGTATTGGCAAAAGTTTTTGTTGATTTCCATGAATTCCCATGTCATCCCTTAATCATAAGATGAGGACGAGGCACATGGGGCGCCAAACGACCCCGAACCAAAAAAACAGGTTTCATACAGGCATCTCGCTTTCATCACTCAGAGATCCGGCGCGCGGGCGAGCAGACATCCCCCCAGGTGGCGCGCGCAGCTGGACATCCCGCACAGCGGGTTAATGCGGCGGGTTGATCAGTGGCAGCAGATCAACCCGCCGTTTTTCATCCGGGGGACGTGAAGATTTGGTGGGGCGCAAGCGAAAGGGACAGTCGTCTTGGCGCGCAGGTTCAGAGGTGAAAGCCACCACAAGGTGGATACGAAGGGCAGGGTCTCGATCCCGGCCTCTTTTCGCCGCGTGCTTGAATCGTCGGACCCCAATTGGCAGCCCGGAGACAATCCAGAGCTTGTAATTGTGTACGGGGACCACCGGCGGAAATTCCTTGAATGTTATACCATGCAGGCGATTGACGACGTCGATGAGAAGATTGACGCCTTGCCGCGCGGCTCGATGCAACGAAAAATGCTGCAGCGCATGTTTCACGGGCAGTCTTTTCCCACCACAGTCGATGAGACAGGGCGTCTTGTTCTACCGGCCAAGCTGCGGACTAAGATCGGGCTAGAGGGCGAGGCGTTTTTTATTGCTGCTGGCGACACGTTTCAGATTTGGAAGCCCGAAACTTACGAGTCGGAAGAGCTTGCCGCAGCCGAGGAATGGCTGGATGAACAGCCTGAGGACTTTGACCCCCTCGAATTCCTAGATGGCGTCGGGGAGGCGTAGCGGCATGGCCGACGCTGAAACCCCTTCTGACAAACCTCACATCCCTGTTCTGCTGCGCCCGTTACTGGCCGCCGTTGCGCCGGTGTCGGGAGTTTGGCTGGACGGCACTTTTGGTGCGGGCGGGTACACACGCGGCCTGTTGGACGCTGGAGCTGACAAGGTTATCGCCGTTGATCGTGATCCTTTGGCGTTTGAAATGGCTGCAGCGTGGGCGTCTGCCTATGGCGACCGGCTGGTGATGCAACAAGGCGTTTTTTCGCGGATGGATGAATACGCTTTGGACCTGGACGGGGTAGTGTTGGACCTTGGCGTGTCCTCCATGCAGTTGGATCAAGCCGAGCGCGGGTTTTCTTTCATGAAAGACGGTCCGCTGGACATGCGGATGAGCCAGGAAGGTGAAAGCGCCGCTGATTTGGTCAACACGGCAACCGAGGCGCAGTTGGCGGATATTCTTTTCCACTATGGTGAAGAGCGCGCCAGCCGCCGGATCGCGAAGGCCATTGTGACAGCGCGGGCACAGGACCCGATCACCACGACCCTGCGTTTAGCTGAAATCATCGAATCCTGCCTGCCGCGCCCGAAACCCGGCCAGTCTCATCCTGCGACGCGCAGCTTTCAAGGGCTTCGGATTGCGGTGAACGCAGAATACGAAGAGTTATTCCAAGGCCTTATGGCCGCTGAACGGGCATTGAGACCCGGTGGGCAGTTGGCCGTGGTCACCTTTCATTCGATCGAGGATCGGATGGTCAAACGGTTCTTTCAGTCACGTGCGGGCAAGACGGGGCGTGCCAACCGCTATGCGCCTGAGGTGGAACAGGAGCAGCCGCAATTCACGCTCAAAACACGCAAGGCCATTGGACCAGATGCGCAGGAATTGCAGGAAAATCCGCGTGCGCGCTCGGCTAAATTGCGTGTCGCGGTGCGGACAGATGCTCCGGCGGGGGAAATTGAGGCCCGCGCCATTGGGATGCCGCAACTCGGGGGAAGGATGAAATGAAGAGTGTTTTGTATGTATTGACTGCCTTGTCCGTGTTTGGGCTGGCGCTTTGGGCATATCAGGAAAACTTCCGCACTCAACAGGTGGTCAAGGAAACGCAGAAACTGCAGCGCGAGATCGGGATCGCGCAGGTGCGTTTGGCTGTATTGAACGCTGAATGGGCCTATCTCAACCGGCCTGACCGGCTGCGCGAACTAGCGGATCTGAACTTTGAACGTCTGGGTTTGTTGCCACTGCGCGCCGAACAATTCGGTCGGGCCGATCAGGTTGCCTATGCCGAGGACCCGGACCTGCCCATCGTTGATCCGATCGAGTTACAGGCCATTACCAGCACTCAGGCGCTGGGTGAGGTGCAGATTCCATGACACGGACACCGCTGCGCCCTCTGGCCCGTATTCTTGACGCCCGCGCGCGGGGCGAAAACCCCAAGGCAATTGAACGAGAAAATATCCGCCAGCGTCATGAGGATATGAAAGACCGTGCCCGCGCTCGTGCCGAAGGGCGTCTTTTGGTATTGGGTCTCTTCTTTTTCTGCGCGTTCTCGGTAGTCGGGGTGCGGATGGGGATGCTCGCCACGTCCGAGGCGCAAGAGCCGCTGGCCAGTGCCCCCGGTGCCGCGATTGCCATGCAGCGCGCAAATATCGTCGATCGCGAAGGCCGTATTCTGGCGACTAATCTGGATACCTACTCGGTCTATGCGCAGCCCCCTTTGATGATCGACCCCGAGGCCGCCGCCGATCAACTGGTTGCGATCTTCCCTGATCTTGAAAAAGAACGCCTGATCAAAGACTTCACCGGAAATCGTAAATTCCTGTGGATCAAGAAACGCATCTCGCCCGAGCAGAAGCAGGCCGTCCATGACATTGGCGACCCCGGCATCCTGTTCGGCCCGCGTGAGATGCGGCTTTATCCCAACGGCAAGCTGGCCGCGCATATTCTGGGCGGCTCGGGCTTTGGCCGCGAAGGCGTCAGCGCCGCCGAGGTGATTGGTGTCGCGGGCGTTGAAAAGCAATTCGACGACTATCTGCGTGACCCGGCCAACGGCAACAAGCCTCTGCAGCTGTCGCTGGATTTGACCGTTCAGGCTGCGGTCGAGCAGGTGCTTTACGGCGGCATGAAGATCATGAATGCCAAGGGCGCGTCCGCCGTGTTGATGAACGCGCATACGGGTGAGGTCGTCTCGGCTGCTTCGCTACCGTCTTTCGACCCGAACGACCGCCCACGCCCGCCTACATCGGGCTTTGACCCCTCGGACAGTCCGCTGTTCAACCGCTATGTGCAGGGCGTTTACGAGCTGGGATCGGTTTTCAAGATTTTCACGGCCGCTCAGGCGGTGCAGTTGGGCTTGGTGAATTCCGAAACGATCATCGACACCTCGGGTCCGATGCGGATCGGGCGTTTCCCGATCGGTGAATTCAACGGCAAGAATTACGGCAAGATCAGCGTGGCGGACGTGATCGTCCACAGCTCGAACCGGGGGACCGGGCGGCTGGCCTTGCAGATCGGTGCAAAACGCCAGCAGGATTTCCTTGAGGCGCTGGGTATGTTCAAGCCTACGCCTTTTGAAATCGTCGAGGCAGCCGGGGGCGAACCGCTGAAGCCCAAGAAATGGGGCGAACTGAGCACTGTAACCATTTCCTATGGCCACGGTCTTTCGACCAGCCCGATGCATCTGGCTGCGGGGTATGCGGCGATTGCCAATGGCGGTCACTATGTCAGCCCGACCATCCTGCGCAAGAACGGGCCGCAATATGGCCCGCGCGTCATGTCAGAGAACGCGGCCAAACAAGCGCAGAATATGCTGCGCCGCGTGGTGACGGATGGAACTGCAAGCTTTGGCGATGTCGCGGGATATGATGTGGCCGGCAAAACAGGCACGGCGGACAAGTCCAAACCGCGCGGTGGCTATTACGATGACAAGGTGATTGCCACTTTTGCGACCTTCTTCCCCGCGTACGATCCCAAATATGTGCTGATCGTGACGTTGGATGAACCGTCCATCGTTGCCTATGGTGAAAAGCGTCGGACGGCGGGTTGGACGGCAGTTCCCGTTGCCGCCGAGTTGATTGGACGCATTGCACCATTATTGGGCCTGCGCCCCCGGCTTGAGCCTGAGGCGAGCGCTGCTATAACCCTGACCTCGAATTAGGCTGTGCGGTAGAGGTGGGGCATGGGCACAAGGACAAAAACACTCAGCCAATTGGCCCTGACCGCCCGGGGTGGTGCAAATCCCGACATCACTGGCCTTGCCGTTGATAGCCGCGAGGTAAAGGACGGCTTCCTTTTTGCCGCTTTGCCCGGTACCCGCGTGCATGGTGGAGAGTTCATCCAATATGCTTTGCGGATGGGGGCTGCGGCGATCCTGACAGACGCCAAGGGTGCTGAAATTGCCGCTGAGGAGCTGGCCGCGTCGCACGCCGCGCTGATCGTGGCCGAAGACCCGCGTCAGGCACTGGCCGGGTGCGCCGCCCTTTGGTTCGGCGTGCAGCCTGAGACCATCGTTGCTGTTACAGGAACCAATGGGAAGACCTCGGTCGCCACCTTTGTCCGCCAAATCTGGACCGAGCTTGGACATTCGGCCGTCAACCTTGGGACCACGGGTGTCGAAGGGGCATGGACAACCCCGCTGGCGCATACCACGCCGGAACCCATTACGTTGCATCGTTGCCTGGCCGAGGCCGCAGAAAACGGTGTGACCCATGCCGCGATGGAGGCATCCTCGCACGGGCTCGAACAGCGCCGTTTGGACGGTGTGCATCTGACCGCCGCAGGATTTTCGAACTTTTCGCAGGACCATCTGGATTACCACGAAACTTTCGAGGCGTATTTTGCCGCCAAGGCCGGGCTGTTCGACCGTGTTCTGCCGCAGGACGGCACCGTTGTGATCAATATGAGCGACCCCAAAGGCGCAGACGTCCGCAAAATCGCCGAAGCGCGCGGGCAATCGGTTCTTACGGTTGGGTCGGGCGATGCCGATCTGAGCTTGATAGGCCAGCGTTTTGATGCAACCGGGCAGGATTTGCGCTTTTCCTGGCAAGGCAAAGTGCTCCAAGCGCGCTTGAATCTGATCGGCGGGTTCCAGGCCGAAAATATTCTGCTGGCCTGTGGTCTGGTCATCGCGGCGGGTGACGACCCCGAGCGCGTGTTCGAAACCTTGCCTCATCTCACGACTGTCCGGGGCCGGATGCAACTGGCTGCCACACGCCAGAACGGAGCAACGGTTTTTGTCGACTATGCCCATACGCCAGATGCTGTAGCGACGGCGCTAAAGGCGATGCGACCGCATGTCATGGGGCGCCTGATTGCGATTGTCGGTGCTGGAGGGGATCGCGATGCAACCAAACGTCCGCTCATGGGCAAAGCCGCCGCTGATCACGCAGATGTTGTGTTTGTCACTGACGACAACCCTCGCAGCGAAGATCCGGCGACCATCCGCGCCGCTGTCCTTTTGGGCGCACCCGACGCCACCGAAGTGGGTGACCGCGCCGAGGCCATCCTGCGCGGCGTTGATGCGCTCCAACCCGGTGACGCGCTGCTGATTGCAGGGAAGGGGCACGAAACGGGCCAGATTGTCGGCGATCAGGTCTTGCCGTTTGACGACGTGGAACAAGCCAGCATCAGCGTGGCCGCGCTGGATGGGAGGGTGGCATGACGCTGTGGACCGCAGCCGAGGCTGCCGAAGCCACCGGCGGGCATGCAACAACCGACTGGGACGTGAATGGCGTGTCGATCGACACGAGAACCCTCCAACCCGGCGACCTGTTTGTAGCGTTGAAAGCCGCGCGTGACGGGCATGATTTCGTAGCGCAGGCCTTGGAAAAGGGCGCTGGAGCAGCGCTCGTGTCGCGCATCCCTGATGGCGTTTCCCAAGACGCACCGTTGCTTGTTGTCGCGGATGTCCAGGCCGGGCTAGAGGCGCTGGGCAAGGCCGGGCGCGCCCGCACCGGGGCGCGGGTGGTGGGTGTCACCGGTAGTGTGGGAAAGACGTCGACCAAGGAAATGCTGGCCACCATCTTTGAAACGCAGGGAAAAACTCATGCCAGCGTCGCCAGCTACAACAACCATTGGGGCGTACCACTGACGTTGGCGCGGATGCCGCGCGATACCGAATTCGCCGTGATCGAGATCGGAATGAACCACCCCGGAGAGATTGCGCCCTTGGCCCGTCAGGCACGGCCGCATGTCGCATTGGTTACGACCGTGGCGGCGGTGCATCTGGAGGCTTTTGATTCAGTTGCAGGCATCGCTCATGAAAAAGCCGCGATTTTCGAAGGGCTTGAACCCGGCGGTGTGGCCATCGTGAATGCCGATATCGAATATGCAAACATTCTGCGCCAGACCGCGCGGGATCAGGGTGCAAAGATCGTCGATTTTGGCCGCAAGGCCGCGGATTACGTCCTGACCGGCGTTGCACAAGTAAACGGCTCGGTCCGCGCCGATGCAACATTGGAAACCCAGGCTTTTACATACGATGTGCAGTCGGCGGGCGCTCATTTCGCCATGAACGCTCTGGGTGCTCTGGCGGCCTGCGTTGAGATGGGCGTTGATCTTGACGACGCAATCGCTGGCCTGAAGCAATGGTCGCCGGTCAAGGGTAGGGGCGTGCGCGAAATCTTACCCTTGGCTACAGGGGGCGAAATCGAGCTGCTGGACGACAGCTATAATGCCAACCCCACCTCGATGGAGGCTGCGCTGGACGTTCTCGCGGCGTCGAAAGCTGCGCGCAGGATTGCGTTTCTGGGGGATATGAAGGAATTGGGCGGACAGGAAGTCGCCATGCATGCCGGGTTGGCAGGCATTGGCGCGATGGCGCGGGTGGATCAAGTCCATAGTATTGGTCCGCTGATGAAGGCGCTGCATGATGCGCTGCCCAAAGACAAGCGTGGGCGGTGGTGTGAAACCAGCGCCGAAATGGCTAAGCATCTGCCGGAGCTGGTCCGCGCAGGCGACACGGTTTTGGCCAAGGGTTCACTGAGCATGGCGCTGGCTCAGATTGTTGACGGTTTGCGGAAAATGGGGCAAGGGAGCGCGCCTGGCTTATGATCGCCGCGTTGGAAAGGTTTTGACATGCTGTATTGGTTGACCGCCCTGTCGGATGGAGGCGATTTCTTTAACCTCTTCCGCTATATCACGTTCCGTGCGGGCGGGGCCTTTTTGACGGCGCTGATTTTTGGGTTCATCTTTGGCAAGCCCCTGATCAACGTGCTTCGAAAGAAGCAAGGTAAGGGTCAGCCAATCCGGGATGACGGACCCGAGGGGCATTTTTCCAAGGCAGGAACGCCCACGATGGGCGGGTTGCTGATTGTTGGCGCGTTGGTGACGTCAACGCTGGTCTGGGCGCGGTGGGACAACCCTTATGTTTGGATGGTGCTGTTCGTGACGCTGGCATATGCGGCGATTGGTTTTGCGGATGATTTCGCCAAGGTATCGAAACAGAACACCAAGGGTGTGTCGAGTAGGATGCGACTGGCGCTGGGCGTGATAATTGCCGTTCTGGCGTCGCTTTGGGCGTCATTGCATCATCCCGAAGCCTTGCAGAACCAGATGGCGGTTCCGGTCTTCAAGGACACTCTGGTCAACCTTGGGGTTTTCTATATTCCCTTTGCGGTCGTGGTTATCGTAGGGGCGGCGAATGCAGTGAACCTGACTGATGGTCTGGACGGGCTGGCGATCATGCCGGCAATGATCGCGGCGTCGACCTTGGGTGTCATCGCCTATGCCGTCGGGCGGGTCGACTTCACCGAGTATCTGGATGTGCATTACGTGCCGGGAACCGGAGAAATCCTGATCTTTACCGCAGCATTGTTTGGGGGCGGTCTTGGGTTTCTGTGGTATAACGCCCCGCCCGCGGCTGTGTTCATGGGCGATACCGGATCGCTGGCACTGGGCGGCGCGTTGGGCGCGATCGCAGTGGCGACCAAGCACGAGCTGGTATTGGCGGTAGTCGGTGGGTTGTTCGTGGTCGAAGCGCTGAGTGTGATCATTCAGGTGCTGTATTTCAAACGAACCGGGCGGCGTGTTTTCTTGATGGCACCAATACACCATCACTATGAGAAAAAGGGCTGGGCTGAGCCGACAATCGTGATCCGCTTTTGGATTATCTCGCTGATCCTTGCGATGATTGGTCTTGCGACTTTGAAGGTCCGGTAACGCTCCCGCCAGGTTCGGCGGACCTGCGGTCCACCTGCCACCTGTTGGGCCCGGCTCGCGCTGATGCGCGAGCCTTTTGCTGCCCTTGCCATCGGTGATTTCTTCTGCGCAGTGTGGCGGCGAATTGGACGTCAGAAAAAGGTGGGTGGCATGATCCCTGTGAAAGGGTTCTCGGGTCAGAAGGTTGCGGTTCTGGGGCTTGGTCGGTCAGGTCTGGCCGCGGCCCGCGCATTGCGGGCTGGCATGGCCGAGCCGCTTTGTTGGGATGACAATCCAGCCGCGCGGGAAAGGGCCGAAGCCGAAGGGCTCGTCTGTGTCGATCTGCTTCGCAACGGTGCTTTCGAAGGGGTCGCGTCGCTGATTGTGTCGCCGGGTATTCCGCATCTTTATCCCGAACCAAACCCGGTTGTGGCAGCCGCGCTAGAGGCAGGCGTTCCGGTAGACAACGACATAGGGCTGTTTTTCCGGTCCTTTGCAGGGCCAGAATGGAACAGCTATGACACTCCGCCGCGTGTGATTGCGGTGACGGGGTCGAATGGGAAATCGACCACTGCGGCACTAATCCATCACATTCTTACCGAAGCTGGGCGTGAGGCGCAGTTGGCGGGCAATATCGGACGCGGAGTGTTGGATATCGAACCCGGCGGGGATGGGTCCGTCGTTGTTCTTGAACTTTCCAGCTATCAGACCGAGCTGGCGCGCGCGTTGACGCCAGACGTGGCCGTGTTCACCAATCTCTCACCAGATCATCTGGACCGGCATGGGGGGATGGGCGGCTATTTTGCAGCCAAACGTCGTTTGTTTGCCGAGGGTGGCCCAGACCGCGCCATCATCGGGGTGGATGAAAAAGAAGGCGCGTTCTTGGCGGGGCAGCTTTCGGAAGGGCCGGTTGACGATCGTGTCATCCGTATCTCGGTATCGCGGAAGCTGACTGGGCCGGGGTGGCAGGTCTTTGCGCGCAAGGGCTTTCTGTCCGAGTATCGAAAAGGGCGGCAGGCTGGATCAATTGACCTGCGCCAGATCAAGGGGTTACCGGGCGCGCATAATCATCAGAACGCCTGCGCCGCCTATGCGGCCTGTCGCGCCCTAGGTCTTGCACCGCGTGTGATTGAGGATGCGCTTTACAGCTATCCCGGCTTGCCACATCGAAGCCAGATCATCGCCGAAGCTAACGGCGTGACTTATGTGAACGACTCCAAGGCCACCAACGTGGAAAGTGCGCTGAGGGCTTTGAATGCCTTCAAGAAGATCAGGTGGATTTGCGGCGGACTTGAGAAAGAAGGTGGCTTGGCCGCCCTGAACGCCGCAGCAGACCAAGTGATAAAAGCCTACGTGATCGGGCGAGAGGCTGCTGGCTTTGCCATGCAGCTAAAAGCTGAGGCGCAGGTCTGCACAACGATGGAGGAAGCCGTTGCGCAAGCCATGGCCGATGCGCAACCAGGAGAGACAGTGTTGCTTGCACCGGCAGCGGCCAGTTTTGATCAATACGACAACTTCGAACAGCGCGGAGAAGACTTTACTGCGCAGGTTCGGCAAAGGCTTGCGGAATAGCCATTTGCAATAGACCGCCTGTTGGGCCAAGCTAGGGTGCTATCAGCTTGACGCGCCTTGGCAATTGCGTTTGGCTTCGGGCAAATGCAACACGAGGTTATGACTATGCCATACCGTAAGTTTTCATTAATCTTTCCCGCTTGTCTGGCGGTTGCCGCCTGCACGAATGTGGGCGCAAACTATGTCCCAATCGTTGATGGGCCAGTTGGACCGAATTACCAATCCGACCTGGCGAATTGTCAGGCCTTGGCAAGAACACAAGGCACTGTGGACGGCAGAACCGCCGGTGCGGCAGCGGTTGGTGCCGCGGGTGCCGCGGCAACGACTGCAATCATTCAGGACAGCAGCGACAATCTGGGCCGTGCAGCGGCCGCGGGTGCTTTGGTTGGGGCTGGCGCAAGTGCGATCAACAACACCCAGAACCAGGAAGTCATCGTGCGCAACTGCATGCGCGGACGTGGCTATAACGTCGTAGGCTAATGGGCTGCGATGGCTGTTCCGGCGGCATGGCCAGAGGACCACGCCCACTGGAAGTTGTAGCCGCCCAGCCACCCGGTGATATCGACCGCTTCACCAATTGCATAGAGGCCGGGGACATTCCTGGCCTCCATTGTTTTTGAAGACAGGTCATCAGTGTCGATCCCGCCCAGCGTGACCTCGGCAGTGCGATAGCCTTCGGTGCCTGAGGGGGTCAGTTCCCAGTTGCTGAGCGCTGCGGTTAACTTGGTCAGCGCAGAGTCGGGCTGATCGGCCAGATTGCCCTGCATCTGGATATTCTGGGACAGGTAATCCACAAGCCGCGCGGGAAGGTGACGCGCCAATTCGGTGGTCAACGCCTTGCGGCCTGCGGCCTGTCGCTGATCTCGCAGCAGGTCAAACAGGGGCAGATCAGGGATCATGTTGACCCGGATCGCTTCACCTTCGCGCCAATAGGACGACAGCTGCAGAACCGCCGGTCCGCTAAGGCCGCGATGGGTGAAAAGCAGCGCCTCGTCAAAGCTGGTGCGGTCGTTGGACAGACGTACGGGCAAGGATACACCGGACAGGTCTTTGAACTTACCGTCCGAGAATGTTAAGGGCACAAGCGCGGCGCGCGTATCGGTGATCCGCAGGCCGAACTGGCGGGCAATATCATAGGCCAGCCCGGTTGCACCCATCTTGGGGATTGACTTGCCACCTGTAGCCAGGACCAGATTGGTACAGGTCACGTTGAGGCGCTGCCCCTCGCGGTCAAAATCCAACATGAACCCTGAGTCTGTCTTGCGCAGGTCCTTCAACTCGGTGCGCAGCCACAGCTCAGCCCCGGCGCGGTCCATCTCGGACAGCAACAGTTGAATAATTTGCTTAGACGACCCGTCGCAAAACAGTTGGCCCAAGGTTTTCTCATGCCACGCGATCTTGTGGCGCCCAACCAGATCGATGAAATCCCACTGTGTGTAGCGCGCCAATGCGGATTTGCAGAAATGAGAGTTCTGCGACAAGAAGTTGTCGGGTCCAGCATACATATTGGTAAAGTTGCAGCGCCCACCGCCCGAGATGCGGATTTTCTCACCCGGGGCTTTTGCATGGTCGATCACCAGAACGCGCCCGCCGCAATGGGCCGCGCACATCATGCCGGCAGCACCGGCCCCCAGGATGATCGTATCAAAGGTCATGGGCAGCGCATGGCGTGAATTGTGCCGGATATCAAGTGGAAGCAGACCAGAAAGCCCATGTAAGGGAAATGAGAGGTGTTGTGGTAAACTTCTGCAGGCGCAGACATCGAGACAGATCTGCGCTGAAGGAGGGCACCCCAATGATCGTGCGCATTTTCCAAGTCACGGTTCGACCCGGTAAAGAGGCGGAGTTCTCAGAGTTCTTCCACGAGACCGCGATACCCCTAATGAAAAACACACAAGGAATTGTTGAGGTCCTTCCCGGTGCTCCGCGTTCGGAAACGCCGCGCGAGTTTAGTTTCGTTATGGTCTGGCGCAGCCTGGATGCGTTAAAGGCCTTTGTGGGTGAGGATTACAACAGCCCGCATATTGACCCGGCCGAGGCTGAATTGGTCGAATCCCGGACGATCAAGCACTACGATCTTGTCGAATAAGTAGGTCTGCGGGATAGGAAACTATCTTCCTTACCCGGAACGGCGGCTTTGGGGGCCAAATTCCGCTGTTGCGCCCTCATTCTGCTGGCCCAAATGCCAAAATCCCTGTAGACTCATTAGTAGACCTCGAAAAACGAGGCGCGGATGAGGCAGAGAGTGGCGGTATCTCATGACTGAGATGGTGTATGGCGCGGTCCAGGACCAGCGCGGTGAACCGATTCTACCAAAATGGTGGCGCACGATTGATCGCTGGACCATGTCCTGCGTGCTGATCCTGTTTGTCATCGGGCTGTTGCTTGGGTTGGCTTCATCGCCACCGCTGGCAGGCCGCAACGGGTTTGATCCATTCCACTATGTCGAACGTCAGGCGATCTTTGGTGGATTGGCGCTGATTGCGATGCTGTTGACCTCGATGATGTCGCCGACGCTGGTTCGGCGTCTGGCCATTCTTGGGTTTTTGGGTGCTTTCGTGGCGCTGGTCTTTCTGCCCGTTTTTGGCACCGATTTTGGTAAAGGCGCCGTGCGCTGGTACTCGCTGGGTTTTGGCTCGTTGCAACCATCGGAGTTTTTGAAGCCCGGCTTTATCGTCGTGGCCGCATGGTTGCTGGCCGCATCGCAGGAAATTAACGGCCCTCCGGGGCGGCTTTGGTCGTTTGCGTTGTGCATGGCGATCGTTGGTATGTTGGTATTACAGCCCGACTTCGGGCAGGCCTGTTTGATTTTGTTCGGCTGGGGCGTGATGTACTTCGTGGCCGGGGCGCCGATGCTGCTGCTGGTGGGGATGGCCGGGGCGGTCGTGCTGGCCGGTATGCTGGCCTACTCGAATTCAGAACATTTTGCCCGTCGCATAGATGGATTTCTGAATCAGGAAGTCGATCCGACCACGCAAATCGGCTATGCCACCAACGCCATCCGTGAAGGTGGATTGTTCGGTGTTGGCGTAGGCGAGGGGCAGGTGAAATGGTCACTGCCCGACGCGCACACGGATTTCATCATTGCGGTTGCGGCCGAAGAATACGGCCTTGTTCTGGTCCTGATCATCATTGCGCTCTACGCGCTGATCGTCGTGCGGTCGTTGCTGCGCCTGATGCGCGAACGGGATATGTTCATCCGTCTGGCCGGTACCGGTTTGGCCTGCATTTTTGGCGTTCAGGCCATGATCAACATGGGGGTCGCAGTGCGGTTGCTGCCCGCCAAGGGCATGACGCTACCGTTTGTCAGCTATGGCGGCTCGTCACTTATTGCGGGTGGTATTGCGGTTGGCATGTTGCTGGCCTTCACCCGGACCCGCCCTCAGGGCGAATTCGGTGACATTCTGCGCGGACGAGGTTGATGAGCAAACCGTATCTTCTGATTGCTGCGGGCGGCACCGGCGGGCATATGTTCCCCGCGCAGGCGCTGGCCGAGGCGATGCTGAACAAGGGGTGGCGCGTGCGTCTGTCCACCGACCCGCGTGGTGCGCGTTATACTCTTGGTTTTCCGCATTCGACCGAGATTGTTGAGGCGTCCTCGGCCACATTCGCGCGCGGTGGTCTGGCCGCCAAGGCGCTGGTCGGACCCAAGATTGCGGGCGGCGTGACCAGCATGGCAATGCAGATGATGCGCGACCGGCCGGATGTTGTTGTGGGGTTCGGTGGCTATCCCTCGATTCCTGCGCTGGGCGCGGCAACCTTGCTGAACGTCCCGCGTATGATCCATGAACAGAACGGGGTTCTGGGGCGGGTTAACAAATTGTTTGCTACCCGCGTTTCGCAAGTCGCCTGCGGCACTTGGCCCACAGACTTGCCCCAAGGTGCCAAAGGGATTCACACTGGCAACCCCGTCCGTGCCGCCGTGCTGGAGCGCGCAGCAGCGGGCTATATTCCGCCCGGCGATTATCCGATGTCGATTCTGGTGATGGGTGGGTCGCAGGGTGCACGCATCCTCAGCGACGTAGTGCCCGGTGCGATTGCCGCTTTGCCAGACGGCCTGCGCGGCCATATTCGTGTTGCCCATCAAGCCCGTGACGAGGATGGCGCACGTGTTGCGGCGTTCTACTCCGACCACGGCATCAGGGCCGAGGTTGAACCTTTCTTTCTGGATGTCCCGCGCCGCATTTCGGACGCGCAACTGGTTATCTCACGTTCGGGCGCGTCCAGTGTTGCCGACATTTCGGTTATAGGAAGGCCATCGATTCTGATCCCGTTTGCTGCCGCTGCTGGCGACCACCAGACTGCGAATGCCCGTGGCTTGGTACAGGCGGGCGGGGCGATCATGATCCCCGAGAATGCCCTTGACGTTTCGTCGCTGACCGAGCAAATCACCTCAGTTCTGACCAACCCGGAAGCGGCGCAAAAGATGGCCCAGGCCGCCCTGTCGACGGGCACCCCGGATGCAACCGAGCGCTTGGTACATCTTGTCGAAGATCTGGCGCAGAAGGAGACCGCATGAATCCTGCAACCAAACTGCCGCAAGACGTCGGGCTGATCCATTTCGTGGGGATCGGCGGGATAGGGATGTCTGGAATTGCCGAGGTTTTGCTGAACTTAGGATACCGGGTTCAGGGATCAGATCTGAAGACCTCGAAAATCACGGATCGGCTGGCAGGTCTGGGGGCTGAGATTTTTGTAGAACAACGCGCAGAGAACCTTGAAAACGCTGCTGTCGTTGTAGTGTCGACCGCGATCAAACCGGGTAACCCGGAACTTGATGGTGCGCGTGCGCGGGGGCTGCCTGTTGTGCGCCGCGCCGACATGCTGGCCGAGCTGATGCGCCTGCGCTCGAACATCGCTGTTGCCGGAACCCATGGTAAGACAACCACGACCACGATGATGGCCGAGTTGATGGTTGCAGGTGATTTTGACCCGACCGTGATCAACGGGGGTGTCATCCACGCCTATGGCTCGAACGCCCGTATGGGGCAGGGCGAATGGATGGTTGTTGAGGCCGACGAATCCGATGGCTCGTTCAACCGTCTGCCCGCAACCATCGCCATCGTCACCAATATCGACCCCGAGCATATGGAGCATTGGGGCGATTTCGACAAATTGCGCGATGGGTTCTACGAATTCGTTTCGAATCTTCCGTTCTACGGTCTGGCCGTGTGTTGCACCGACCACGCCGAGGTGCAAACGCTGGTGGGTCGCATTACCGACCGCCGCGTGCGAACCTATGGCTTCAACGCGCAAGCGGATGTGCGGGCGGTGAACCTGACATACAAGGGCGGGGTCGCGCATTTCGATGTCCACCTGCAATACGAAGACACCGTGATCGAGGGGTGTACATTGCCCATGCCGGGCGACCACAACGTGTCGAACGCACTGTCCGCTGTCGCTGTAGCCCGACACCTCGGCATGAAAACTGCCGAGATCCGCAAGGCATTGGCCAATTTTGGCGGAGTCAATCGCCGCTTTACCAAGGTAGGCGAGGTCGACGGCGTGACGATCATCGACGATTATGGGCATCACCCTGTTGAAATCGCCGCCGTCTTGAAAGCTGCGCGTCAGGCGACCGAGGGTCGCGTCATCGCCGTTCATCAGCCGCACCGCTACTCTCGCCTGTCCAATCTGTTCGAAGATTTCTGCACCTGCTTCAACGACGCTGATGTGGTCGCCATCGCGGATATCTTCGCCGCCGGAGAAGACCCGATCCCCGGTGCCTCACGCGACGATCTGGTGCAGGGCCTGATCCGCCACGGCCACCGCCATGCGCGCGCACTTCTGAACGAAGATGACCTTGAGCGCCTCGTGCGAGAGCAAGCCCGCCCCGGCGACATGGTTGTGTGCCTCGGTGCAGGAACCATTAGTGCATGGGCAAACGGTTTGCCCGTAAGACTGCAAAGAAAACAAGCCGTTTGACCCAAACTGATATTTGTCGCACAACTTGCAAGTGTGACAACCGGACAATTACCACTGCGCGCCTTCGGAGAGGCCAATGGACTATTCGATGACCTTTGCGGCCCTCTGGGTGATATGCGCCACAGTCGTTGGATTGCTTCCGATGCGGCTACAATTTCCACCGGGTTTCATTTTGCTGATCTGTGCGCCGGTTCTGATCATCTGGCTGGGCTATGACCACGGCTGGTTCTGGTCGGTTCTGGCGTTCGGAGGTTTCGTGTCAATGTTCCGCAACCCTATCCGCTTTTATTGGCGCCGTTGGACCGGGCGGGAGGTTGCTGAATGAACTGGTCGATCGCCCTTGCCGCGCTTTGGGGCGTAGCAGCAAATATACTGGCGATGCTTCCCAGCAAGGATAATCACTGGACCCGAGCCTATATCCTGGTTGCTGTCGGCATCCCCATTCTGGGATATGTCACGTATAAAAACGGCCCGTGGGTCGGGCTGCTGGTTCTGGCTGCGGGTATTTCCGTCCTGCGCTGGCCGGTGATTTACTTGGGGCGGTGGCTGCGTCGTCGGATTTGAGCGAGCGATCTGATGTGGCATTCACCATTGCTCTTTTACCATATGATCCTCTTTGGTGCTGTCGGGTGGTTTCTTGCTTTTCTATGCGCTGCGTATCTTAACAGACTATGGCTTGCGTATGGTGCAACGGCATTATGGTTTGTTCTTTTTGGGCTGGCACTGTATTGGCGTTCTGTTGAAACCTATGACATCGCACGGGCAGGGATTGGCTACGTAATTGTGGTTCATCTGTCGTTTGGGATGACTGCGGTAGTCGCATGGGGAATTGGGACGTGGTTGCGGAAACGAAAACAGATCTGAACCTCAAGAGCTTTCGCGGCAAACTCACCGAAAACCGGTCTCTCAACGAGTTGACATGGTTGCGCGTCGGTGGACCTGCAGATTACCTGTTCCAACCCGCCGATGTTGACGACCTGAGGGCGTTTCTGCGCGATCTGCCAGCGGGTGTTCCTGTCTTTCCAATGGGCGTCGGATCGAACCTGATTGTCCGCGATGGCGGCTTGCGGGCCGTGGTGATCCGGTTGGGACGTGGCTTTAACGCGATCAACGTCGAGGGCAACACCGTCACTGCGGGCGCGGCAGCGCTCGATGCGCATGTGGCGCGTAAGGCGGCGGATGCGGGGGTGGACCTGACCTTTCTGCGGACGATCCCCGGTTCGATTGGTGGTGCAGTGCGGATGAATGCAGGCTGCTATGGCAGCTATACGGCGGATGTGCTGCGCAAGGTTATGATCGTCACCCGGCAAGGTGAGGTTGTCGAGCTTACGCCTGACGATCTGAATTTCCGCTACCGCCAAACCGATCTGCCCGAGGGCGCAGTGTTGATTGATGCCACGTTTGAAGGCCCCTCGGGCGACCCAGAGGAACTTCACGCCCGCATGGAAGCGCAACTGAAAAAACGCGACGAAACCCAACCCACCAAGGATCGCAGCGCCGGGTCCACCTTTCGAAACCCTGCCGGGTTCTCTTCGACGGGCCGGGCTGATGACGTTCACGACCTCAAGGCGTGGAAGGTGATCGACGATGCTGGTATGCGGGGGGCTGTCCTTGGTGGTGCGCAGATGAGCGCGAAACACTCGAATTTCCTCATCAACACCGGGAACGCAACTGCCGCAGACCTGGAAGGTCTGGGGGAAGAGGTGCGAAAAAAGGTTTACCAAACAAGCGGCATCACGCTAGAATGGGAAATCATGCGGGTTGGCGATCCGCTGACAGATTAAAGCCCCAGACGTCGCACCATAACAGGCAATTAAAAGGCGGCGGATCAAAGGCATAACGCAGCACGGACCACGACATAAGGTCCGGGGACATTGAGGCGCACGAAGTGGGTAGGTCGAGCAGGACAAACCCCAAAGTGGCGGTGTTGATGGGCGGCCCCTCGGCGGAACGCGAGGTGTCTCTCAGCTCTGGGCGCGAATGCGCGGCCGCCCTTGTGGGAGAAGGCTTTGAAGTGATCGAGCTGGACGCTGGTCCTGACCTCTACGCGCGCCTTTCCGAAATCAAGCCAGATGTGGTTTTCAACGCCCTGCATGGTCGCTGGGGCGAGGATGGCTGCGTGCAGGGTGTGCTGGAATGGATGCGCATTCCGTATACGCATTCCGGCGTTCTGGCGTCGGCCTTGGCGATGGACAAACAACGCAGCAAGGATGTGTTCCGAAGTGCCGGTTTGCCGATTGCGGACAGTGTCATCCTTCCCAAGGCGGACGTGATGGCAGATCACGTGATGAAGCCGCCTTACGTGGTCAAGCCCAACAATGAAGGCTCCAGCGTTGGCATCTACCTTGTGATGGAAGGTACAAACACCCCGCCGCAGCTATCGGATGATATGCCCGATCATGTGATGGTTGAACAATATGTCGCCGGGCGCGAACTGACGGTTACGGTTATGGGCGACCGCGCGCTGACCGTGACCGAAATCATGACCGACGGCTGGTACGATTACGATGCCAAGTACAAACCCGGCGGTTCTTGGCATGTATTACCTGCTGAAATTCCGTCGGATATATTTGAACTATGCCTCGACTACGCCATGCGCGCCCACAAGGTTTTGGGCTGCAAAGGCGTCAGCCGGACGGATTATCGCTGGGACGATACCAAGGGCAGGGATGGCCTCTTCCTGCTGGAAACGAACACACAACCGGGCATGACACCGACATCCTTGGTGCCGGAGCAGGCCGAGTTCTGTGGGCTCAGCTTCGGGCAGCTGTGTGCCTGGATGGTGGAGGACGCTTCATGCGACCGCTGAAAGCCGCCCGCGCGCCGGTGATTCACCGGTCCAAACAAGTGACTGGGCCGGATGCTGACTTTGCCTCAGGCGCACGGCACGAGGCTGAGGCTGGATTGCACCCAAGCGGTGTCAGACTGTTCGGTCGCAGATCGCGACGCTTTGATCCAGCACCGTCACGGTTTAGCTATCGCTTTCAGCGCTGGATGCTGACGCGGGGTGTGCGGCGCGGCCTTAGATTGGGGATGCCCGTGGTCCTGCTTGTTGCTGTCGCCGGCGTCTACTTCGGTTCAGAAGATCGGCGCGACGCTGCGGTTGCTTATGTTTCCGACATCAAGACCTCAATCCAGCAGCGACCGGAGTTTATGGTCAACCTGATGGCCATCGATGGTGCTGGCCCCAACCTGTCAGAAGACATTCGCGAAATCGTGCCACTGGATTTCCCGATCAGTTCCTGGGACCTCGACGTAGAACAGATTCGGGACACTGTTACCGGACTTGATCCGGTCAAGTCCGCCACCGTCCGTGTTCGCCCGGGCGGTATTCTTCAGCTGGACGTGGTTGAACGCCAACCTGTTGTCGTCTGGCGCACACGCCGCGGGATCGAACTGTTGGACGATACAGGCGCGCATGTTGAACGCATCGCTTCGCGCAAAGACTACGCCAACCTGCCGCTGATTGCGGGGAAGGGCGCGGATGATCATGTTGCTGAGGCTTTGGCGCTGATGAGCACGGCCCGCAGCTTAGGTGGGCGTGTGCGTGGGCTCGTCCGTATTGGTGAACGTCGATGGGACTTAGTTCTGGATCGTGGCCAGCGCATTATGCTGCCAACCGAACGCCCCGTGCGCGCGCTTGAGCGTGTGTTGGCCGTAAACGAAGTGCAGGACCTGTTGGAACGCGATGTGGCTGTGGTCGATATGCGCCTTGGACAGCGGCCAACAATCAGAATGACCAAAGCTGCCAGCGAAGACTGGTGGAATACAAAAGCGACAGTGGGTAACGGGCAGAAACGACCATGATGACCGATCTATATCAGTCCCAAAGGGCTATGCGGCAAATGCGCAGGCAGGCGATGCAGCGCGGTGTTGTTGCCATTCTGGATGTGGGCAGTTCCAAGATAGCCTGCCTTGTGCTGCGGTTCGATGGTGCGGGTCGGCTAAGCGAGGATAACAGCATCGGGTCGTTGGCGGGTCAGACCGGGTTTAGGGTGATCGGTGCCGCAACAACGCGGTCGCGGGGCGTGCAGTTCGGCGAAGTCACTGCGATGCAGGAAACCGAACGCGCCATTCGAACCGCGCTGCAAGCCGCGCAGAAGATGGCAGATATCCGGGTGGATCACGTCATTGTCTGCTTCTCGGGCGCAAACCCGCGGTCCTATGGGTTGGACGCGCAGATCGAATTGGACGGACAGGAAGTGACCGAGGCTGAGGTCGGCCGCGTGTTGAATGCCTGCGACGTGCCGGATTATGGGGCTGGACGCGAAGTGCTCCATGCCCAGCCGGTGAACTTTGCGCTGGATAACCGATCCGGCCTGATTGATCCGCGGGGGCAATTGGGCCAGACGCTCGCCGTGGACATGCACATGCTGACGGTAGATGCCGTTGCGATCCAGAACATCCTGCGCTGCATCAAGCGTTGCGATCTTGAACTCGCCGGCATTGCGAATTCGGCCTATGTGTCGGGCATCTCAGCCTTGGTGGAGGATGAGCAAGAGCTTGGCGCGGCCTGTATTGACATGGGCGGTGGCACAACCAGCGTGTCGATCTTCATGAAAAAGCACATGATTTACGCGGATTGCGTGCGTATGGGTGGCGACCACGTCACCGCTGATATCTCGATGGGCTTGGGCGTCCCGGCTGCTGTGGCAGAGCGGATCAAAACCTTTAACGGCGGTGTCCACGCAACTGGGGCCGATGATCGCGACCTGATCGATATTGGCGGCGATACCGGTGATTGGGAACACGACCGCCGCACCGTCAGCCGCGCCGAACTGATCGGTATCATGCGACCACGTGTTGAAGAAATTCTGGAGGAAGTCCGCGTTCGCCTGGATGCCGCCGGTTTCGAACACATGCCCAGTCAGCAGATCGTGCTGACCGGGGGCGGCAGTCAGATCATGGGGCTGGATGGCCTGGCGACACGTATTCTTGGCCAGCGCGTCCGTTTAGGCAGACCTCTACGCGTCCACGGCCTGCCACAATCAGCAACGGGGCCGGGTTTTTCCTCGGCCGTCGGGCTTAGCCTGTTTGCAGCACATCCGCAGGACGAATGGTGGGATTTCGAAATTCCGGTCGACACTTATGCCGCACGGCCGCTCAAACGCGCTATGCGCTGGTTCCGTGACAATTGGTAGAACACTCGGGATCGCGGCGTTGGTTGCGTTGGCTCCGCTTGCGGCCAACGCTCAGACTCGGATTTCCCCCGATGTTTTCCTGGACGCGGTCCAAGGTAAAACCGTCATGTTTTACGATTTTCCCAGCGGTATCCTCGTCGGCACCGAGCAGTTTCTGAGTCGCGATCTATCCGTTTGGCGGATGGAAGGCCGGGGCTGCGTATATGGGCAGATTACCACGCCTAATGGGCAACTTTGCTTTCTGTACGATGACGATCCGGATGGGGTGCCGGTCTGTTGGTGGACCTTTGAGTATGAAGGGCGGCTCATGGTGCGATTGGCCAGCTTTAACCACACTGAAATCCAAGAGGTGCGCAACATCTCCGAGGACGACCTGAATTGCCCAAGTGCCCAGATTGGCTGAAGAAATGTCTTGCGTGCCGAACGTATTTGCAGCAAGTTACCTACAGGGCCCGTCAGAGGCCAAGCGGCAGGACATGAGCAGTTTTCCGCTTAACAAAACCGGTGATCTTTCAGTGGCGCGTGATCCGTCTCCGCCGCGTGGTTGCTTATTTTGTGGTGGATTGAGATCATTCCGCAACATATCGCAATTCATGCGAAATACCGGTTAGCAGCGCCTTAATTCCTCCATATTTTGTGGGATTCGACTATTTTTGGCGTGACCTTTTGGGTTTCGAACGGTAGGATTGTCCGTGAACAGGTAAGAAAAACACCGCTTTGGCGGGTCAATAAAACAGGCGGACAGAGCATGACATTGAATCTTTCGATGCCCGGGCACGACGAACTGAAGCCTCGGATTACAGTATTTGGCGTTGGCGGTGCAGGCGGAAACGCCGTTAACAACATGATTGAAAAACAACTTGATGGCGTGGATTTCGTAGTCGCCAATACTGACGCGCAAGCGCTGCAGCAAAGCCAGTCGTCATCACGGGTTCAACTGGGCGTAAAAGTCACCGAAGGTTTGGGGGCGGGGGCCCGTCCGACTGTCGGTGCTGCGGCTGCCGAAGAAAGCATTGAACAGATCGTTGATCATCTGGCCGGTGCGCATATGTGCTTTATTACGGCTGGCATGGGTGGCGGCACAGGCACGGGCGCCGCGCCGATCATCGCGCAAGCCGCGCGCGAACTGGGTGTGCTGACCGTCGGTGTTGTGACCAAGCCGTTCCAGTTCGAAGGCGCCAAGCGGATGCGTCAGGCCGAGGACGGTGTTGAGGCCCTGCAAAAAGTCGTCGACACGCTGATCATCATCCCAAACCAGAACCTGTTCCGCCTGGCCAATGAAAAGACCACGTTTACCGAGGCGTTCTCGATGGCCGATGATGTCCTCTACCAGGGCGTCAAGGGCGTGACCGATCTTATGGTGCGCCCGGGCCTGATCAACCTCGACTTTGCCGACGTTCGTGCTGTGATGGACGAGATGGGCAAGGCGATGATGGGCACAGGTGAGGCTACGGGCGAAGATCGTGCCGTTCAGGCGGCTGAGAAGGCCATTGCTAACCCGCTGCTGGACGAAATCAGCCTTAAAGGTGCCAAGGGTGTGCTGATCAACATCACCGGTTCGCATGACCTGACTCTGTTCGAGCTGGACGAAGCCGCCAACCGCATCCGTGAGGAAGTGGACCCCGAGGCGAACATCATCGTTGGCTCGACGTTGGATACCGCGATGGAAGGCGGCATGCGTGTGTCGGTCGTGGCCACCGGTATCGATGCCAGCGAAAAAAGCGTCGATATTCCGGTCGCGCGCCGTACCATGTCAGCCCCGCTGACGCGCACGGTGTCAGCCGAAGAGCCGCAGCAGGATGAGACCCCCACTGTTGCGGCTGACATGGCGGAACCCGTTGCGCAGCCCGAAGAAAACCGCGAGCCTTCCTTATTCGAGACGGCCGAGGAACCTACACAGCCTCAGTTCCAGCCTCGGGCAGAGCAGAATGATGACGGTTTGCCGCCGCCGGCCTACCAGCCGCGCGTGGCAGAGTTTGAGCCGACCCCTGAGCCGGTTGAGCATGCCGCGGAAAGCTACGTCGCACCGCAACCCAAGCCCGCCGCTGGCACTCCGTCCCTCGAGGCATTGCAGCGTTTGCAAACGGCGGTGCAAAAGGTTCCTGCATCCGAACGCGGGTTTTCCGCGCCGCGTCCGCAGGCTCCGCGACACGCACCGGCACCTCAGGCAGAGGCGCAGGATCGTCCTCGGTTCGGCTTCAATCGCCTCATTGATCGGATGACCGGACATGCGGCAGATACACCTGCTCAACCGGTCCGCCAACAACCCCCAGTACGCCAAGCTGACGCTACGGCACCGGCGCATGATGAGGCTGATCCTGAACAGGACCGGATCGAAATTCCCGCCTTTTTGCGGCGCCAGGCCAACTGAGCCGGGTAACAAATTAGCGATTTAGGGTCGCCACTTGGCGACCCTTTTCTTTTTAAAATCATAACTTAAGCTGTATGTAAGCAGGCTTTTGCCGATCTGTTACATTGATGTTTCATTCGGTTACAAAGAGTGAGTTGTGCCTTGACGCTTGCTTCCTTAACTCAATGTCCAACACGGACCGACTAGGCCGGACACCACTCATCGAGGCTCACCTTGCAACATACGCTCAAATCCCCGATCACGTTTAAAGGCGTCGGGCTGCATAGCGGCAAACCGGCGACGATGGTTTTGAAACCGGCAGCCGCCGGTCACGGAATCTGGTTCAAACGGACGGATATTGAGCTGGGCAATGCGCTGATCCCCGCAATCTACGACGTGGTGGAACGGACACCGCTTTGCACACGTTTGGTGAATGACGCGGGTGTCTCGGTCTCAACTGTTGAGCATATCATGGCCGCGCTGGCTGGTTGCGGTGTGCATAACGCGCTGATCGAAATCGATGGACCCGAAGTGCCGATCATGGACGGATCCGCGATTGATTTCGTACGTGGGATCATGGCGAAAGGTGTGCGCCGCCAAAGCAGCCCGGTTCTGGCTTTTGAGGTTCTTAAACCCGTGACCGCGACACGTGAAGGCGCAAGCGCATCCATCGTCCCAGCAGACGGTCTAATCATCGACTTCCACATTGATTTCGAAGACAGCGCGATTGGCAGCCAGACCAAAACGTTGGATATGCGCAACGGCTCGTTCGCACGTGAGCTGAGCGATTGCCGCACCTTCTGCCGACGCACTGATGTTGAGGCAATGCGCGAAAGCGGTTTGGCCTTGGGTGGCACGCTGGACAATGCTGTTGTCGTTCAGGGCGACGACGTTCTGACGCCCGGCGGTTTCCGTCACGCGGACGAGGCTGTACGCCACAAAATGCTGGACGCCTTGGGTGATCTCTATTTGGCGGGTGGGCCGATTCTAGGCCACTTCACCGGCGACAAATCCGGTCATGCGATGACCAACACGCTGCTGCGCAAGCTGTTTGAAACGCCAGGCGCGGTGCGACCGATCCTGTGTACTCCCGAACAGGCTGCGCGCCTTCCGGGTCAGGGTTTAGTTTGGGACGAAATTCCCGAAGTTGCCTGATTGGTTCGCCACGGTCTACAATTCCGCGAACTGACCTACTAAGGCGTTTTGCCCCGGAATTATATATGCTAGACCAAGGGCAAATCCGGGGTATGTCCCGACAAGCAGTACAACAAGGATAGGCGGAATGGTTGGCACCAAAGCGGCAGTCAGATTCGCGGGCGCGATTCTTCTGACAGCAGTTTTGACGGCGTGCGGCAACAGTGGCGCGGACCGCAATCAAAATCTGGAAGGCTTCACGCCCGAGCAGATCTATACGCGCGGTGAATTCGAACTGTCGCAGAATCGCTCGGATGACGCGGCGTGGTATTTCTCAGAAGTTGAACGTCTGTATCCCTATTCCGATTGGGCGAAACGTGCGCTGATCATGCAGGCGTTTTCGTATCACACGGACAAGAATTACGAAGAAAGCCGGGCCGCCGCACAACGCTATATCGACTTTTACCCAACCGACGAAGATGCCGCCTATGCGCAGTATCTTCTTGCGCTCAGCTATTATGATCAGATCGACGAGGTCGGTCGCGATCAAGGGCTGACGTTTCAGGCGTTGCAATCCTTGCGGACGGTGATCGAGGTTTATCCAGACAGCGAATACGCAACCTCGGCTGTGCTGAAATTCGATCTGGCTTTTGACCATCTGGCAGGCAAAGAGATGGAGATCGGGCGTTATTATCTGCGTCAAGATCACTATACCGCGGCCATCAACCGGTTCCGTGTCGTTGTTGAAGATTTTCAGACGACAACTCACACCGCCGAAGCGCTTTATCGTCTGATTGAGGCATATCTGTCGCTTGGCTTGGTGGATGAGGCGCAGTCCGCCGGTGCTATCCTGGGTTATAACTACCAGTCGTCCGAATGGTACGACGCAGGTTACCAGTTGCTGACCTCGCGCGGGTTGGACCTGAAGAGCCGCGGTAACAACTGGCTGAGTCAGATTTATCGCCAGACTATCAAAGGTGAGTGGTTGTAATCGCCATGGTTAAAGGCGTGGGACGCTAAGACCCGATGCTGCGCGCCCTTGATATCCGCGATATGCTGATCATTGACCGGCTGGAACTGACATTTCAGCCGGGTTTGAACGCCTTGACGGGTGAAACCGGGGCGGGCAAGTCAATTCTTCTGGACTCGCTGGGTTTTGTACTGGGCTGGCGCGGACGGGCCGAACTGGTACGTCAGGGGGCCGTACAGGGTGAAGTTGTGGCCGTATTCGAACTTGGCCCTGATCACCCGGCACATTTGGTTCTGGCTGAGGCTGGCCTGCCGGGAGGCGAAGAACTGATCCTGCGTCGTATCAACACGGCTGAAGGGCGTAAAACTGCTTGGGTCAACGACCGCCGTTGTTCCGGCGAAGTGTTGCGCGCCTTGTCAGACACGCTGATAGAATTGCACGGTCAACATGATGACCGTGGATTGCTGAACCCTCGTGGGCACCGGGCGATGCTGGATACCTATGCAAAAACGGACGAGCATCTTACGGCCGTACGCGGGGCGTGGACAAAAATGTCACGCGCACGAAAGGCTCTGGCCGAGACCGAGGCGACGCTTGCCGCCATGCGGGCCGAAGAAGAATTCCTGCGCCACGCCGTTGCTGAACTGGACAAGCTGGACCCTCAGCCCGGGGAGGACGCGGAACTGGATGCCCGTCGCCGTATGATGCAGGGGGCGGAACGCATCAGAGACGATGTCGCGCGCGCGTTTGACCTGCTGGGCGGAGAAGGGGCCGAGGGCGCGATGTCAGATGCCGTACGATGGCTTGAAGGTGTCTCTGACAATGCAGGCGGGCAGCTAGAGGAGCCGATCGCAGCACTAGGGCGCGCGTTGATCGAATTGGGTGAGGCGCAGGACGGGGTAAACGCGTGTCTTCAGGCTTTGGATTTCAACCCGGCAGAGCTTGAGGCCGCAGAAGAGCGTCTGTTCGCAATCCGTGCGTTGGCACGCAAGCACGATGTCACACCTGATGATCTGGGTCGATTTGCGACCACGCTGCGCGATCGCCTGAACCGGCTGGATGCGGGTGATGCTGATCTGGCGGATCAGCAAGCGGCAGTCGATGCGGCACAGTCCGCGTATGACACCGCCGCCCAAGCCCTGAGTGCGGCGCGTCGGCGCGCTGCCGGGCAATTGGATGCCGCGGTTATGGCTGAACTGGCACCGCTGAAAATGGAACGCGCTGTGTTTCAGACCGAAATCACCGCCGCAGATCCTGGCCCTGAAGGCACAGATGCGGTGGCCTTTACCGTCGCCACCAACCCCGGGGCGCCCTCAGGACCGTTGAACAAGATCGCCTCAGGTGGTGAGCTCAGCCGGTTTTTGCTGGCCCTCAAGGTTTGTCTGACAGGCGATGACAGCGCGCGGACCATGATCTTCGATGAAATTGATCGTGGTGTCGGAGGCGCTACAGCTGACGCGGTCGGGCGCCGTTTGGCGTCTCTGGCGCATGGGGGGCAGGTGCTTGTCGTGACGCATTCTCCGCAAGTCGCGGCCCGTGCTTCACATCACTGGCGGGTGCAAAAACAAGTAACCGATGGCCAGACCCTGTCCACCGTCATTCCGCTGGCCCAGCCGGACCGGGTGGATGAAATCGCCCGCATGGTCGCCGGAGACACCATAACGGATGAGGCCCGCGCCGCCGCTCGTGCCTTGTTGGATACCTGAGGAAATTCTGCCGCGGTCTGACCTTCAAACCATAGCGATCGCACTTTTATCAGGCGGCTCCGTAGCTTACTAAAGGGTGTGTATTGACCCCCGAGAGCCCATGACCCAATCAACCCGCACCGTTCTGCGCAACCAGCTCAATCAGGCTCTGGCCGCGATCAAGGACGCATGGCGGGTCATGTTGCGACGCGGCCCAAGCCAAGTTCAGTTCTGGTTCATTGCATTGGCTATCGGTATTGCCGCAGGCTTTATGGCCTTGGGGTTTCGTAAGGCGATTCAGGCGTTGCAGGCGTTTGTTTACGACACCGATGATATCCTTTTGCTGCATAGCCATGCGGAAAAACTGCCGTGGGTTCTGATCCTGATCACGCCAATCATCGGCGGTCTGATAGTGGGTGTCGTGCTGCACAAGTTCACGGATGATGGCCGGGTGCGGTCGGTCGCGGATGTAATCGAAGGTGCCGCTTTGACCAATGGCCGGGTCGAGGGAAAGGCTGGTGTTGCCTCATTCTTTGCGTCGCTGATCACTCTCTGCACGGGTGGTTCGACCGGGCGGGAGGGGCCGGTTGTGCATATGGCTGGGGTGATTTCGACCTGGGTCAGCAATCGTATCCACGCTGATGGTATTACGGGGCGCGACCTGTTGGGGTGTGCGGTGGCGGCGGCGGTATCAGCAAGCTTTAACTCGCCCATTGCCGGTGCGTTATTCGCGCTTGAGGTGGTGTTGCGCCACTTTGCCGTTCACGCCTTTGCGCCTATCGTCATTGCTTCGGTCGCCGGTACGGTAATCAACCGGTTGGAATACGGCGATGTGACTGAATTCGTTCTTGAAACCCCCGGATCGCTACAATTCTACGTGGAGCTTCCTGCGTTCCTGATCCTAGGCCTGATCTGCGGATTGGTGTCCCTGCTGATGATGCGGTCGATCTTCTTTGCCGAGGATATCGGAAACCACATCCAGACCCGCATCTCTTTGCCGCGCTGGCTGCGTCCGGCGGTATCTGGCGCGATGCTTGGGCTGCTGGCGATCTGGTTCCCGCATATCATCGGTGTTGGGTACGAGACGACGATCCGCGCCTTGACGGGTGACCTGACCCTGACGGCCGCAATTTTGTTTGCCGTGATTAAAACGATTGCTGTGGCCATAACAATGGGCGGCCGAATGGGGGGCGGTGTGTTTTCACCCTCGCTTATGATCGGCGCACTGACCGGGCTGGCCTTTGGCCTGATCGCGACCGGGCTGCTGCCAGATGTATCGGGCACGCATACGCTCTATGCTTTTGCGGGTATGGGGGCCGTGGCCGCGGCCGTTCTGGGTGCGCCGATTTCCACCACCATGATCGTCTTTGAACTGACCGGAGATTGGCAGATCGGGATTGCGGTGATGGTTTCGGTTTCAATGTCCACCGCGCTGGCCTCGCGTTTGGTGGACCGATCTTTCTTCCTGACCCAGTTGGAACGACGTGACGTGCATCTGGCGGCTGGACCGCAGGCCTATCTTCTGGCCATGTTACGCGCCGGTGCGGTTATGCGACCGATAGGTGACCCCCGTTCGATCACGAAAGACGAAGCGCTGGACCTGATCAATCAGGGGCTTTGTGTGAATGCCAGCGCAACGCTGGAAGCGGCGATGCCCTATTTCGACCGAGACGACATTCCCTGTATTCCTGTGGTGGTCGTCGAAGAAGACGGCAGCGAAAACCCTGTGGGTGCGTTGTTTCACGTCGACGCGCTAAAGGCTTATAATCGCGCGTTGGCGGCCACTGCGGCCGAAGAGCACTCGTAGCCGTAGCACACCGATGCTGTACAACATGGATAGGTGTCATGGGTAAAACGGTATGAAGAGGCTCGGCAACCCACCTAAATCTGCTCGACCTTGACGGTATCACTCGGGTAAAACGCGACATAGCCTTTGAGTTCGGCCATAGCTGGGATCGGGTCTTCATAGCTCCAGGCGGCATTTTCAGTAACCGAGGATTTGTTGACGATCGAGAAATGCGTGGCGTCGCCCTTGTGCGGGCAATGCGTGGTCTTGTCAGTCATGTCCAGAAACGCCATCGCAATGTCCGCGCGCGGGAAATAGATCACCGAAGGCAGGTCTCCCTCGGTCAATTCCAGTGCATTCGTGCTTTCACCCAATACGGCCCCACCGGAACGGACGCACCATTTGCCCGGTGCCTTGTGAATCGTGATCTCAACCATTTCTCTTCCCTCGTTTTTTCGGGCTTCTCCTCTGCCCGGTTTATGTAACAGCCCGGTGTCAGATCGGCGCAGTTGCGGCATCCAACCAACGCCGCGTGTCATCGCTCAGCCTTGGCCCGATCTTTTCTGCAACATCGCGATGATACGCGTTCAGCCACGCGCGTTCCGCGGATGTCAGCATTTCAACCACGATCAGCCGCCGGTCGATTGGCACGTAGGTAAGTGTGCGCCAGTTCAGCATGGCACGGTCGTCGTCCCCGCCTGGAAGGGGCGCGGCGTCCTGCACGACCACAAGATTCTCGATGCGAATCCCGAAAGACCCCTCGCGGTAATAGCCGGGTTCATTGGATAGGATCATGCCCGGTTTCAGGGGCACATGACTGACCTTGGACAGGCGCTGCGGGCCTTCGTGAACACTGAGATAAGCACCAACACCGTGCCCGACGCCGTGGTTGAAATCTTGCCCTGCGGCCCAGAGCGGTTCCCGCGCAATCCCTTCAATATCACGCCCGGCAAGCCCATTCGGCCAGCGGAGCATGGACAGGTTAATCATGCCCTTCAAGACACGGGTAAAACACGCTTTTTCTTCATCCCCGACCGTACCGATAGCAACGGTGCGGGTAATATCGGTCGTGCCGTCCAGATATTGCCCGCCGCTGTCCAGAACCAGAAGGTGGCCATCTTCCAAACGGCTGTCAGTTTCTTCGGTCACGCGGTAATGCATGATCGCGCCATTCGGACCCGTGCCCGCGATTGTGTCGAAAGAGATATCCTGAAGCGCATTATCCCTGCGCCTGTTCTCTTCAAGCCGGGTGACCACCTGTGTTTCGGTCAGGGTACCCGGTGCCTGTTCGTCCAACCAACACAGCGTTTCGATCACAGCTACTGCATCGCGTAAATGTGCCTCGGCGCTGCCTTCGATTTCTGCATCATTCTTGCAGGCCTTGGGCAGGGCACAGGGATCGCCGCCATCGACCATCTGATCGTTTAACACGTCTGCCACGGCCTGCGGGAGCGTTCCCAGATCGACCTGAACCTTGCCCTTCAGCGCCGCGACAGCGTCCAGAAATCCATCGGGCTCATGCGATGTGACCTGATCCGCCAGTGGCACCACCAACTTCTTTGAAGCCATGAAAAGATCAACCCGACCATCCGCGTGCAATATCGCGAACCCATGCGCCACCGGGTTGTATCCGATATCGGAACCGCGAATGTTCAGCAGCCACATGGTGGAGTCGGGCAAGGTGATCACGGCGGCGGCACAGCCTGCCTCTTGCAGGGCCTTGGCCAGACGCGTGATTTTGCTGTCCGCCGTTTCGCCGGCAAACTCGATCGGATGCGCCTTGATCGGATTCATCGGCGGCTCTGGCTGATCCTCCCACACGCGGTCCACCAGATTGTCACTGCGGACAAGTTCGATATCGCTGCCGACCAGCTCTTTCTGCGTGCTGGCGATCTGGCCAGCGGCGTGCAGCCAAGGGTCAAAGCCAACCTTGCCGCCATCGGGCAGTTGATCTTTCAACCACGCGCTGAGGCTGATTTCCGGCCAAGCTACGGGTGTGAATTCCTTGGCGACCTGCGCCTTGACCTGAGTGCGATAGCGGCCATCGACAAATACACCGGCCACATCCGTCAAGACCGCGCAGAACCCGGCCGAGCCGGTAAATCCCGTCAACCAAGCCAAGCGCTGATCCCGCGGGGCAACATATTCGCCCTGATGCGCGTCCGCTCGGGGGATCAGGAAACCGTCCAACCCTTCTTTTGCCATCTCACCGCGCAAAGCCGCCAGTCGGGGCGGCCCTTGTTCCGGGCGCGCTGTTACCTCAAAGGATTGAAACATCACATACCTCTCCCATACCGGGTTTTACCCGTTCTTCTTTTTGGAAATTCCACGCATTGGCGGCAAGGCCAGTTTCAGCTGGCTTTTTTCATCCCCATCACCCGCGCGCGTGCGCGTGGGTCGCTGTCAAACAGGGCAGCCAATTGTTCGGTCATCGCACCGGCCAACTGTTCTACGTCTGTTATTGTCACCGCGCGGTCGTAATAACGGGTGACGTCATGGCCGATCCCTATAGCCAGAAGTTCCACCATCTTCCGCTTTTCCACCATTGCGATCACGTCGCGCAGGTGTTTTTCCAGATAGTTTGCGGGGTTGACGCTGAGTGTTGAATCGTCAACCGGCGCACCGTCCGAAATCACCATCAGGATCTTGCGTTGCTCGCGCCGCGCCAGCATCCTGCGGTGCGCCCATTCCAGCGCCTCGCCGTCGATGTTTTCCTTTAGCAAGCCCTCTTTCATCATCAGGCCCAGGTTTGGCCGCGCCCGCCGCCAAGGAGCATCTGCACCCTTGTAAATGATGTGGCGCAGATCGTTCAGACGGCCCGGCTGTTGCGGGCGGCCATCGTTCAGCCACGCCTCACGCGCCTGACCGCCTTTCCACGCGCGCGTGGTAAAGCCCAAAATCTCGACCTTCACGTTGCACCGCTCCAGCGTCCGCGCCAGAACATCTGCGCAGATCGCAGCGATTGAGATCGGACGCCCGCGCATTGACCCCGAGTTGTCCAGCAGAAGCGTCACCACGGTATCGCGGAACTCGGTATCCTTTTCGACCTTGAAACTAAGCGGTGTGGTCGGGTTTGCCACCACACGTGCCAAACGGCCAGCGTCCAGAATGCCTTCTTCGCGGTCGAACTCCCAGCTTCGGTTCTGCTGGGCTTGCAGGCGGCGCTGCAACTTGTTGGCAAGCCGGCTGACAGCCCCCTTCAGCGGTTCGAGCTGCTGGTCCAAATAGGCGCGCAGGCGCTCCAACTCGGCGGGTTCCGCCAGATCCTCAGCAGCGATTTCTTCGTCATGCGTGTTCAGATAGACTTTGTAATCCGGATCAGCTTCGGACGCGGGCTGAGGGGCAGGGGGTTCCAGCGGGGCTTCCCCCTCTGGCATCTCGGCCTCATCGCTCAGCTCATCTTCGGACATCTCGTCCATCGAGACCTGAGCCTGGGATTGATCCTGTTGCTCTTCCTGAGTCTGTTCCGGGGTGGCGTCGGCTTCTTGTTCGTCCTGATCGTCTTGGCCAGTACTGTCCGGGTCAGGCTGTTCGTCGGCGTTTTCCTCGGCCTGATCCTCTTGTTCCTCGTCCAACTCATCCGGGTCGTCACCCAGTTGATCGCCATAGCCAAGGTCCTTGATCATCTGGCGGGCGAATTTGGCGAACTCTGCCTGATCCGAGAGGATTTCATCAAGGTTTTCGAGCGTTCCGCCAGCCTGTTCCTCGATGAAGCCGCGCCACAGATTCATGATGTTCTCAGCCGCCGGAGGCAGATCGCGCCCCGTGGCTAGGTGGCGGATCAGGTAGCCTGCGGCAACTGACAAAGGTGCGTCCGCAGGTTGCTTGCATTGGTCATATCCACGCCGCAGCGCCTCATGCCCGATCTTGACGTCGATGTTAGACGCGGTGCCGGGCATGTCACGCGCGCCCATCGCCTCGCACCGGGCGACTTCCATCGCTTCATACAGATCACGGGCCATATCCCCCGGCGGGGCATAGCGCGTATGGGTCGCGTCATCGTGGTACTTTCGATGCAGGGCCAACGCATCCGCGGTACCACGTGCCAGCAGAACCTCTTCGCGCGTCATCCGGCGGCTCACCTGTGGCAAACGCATCGACTCACCGGTCATCCCAGACGGGTCTACCGTATAGGTGACGTTCAACTCGGGATCGTCGGCCATAACCTTGGTGGCCTCGGCCAGAGCCTTTTTGAACGGATCAGCGGGGTTGTCGTTGGGTTTGCTCATCGGGGCAGTCCGGTCTAGTTCTGTCCCGGCAACCTAGTGCCAAACGGGTGTCTTGGCCATAGGGCGAACCCTGTTTTCCCATCAAACCAAAATCGGCTTGAAAGCATTTGTAAGCTGGACAGGTGCGTTGCTGTATCCGCCCTCTCTGTGTTCGTGCATTAAAGCTCTTGTTCAGGGGGAGCTTGTAATCGCTAAAACCTACGAAAACCTGTATCGGCACAGCAAAAACCAGACGCGTGCAGAGGCGCAAACAAGGTCAAAGCCTAACGATTGAAAAACCTTGCAAGGCTGTCTATCAGGCCTTTAATGCCTTTACGCGGAAAGAACTGCTGATCCTCACCGTGGTGGGACTCCAAAATAATTTGCCTCAGCCGATCCACCTGCCCAGCGTTAAGCGCCATTGGGTCATTGACCGCGCTTGAATTCACCTTTTGGGCAGGCATATCGGTCAGGTCAAATCCGTTTTCACGACCGAATTTTTCGAGCCCGCCCCGCAGGTCTGCGAAGTCCAGCAGGGATACGCGCGCGCCCGACGCATGTTGGGCAGTTTCGTTAACCTTCAACCTGCCCGAAATGTTCCCGGCGTCCAGCAAATCCGAAATAGATTTGTTCGACGACACAAGCGCTTTAAATTCTGCCAGATCAATGGGTTCGTTTCGCGCGTCGAGGTCAAAGCCACCGCCGTCCTTCTTACGCATCCAACGGTGGGGCGAGTAATACAGCGAGATCATCCGCTCGACCGGAGGACGGGCAAAGGCGTATACCGTGTAATCGGCAAAACCCGGACCAATCAGATCTTTGTACTCAGCCAGCGTCTGGTGCTTGGATTTTGTCGTGTCACCACTCAGCTCAAACCGGTCGGCGCCATCCTGATGACCGCTGGTTACCATCGCGTCATCGGAAAACCGAAGAAAACAGCGGGTAAAGAAGTTTCCTCCGGTCTTCGGTACGTGAATGAAAACGCTGTGTTGCTTGGCGAAATGCATGGACTAGCCGAGGCTGGCGCTTGCTGCACTCTCGGGCAGTTCCTCGTCAAAACAGCGTTGGTAGAACTCGGCGACGGTCTGGCGCTCCAGCTCGTCACATTTGTTCAGGAAAGACAGGCGGAAGGCGTAGCCGACATTGCGGAAGATCTCGGCATTCTGGGCCCAGTTGATCACGGTCCGCGGGCTCATCACCGTTGAAAGATCGCCGTTCATAAAAGCAGTCCGGGTCAGGTCGGCAACGGTCACCATCTGGCTGACGGTCTTGCGGCCCTTTTCGGTGTTGTAATGCGGAGCCTTGGACAGCACGATCATCGTCTCGGCATCGTGGCTGAGGTAGTTCAGCGTGGACACCAGCGACCAACGGTCCATCTGCGCCTGGTTGATCTGCTGTGTACCGTGATACAGGCCCGTCGTGTCGCCCAAACCCACGGTGTTCGCCGTTGCGAACAGGCGGAAATTCGGGTTCGGCGTAATGATCTCATTCTGGTCCAACAAAGTCAGCTTACCGTCATGCTCCAGCACGCGCTGGATCACGAACATCACGTCAGCGCGGCCTGCGTCATACTCGTCGAACACGATTGCAACCGGATTACGCAGCGCCCACGGCAGAATGCCCTCGTGGAACTCGGTCACCTGTTTACCGTCCCGCAGCTTGATCGCGTCCTTGCCGATCAGGTCGATCCGGCTGATATGGCTGTCCAGGTTCACACGCACGGCTGGCCAGTTCAGGCGGGCAGCGACCTGTTCGATGTGGGTGGACTTGCCAGTGCCGTGATACCCCTGAATCATCACCCGGCGGTTATGGGCAAAGCCTGCCAGAATCGCCAGTGTCGTTTCAGGATCGAACTTGTATGTCGGGTCTATGGCCGGAACCCGATCGCTTGCTTCGGCAAACCCTTTGATCGCCATGTCGGTATCAATGCCGAATACGTCACGGACCGAGATTTCTTCGGTGGGTTTTGCGTTGATGTCAATCGATCCGTCAGCCATGTGCGTAGTCCTTATCCTTCGACCCGTATTGTCGGGCCTGAACCCGTGTGTGGTGCAACATATTGCAGGCAAGGGCAAGGGAAAGCCGCGCGTGCTGCGAACTCGGCAAAGCTTTCTTTGAAACTGGCCTTATCGGTACGCGCGCCTATGTTCGCAGTTGATCACCAAAGCCTGCGACAGCGCCGATTTCCGGATGCGGTATTCGTGTCTGCGGATTTCTAAGAAGTGTTAACATTGAAATATGTGGATATAACAAGTTAACTTTAAAATATTCGGATGCAAAGACTGCTCCCGGTTTGATGTTAAGCGGTAGAGGCGCGAATGGCGTTAACAATTCAAGGTCCTTCTTCGATTGCGATCCCCAGTGGATCGACCTCTGTTATGCAGTTGTACACCGCGAGCAAAGCAGGAGCTTCATGGAGTGTCGTTGTTTCAGGAACCGGGGGATTGGCCCCTTCCGACTATTCTGTTTCGATTTCGCAAAGCGGTGTTTTGAGCGTCGAACTAACCCCAGGTGCCGTCATTCCTCCAAACACACAGCTTACTGTTGAAATATTCGCATCAACGGGCCCTGGTAACGGCAATAACGACTCCCTCATCGTAGCTGTCGACCTTCCTGCAGGGACGGTGCCGTGTTTCGTGAAGGGGACTTTGATAGAAACTGAAAAAGGCTATCGCGCCGTCGAGGAATTATCCGTTGGCGACAAGGTCCGTGTTTCCAGTGGTGAACTGCTGCCCATTAAGTGGATTGGTGAAAAGACCTTGAGCGTGGAAATGTTGAAGCGAAACCCGCGATTGCACCCGGTTTGCATCCAAAAAGGAGCGATTGGCGCGGGGGTGCCTGACCGCGATTTATACGTTTCGCCGCAACACAGAATAGTTCTAGAAGGCTGGCGCGCAGAACTGCTGTTCGGCGAGCCGAAAGTCTTCGTCGCTGCGATTCATCTGGTCAACGACAAGACAATTCGCCAAATCTGGTCCAATGAGGCGGTGACTTACTACCATATTGCGTGCAGTCGCCACGCAATATTGATGTCGAATGGGCTACCTTCCGAAAGCTTGTTTCTGGGTGATATGGCGTTGTTGTCTTTCGGTCGAGAAGATGCCGAGGAACTTTGCGCGCTTTTTCCCGAACTACGCAGCCCTGAATCCATTTGGATGCAAACGCGCGTGCCCTGCCTGAAACGCTCCGAAGCCGAGGCGCTGCGTGCTACGCTGACGTCGTAAATCAACTACTTGAAATTCCGACTGTCCTTGATCTGGTCCCAGGCCCAGACGACCTCTTGCAACTGCTCTTCCTGTGACCGGTCGCCGCCGTTCATATCCGGGTGCAGCACCTTGATCAGCTTTTTGTAGGCTTTGCGCACCTCGGCCTTGGTCCAGCTGTCCTTGGCTTCGAGAATCTCGATCGCCCGACGCTCGGTCGGGGGCAGGCGGCGGCCCGTGGCGGCGCGGCCCGGGTTCTTGGTGGCATTCTCGCCCAGCACCTGATGCGGGTCCTCGATGCCCAGACGCGCCCATGCGCGTGCTTCGGGGTCGCCCATCGGTTTGGTTTCACGTTCCCAAACCTTGTCTTTTGACCGCTGCGCGTTCAGTTCAGCCTCGGTCGTGCCGTCGAAGAAATTCCACTTTTGGTTATACTCGCGCACGTGTTGCTGGCAAAACCAGTAGAAGTCATCCAGCACGTCTGGCGCCTTGGGCGCGCGATATTTTCCAGGCTCCTGGCACCCCGGATGGTCACAGACCCGGACCGAAGTTTCAGACGCGCCCGACATGCCCCGACGCCCGCGCGGGTTTTTCTTTTTGGCGCTGGAGACGGACATATCGAATCCGAAAGGGTCTGATTTCGTCATGCTGTGATCCTTAAGAACGCATCTTCTCGACTCGGAGGCAGCAGTTTAGTCTAAGCAGCCAAAAGTAGAAGAGGGGGGCGGCAATTAATTTGCTGCCGAGCGAAAAAATGACCGTGACCGACGAAATCTATGAACGTCTTGATGCCGCATTTCACCCGCGAGAGCTGAAGGTTGTCGATGATAGCGAAAGCCACCGAGGGCATGCAGGCTATCAGGAAGGTGGGGAAAGTCACTTCAACGTGTTTATTCGCGCCAGTGCATTCGAAGGCCAATCCCGTGTCGCCAGCCATCGGGCGGTGCACAAGGCGTTAGGTGACATCGTGCCGCGGATACATGCGCTGGCACTGGATATCGGAACCTAATGCGCGCCTTAGGCGCTTTACTTCAGTTCAGCCCAGAGCTTTTAAACGCAAAGTGCTGCGATCATACCGGCAAGCCCCTGGTTTTGATGCGGGATGGGCCGCCGCGACGCCAAACCCTATGATTTGTCTGAGTGGCGGAATTCAATCTTTGCGTCCTTCAGCGTCAACGGAGGGTCTTTGACCTCTTCGGAAATTGGTTCCGGCGCTGTGACGATTTCTGGTCCTGGAACGGGCTGCGCAACCGGAGTTTCGTCGGGAGTCCCTTCCAGGACAGGGGCTGCAACCTCGACCGCCTCAATCGCGCGGCGGAAGACAAGCACATTGCGCCAATTCACGGTAGATCCGGTCAGGCCTGCCCTTTCTTCGCTTGGTAAAAGCTCTGCGCGTTGATATTCCCAGCCGTCTTGACCCAATTGGTTCAACACTTGCTCAATCGTTGCGGCAAACCGGCCTTCGGCGGTTTTTACACCTTTGGCTTTCGTGCCTTTTTGCGGGGCGGGAACGACCTTGTACTCATAGCGCTGCATTGGATCTTCCTGATTGCCGGGTTATGGCAACTTAACATGCGGTTGATTTGGCGAAAGTCAGCATTGCGCGAAAACACCCGGAAAATTTAAAGCGGCAGGATTTTGCAAAAACCTGCCGCCAGGATTGGGTGCCCTTAAAAGGTTACGAGCCTAGTTTTTTACCGACCAGCTCGTTCACCGCCTTAGGGTTGGCCTTGCCGCCAGTTGCTTTCATGACCTGACCCACGAACCAACCTGCAAGCTTTGGGTTCACCTTCGCCTTTTCGACCTGCGCGGGGTTAGCGGCGATGATCTCATCCAGCGCGGCCTCGATTGCACCCGTGTCGGTGACCTGCTTCATGCCGCGGTCTTCAACGATCTTCGCCGGGTCACCGCCATCGGTATAGACGATCTCGAACAGGTCCTTGGCGATTTTGCCCGAGATCGCGTCCGAGGAAATCAGATCGATGATTGCACCCAGTTGCGCCGGAGAGACCGGCGAGTCGGTGATGTCGTGATCTTCTTTCTTCAGGCGACCAAACAGTTCGTTGATGACCCAGTTCGCCGCCAGTTTACCGTTGCGGCCTTTGGCAACCTCTTCAAAATACGCGGCTGACTCTACCTCGGCAGTCAGGACGGATGCGTCATAGTCGGTCAGCCCAAACTCGTTGATAAAGCGGGCTTTCTTGTCGTCCGGTAATTCGGGCAGCTTGGCGGCGATATCGTCCACCCATGCCTGCTCGATTTCCAGCGGCAGCAGGTCGGGATCAGGGAAGTAACGATAATCATGCGCCTCTTCTTTGGACCGCATGGATCGTGTTTCACCCTTGTCCGGATCGTACAGGCGCGTTTCCTGCTCGACCTGTCCACCGCGTTCGACGATGGCGATCTGACGGCGGGCTTCGACCTCAATCGCCTGCTGGATAAAGCGCATCGAGTTCATGTTTTTGATCTCGCAGCGCGTTCCCAAGTGCGAGAAATCCTGTGTTTCCTGATACTTCTCATACGCACCCGGCAAACAGATCGAAACGTTTACGTCCGCGCGCAGGTTACCATTCTGCATGTTGCCGTCGCATGTGCCCAGATACCGCATGATCTGGCGCAGCTTGGCTATATAGGCGGCGGCCTCTTCCGGCCCACGGATGTCGGGGCGCGACACGATCTCCATCAGGCAGACGCCTGTGCGGTTCAGGTCGACAAAGGACATATGCGGGTCCATATCGTGGATCGACTTGCCCGCGTCCTGCTCCATGTGAATGCGTTCGATGCGAACCATGCGCGCGGTGCCATCGCCCATTTCGACCAGCACTTCACCTTCGCCCACGATGGGGTGGTATAACTGAGAAATCTGATAGCCCTGCGGCAGGTCGGGATAGAAGTAGTTCTTGCGGTCGAAAGCCGATTTCAGGTTGATATCTGCCTTCAGGCCCAACCCTGTGCGCACCGCCTGTTCAACGCAGTACTCGTTGATCACCGGCAGCATGCCCGGCATCGCCGCATCCACAAAGGCCACGTTTGCATTCGGCTCGGCCCCGAATTTCGTCGACGCGCCCGAGAACAGCTTGGCATTGGATGAGACCTGAGCGTGCACCTCCATCCCGATTACCAGTTCCCAATCGTGCTTGGCCCCGGCGATGGTTTTGGGTTTGGGCATTTCGTATGTCAGGTCGAGCATGGCGCGCCTCATTTCCGCAGAAGTCTAAACCTGCGTATTAGGCCCGGCACGGGCTAGGGGCAAGGGGGAATCAGTGCTGGGACAGGCGCAACCCCGACGGGGTGAAGGTTACATCCATACCGCTGAGCAACTCTTCACGGAACAGGTCGCCGATGGCGCGCAGTGCGTCGCGCTGACCGCGGGCCGCGAACCGCTCGGCCGAGTTTATACGGACTGAGTTGTTGAACCCGTTCGCCGCATGCGCCCAGATCATTGGGTGCAGTTCGGTCATGTGGTCACGGATTAGCCCGTGTGCGGCCTCGTGAATTTGCGCGCGCACAGTTTCAGCTTTTTCATTCTGCCGCGGGCCGTTCTGTATCGTGATGGCGCAATAGGCCGATAGCATGTTGACTGTTTGCTGATCCGGCCGATGGTGCAGAATGTCATAGAGACCTTCCAGAAAGTACTCAACATCCAGCCGGGCGCACGCCTCTTCGTCCAAGGTGATGGCGTCGAATTGCACCCATGTGTAACCGCCGGCGCCCCAGATGTCGTGGGTCCGGGCCGCGTTACGCAGGGCTTGAACCTCAAGCTCTGCGTAGCTGCCAAACCACCGGGGCAACAGATGGGTGCCCATCGCGCGCATGTGGCGCTGATTGTTGGGGTCTAGCGAGATCAGCCGCTCATATTCATCAGCAACACGAAGACTCGCTTTGCGTTGGCCAGCCAAAAGTGCGCAGCTTGCGGCGGCGACGATCGGGCTGTCCGGCAACGCCGCGCGACATTTCGGCAATAATGCTGCGGCCCGGTCGAAATGGGCTGCACAGCGGGAACGGTGTAATGGCGGAAGGGTTGCGTCCGTTGCCGTTCCGCGCCACGCCCAGGCTAGGTCGATATGCGTCAGCGCGACCACAAGCGCAATCATCGCATCATCCGGGTGCGCGCGCATTTCGTCTTCAAGCTCGGAAATTCCGCCAAGCAGGTCGTACTCGCACAGTGCATTCCCATCAGACAACGCGTGTTCGACCGCGAGAACCACATCGGACCGAGCGCCAAAGGCAAGCAGATCCGCGATGGGTGTGCCATCCGGCGCGGCTGCACGGTTTTTGTCTGCTGCGCGCATTTGACGAGACAATTCTGCCCATCGATCCTGTCTGGCCAGCGTGCGACCACGCCCAATCGCATCGCGGGCCGCCAAGTCTTCGGCTTTGACGTCGGCCAATGGGATGTTCAATTGCCCTCTATCCGGGAGCGTCGAAGTCACGCCGCAATTCACGTTGGGCAGGCTCTGCGTTGAGCTTTTGGAAGGATGAGAGGATTGGGCCTGACGCGCCCTGAAAAACCGAAACATGGGAAAACTCGAAATCAAAACAACTTGTAAGCTTGTCGAAAACTCTGACCGAAGGTTGGTTCAAATTCAAGCTTATGGCACTTTATTGGACATAAAGCAGAAACTAACAGGCATTTTTCATTATGACTGTTTCAGAAAACGCGAAAATGATGCCGTTCAACCCGCAACCCGGCTTTCTGCAAGACGGCCTCAAGCTCCTTATGCGGCGGCATAGCCTCATCCGGCAGGCGAATCCGTTTGTCTGACGTCAGAACCAGTGCGCTGCGCACCGAAAAGTCCCAGCGTGTGTCCAAACGGACGTGATCAATATCGGACAACGCAACCTCGCCCTCGCGGTTGCCAGAAAACCAACGAATCCGGTCGGTATCCAACGTCAGCCCTGCTTGAGTGTCCTGTATGATGTCCCAAAGGGCAGGCAAGGTGGTCAGGCCGAGCAACACAACAAGCCACCATGCTGCATCAAACACGATCACCAGCGCCAACAGCCCCGCATAGATGCCGATCAGAGTCAGGACGCCGCGTCGCGTCCGATTGTTGCGCGTGAAACTGTACGGGCTCATGCGCCAAGGATACGGGACACCATTTCCGTGGTATCGCGCGACAGGTTTGGTGTTTCGGCGATACGGGTCAGCTGCGCTTGCATGAGGCCCTGTCGCTCAGCGTCGTAGCGTTTCCATGTCTGGAAAGCCGAGCACATTCGGGCCGTTGTTTGTGGGTTGACCGGATCCAGACGGATCAACCAATCCGCAAGCAGCTCATAACCGGCCCCGTCAGGGCGGTGAAACCCGGCATGGTTCATCGCGAGCGCACTGATGACCGAGCGGAATCGGTTCGGGTTTTTCCAATTGAAATCAGCGTGCTGTGTCAGCGCGCGTGTGACCTCAACCGTTGCTTCGGGTGTGGCTGTAGACACTTGCAGGGCAAACCACTTGTCAACCACCAGCCGGTCATGTTGCCACTGATTGTAAAAGCTTGTCAGTTCCGCCTGGCCCGTGCCTGCCCGCAAGAGACAGGACAGAGCAGTCAACTGGCGGGTCATGTTGTCAGCAGCGGCGTACTCTTCGGCTGCTTTGATGCCGCCATCAAGCCGCGAAGTCAGGTACATAACCGCACCGCCAAGCGCGCGTTTGCCAGCTTGTTCGGCGTCTGGGCTGAACGGTGCGTCGATCTGCGTTTCGCTGAGCAGTCGTGGTAGCAGGTCCTGAACATGTTGGGCCGTCGCCTGCCGGAGGGTCTCTACTGCAGTCCAAATCGCCATCGGATCAGGGGTTTCACCGCTTTCAAACAACGCGGCCGCCAACTCTGACTGCGTCGGCAGGCCCAGCATCAAGGCGCGATAGGCGGGGTCCAGATCTCTGTCCCGCAAAACGGTCAGCATACCATCCAGATAGTCCGCCCCCGGCGCGGCATCGTGCTTTATCATGCGCAGTAAGGTGTCTTGCGCCAGCGATCGTCCGGCCTGCCAGCGGTTGAACGGATCAGTGTCATGCGCCAACAGAAAGGCGCGTTCCGCATCCGTATGGTCATGTTCGAGAATGACCGGAGCCGAGAAATCCCGCAGAATCGAAGCCACGGGTTTGGCCGCCAAACCGGTGAATTCAAAGCTCTGTTCGGCCTCTGTCAGTTCCAGCACCTCGGTTTGGCGCACTTCATCCCCGTTCGGGCTCAGCAAGCCAACGGCGACCGGGATCACTTGCGGAAGCTTCTCTGACTGACCAGGGGTCGTTTCGGTTCGTTGTTTCAGGGTCAGAGTATAAACGCCGTCCGCCCAATCTTCGGACACGGTAACGCGCGGCGTCCCTGACTGACTGTACCAGCGTTTGAACTGGGTCAGATCGCGGCCTGTCGTGTCCTCGAACACTTTCAGCCAATCCTCGATGGTGCAGGCCTGCCCGTCGTGGCGGTCGAAATAGAGGTCTAGCGCCTGTTTGTACGCCTCATCCCCGACCAATCGTTTCAGCATTCCGATCACCTCGGCCCCTTTTTCATAAACTGTGGCCGTGTAGAAGTTATTGATTTCCTGAAAGCTCTCGGGTCGGACAGGGTGCGACAATGGCCCGTTGTCTTCGGGGAATTGCCGCGCGCGCAGGTCTATGGCGTCATGGATTCGTTTCACCGGGGCCGAGCGCATGTCAGATGTGAACTGCGCATCGCGGAAGACGGTCAGACCCTCTTTTAAACACAGTTGGAACCAGTCGCGGCAAGTGATGCGGTTGCCTGTCCAATTGTGGAAGTATTCATGCGCGATGATCGCTTCAATGCGTTCGAAATTATCATCGGTCGAGGTTTCCGGGCTGGCCAGAACGGCCGAGGAGTTAAAGATGTTCAGCCCCTTGTTCTCCATCGCGCCCATGTTGAAATCGTCCACCGCCACGATGTTGAAGACATCCAGATCGTATTCACGGCCATAGACGTCTTCGTCCCATTTCATGGACTTTTTCAACGCCTCCATCCCGAAGGCGCATTTGCCTTCATCGCCGGGGCGGACCCAGAGGTTCAATGCAACATCGCGGCCCGACATCGTGGTGAACTGGCCGGGATGCGCGATCAGGTCGCCTGCCACCAAAGCAAACAGATAGGCGGGTTTGGACCACGGATCGGTCCATTCTGCCCAGCCCTTGCCTTTGCCTGAGGGGTTGCCATTCGACAGCAGCACCGGCAAATCGCCATTGATGCGCACGGTGAAGGTGGACATCACGTCTGGCCGGTCGGGGTAGTAGGTGATCTTGCGGAACCCTTCGGCCTCGCACTGCGTGCAATACATACCGTTCGACATGTACAGCCCCTCAAGCGCGGTGTTGTTGCCCGGGTCGATCTCGACAATCGCTTCCCAGATGAAAGGCGCGTTTGGAACGTCGGCGGTCAGGCCAGTCTCGGTGACATCGGGTGTGATCTCGGCCCCGTCGATGGCGGCGCGGACTAGGGTCAAATCCTCGCCATGCAGAAAAAACGTTCGATCTGTGGCGTCCGGATTGGGGCGGAAGGCAATGCGCGACGTGACGCGTGTGGCGTGATCGGCCAAATCAAAGGTCAGATGCACGCTGTCCACCAGATAGCCAAAGGGCGTGTAGTCTTTAAGGTAGATCGTGGTAGGGGCTGCGTCACGCATCGGGGGCCTCGCATCGGTTCATGTCTGGCGCGACGTTATGGCTTGCGGCGGTGGGCTGCAAGCGGTGCAATCTTCAACCGAGACGGTGCGATCCGAAGTTTTGGTAAGTCTGTTTTACCGCAGCGGCCTCGTGCGCGTTGCCTATCGGAAACAATCGTTCTAAATGCATCCGGAATACAGTGGCGTACACACGAGAGAGAGGGACCTCATGAGCAGCAGACAAACGCGCAGCGGACTGCAAGTTGATACCGTTCTGGCCGAATTCATCGAAGATCGGGCTCTGCCGGGCACGGGTGTAACTGCTGACGCCTTTTGGGACGGCCTGTCCCGCATGGTGGCTGAGCTGGGTCCGAAAAATCGCGCGCTGCTGGCAAAGCGGGAAGAAATCCAAGGGCAATTGGACGCGTGGCATCTGGAGCGGAAAGGGCAGCAGCACGACGCCGCCGCGTATCAGGCATTCTTGCGCGAAATCGGCTATCTGGTTGAAGAAGGCACCGATTTCCAGATTGAAACCACCAATGTTGATCCCGAGATTGCGCAAACACCCGGACCGCAATTGGTAGTGCCAATAACCAACGCGCGTTTCGCGTTAAACGCAGCCAATGCGCGTTGGGGCAGCTTGTATGACGCCCTCTATGGCACCGACGCGCTGGGTGACCTGCCGACCGGCAGCGGGTACGACGCGGCCCGGGGCGCGAGGGTGATCGCTTGGGCCAAGGGGTTTCTGGACGACGCTGCGCCTTTGGCAAACGGGTCTTGGGCGGATGCGGCTGAGTTGCGGGTTGAAAACGGCGCACTGGTGCCAACACTTGCGGATGCCTCACGTTTCGTTGGGTATGGTGGCGCTGCGGAAAACCCGGAGTTCATTCTGCTGAAAAACAATGAGTTGCACATCAAGATCGTTATTGATGCCTCCAGCACTATTGGTGCCTCTGATCCGGCGGGTATCGCGGATGTCGTGCTGGAATCGGCCTTGTCGACGATCATGGATTGCGAAGACTCAGTCGCCTGTGTCGACGCCGAGGATAAGGTGGTTGCATATGGTAACTGGCTGGGCCTGATGAGGGGTGACCTGACCGAGCAAGTCACCAAAGGCGGCACCACATTTACCCGCAAGCTGGCGGATGATCTGGAGTACACCACCGCCGGTGGGGGTCAGGCCAAGCTGAAAGGCCGCTCATTGATGCTGGTGCGGAACGTGGGGCACCTTATGACCAACCCCGCGATTCTGGACGCCGAGGGCAATGAGATCGGCGAGGGCCTGATGGACGCGCTCTGTACGACGCTGATCGCCATGCACGATTTGGCTCGTGAAGGCGGAAACTCGGTCAAGGGATCGGTTTATGTGGTCAAACCCAAGATGCATGGCCCGGAAGAAGTTGCGTACTCGGTCGAGATTTTCGATATGGTCGAAGACATCCTTGGCCTGCCGCGTAACACCGTGAAGCTGGGCATAATGGACGAAGAGCGCCGCACCTCGGTTAACCTCAGGGAGTGCATCCGTGCTGCAAAAACGCGCGTGGCCTTTATCAACACAGGATTCCTCGACCGGACGGGGGACGAGATCCATACCTCGATGGAGGCAGGTCCGATGCTGCCCAAGGGGGATATGAAAAACACACCATGGATCGCGTCCTACGAGGATCGCAACGTCGATATCGGGTTGGTTTGCGGCCTGAAAGGCAAGGCGCAGATCGGCAAGGGCATGTGGGCGGTGCCCGACCGGATGCATGATATGCTTGAGGCCAAAATCGGCCATCCGAAGTCTGGCGCCACCTGCGCATGGGTGCCGTCCCCAACCGCTGCAACGCTGCACGCAACACATTATCACAGTGTGGATGTTTTGGCCCGTCAGGACGAACTGGCAGCTGGTGGCGCGCGCGCCTCGCTTGAGGATTTGTTGACGATACCATTACTGGCCGGCCGCAATCTGAGCGATGAGGAAATCACGCGCGAGATTGAGAACAACGCGCAGGGTATTCTTGGGTACGTGGTGCGCTGGATCGACCAAGGCGTCGGGTGCTCGAAAGTACCAGACATCAACGACATTGGCTTGATGGAAGACCGCGCAACCTGCCGGATATCCTCTCAAGCACTGGCCAACTGGCTGCATCACGACGTTGTCAGCAAAGAGCAGGTGATGGCCGCGATGCAGAAAATGGCGGCAGTGGTGGACCGCCAGAACGAAGGTGACCCCGAATATCGCCCAATGGCTACGGGATTTGATGGTGTGGCTTTTCAGGCTGCCTGCGATTTGGTGTTCAAAGGGCGGATACAGCCTTCGGGCTATACTGAACCGGTCCTGCATGCCCGCCGTCTTGAGTTGAAAGCCAGCCTTTAACCTGAAAACACGATAGGACAGAAAATGGCAGTTTCTTTGCGCAAAGCCCGCACGATCATCCGAAAAACCCTTGAAAAGGGTCGTGAGATGGACCTTAAACCCCTTTCAGTTGTTGTACTGGATGCGGGTGGGCACGTCATCGCATTTGAACGCGAAGATGGCGCGGCGCCGGGACGGTTCCCGATCGCGCATGGTAAGGCCTATGGCTCGGTCATGTTGGGTATGGCGGGCACCGCGCAAATGCAGCGGGCCGAGGCACAGGCTTATTTCATGGCGGCGGTAAACGGTGTTTATGGTGGGCAGGTCGTCCCGGTTCCGGGCGGCATCCTTCTGCGGGATCGCAAAGGGGCAGTTATCGGCGCGATTGGTGTCACGGGCGACACGTCCGACAATGACGTCGTTGCAGGCATGGCCGGGATCGAGGCCGCTGGTTTGACCGGAGAAAGCTGACTTGGATCACCGCGCCGGGGAAGAGCCGTGCCAGTTTAAGGTTCGGGTCCCGGCGTGGGCAACTCTCCCGTACGCCTGAGGTTTCTGGATCACACTGTGCGCGACTGAACACAGCCTTGCGCTGTCATACAGGGCGTGTTTTGTTGCACGTTCGATCCACTGCGGATAGCGTTCGTGTGAACAAGAAAACAGCAAGGGAAGCGGCATGTCTCGACCGGTCGTCGGTATCATCGGTAACTCCTACATCCTGAATGATGAGTACCCGACCCATGCGGGCGGAACGATGAACTCGGACGCGGTTGCGAATGTTTCGAACTGCCTGCCGCTGCTTATTCCGTCCGACCCACGCTATGTCTCGGTCGAGGAACTGTTGGAGGTCTGCGATGGGTTTCTGCTGACCGGCGGGCGCCCGAATGTGCACCCCGAGGAATACGGCGAGGACGCCACCGACGCCCATGGAGAGTTTGATCGGGCGCGGGATGCAATCACGCTTCCTCTGGTCCGGGCTTGCGTCGAGCGCGGTCAACCATTCATGGGCATCTGCCGCGGCTTTCAAGAGGTCAACGTGGCCATGGGCGGTACGCTGTACCCTGAAATTCGCGATCTGCCGGGTCGGATGAATCACCGCATGCCACCCGATGGCACGTTGGAGGAAAAGTTTGCGCTGCGCCATGTGGTGACTCTGTCTGAGGACGGAGTTTTTCATCAACTGTTCGGAGCGACCGAAGTTATGACGAACACGCTGCACGGGCAGGGGATCAAAACAGTTGGCGAACGCGTGGTCATTGACGGCTATGCCCCGGATGGCACGCCGGAGGCGATGTATATCCAAGACGCCCCAGGTTTTACTCTGTCGGTTCAATGGCACCCGGAATGGGATGCAATCAACGATCCTGTGTCTCGACCGCTGTTTCAGAAATTTGGTCAGGCCGTTCAGACATGGTCGACCTGCGGACGGGCCGCGTTTCGCCGGATCGCTTGAAGCCTGCTGTCTGTTTCGCTCGCCTGATACGTGTCAGATCAGTAGGTTAAACTGCTGATTGAGTGGCAGTTTGCGGGCGCGCTCTCCGGTTAGGTCGAACAGCGCATTTCCAAGCGCGGGCATCGACGGAGGGGTTCCGGGTTCACCCGCGCCCCCCATGTGACGGTTGGTTTCCAAGACGCGCACTTCGACCTGTGGCGCAGTGTGCATCCGCAGCGCATCATAGTCGGGGAAGTTGTACTGCTCGACTTCACCTTCGGCAAAGGTGATCTCGCCGTAACACGCGGCTGACAACCCGTACATCATGCCGCCAAACATCTGCGCCTTGACGTTCTCGGGGTCCAGGGCCAGCCCCATGTCACAGGCGATCCAGGCCTTGCTGATGCGAATGGTGCCGTCCTCGTCAACCACCTCAATGACCTGAGCAACCGGAGTGCCGAAGCTATAGGTGAAGGCAACGCCCCGGCCCACACCATCCGGCGTCTGACCTGTCCAGCCTGACATTTCCTTCACGGCTTCCAGACATCCGGCCGACGGGGCATGCTCGGTCTTCATTAGCTCCAGCCGGAATTCAAGCGGGTCCTGACCAGCGGCGTGGGCCATCTCATCCACAAAGGTTTCGTGGAAGAATCCGTTATGGCTGTTTCCGACCGAACGCCAAAACCCCACCGGAACATCCAATTTGGCGATGTGGCCGCTCATTCGGTAGTTCGGCACCGCATAGGGTTGGTTGAAAAAACCTTCGACCAGAACTTTGTCCGGACCAGCGCCGGGCATACCGGTATAGCGCGTCACTGCCTGCTGTGTGCAGGATTGCGCCGCCACCTTGCCGTCGATCAGAACGGCCTTGCCATCCTGAACTGCGCCTCGCATGCGGGCGATGGCACCGGGGCGGAAATAGTCATGGCGCATGTCTTCTTCGCGGCTCCAGGTTGTCTGCACCGGAGTGCCGGGCATCGCCATGGCAACCTTGGTCGCAATTTCACCAAAGTCCAACTCACCCCGGCGACCAAAACCGCCACCTAAGTAAGTGGTGTGAATTTGCACTGCCTCTGTGTCCAGATTGGCCGTGTTTGCAACGCGGAATTTGATCAGGGTCGGGGCCTGATTTCCGCACCACACTTCCAGCGCATCGCCGGTAAACAGCGCTGTTGCGTTCATCGGCTCCATCGTTGCGTGGGCCAGATACGGCACTTGATACTCCGCCATAATCTCGGTCGCGCCGTCGGGTGTGACGCTGACATCGCCGTCATCCCGCATGGTCGAGTTCGGGGCCTCGTCAAACGCTTCGGCAATTTTTGCAAAGATGCCTTCGGTGTCCGGCGGGTAAGGGGCGTCTGCCCAGTCGACATCAATCGCTTCGACCGCCTGATTGGCCAGCCATGTGTTGTTGGCGATTACCGCGACCCCGGTGCCCAGATCGACTACTTTTTCAACCCCGGGCATGGATTTCGCAGCACTGTCGTCGTAGCCGTTCATCGCGCCGCCCAGCTTGGGATTTATGCGAACGGCGGCGAATTTCATACCGGGCAAGCGAACGTCGACAGCGAATTCTGCGGTGCCGGTTGCCTTTTCCACCATGTCCAAACGCGGTTGGGTCTGTCCGAGATAGCGCCATTCTGACGGATCCCGCAGAGGGACATCAACCGGTTCCAGCACAGCCGCGTCCACCGCCAGATCGGTATAGGCGATCTTATCGCCGCTGGGTGCAATGACATGGCCCGACGCCGTTTTCAGGTCAGCGGGATCAACGCCCAGACGGTTGGCGGCAGCGCGCTTCAGCGTCTCACGTGCCGAAGCGCCGGCCTGACGCATCCTTTCGAACCCATCTTTCATTGAGGTCGAGCCACCGGTCACCTGCAAGCTGAGCGTTTTACCAAGAACACCCAACGCTTCGCCCAGATTGTGCTGGAAATCAGAGATATCATACCCTTTGTTGGGCAGGCCTTCCCCTATCAGGGCCGAGTTATAGTAAGCCGCCGCCGCAGGGCCGTGCAGAACGGTGATCTGATCCAGATCGACATCAAGTTCCTCGGCAATCAGCGCAGCCCAAGTCGTCTGGACACCCTGTCCCATTTCGGCGCGGGGGGCAAAAAGGGTAACGCCGTTCTGGTCGATCAAAACAAACGGGTTCAGCGCCGCCTGACCTTCACCGGGTTTCAGCGGGTTCGCAGCGGGGCGGCTGACGTAATAGGCGCCAAACGCGACGCCACCGACAATCGCGGCCGAACCGATAAGGAAGGTGCGACGAAGGATTTTACCAACGGATGCCATTGTTTACGCCTCCTTCAACTTGCTGGCTGCGTCATGAATGGCAGCGCGAATGCGAGGGTAGGTGCCACAGCGACATAGGTTGCCTTGCATGGCGTCATCAATATCCGTGTCCGAGGGGGCAGGATTTTCCGCAAGCAACGCAGCGGCCTGCATGATCTGACCTGACTGGCAGTACCCGCATTGCGCCACTTGGTGATCGACCCACGCTTGTTGGATTGCAGCCATCGCATCAGGCGATCCGATCCCTTCGATTGTCGTGACATCGCCCCAGACATCCGACAGTGCCACCTGGCATGAGCGTACGGCTTCACCATCAATATGAACGGTACAAGCCCCGCAGGCCGCAACACCACAGCCGAATTTGGTTCCGGTCAAACCGACCTCATCCCGCAATACCCAAAGCAAGGGTACGTCGTCGGGCAGGTCAATCTGATGTTGCTTTCCGTTGATCTTCAGGGCGGTTGCCATGGCGCACCTCACATAGCTGTGGCTGGTTTCTGACATAATTGTCGTAAAATGTCACTATGTCAATTGACAAAATAGACGGAAACTGTCACCAGTTCAGATATGACGGACACAATTGACGATCCACGGCAAAAGGCAATCCTGGCATCGGCCTTTCAGGCGTTTGCCGCTTATGGGTACCGGAAAACGTCGATGGATGACATCGCGCGCGGCGCCGGCATGTCCCGCCCGGCAGTGTATCTGCACTACAAGAACAAAGAGGCGATCGTCAGAAAACTGACTGAGGTTTATTACGCCGACAAAAGCGCTTCCGTGGCCGAGGCGCTGGCGACCTCAGGCACGGTGCCCGAGGTTCTCACACGTGCAGTGCAGGCACAAACTGCCGGGATGGCGACCATATTGGCCTCGCCTCACGGGCTTGAGATGCTGGACAACACCAAGTCCATGGCGGCCGACATCATTGCCGAGGGTGAAGCTAAACTGGCGGGTCTTTATGCAGACTGGCTGACTCAGCAAGCGCAGGCTGGTCGGGTCAAAATGCCAGCGGATGCAGCCGAAACCGGGTGGACAATCACCGCCACGCTAAAGGGGCTCAAGCTGGCCGGCGCGGGGGCCGAGACCTATGAAAAGCAGGTTGCCCAGATCGCGTCCCTGATCGGTGCGGGGCTTGAGGTCAGGTAACCCGCTGCTGCACCTTGTACTCGGGCGTGTCCCACAGGCGGTTGTTCATTATATCGGCGAGGATCTCAACGGCGCCTTCCACATCCTTCTCGTCGATGTAAAGTGGGGTAAAGCCAAAGCGCATGATGTTGGGCGCACGGAAATCTCCGATTACACCGCGGGCAATCAAGGCCTGCATGGCGGCATATCCGTCATCAAAGCGGAACGACACCTGACTGCCGCGCTGGTTCGGATCACGCGGGCTGACCAGCTCAAGCTCGGGGCAGGCTGCTTCGACGCGGGCAATGAACAACTCGGTCAGCTCAATGGACTTGGCGCGCACATCGGCCATATCAGCCATGTCCCAGATATCCATCGCGGCTGACAAGGCGGTCATTTGCAGGATCGGAGGGGTTCCAACGCGCATCCTCTCAATCCCGGTGCCGGGGCGGTAGTCCAAGTCGAAAGCAAAGGGCGCCTCGTGCCCCAGCCAGCCTGACAGGGCCGGTCGTGCCCGATCCGCAAGGCGTGGCGCGACATAGATAAAGGCTGGCGCGCCCGGTCCTCCGTTCAGATACTTGTATGTACATCCCACCGCGAAATCGACGTTGCAGCCGGTCAGATCTACGGGGATCGCACCGGCAGAGTGGGCCAGATCCCAGACTGTTACTGCGCCGTTGGCATGTGCCAGTTCGGTCAGTGCTTTCATGTCGTGCATGCGACCGCTGCGATAGTCGACTTCGGTCAGCATAAGAACAGCGACATCTTCTGTGATATTCGCGGCCACATCCTCGGGCGCAACAACGCGCAGCTCATAGTCGGACCCGAGCGATCGCAACAGACCTTCCACCATATAAAGATCGGACGGGAAGTTACCGCTGTCCGACAGTACAACTTTTCGATCAGGGCGCAGTTCCAGTGCCGAAGCGGCGGCCTGATACACTTTGATTGACAAGGTATCGCCGGTCACGATCGATCCGGGCGCGGCACCTATCAACCGCCCGATACGATCCCCCAAAGCCGTGGGCAGAGCCATCCACCCGGCCTTGTTCCAGCCCGTGATCAGCATCTGTCCCCATTCCTTAGCCATCATGTCATTCACGCGCTTACCCGCAGTGCTTGGCAGGGGGCCAAGCGAATTGCCGTCCAGATAAATGATGCCCTCGGGCAGATCGAACATGGCTTTGGTTGCGGCAAAGTCGGTCATACTGGGGTCTCTACCTTTGTACTGTGTTGCGGTGATTTCGTCTGGCGTATCCTATCCATTTCTGCCTGTCCATCGATGCGACAACCTGAACTTTTGCCAATCTGGTCTCAAAGCGTTAGGACAGCGCTCAGAAATGTCACGTGCTTTACGTGATGTAAGGCCTGAGAACTGACTATGCGCTGGATCAATGTCCCTCCTGTTTGGCTTGCCGGTTTTGTATTGCTGGCTTGGCTACAGGCGCGTCACCTGCCAATGGGGCTGTCACTGGAAAGCGGTTTGACCGATTTGCTCAGCGGATTTCTGATCGGGGGCGGCATCTTAATAGCGGTCATGGCGGTCGTCGAATTCCGCCGTCACAAAACAACCGTTGTTCCGCATCAAACACCAGATGCGCTGGTGCAATCGGGTATTTACAAGCGCAGCCGCAACCCGATCTATGTTGGCGATGTTCTGATATTTGCTGGGTTGGTCCTGCGGTTCGATGCAGTACTGTCTTTGCTATTGATCCCGGTTTTTGTCTGGGTGTTAGAGCGCCGCTTTATCCTGCCCGAGGAGGACCGCTTGCGTCGCACTTTTCGTGCGGATTTCGCTCGCTATGAACGCAAAACACGCAGATGGATTTAGCATGGCACAACCGGTGACACAGCGTAACGATTGCCATGCTTGTGAAACAATGTTGCGCAAGATAAACGTTTGCTTAACAAACAATACCGCTCACCCGATCGAACAGAGTGAAATTTAGGGGGACTGCCAGTGAAAATAGGCACACCGAAAGAGATTTTTGACGGCGAGAACAGGGTTGCAATGACGCCTGAGTCTGCCGTGCAATTGCAGAAACTGGGCTATGAGTGCCTGATCGAGAAAGGGGCCGGTCAGGCAGCTGGTTTTTCCGATGCAGCGTATGAAGCTGCCGGGGTTGAGGTGGTCAAAACAGCTGCGGCATTGTGGAAGGCGGCTGATATCATTGCCAAGGTTCGGGTGCCGACCGAGACCGAAATGAAACGCCTGAACAAGGGCAAGACGCTGATCTCGTTCTTTAATCCTGCAGGGAATGAAGAGGGGATGGAGCTGGCCAAATCCAAGGGCGCAAACGTGATCGCCATGGAGATGGTGCCGCGTATCTCACGTGCTCAGAAGATGGATGCGCTGTCGTCGATGGCGAATATCGCTGGCTATCGCGCGGTGATCGAGGCGGGCAACAACTTTGGTCGTTTCTTCACCGGTCAGGTGACGGCGGCGGGTAAGGTGCCGCCTGCCAAGGTGCTAATCGTTGGCGCAGGTGTGGCCGGTCTGGCCGCGATCGGGACCTCGACCTCGCTGGGTGCGATCACCTATGCGTTCGACGTGCGCCCCGAAGTGGCCGAGCAGGTCGAATCCATGGGGGCGGAATTCGTCTATCTGGACTTTGAAGAAGAACAACAAGACGGTTCAGCCACCGGCGGCTATGCTTCGGTTCAGTCGGAAGAATTCCGCAACGCGCAGCTTGCCAAGTTCCGTGAGCTTGCTCCGGAAATGGATATCGTCATCACCACCGCCCTGATCCCAAATCGCCCGGCGCCAAAGCTTTGGCTTGAGGATATGGTAAAGGCGATGAAGCCGGGCTCGGTCATCGTTGACCTTGCGGCGGAACGGGGCGGCAATGTCGAAGGCACCGTGCCGGACGAGAAGGTCGTGACCGACAATGGCGTGACCATCGTTGGTTACACCGACTTCCCCAGCCGTATGGCGGCACAGTCTTCGTCTCTGTACGCGACCAACATCCGTCACATGATGACGGACCTGACGCCCGAGAAGGACGGCCAGATCAATCATGACATGGAAGATGACGTGATCCGCGGCGCGACCGTGACCCATGAGGGCGAGATCACCTTTCCACCGCCGCCGCCCAAGGTGCAGGCGATTGCGGCGCAGAAAAAGCCCGAGGTCAAGGAACTGACCCCGGAAGAGAAGAAGGCGCAGGAAATCGCGGCGTTCAAGGCGCAGACCAAACAGCAGTTCACCTTGCTGGGTGTGGGCGGCGCGCTGATGCTGTTGGTGGGGCTGGTTGCTCCGGCTAGCTTCATGCAGCACTTCATCGTCTTTGTGTTGGCGATTTTTGTGGGCTTCCAGGTGATCTGGAATGTCTCGCATTCGCTGCACACACCGCTGATGGCGATCACCAATGCGATCTCGTCGATCATCATTGTGGGCGCGTTGATGCAGATTGGGTCGGGGTCGTTCCTGGTCATTCTGCTGGCGGCGCTGTCTGTCTTCATGGCCGGGATCAATATCTTCGGCGGTTTCCTCGTAACCCGGCGCATGCTTGCCATGTTCCAGAAATCTTAAGGAGGCCGGGCACATGGAATTTGGCTTCACTACTGCCGCCTATGTTGTTGCGGCTGTTCTGTTCATCCTTTCCCTTGGCGGCCTGTCGAACCAGGAAAGCGCCAAACGCGCGGTCTGGTACGGCATCGTCGGTATGGCGCTGGCGGTCTTTGCCACTCTGGTCGGTCCGGGTTCGGGTCTGTGGCTGCTGTCGATCCTACTGATCATCGGCGGCGGTCTGATCGGTCAATATGTGGCGCAGCGCGTGCAGATGACCGAGATGCCGCAACTGGTTGCCGCAATGCACTCGCTGGTTGGTCTGGCCGCTGTATTTGTTGGTTTCAACGCGCATTTTGAAATCGGCAACGTGGCTCAGGCACTGGCGTCGGCAGATGCTGAACTGGCGAAAGAGAGCTTTGGCACCTTCGCCGCGTTGATTGCCAAGAAAACCTCGGCTGAGCTGGCGATCCTGCACGTTGAACTGTTCCTTGGGATTTTCATCGGTGCGATCACCTTTACCGGCTCGGTCGTGGCCTACGGCAAACTGGCAGGTAAAGTGACGTCGGCTGCGACCAAACTGCCCGGAGGTCATGCGCTAAACGCTGCGGCGGCGGGTTTGTCGTTCATCTGTCTGATCTGGTACACCAGCTCTGGCGGTTTCTTCCCGCTGTTCCTGATGACTGTGGCGGCGCTGTTCATTGGCTATCACCTGATCATGGGTATCGGTGGCGCGGACATGCCGGTGGTTGTGTCGATGCTGAACAGCTATTCGGGCTGGGCGGCTGCGGCGATCGGCTTCAGTCTTGGAAACGACCTGCTGATTGTGGTCGGTGCGCTGGTGGGATCAAGCGGTGCGATCCTGTCCTACATCATGTGCAAGGCGATGAACCGGCACTTTGTCAGCGTGATCCTGGGCGGCTTTGGTGGTCCGCAGGGGGAACAGATGGCTGTCGAGGGCGAGCAGGTTGCTATTGACGCCGACGGTGTTGCGGCGGCTCTGAACGATGCCGACAGCATCATCATCATCCCCGGCTATGGCATGGCGGTCGCGCAGGCACAGCAGTCGGTTTCCGAACTGGTTCGCAAGCTGCGCGCCAAGGGCAAAGAGGTGCGTTTTGCGATCCACCCCGTTGCCGGTCGTCTGCCGGGCCACATGAACGTATTGCTGGCCGAGGCAAAGGTGCCCTACGACATCGTTCTGGAAATGGACGAGATCAACGAGGATTTCCCGGATACGGATGTTGCCATCGTGATCGGCTCGAACGACATCGTAAACCCTGCGGCGCAGGAAGACCCCAACAGCCCCATCGCCGGCATGCCGGTTCTGGAGTGCTGGAACGCCAAGCAGGTGTTTGTCAGTAAACGCGGCCAAGGCACCGGATATTCGGGTATCGAAAATCCGTTGTTCTTCAAAGAAAACACCCGCATGTTCTATGGCGACGCCAAGCAGTCGTTGGACAAGCTGATACCTATGATCGAGTGATCATAGGGTAAATCCGAGTAACAAGGGCGCCTAGGGGCGCCCTTTCTTTGTCCTGTCGCGTGCTTTGCCTTCTGACCTTCGCTATATTGGTAGCCCGTCAAAACACGCTGGGTGTGATATGCTTGGTCCGAGCCGTATCGGAGAAAGGGCATGCAAAAAGTCAATGGCATCGGAGGAGTTTTCTTCCGTGCGCGCGACCCTCAAGCGTTGAGCGCCTGGTATGAGAAGCATCTGGGCGTCAATCACTATGATCCAGTGCCGTGGAAGCAGCGGGAAGGGTACACGGTTTTTGCACCCTTCGCTCAGGACACCAAGTATTTCGGGCGGGACGAGCAACAATGGATGATCAATTTCCGCGTTGATGACTTGGACGCCCTGACCAAACAGCTGCAGGCAGCGGGAATAGAGGTTGAGGCCAACCCGGACTGGAACAGCGAGGTTGGAAAATTCGCACGGATACACGACCCCGAGGGCAATCCGATCGAGCTGTGGCAGCCAAATCAATGAGATAGCGGGAATGTATACTGTTGTATCCGTGTAAGTGACTGAAAAAAAACGGAATTGATGTATTCTGGGTGTGTCGTATAGTGCCACGGACGAAACGGAGCCCCGCATGACGCCCATGGACGACCACCCGCTGCGCTATACCTTGGCCAATGAACTGCACGCCCGCCCTTTTCCGGTGGCCGAAACGCCGTGTACCGTGGTTTTTCTGGCGATCAAAAAGCCGGTGGCCGCAGTGGCCCGTGATCGCAGTGAGGACTTGACGCATCTGATCGACCTTTTGGACCGGCACGGTGCGCAGCATCCGCAGCCGAACGCCACTCATTTCGCGGGGCAGATCGGTCGCCACTGGCTCAAGTGGGAACAGCATACCGAATTCGTCACCTACACTGCGATTACGCAGAACGTCAGTGACCGCCCGTTCGACCCAGTGGATTTCGAGGTTTTTCCGAAAGACTGGCTATCGACCTGCCCGGGTCAGCGGGTCACTTCGGTGATGCTGCGTGTAGTTGATCGCGAAGAGGATGACGCGGTCAAGACCGCCTTGGCCGATTGGTTCGAACCGGAAAGCCTGGCAGTGGCGCGGGTTTTGGACGACTCGGCCATATGTGCCAGCGATTTTCGGATAGATGCCACAGGGCATATGCGGTTTGCCCTTTTCGTTACTGAAGGTACGGGGCGACGCAGGACGGGGCGGATCATCCAGCGCCTGTGCGAAATCGAGACATACAAGGCCATGTCGATGCTGGGCTTTGCCCGCGTCAAACAGTTGTCGCCCCGCATCGGGGCTTTGGATGGCAAACTGACCGACCTGATGGGCCAGATGACCAACAACTCGGCCCATCCTGACGAGTTGCTTCCCGATTTGCTGGCAACGTCGATCGAGTTGGAGACCCTCTCAGCCCAATGCTCTTTCCGGTTTGGGGCTACGGGCGCCTATGAGGCGATTGTCAACCAACGGATCGAGGCGCTTAGGGAAGAGCGGTTTCACGGTGGTCAGAGTTTCGCTGATTTCATGATGCGCCGCTACGATCCTGCTATGCGAACGGTGAAATCGACCGAACGCCGATTGCAGGCTTTGTCCGATCGGGCGATCCGCGCGGGCGAATTGCTGCGGACGCGCGTGGATGTGGAACGCAGCGCACAGAACCAGGCCTTGCTGGAGAGCATGGACCGCCGTGCCGACCTGGCCTTGCGGTTGCAACACACGGTTGAGGGATTGTCGGTTGTGGCTGTCAGCTACTATGCCGTCTCGCTGGTCAGCTATCTTTTGTATCCCCTGACAAGCTCCGAGGTCAGCAAGGGAACGCTGACGGCAGCAGTTACAATCCCCGTGGTGTTGATCGTTTGGTTTGCGGTCCGGAAGATCCGTGGAAAGCTCAGGTAATCCGCGATTGCCAAAGTATCCTAAGCCTGTAAAACAGGACCGTTTGACGCGATCTGCAAAGGGTAATCGGTGATTGGAATCGCAGCTGCTTGGCGGGCCGTTGCCGCCATGTTCATCCTGAACGGTGCGCTGTTTGGCATTTGGGCATCCCGCATTCCTGCAGTGCGGGATCATCTGGGCCTGACGCATGAGGCGTTGGGCTATGGATTGTTGTTCATGGCGGCCGGTGCGGTGTGTTCGTTTCCGGTGACGGGTCGCCTTACCGATCGGTTTGGGGCTGTATCCATCACGCGGGTCATCGCGGTGCTTTATACCCTGTCCCTGATCCTGCTGGCGATGGCTGGCAGCTTTTGGGCGTTGGCAGGTTTTCTGTTCGTGTTTGGGGCCTTTCATGGCTCGATGGACGTCGCCATGAATGCTTGGGCGGCCGAGGTTGAACACGCCTATGACAAACCTGTCATGTCCTCGTTTCACGCGATGTGGAGCTTGGGTGCTGGCCTTGGTGCCCTCAGCGGGTATGGCGCGGTGCAGATGGGGCTGACGGTAATGCAGCACTTTCTGCTGATGGGTGGGATTGTTGTTGCTTTGACGTTGGCACTGTCCAGGGTTCGGTGGACTTCACGCAAGGCCTCATCTTCGGGGGCTGCGGTGTTCGCGCTGCCGTCCGGCGCGTTGATCCTTGTGGGGTTCACCGCTCTGTGCGGCGCACTTGGAGAAGGGGCCGTCGCCGATTGGAGCGCGATATTCCTGCGCGACGTGACAGGCGCGGAAGAAAGCATTGCGGCATTGGGGTATGCGGTGTTCTCGGTGACCATGGTGGCCTTCCGACTGGCGGGCGGGTTCGTAATCTCTCGGTTTGGTCCGGTCGCGACTGCGCGGTTTGGCGGAGTATGCGCGGCGATGGGTGTTTTCACAGTTGTTTCAACTGCCGAGCCGGCGTTGGCGCTGATCGGGTTTGCCCTGATGGGGATCGGCTACGCAGTTATCATGCCGCTTGCGTTCAGCAGGGCCGCCAGCGATCTGAACGTGCCACCGGGGCAGGCCATCGCCAGCGTGGCCACTCTGGCATATGGGGGTTTGCTAATCGGTCCACCGCTTATTGGGTTTCTTGCCGAAATGCTTACATTACGCTTGGCGTTCGCGGCCTTGTTGCCCTTGGCCGTTTTGATTGTCTTGCTGTCGGGCGCGCTTCGGCCAGCCCGCTTGGACTAAGGACATAAAGGCGCAATCGGGGTTACACTCCGACAAAAAAAGATGGGAGAGAACTGTGCCAATCAAAAACCGTTTTGCCGAATTGCAGGGTCAGATCACTGAATGGCGGCGCGACATTCATGAGAACCCTGAAATTCTGTTCGAAACGCACCGCACCAGCGCCTTGGTTGCCGACAAGCTCAAGGAGTTTGGCTGCGATGAGGTTGTGACCGGCATTGGCCGCACCGGGGTTGTTGGTGTGATCAAGGGCAAAACCGACACAGGCGGCAAGGTGATCGGGTTGCGGGCCGATATGGACGCCTTACCCATCCACGAGGAAACGGGGCTGGACTATGCGTCAAAAACCGATGGGGCCATGCATGCGTGCGGCCATGACGGTCATACAGCCATGTTACTGGGGGCTGCGAAATACCTGTCGGAAACCCGGAACTTTGACGGCACGGTCGTTGTGATTTTTCAGCCCGCAGAAGAGGGCGGCGGCGGCGGTCGTGAGATGTGCGAAGATGGCATGATGGACCGCTGGGGCATTCAAGAGGTTTACGGCATGCACAACTGGCCCGGTCGTCCCGTCGGCAGTTTCGCCATTCGTCCGGGTGCTTTCTTTGCGGCGACCGATCAGTTCGACATCACGTTCGAGGGCAAAGGCGGACACGCAGCCAAACCGCATGAGACGATAGACACCACAGTCATGGCTGCGCAGGCGGTTCTTGCGTTACAGACGATTGCGGCGCGCAATGCTGATCCCGTGGATCAGGTTGTGGTATCGGTCACGTCGTTTGAAACCTCGTCCAAAGCGTTCAACGTGATCCCGCAGAAAGTCCACCTTAAGGGCACGGTCCGCACGATGAGCAAAGAGATGCGGGATCTGGCGGAAAAACGCATCGGCGAAATATGCCAGGGCGTTGCTGCGACCTTCGGCGGAGCTACTGAGGTGACATATTACCGGGGGTATCCGGTGATGGTGAACAGCGACGAGCAAACCGATTTTGCAGCAGAAGTCGCGCGGTCAGTGTCCGGAAACTGTGATGAGGCGCCGTTGATCATGGGCGGCGAGGACTTTGCCTTTATGCTCGAAGAGCGACCAGGCGCCTATATTCTCGTTGGCAATGGCGACACGGCGGCGGTGCATCATCCCGAGTACAACTTCAACGATGAGGCTATTCCGGCCGGGTGTAGCTGGTGGGCTGAAATTGTCGAGCAACGGATGCCCGCGGCGTGAAGGTTAACGGCAAGGACACGCCCTGACAGCGACTTGCCGTCAGCCCGACGCAGTTGAATTCGGGCTTGAGAGGCTAAGTTGGGTGCAGAGTGTTTCGACAACTGCATCCAGCGCCGTTTTTTGGGTGTTCACGCAAGTTTTTGCCGCGGCGCGTGCCTTATCCAGCGCGGTTTGGTTAGTAAGCCATGTTGCTACAGCCTCGGCCAGTTCGGCCGAGGTTTGGACTTGCAGCGCGCCGCCCGATGCGATCAAAGGGGCGAACGTCTCAGCAAAGTTGTAATAGCCGGGCCCGGTGATCACCGCAGCACCGGCTTGCGCGGGTTCGAACGGGTTGTGGCCGCCAATCTCTTTTAGAGATCCCCCCAGAAACACTATGGGGCAGAGCGCGTACCACGTACCAGTTTCGCCAAGCGTGTCCGCCACGTACACCTGAGTTTCCTCTGAGATCGTGTCGCCCGCCGAGCGGATCGCAGATCTCTGTCCGGCTTGGTCCAGCAGCGCGGTAACTTCTGACCGGCGTTCAGGGTGGCGCGGGATCAGCAAAAGCAACAGATCTGGCCACCGTCTCAGCAGTTCGGAATGGGCGGCCAGAACCGTTTCTTCCTCGCCCGCATGGGTTGAACTTGCGATCCAGACCGGGCGGTTCCCGATCTGCGCGCGGATATCAGACAGCGTGGCCTGATCTACGGGCAGGGGGTCGGACATCGCCTTAAGATTCGTGCCCGGTTGAACGCGCTCAGGACGTGCGCCCATGTCAATCAGGTTTCGGGCCGTTTTGTCATTTTGGGTTAGGAACAGAAGGAAATGATCCAAGACGAACCGAGCCGTCTCGGGGTGTTTTTTCCAGTTTTCGACGGATTTGTCCGAAAGGCGCGCGTTCAGAAGCGCCAACGGAATGCCCCGCCGGGCACCTTCCACAACTAGACGCGGCCAGATTTCGCTTTCGACAAAAATACCTGCATCCGGGCGCCAATGATCTAAAAAACGCCGTACGGGACCCGCGGTGTCCAGCGGCGGGAATTGGTGGCGCGTGCGGGGTGGCATGCGTTTTTCGATCAGCGCGGCAGATGTAGGCGTGCCAGAGGTGATCAGGAACTCGGCCCCGGGCAAGCGCTCACCCAGCCGTTTGATCAAGCTAATGACGGACAGGGTCTCACCAACGCTGGCTGCATGAAACCAGAGCAATACTCCGTCCGGGCGGGGAAGGCTGGCATGCCCCAAGCGTTCCTGTTGTCGGGTTTTGGGAACGTCCGCGGCTTGCAGCTTGTTGCGCACAGTGCGCCAGACAAGCGGGGCCGCAACGGAAGTCAGGCCACAATACAGATGATAAAGCAGCGTAGGGCGGCCAGGAATGCCCGGCATATCAGCCGCCTGTGTGGCTCATGTGGCGGCTCATCTTGCCGTCGACCGTTTGGCGGGAGTAGTCGAAAGCGTGGCCCTTGGGTTTCAGGTTGATCGCCGCGCGGATCGCCTCTTCCAATGGCTGTTCAGTGTCGGGGTGATCGCGCAGGGGTGCGCGCAGGTCGGCCATGTCTTCCTGCCCGAGACACATATACAGCTCGCCCGTGCAGGTCAGCCGCACGCGGTTGCAGCTTTCACAGAAATTGTGGGACAGCGGTGTGATGAAACCGATCTTTTGGCCAGTTTCTTCAAGCCGTACATAGCGCGCCGGCCCGCCGGACCGCTCGGCCAGATCACTGACGGTGTAATGGTTCTCGTATTCCTGGCGCACATCTTTGAGAGACCAATACTGGTCCAGGCGATCTTCGTTGCCGATATCGCCCATTGGCATGACCTCGATCCAGGTCAGATCCATATCCCGTTGGGCGCACCATTTCGTGATCAAGGGCAGTTCTTCTTCGTTGAACCCCTTGAGGGCCACGGCGTTGATCTTTATCCGCAGCCCGGCCTTCTGCGCTGCGTCGATCCCGTTCAGCACCTGTTTCAGGCGACCCCAGCGGGTCACCTTGGCAAACTTGTCTTCGTCCAGCGTGTCCAGCGATACGTTCACACGGCGCACACCCGCCGCATACAGATCGTCGGCAAAACGATGCAGCTGTGAACCGTTGGTGGTCAGCGTCAGCTCTTTCAACGCGCCACTATCAAGATGTCGGGTCATGCTATTGAAAAACGACATGATATTGCGGCGCACAAGCGGTTCGCCACCGGTGATGCGCAGCTTTTCAACCCCCATCTTCACAAAGGTCGAACACATGCGGTCCAACTCTTCCAGCGTAAGCAGGTCCTTTTTCGGCAAAAACTTCATGTCCTCGGACATGCAGTAAACACAGCGGAAATCGCATCGGTCCGTGACAGAGACGCGAAGATAAGTGATCGCACGTGCGAACGGGTCAATAAGCGGAGCAGTCATGCGATATAGGTAAAGGCGAGGGTCGCCAACGACAAGAGCGAAGTTTCCTTTGCGCTGGCACCGATGCGCGTGGAGAGATAAGCTGACTGCATGAAGTATGTACTAATCACTCTATGTGTTCTCGTGTGCGGGTGCGACACCGTTCGCTCAACGACAGACCGCGTCTTTGGTGGGGACCAAACCCCGCCCGAGGCGGATGACGTCGCGGTTGAAGAGGCCGTGGTGGAAGAACCCGTTGCGCCCGAGCCCGTTGCGGCCACAGCCGTTGGCTGGGTCGGGGCAAAGACGACCATCGCCGGGTTGGGTGATCCGACCACGCCGGGCCGGTGGCTAGAGACTCCTTTGGTTGATACCGAATTCACCGGGCGGGTCGTGGTCCCAAGAACCGGATCGCAGGCCTACATCACGCTGGTCCCTGCCAGAGGGCCAGAAAGCGGTGGCAGTCGGCTGTCCCTTGACGCGATGCGTGCCCTTTTGTTGCCCTTCGACGAATTGGTTGAACTTGAGGTCTATTCCAACTGATCTTTCAGGTATTTCCCGGCCTCGCGACGGGCAAAAGGTTTCATCGCGCTTCCGTGTTCGGCCAGAAAAGCAACCACTCTTGGTGCGTCGTGTTTTGACAACTCGCGCAGCCACCACGCGATGGCCTTTTGAATGAACCAATCGCGGTCGGGTACGTAACCTGCAGCCCACCCAAGGATGCGGTCGCGCCGAGCCAAGTCGTCGGGTTTGGGGTGGTTCTGCTTGGTCCAAGGCAGCGTGGCCACCAGCGCCGCGCGTCGGGTCCACATATGGTCCGAGGTCGTCCAGAGTTCGACCTGATCCAACCGGACCGGGTCGGCTGACAGACGTTTCTGCATAGCCATGCACGCGTGATCCGCCACGGCCCAGGCATCGAAATCGGATAGCCAGCTTTGCAACAGCGCCCAGACTGCCTCATCCGGGCGAATGCGCGCTTGTGTCAGCAGTTTCGCAGCGGCCAGCCTGCCCTCATGAATGTTGGTTTGCCAAAGGGCGTCTGCCAATTCCACGCGCGCGGGCACGTCCAGCTCCTTACGCCAGGCTTTTGTCAGGTCGTTCAGAACGGGATTTGCAACACCAAGGTAAGGGCGGTCGACCTTGTGGTAGGCCGCCATTTGCACAGCGCGCTTTGGATCAGCGTGTACCTTGATCTGGTCGAGATAGGTTTTCAGCATCCGTTCGTCATTTGGCCAAGCGCGTAGGCTTGCCATCAATGGTTTGTTGGTTCTTTTCCACCCAATAGGCACGGATATCGTCATCGGACTTTGAATCAACCCATTTCTGCATTGTGTCACGATCAGATTGGTATTCCATGAACGGCACCGCGTAGCCACAGGAGGTTTGGACCAGATCAATCTCCAAGTCGTATATCTGCCGCGCGCTGCGATGACTGGGAAACAGATCAGCCATTTCATCCCAGCCCACGTCTCCGACATGCAGCGTACGAGCTGTGCCGTAGGCCCGCAGGATCATGGGCCGCGTGGTGAAGGAGCACCACATCAGGGTCATGCGGTTGGTCTCTAGCAGGTGCCCGGCTGTTTCATTGCCACTGCCGGTCAGGTTCATCCAAACGATACGACTGGGTCCCAGAACGCGCAGGGATTCCATCCCCTTAGGCGAGATATTTACTCGCCCATCCGGAGCGGCAGTGCCAACGAAGAACATGTGCTGCTCTTCGATGAACTTGCTGTGGGCGTCTTGCAGTTCCGGGAATTGCTTGGCCATGGTTCACTCCACCGTAACTGATTTCGCCAGATTTCGGGGCTGGTCCACATCAGTGCCCTTGGCGATTGCCGTGTGATAGGCCAGCAGCTGCGCTGGAATCGAATAGAGGATCGGAGCCAGGCTTGGATGGATATGAGGCATTCGAATTGTGCTCCAGGTGCCATCCCCGGCTTCGGCAATGCCGTCATCGTCTGAAACCAGAATGACTTTGCCCTTGCGCGCCATGACCTCTTGCATGTTTGAAACGGACTTGTCGAACACCGCATCGCGCGGTGCCATCACAACCACCGGCATGTGCTTGTCGATCAGGGCGATGGGGCCGTGCTTAAGTTCGCCCGAAGCATAACCTTCGGCGTGGATATAGCTGATTTCCTTGAGTTTCAGCGCACCCTCCATCGCTAGCGGATACATCAGGCCGCGACCCAGGAACAGCACGTCGCGCGCTTCGGACAAGCGCTGGGCGGATTTCTTGATGGCGGGGTCCTGATCCAGCGCCGTGTTCAGCGCCGTTGGCAAGCCACGCAGCGCGGCGGCATGGTCGGCCAAATCCTCATCGCTCAACGTGCCCCGGTCAGCGGCTGCTTTCAAAGCCAACATCAGCAACACGCTGAGTTGGCAGGTGAAGGCCTTGGTTGACGCAACACCAATCTCGACCCCCGCATGGATTGGCAGGGCGATGTCGCTTTCCCGAGCGATTGAGCTTTCGGGGACGTTGATCACCGACACGATCTTGTCAGCCTTACCTTCGCAATAGCGCAGCGCGGCCAGAGTATCGGCGGTTTCACCCGACTGGCTCACAAAAAGAGCCGCCGTTCGGTCGGGAATCGGAGGTTCGCGGTACCGGAATTCACTGGCGATATCGACCTCAACGGGCATTTTGGCCAGACGTTCGAACCAGTACTTCGCCGTCAGGCAGGCATAGAACGCTGTACCGCAGGCGACCATTGTAAGGCGGTCCAGCTTGGAGAAATCAAGATTGCCCGGAAGAACAACCTCGTCCCCGCCCGTGGGCAGGTAAGATCGGATAGCCTCGGCCACTACCACAGGTTGCTCAGCGATTTCCTTGGCCATGAAGTGTTTATGGCCCGCTTTGTCCGCGCGTGTCTGATCCAGCTTGATCTGGCGGGTTTTGCGGTTCGCCAGTTCACCGGCCTCGTTTCGGATTTCAAGCGAGGTGCGCGTTACCACCGCGCGGTCGCCTTCCTCAAGGTAAGTGATGCGGTCGGTTAACGGGGCCAGCGCAATGGCGTCCGATCCTACGAACATCTCACCCACCCCATGCCCGATTGCGAGGGGAGAGCCCTTGCGCGCCGCCACGATCAGGTCATCTTCACCGTTGAACAGAAAGGCCAAAGCAAACGCCCCTTTCAGTCGGTTGATGGTCTTGAACGCGGCATCAACCGGGGAAAGGCCAGCGTCGAGGTAGTGCGCGGCCATCAGGGCGACTGTTTCGGTGTCCGTCTCGGTAACGAAATTCACGCCGTTCTCGGCCAGTTCGGCGCGAAGCTCGCGGTAGTTCTCGACAATTCCGTTGTGCACAACGGCCACTGGTCCGGCCTGATGCGGATGTGCGTTGGTCACGGAGGGTGCGCCGTGAGTGGCCCAGCGCGTATGACCGATGCCGGATTTTCCGGGCAGGGGATCATGCACCAACAAATCGCTGAGGTTGACCAGCTTGCCCACCGCACGGCGGCGCCCAAGAACGCCATCATTGACCGTTGCTATACCCGCACTGTCATAGCCACGATATTCAAGCCGTTTCAAAGCCTCGACCAGAATGGGGGCGGCCTCGTGATCGCCCAATACACCTACGATTCCACACATGGATCAGGCTCCTTTGTCGCGGCGAGCCTTCTTCGCCTTTAGCATGTCAAACAATTTGCGCGCATAGCCGGGCTTGTTGTCCTGCTTGGCGCGGGCCACGGCCAGTGCATCGGGCTCAACATCGCGTGTAACGACTGTGCCGGTTGCCGTCATTGCGCCATCGCCCACGGTTACGGGGGCCACCAACATGGTGTTCGAGCCGACAAATACATTCTGACCAATCGTGGTGCGGTGCTTCATGACGCCATCATAGTTACAGGTGATCGTGCCCGCGCCGATATTTGTGGCAGCGCCCACCGATGCATCACCGATGTAGCTGAGGTGATTGACCTTGGCGCCTTCGGCAATCTCAGCGTTTTTGATTTCCACGAAGTTGCCGATGCGGGTGTTTTCGGCCAGTTCAGTGCCGGGGCGCAGGCGTGCGTATGGGCCTACAATCGCGCCGCGGCTGACGTGGCAGCCCTCCAGGTGCGAAAACGCCCGGATGGTCGCGCCACTTTCGACTGTGACGCCGGGGCCGAAGACCACGTTTGGTTCGATCACTGTGTCGCGGCCGATGACGGTATCTGCCGCCAAGTAGACGGTATCAGGGGCCATCAGGGTAACACCTACATCCAACAGGTCAGCACGCGCCCGGGCCTGGAATTCAGCATCCGCAGCAGCAAGGTCCGCGCGAGAGTCCACGCCCAGAGTTTCGGATTCAGCACACTTGATCGCGGTGGCGCTCAGACCGCGTGCATTGGCGAGGGAGACGATCTCAGTCAGGTAGTACTCACCCGAGGCATTTTCGTTGCTGACCTGGTCGATCAGGTCGAACAAAAGCGCGGCGTTGCAGGCCAGCAGTCCACTGTTGGTGAACCGAATAGCGCGCTGTTCCTCGGTGGCGTCTTTGTATTCGACGATCTTTTCTAGCCGATCGCCATCCATGATCAAGCGACCGTACCGGGGTTGAACCTCGGCAATGTCAAAACCCAGCATCACCAAGTCATGCGAGGCCCGCGCGTCGATCATTCGGCGCAAGGTGTCTGGTTCGATAAAAGGCGTATCGCCGTACAAGACGATCACGTCACCATCAAATCCTGCAAGAGCCTCGCGCGCCTGCGCGACTGCATGAGCGGTGCCAAGCTGTTCCGTCTGACGCACAACGATTGCGCTTTCATCTTCTGCCTTCGCGGTTTTTTCAACGGCTTCGGCCCCGTGGCCGGCCACGATAACGGTACGCGCCGGAGAAAGACTGGCCCCCGCGCGCATGGCGTGAACCAGCATCGGCGTTTGGGCTATGGAATGCAGAACCTTTGGAAGATCCGACTTCATCCTGGTGCCTTTTCCTGCGGCAAGGATGACAAGGGCAGTGCTCATGAAAACGATTTCTCTTTGTGTTTTGTTGGCGTCCGTTTTATCCGCTGAGGGTAAAGGCGCAAGCGGTTCAGCCATCAAACAAGATTACCGTTTGCAACACGATACGGCAAAAATCCACCGAGGCAGGAGGTATCATGCGAACGGTTATCTTTGATTTGGACGGAACCTTGGCTGATACATCGGGCGATTTGCTGGCCGCCGCGAACCACTGTTTTCGTCAGATGGGGTATGGGGATGTTCTGAGCCGTGAGCAGGATGCGGCAGTCGCATTGCGGGGCGGGCGGATGATGCTGACCTATGGGCTGAAACGGGTCGGCGCCTACGATGAGGGCACTGTTAATACATATTATCCAACGTTACTGCAGGCTTATTCGCAGGCCATCGACACCCATACACATTTCTATCCCGGTGCGCTGGAAGCGGTCGAGATGCTGAAATCTGCCGGTTATGGCGTGGGTATCTGCACCAATAAGCCAGAGGCACTTGCAGAACAGTTACTGACCCAGATGGGGGTGCGTGATCAGTTCGCCTCGCTTGTGGGGGCCGACACGCTGCCAGTGCGCAAACCCGATCCGGAACCGCTGCGCGAGGCTGCGCGTCGGGCGGGCGGACATCCGGATTGGTGTGTGCTGATCGGCGACTCGGACACTGACAGGAACACGGCGCGGGCGGCGGGTGTGCCCTCGGTCCTGGTGACGTTTGGCCCATCCGGCGACGATATGGCCGCACTGGAGCCCGAAGCCCTGTTGCATCATTTCGACGATCTGCCTGACCTCGTCACCGGTCTGATCGGTGCGGCGGCTTGATCCCTTGACCCAGACACCCGGCAGCACCACAACATGCTTATGACCGAGACATTCACTGGCAGCTTCACCCAGCAGGAACCCATCCCCGAAGAGGCAATCGAGGCCGCGATGGCCGTGCTGCGTCACGGACGATTGCACCGTTACAATATTGTACCCGGTGAATTGGGCGAGACCGCGCTTCTGGAGCGGGAATTTGCGGCCCATATGGGGGCAAAATACTGCTTGGCTGTGTCGTCCGGGGGCTATGCTTTGGCGACCGCGTTGCGGGCCGTTGGGGTCAAGCCGGGTGATCCGGTTCTGACCAACGCCTTCACGCTCGCCCCGGTGCCCGGGTCGATTGCTTCGGTCGGGGCCAAGCCGATCTTTGTGGGCGTGACCGAAAACCTCACCATTGATCTGGATGATCTTGAGGCAAAGCTGCATCAGGCGCGTGTGCTGATGCTGAGCCATATGCGCGGGCACTTGTGCGATATGGATCGGCTGATGCAGATGTGTGATACCGCCGGCGTCACGGTGATCGAGGATTGCGCCCACACAATGGGTGCCGCATGGCGCGGCCAGATGTCGGGGCGTCAGGGTGCGATCGGGTGCTATTCCTGCCAAACCTATAAGCATGTCAATTCCGGCGAGGGTGGTCTGCTGATCACCGATCACGAAGAGATTGCGGCCAAGGCTACGATGCTGTCAGGCTCTTACATGCTGTACGAGCGCCATTTGGCCGCGCCGGGTCCCGAAGTTTTTGAAAGGATCAAATACACCACCCCAAATGTATCTGGACGCATGGACAACCTGCGCGCCGCGATCCTGCGCCCTCAATTGCGCGATCTGGACCGACAGGTGCGGCGCTGGAACGAACGCTATCACGAGATTGAAGCCGGCCTTCGAAACACGCCCGGACTAACCATCGTTGAGCGCCCACCGCAAGAAACCTTTGTCGGCTCGTCCATCCAGTTCCTGCTGCTTGATTGGTCGCCCGAACGTATAGCCGAGGTCATCCGGCGCTGCGCGGCCCGAGGAGTTGAGTTGAAGTGGTTCGGTGGGGCCGAGCCGACGGGTTTTACCTCGCGCTATGACAGTTGGCGCTATGCGGATAGTGAACCGCTTCCAGCCAGTGACCGCATCCTCGCCGGTGTCATGGATATGCGCGTGCCTCTTACCTTTTCACTGGATGATTGCCGCCTGATCGCGCGCATCATCCGGGCCGAGGTCGGCGCGGTCTATCAGTCTTGATCCAATTGAGTGCGCTTTCAGCGCACGCTCAGTTTTTTGCAGCCGCCCTTTGTGGGCGGTTGTCTGCGTTTTTTGATCGGCATGCTGCAGAGGATCGTTGACCCGGCTTGATCAGGCTGATATCAATTTATTGAACGTATGTTCATTTATGCGAAGGAGGAGATCGCGAATGTTCACGGCCACAATGCAATTCGATCTTGGCGAAGACGTGAATGCCTTGCGCGAGATGGTGCATCGCTGGGCGCAGGAGCGGGTCAAGCCGATGGCGGCCGATGTCGACGCGTCTAACGCTTTTCCGAATGAGCTTTGGAAAGAAATGGGCGATCTCGGCTTGCTTGGTATTACAGTGCCCGAGGAATATGGCGGCGCGGGGATGTCGTATCTTGCCCATACGGTTGCTGTGGAAGAGGTCGCGCGGGCCTCGGCCTCGGTCTCGCTGTCTTACGGGGCGCATTCGAACCTTTGCGTCAATCAGATTAAGCTGAACGGCGATGACGCGCAGAAAGCAAAGTACCTGCCGCGTCTTATCTCGGGCGAACATGTGGGCGCGCTGGCGATGTCCGAAGCCTCGGCCGGTTCTGACGTGGTTTCGATGAAACTGCGCGCGGAAAAGCGCAACGATCACTACCGCCTGAACGGCAACAAATACTGGATTACGAACGGGCCGGACGCGGATACGCTGGTGGTTTATGCCAAGACCGATCCGGATGCAGGTTCAAAAGGAATAACCGCGTTTCTGATCGAGAAAGAGATGAAGGGGTTCTCGACCTCGCCTCATTTCGACAAGCTGGGAATGCGGGGTTCAAACACGGCCGAGCTGATTTTCGAAGATGTCGAGGTGCCGTTTGAAAACGTCTTGGGTGAAGAGGGCAAGGGCGTTGCTGTTCTGATGTCCGGTCTGGATTATGAACGTGTGGTTCTGGCCGGGATCGGAACCGGGATCATGGCCGCCTGCCTGGATGAGATCATGCCGTATTTGGCCGAGCGCAAGCAATTCGGCAAGCCGATTGGCAGCTTTCAACTGATGCAAGGTAAGATCGCCGATATGTACACGGCGATGAATTCCGCGCGGGCTTATGTTTACGAGGTCGCAAAGGCATGTGACCGGGGTGATGTGACCCGTCAGGATGCAGCGGCGTGTTGTCTTTATGCCTCGGAACAGGCGATGGTGCAGGCGCATCAGGCCGTTCAAGCGATGGGTGGAGCCGGGTTCCTGTCAGATTCGGCGGTCAGCCGCATTTTTCGCGACGCAAAGCTTATGGAGATCGGCGCGGGCACCAGCGAAATCCGCCGGATGCTGATTGGGCGCGAAATGATGAACGAGATGACCTGAGGAAAACGCCCCGCCAGAATGTGACGGGGCGTCTTGAAGAAGGTTCAGAAGCGATGGACGTAGGATATGCCGACCAGCCAGGGATCGATTTCGGCAGTGCCGATATCGTTTCCGTCCAGTTTGACGTCCGAGTCGATGTCGAACCAGCGGACATTCAGACGAACGGCACCGTTTTCAGAGACCATGTAGTCCAAACCGGCCTGAACCGCGACACCGACCGAGTCATCGACCTCCAGATCACCCAGGGGCGAACTTTCGTCAAAGAAGATGGTGTAGTTGATGCCGGCGCCAACGTAGGGCTTCCATACGCTGTTCGTCGGGAAATGATAATTCAGAGACAAGGTCGGGGGCAGATGCTTGACCGACCCGGCATCGACGCTGCCGCCCAAAGTGACCTCATGGCTGAAAGGCGTGGCGGCCAACAGTTCGACACCCAGATTATCGCGGACGAAGTACTCGACAGTAAAGATCGCGCTGGTGTCTGCATCCACTTCGGCGTCGAATCCAGCCAATGTGCCGTTGTCGGATTTGGGATCAAGGTAGCCAACACCGACACCAACGGTCCAGTCACCTTGATTCTGGGCGAAGGTGGGGGCGGCGAGCGCAACAAGCGCGGTGGAGAGCGTCAAAGCAACGAGTTTTTTGGTCATTTTATGGCCCTTGAATATGTTGATGGGTGTGTTTTGCACAGGTGCGGTCGGGTAAACTCTGATCTACATCAAGTGGGCGTACCCCTTCGAACCGCGCTTGATTGTAATGCATTGGAAATAAAGGATTTTCAAAATGCCTCCCGCTGATTGCATACCGGGGATGCAAAAAGATGGGGGCTGGTTAATCCCCGACAGGCTGAACATGGCGCGGCAGTGTTTTTCTCAGCCCGAGGATCGTGTTGCGATCATCGATCTGACCGGCGGTGGTTGTGAGGCCATCACTTATGGCGCATTGCAGCGCATGGCGGACGGAATAGCGCATGACCTGAAAACGCAGGTTCAGCCTGGTGACAGGGTTGGTGTTCTTCTTAGTCAATCTCCTTGGTGTGCGGCAGCACATCTTGCAATCTGGAAGATCGGCGCGATCTCAGTTCCGTTGTTCAAATTGTTTAAGTGTGATGCCTTGGCGTCGCGGATCGGGGATTCGGGTGCCACGCTTGTGTTGACGGATACCGAAGGGGCGGCGTTGGTAGGCGATCTGGCCCGACCTGTCGTCGTTGACCAGATCGCGCCGTCGGATGATCCGCTGCCCTTCGCGGATACCGGTCCCGAAGATCCTGCGGTTCTAATTTATACCTCTGGCACCACGGGCAGCCCTAAAGGCGCGCTGCACGGCCATCGGGTTCTGACCGGCCACTTGCCCGGTGTTTCGATCAGCCACAATCATTTGCGGGAAGGCGACTGCCTATGGACACCCGCCGACTGGGCCTGGATTGGCGGGCTGTTCGACGTGTTGATGCCCGGTTTGGCGCTGGGCATTCCGGTGGTCGCCGCGCGGCTTGAGAAATTCACCCCCGAAGCCTGCGCTGACGTGATTGCGCGTGGGGGCGTGCGGAACGTGTTCTTTCCACCGACCGCCCTTCGGATGCTGAAAGCAGCGGACCAGTCGATTCCCGGTCTGCGCTCGGTCGCTTCGGGTGGGGAGCCACTAGGGGCTGAGATGCTGGCCTGGGGGCAGAAGGCGTTTGGGCTTACGATCAACGAATTCTACGGTCAGACTGAATGCAATATGGTCGTTTCATCCTGCGCCGTGGATTTCCCGGTGCGACCCGGTTGTATCGGCAAGCCCGTGCCGGGGCATGAGGTTGCGGTTGTTGACAAGGAAGGCAACCCGACGAGCGAAGAGGGAGACGTAGCGATCCGGCGCGGCTCGGCCTCGATGCTGCTGGAATACTGGAACAGGCCTGAAGCCACCGCTGAAAAGTTCCGCGGCGACTGGCTGATCACCGGCGACCGCGGCATTTGGGAGGGCGACTACCTGCGCTTCGTGGGCCGCGACGATGATGTGATCACCTCTGCCGGATATCGCATCGGCCCGGCCGAGATCGAGGATTGCCTGCTGACCCATCCGGCAGTGGCGACCGTCGGCGTGGTCGGTAAGCCCGACCCGCTGCGCACCGAGATCGTGAAAGCCTATGTGGTTTTGAAACCAGAGGCTGAGGCTGCGGAGCATGAGTTACAGGATTGGGTCAAAGAACGCCTGGCGCATTATTCATATCCACGAGAAGTGGCATTCTTAAAGGAGTTGCCGATGACGGTGACGGGTAAGGTCATCCGCAAGGAATTAAAGGCGCGGGCGAGAGCGGAATTGAGGGTATAGAAATGAAACTCACATCCAAAGTCATGCTTGCCTCTGACGGCTTCAAGGCAAATCGCGCGGCGCATCTGGAGGCGCTGGCGCACATCTCTGCCGCTGCCGAAGCAGCCCGCATGGGCGGGGGGGAGAAATCCCGCGCGCGGCATGAATCGCGGGGCAAGATGTTGCCGCGTCGCCGGGTGGCGAACCTGCTTGATCCGGGGTCTCCGTTTTTGGAGATCGGCGCGACGGCGGCGCATGGGATGTACGGCGATGCCGCGCCAAGCGCTGGGGTCGTTGCGGGCATTGGCCGGGTTCAGGGGCGCGAGGTTATGGTGGTGTGCAACGACGCCACCGTGAAGGGCGGCACCTACTATCCGATGACCGTCAAGAAGCACCTCCGCGCGCAGGAGATCGCTGAGGAAAACCATCTGCCCTGCATCTATCTGGTCGACAGCGGCGGCGCGAACCTGCCCAATCAGGATGAGGTCTTTCCCGACCGCGATCACTTTGGCCGCATCTTCTACAACCAAGCGCGGATGAGCGCGAAGGGCATCCCTCAGATCGCTGTGGTGATGGGGTCTTGTACGGCTGGCGGGGCGTATGTGCCTGCGATGTCGGACGTGACCATCATTGTGAAAGAGCAGGGCACGATTTTTCTGGCCGGGCCGCCTCTGGTCAAGGCCGCAACCGGCGAGGTTGTCACGGCTGAGGATTTGGGCGGCGGCGACGTGCATACCCGTTTGTCCGGTGTTGCGGACTATCTGGCCGAGGATGACGCACATGCGCTGGCCCTGGCCCGGAGGGCAGTTGGTTCGCTGAACCTGCACAAGCCGCAGACCGTGGATTGGGCCAGCGCCGAAGACCCGGCCTATGACCCCGAGGAGCTCCTTGGCGTTGTCCCCGCAGACTTGCGCACGCCGTATGATATTCGCGAGGTGATCGCCCGTCTGGTCGATGGATCGCGCTTTGATGAGTTCAAACCTCGGTTCGGGGAAACGCTGGTGACCGGGTTCGCCCATGTCAAAGGCTGCCCGGTCGGGATCATTGCCAACAACGGCGTGCTGTTTTCTGAGGCCGCGCAGAAGGGCGCACATTTTGTCGAGCTTTGCTCGCAGCGTCGCATCCCGCTGGTGTTTCTGCAAAACATCACGGGTTTTATGGTCGGACGGAAATATGAGAACGAAGGCATCGCGCGGCATGGGGCCAAGATGGTAACTGCTGTGGCGACGACCTCAGTGCCGAAGATCACGATGCTTGTCGGAGGCTCTTTTGGGGCCGGAAACTATGGCATGGCGGGCCGGGCCTATCAGCCGCGGTTCCTGTGGACTTGGCCGAATTCACGGATTTCCGTGATGGGCGGAGAGCAGGCGGCGGGTGTTCTGGCCACGGTCAAGCGTGACGGGATCGAGCGGCAGGGCGGCACTTGGTCGCCCGAGGAAGAAGCTGAATTCAAGCGCCCGACGCTTGAGATGTTCGAAGAGCAGTCCCATCCGCTCTATGCCTCGGCGCGGTTGTGGGATGACGGCATCATCGACCCGCGCAAAAGCCGCGATGTGCTGGCCCTGTCCCTCAGCGCTGCTTTGAACGCCCCGATTGAGGAAACACGTTTCGGCGTGTTCAGGATGTGATTGTCATGGCATTGAATGACGTATTGACCCGCTATCCCGGTGCGCAAACCTTTAAATTCGGTGATAGCGCGGAATTGAGCGCTGAGTTGCTGGCACTGGTGCGCTCCGGTCGGAAAACAGCAACCTGTGGCGCGCGTCGGGATTATCCCGACGGCAGCCCCGATATGCCGGTTGTCGGACGCCAGGATATTGCTTTGGAATGGGACGGTCGCCCGGCATTAGTCATCGAAACGGTCGAGGTATCGATCTGTCGATACTGCGATGTGACGGAAGACTTCGCCTTGGCTGAGGGTGAGAACGAAACCCTTGAAGGATGGCGCCGGGATCATCAGCGTTACTTTGAGCGTAACGGTGGATTTGAACCTGAGATGGAACTGGTGTGCGAGCGGTTCCGGCTTGTAGAAGATCTGGCGGTTGAGGGGTAGAAGATGTTCAACAAAATCCTGATTGCCAACCGGGGCGAGATTGCCTGTCGGGTCATGGAAACGGCGCAATCCATGGGCGTGTCCTGCGTGGCCGTCTACTCGGATGCGGATGCGACGGCCAAGCACGTTCAGATGGCGGATGAGGCTGTGCACATTGGCGGTGCGGCCCCGGCCGAGAGTTACCTGAAGGGTGACGTGATTATTCAGGCCGCACTAAAGAGAGGGGCGCAGGCGATACATCCCGGGTATGGTTTCCTGTCCGAAAATCCCAAATTCGTCGATGCGGTCGAGGCCGCTGGGCTGGTGTTCATCGGACCTTCGGCGGATGCCATTCGCAAAATGGGTCTAAAGGACGCGGCCAAAGTGCTGATGGAGCAGGCCGGCGTTCCGGTTGTTCCGGGCTATCACGGTGACAATCAGGACCCCGAGCATCTGGCCGGGGCTGCCGACACCATTGGGTATCCGGTGCTGATCAAGGCCGTCGCCGGTGGCGGTGGAAAAGGCATGCGCCTGGTAGAGCGACCCCAAGATTTCGCCGCCGCGCTGGATAGCGCCGGTGGTGAGGCGCGCACCGCATTCGGCAATGACGATGTGTTGGTCGAAAAATTCGTCGCCAAACCGCGCCATATTGAAGTGCAGGTTTTTGGCGATGGCACCCATGCGGTGCATCTATTCGAACGCGATTGTTCGCTACAACGCCGCCATCAGAAAGTGATCGAAGAGGCTCCGGCCCCCGGAATGACGCCCGAGATGCGCGAGGCGATGGGTCAGGCCGGTGTGCGTGCGGCCGAAGCCATCGGCTACAAAGGTGCGGGAACGGTCGAGTTCATCGTGGATGCGTCGGACGGGCTGCGCCCGGATCGCTTCTGGTTCATGGAGATGAATACCCGCCTGCAAGTAGAGCATCCGGTGACCGAAGCGATCACGGGTATTGACCTAGTCGAATGGCAGTTGCGGGTAGCGTCAGGCGAGGCTTTGCCGAAACGGCAGGAAGACCTGTCAATCTCGGGCCATGCTTTCGAGGCACGGCTTTATGCCGAAGACGTGCCAAAGGGCTTTCTGCCTGCAACGGGCACTCTGACGCATCTGCACTTCCCACCCGCCTGTCGCGCCGACAGTGGGGTGCGCGCGGGGGACACGATCAGCCCGTGGTATGACCCGATGATCGCCAAGGTCATCGTCCACGGCCCTACGCGAGAGGTTGCGCTCGAGCAATTGCACCGGACCCTGCAGCAGACTGAGGTAGCAGGTACTGTCACAAACCTTGCTTTTCTTGGCGCGCTTACGCGGCACAACGGTTTCGCCGCCGGTGACGTGGATACAGGGTTGATTGGGCGTGATCTTGAGGCGCTGACACAGCAGGAGCCGGTGTCGGCCACGACCTGTGTGGCTGCCGCGATGACCGCGCTCGGTCTGGTTGAGACGACCAACGAAACCGGGTTCTCGCTGTGGGCACCGCTGCATCGGGCGGTTCAGCTCTTGGCGCCCGAGGTGATTGATCTGGATGTTCAGGTCGAAAGCCCCGATCGTCAGATGTGGCAGATTGGCGAGCAGACCGTTGTCGCCGAACGCAGCACTGGTGGTTGGCTGATCGGCGGCGCGCCAATGCCGCGCGTTTCGGTTTCGGGGCCTCAGGTCACTGTGTTCGATGCCTACGGACAGGCCTTTGATATCGTCGATCCGCTGGACCGTGATGCCACTGCTGCGGGGGATACCAACGTGATCGAGGCACCCATGCCGGGTCTGGTGAAAGCCGTGTTTGCCTCGGTTGGGCAGGCGGTAAACGAAGGGGATCGGCTGGCCGTCCTCGAAGCCATGAAGATGGAGCATTCGTTGCTGGCAGCCCGAGATGGAATAGTGGCTGAGGTATTGGTCGAGAATGGCGGGCAGGTTGAAGCCGGTGCCGCGTTGATCAGGCTGGAAGAAGAGTGATTTCGACGCCTGCCGCCTAGGGTGGCACTGTCGGAGGTGATCAAAGCTGGGAGGAGCGCAGCCATGGGCGAGCGAGTCGATATTTTTGAGGTAGGTCCACGCGATGGTCTGCAGAACGAAAAACGCGAGATCGCGGTTTCTGAAAAGGTAGCCCTGATCAATTGCCTCAGCCGTGCGGGCTTCAACCGGATTGAAGTGGCTAGTTTCGTCTCGCCTAAATGGGTGCCGCAAATGGCGGGCAGTGCCGAAGTTTTGGCCAAGATCACTCGGGCGGACGGAGTGCGTTACGCCGCGCTGACCCCAAATATGCGCGGGTACGAGGATGCGCTTGCAGCCAAGGCAGATGAAATCGCGGTATTTGCGTCGGCGTCCGAGGGGTTTTCCAAAGCCAATATCAACGCCACGATTGCCGAGTCGATTGAGCGGTTCACCCCTATCCTTGAGGCCGCGCGACATATTGATCTGCCGGTGCGGGGTTACGTGTCTTGCGTGACGGACTGCCCGTATGATGGCCCGACACCGCCGGAAAAGGTGGCAGAGGTCGCGGATCACCTGTTTGCGCTGGGCTGCTACGAGGTGTCGTTGGGTGACACGATCGGGCAGGGCACGCCGGATACTATCGCTCATATGTTGCTGGCCGTGCGCGAGCGTGTTCCCGTGACCCGGCTTGCAGGGCATTTCCATGACACGAACGGGCGCGCGATCGACAACATTGACGCGGCACTGGCGCTGGGCGTTCGTAGCTTTGATACGGCTGTCGGGGGGTTGGGCGGGTGCCCATACGCGCCCGGAGCTGCCGGAAATGTCGCGACCGAGGCCGTGGTCGCGCATTTGGAGCGGCTGGGTTATGAGACCGGGCTTGATCTGGGAATTGTAGAAGAGGCAGCGCAAATGGCCCGCGCCATGCGGTCAGAGTGAGGGACAGCCATGTTTGAAACGATTTCGCTTTCGACCGATGCACGCGGGATAGCAACCCTGACCCTGAACCGAGCCGAGAAGCACAACGCAATGTCGGCGCAAATGATATCTGAGTTGACGCAGGCCGCTCGGCAATTGGGTGAAGACGACGCGGTGCGTGCCGTGGTACTGACCGGAGCGGGCAAGAGCTTCTGCGCGGGCGGTGATTTGGGTTGGATGCGGGATCAGATGGCCGCTGATCCAGAAACCCGGTTTTCCGAGGCGCGCAAACTGGCCGAGATGTTGCAAGCACTGAATACCATGTCCCGGCCCCTGATCGGTGCCGTGCAGGGCAACGCGTTTGGTGGTGGCGTCGGGCTGGCCGCGGTTTGTGACGTGGCAATTGGCGCGATCGGCTTGAAAATGGGTCTGACCGAAACGCGGCTAGGACTGATTCCCGCCACCATCGGCCCTTATGTTATCGCCCGTATGGGCGAAGCCCGCGCGCGGCGCGTTTTTATGTCAGCGCGGCTGTTTGACGCCGCCGAAGCCGTTGAGCTTGGCTTGCTGGCCAAAGCGGTGCCTTACGCTGATCTGAGCGCGGCTGTTGAAAAAGAAGTCTTACCCTATCTCTCTTGCGCTCCGGGTGCGGTGGCATCGGCCAAATCACTGGTGCGATCGCTGGGACCGACAATTGACAATTTGGTGATCGATCAGACCATCCGGGCGCTGGTCGAGCGGTGGGAGACCACCGAAGCGCACGAAGGTATCAGTGCTTTTTTTGAAAAACGAAAGCCTTCTTGGAACAATGAAGGCTAGCGCGCGAGAACAGCGTTTAAATTCGGATAAAAAATGTAGCTTTTTTATTGCTGGAAACAACTGAGTTATTAGGCCACTGCGCGTTTGTGCTCGGTTGACCCCCTGATCCTGCGCGGATAGAGAATGGCCAGTCAACACGCCAATTGACGGCGCCCCCGGTTTGGGTTGCGCAGGAAAGGAGCTATTCGTGGAAGACCTGCTACGGGAGTACCTCCCGATTCTGGTGTTTCTGGCCGTTGCTGTGGGCCTTGGGATCGTCCTGATTCTGGCGGCTGTGGTTCTGGCTGTACGTAACCCCGACCCTGAAAAGGTCAGTGCATATGAATGCGGCTTTAACGCATTCGACGACGCGCGGATGAAGTTCGACGTCCGATTCTATCTGGTGTCGATTCTCTTCATTATTTTTGATCTGGAAATCGCCTTTCTGTTCCCCTGGGCCGTTGGGTTCCGGGACATTAGCGATGTGGGTTTCTGGTCAATGATGGTGTTCCTGGGCGTTCTGACCATCGGCTTTGCCTATGAATGGAAGAAGGGGGCCTTGGAATGGGAGTGATGACAGGTGCAAACACTGCCGGTGTCGACAAGGAGGTCGCCACCGAAGCCTTGAATGCCGAGTTGCAGGACAAAGGGTTCCTGCTGACATCGTCCGAGGACATCATCAACTGGGCCCGTACCGGATCGCTCCATTGGATGACATTCGGTTTGGCCTGTTGCGCGGTCGAGATGATGCACACTTCGATGCCACGGTATGATGCTGAGCGGTTCGGAATTGCACCGCGCGCTTCCCCGCGCCAGTCTGATGTGATGATCGTTGCGGGGACGCTGACCAACAAGATGGCCCCAGCGCTGCGCAAGGTCTATGATCAGATGCCTGAGCCGCGTTACGTGATCTCAATGGGATCCTGCGCCAATGGGGGTGGTTACTATCACTACTCGTACTCTGTGGTGCGTGGCTGTGACCGCATCGTTCCGGTTGATATTTATGTCCCCGGCTGCCCTCCAACGGCTGAGGCGCTGTTGTACGGCCTGATGCAGCTGCAACGCAAAATCCGCCGCACCGGCACAATCGTACGCTGAGGAGAGGGCAGATGAGCGAAGCACTCAAAGAACTTGGCACGCAGCTAGAGGTGAAGCGGACGGATTGCGTTCTGTCCTGGGATGTGACCCATGGTGAGCTGAACGTCGATGTGGCCCCGTCAAGCCTTGTGGAGTTTGTCGAGTTTTTGAAAACCGACCAAAGCTGCAAATTCTCGACGCTGGTGGATATCACCGGTGTGGACTACCCCGAACGGCCCAAGCGGTTCGACGTGGTTTACCATTTCCTGTCGATGTATCAAAACCAGCGTATTCGCCTGCGGGTTTCGATCCGCGAAGAAGATATGGTGCCTTCAATCACTGACATTCACCCTTCGGCCAACTGGTTCGAGCGTGAGGTGTTTGATATGTTTGGCATCCTGTTCTCAGGGCATCCCGACCTGCGGCGTATCCTGACCGACTATGGCTTCCGCGGCTATCCGTTGCGCAAGGATTTCCCGACCACCGGATATACCGAGGTGCGGTATGATGAGGCACAAAAGCGGGTTGTCTATGAACCTGTCAGTCTGGTTCAGGAGTATCGTCAGTTCGATTTCATGAGCCCTTGGGAGGGTGCGAATTACATTTTGCCTGGAGATGAAAAACAGGAGTCGTAGTCATGTTTGAGTTCCTGATCTGGATTGTGTTGGTGGTGGCGACGGTCGTACCGATGACCAAGCTGTTGCCGCATTTCGGGATCAACAAGAACTGGGCGTTCGCATGCATCATCTCTCCGGTCGTGCTTATCCTTTTATGGATCATGGCCTTGAAGTTGCAAGAGATGGAGCGCCACTGACATGATAGGTGAACTGATCGCATTGGGCGCGTTGGGCGTGCTGCTGGCAGGGGCCGCAGTGAAAGCGGCCGAAGCTGAGAAGGTCCGGGTTCGGGCTGAAGCGAAAAAGAAAAAACGGGGGCGTTGATGGACGGCTCAAGATACGATGACGGCAGCACGGACGCGCTGAGCGGAGAACAGAAGATCCGCAACTTCAACATAAACTTCGGCCCGCAACACCCTGCAGCGCATGGGGTTTTGCGCCTTGTGCTTGAGCTCGACGGCGAGATCGTTGAACGCTGCGATCCACATATCGGCCTGCTTCACCGAGGCACCGAAAAGCTGATGGAAAGCCGGACCTATCTGCAGAACCTGCCATATTTCGACCGGCTGGATTACGTGGCGCCGATGAATCAGGAACATGCCTGGTGTCTGGCCATTGAAAAGCTGACTGGTGTGGAAGTGCCGCGCCGGGGGTCGCTGATCCGGGTGCTTTATTCCGAAATCGGGCGTATTCTGAACCACCTGCTGAACGTGACTACGCAGGCGATGGACGTGGGCGCACTCACCCCGCCGCTTTGGGGCTTTGAAGAGCGTGAAAAGCTTATGGTTTTCTATGAACGTGCTTGTGGCGCCCGCTTGCACGCCGCCTATTTCCGCCCCGGCGGTGTTCATCAGGACCTGCCGCCGGAATTGCTCGACGATATCGAGGCGTGGAGCCATGAGTTCCCTGCCGTTCTGGATGACATCGACGGTCTGCTGACCGAAAACCGCATCTTCAAACAGCGCAATGCGGATATCGGTGTCGTGACCGAGGATGACATTCAGAAATACGGCTTCTCGGGCGTGATGGTGCGTGGATCGGGTTTGGCCTGGGATTTGCGACGCGCGCAGCCCTATGAATGTTATGATGAGTTCGAATTCCAGATACCTGTTGGCAAGAACGGCGACTGCTATGACCGTTATCTCTGCCGCATGGAAGAGATGCGCCAGTCGCTGCTGATCATCCGTCAGGCCATCGCCAAAATCCGCGAGTGCCCCGGCGATGTTCTGGCGCGCGGCAAGATCACTCCGCCGAAACGCTCGGACATGAAGACCTCGATGGAAAGTTTGATCCATCACTTCAAACTATACACCGAGGGCTTCCACGTCCCCGCGGGCGAGGTTTATGCCGCTGTCGAAGCCCCCAAGGGCGAGTTTGGCGTCTATCTGGTCGCCGACGGCACCAACAAACCCTACCGCGCCAAACTGCGCGCGCCTGGTTTCCTGCACCTGCAAGCTATGGACCATGTTGCAAAGGGCCACCAACTGGCCGACGTGGCCGCCATCATCGGCACCATGGATGTCGTATTTGGAGAGATTGACCGCTAATGCTCCGCCGTCTTCACCCAGAACAACCTGAAAGCTTTGCCTTCACCGCTGCCAACCAGCAATGGGCCGAAGCGCAGATCACTAAATACCCCGAGGGCCGTCAGGCCAGCGCGGTTATTCCATTGCTCTGGCGCGCGCAAGAGCAGGAGGGCTGGCTGAGCCGCCCGGCTATCGAATCTGTCGCAGACATGCTGGATATGGCCTATATCCGTGTGCTTGAAGTCGCATCTTTTTACTTTATGTTTCAGCTGCAACCCATTGGTTCTGTGGCGCATATTCAGGTTTGCGGTACGACCTCCTGCATGATCTGTGGCGCCGAAGACCTGATCGCGGTTTGTAAGGAAAAAATCGCTGCCAAACCGCACGAGCTGTCTGCGGATGGTAAGCTGAGCTGGGAAGAGGTGGAGTGCCTGGGGTCTTGCACCAACGCGCCGATGGCGCAAATCGGCAAGGACTATTACGAAGACCTGACCGCCGAGAGTTTTGGAAAAATTCTGGATGATCTTGTTGCTGGAAAAGTTCCGGTGCCGGGGCCTCAAAACGGGCGATATGCGTCGGAACCTTTGAAGGGGCTCAGCAGCTTGGCCGAATATGAGGCGGGCAAGCCTCAGTACAACGCGAGTGTTGAACTCGCCAATGATCTGGGCGACACGGTCAAGCGGATCGACGGTACCGAAGTACCGATCCTGACGCCTTGGTTGGGCAAAGATGGCAAAGCCACCGCGAGTAAGGCCGCGCCCAAACCGCCTAAAGCGCCTGAGACTGGAAAGACTGCGGCGCAGCAAAGTGCTACTAAGAAATCGGCCGAGGCTGAACCGGCTTCGCCGGACGGTGCTGCGGCCAAGGCAGACAGCACAAAGGTTCAAGAAGCCCAACCAGAAACGCTCAGCACGGCGCGTGACGGCAAGGCGGACAATCTGAAACTGCTGAAAGGCGTCGGGCCCAAACTTGAACAGACGCTGAACGAGTTGGGTATTTATCATTTCGACCAGATCGCGGCGTGGACACCCGAGCATGTGGCTTGGGTGGATGAACGGTTGCAGTTCAAAGGGCGGATTGAACGCGATGGCTGGATTGAGCAGGCCGGGAAACTGGCGGCGGGTGAGGAAACCGAATTCGCCAAACGCGCCAAGGAAGATGGCACTTACGACGACGAATAAACGGTGCCCGGTCGGGGCATCAGGGTAAGATGGACAAGGACAAAGAACAGGCCATAGCCCGCAAGGGCCGTCATATTGGTATAGTCATTGCCGCGACTATGCTGTTTTGGCTTGCCATGAACCTTTTTGTCGGACCCGCACTGGAATTGACGACGCGACATGCCCTGCTTTTTGACTTCGCTGCTCTGGCGGGTTTCATCTACGCGGGTGTCAACATTTTTCAACTCTGGCGGATGCGTCAGGATAGCCAAAGGTAACTAGCGATGCTGAAGGATCAGGACCGGATCTTTACCAACATCTACGGGATGCATGAGCGTACTTTGAAGGGTGCGCAAGCCCGGGGGCATTGGGATGGCACTGCTGGCCTGATGGAAAAGGGCCGCGACTGGATCATCCAGACGATGAAGGATTCAGGGCTTCGTGGACGGGGCGGCGCGGGTTTCCCGACGGGACTGAAGTGGTCCTTCATGCCCAAAGAAAGCGATGGACGTCCGGCGTATCTGGTTGTGAACGCAGATGAATCCGAACCCGGAACCTGCAAGGACCGCGAGATCATGCGCCACGATCCGCACACGCTGATCGAAGGCTGCCTGATCGCCTCTTTCGCGATGAATGCGCATACCTGCTATATCTACCTGCGCGGCGAGTATATTCGTGAGCGTGAGGCGCTGCAGGCTGCGATTGATGAAGCGTATGACGCGGGCTTGCTTGGCAAGAACGCAGCCGGCTCGGGCTGGGACTTTGACCTGTTTCTGCATCACGGGGCAGGGGCGTACATTTGCGGTGAGGAAACCGCTCTGATCGAAAGCCTTGAGGGCAAGAAGGGAATGCCGCGGATGAAGCCTCCGTTCCCGGCGGGAGCGGGCCTTTATGGGTGTCCGACGACGGTGAATAATGTGGAGTCCATCGCCGTTGTTCCCACGATCCTACGCCGTGGTGCTGACTGGTTTGCGGGTTTTGGCCGTCAGAACAATGCGGGCACCAAACTGTTTGCGATTTCGGGCCACGTGAATAACCCCTGTGTCGTCGAAGAGGCGATGTCGATCTCGTTCGAAGAACTGATCGAGACCCATTGCGGCGGCATTCGCGGCGGTTGGGACAATCTGCTGGCGGTGATCCCGGGCGGCTCGTCCGTGCCATGTGTGCGCGGTGAAAACATGCGCGATGCGATCATGGATTTTGATTACTTGCGCAACGATTTGGGCTCGGGTCTGGGTACGGCTGCGGTAATCGTGATGGACAAGTCCACCGATATCATCAAGGCGATCTGGCGTCTGTCGAAATTCTACAAGCATGAAAGCTGCGGTCAGTGTACGCCGTGTCGCGAAGGCACAGGCTGGATGATGCGTGTCATGGACCGCCTTGTGCGTGGCGAGGCCGAGTTGGAAGAAATCGACATGCTTTTTGATGTGACCAAGCAGGTCGAAGGCCACACGATCTGTGCGCTGGGTGATGCGGCCGCCTGGCCGATCCAGGGTCTGATCCGCAACTTCCGCGAAGAGATCGAAGACCGCATCAAGGCTCAGAAATCGGGCCGCATGGGCGCGATGGCAGCGGAGTAACCTGATGGACCTGTTTGCAGAATATGGCCATGCTGTCGCATCGGTTGTCATATTTTCCCTGATTATCTTGGTGCTGTCGCCTTTTTCAGCCTTGGCCAAGCAGTCCAAGGGTTTGGCACCCGGTGCAGCCCCAGCGCAGGACTATTCCGATAGTGCTTATCGTTTGAACCGGGCTTATCTGAATGGGACCGAGACCCTACCCGCGTATGTTGCGGTCACGGTCGCGGCCATTCTGATGGGAGTCAGCCCGTTCTGGGTGAATCTGCTGGCCTCGATCGCGTTGGTCGCGCGCTTGGCGATGTTGGTGGTCCATATTCGGGGCATCGGTAAACCAAATACTGGCTTGCGCTCGGTCACTTATGTGATCGCGTGGGCTTGCATGGTGGCGATGGGTGTAATGGCGTTGGTGGCTGCGTTCTGATGGTAAACTCGGGGAATATTCAGATGAAGGCCCAACATCTCCTTCCGGGGCGGTTCACGATGCTGGGTGCGTTGGCCGCCATATCTTTTGTCGCGGCTTGCAGCGGGGTTGGGATTTCGTCTTCCAGCGATCGGGTTTTTTTTGACGGCCACTATTTTCGGGCCAAGGCGAAACCGGTCGACAAGAAAGCAACGCCGACAGAATTCACAGTGGTCGTCAACGGTGTGTCGGCGTCGCTGGAAGGTGCACGCGAAGCGGGAAGGTTCGAAGGAACAAAATTCTGTATTTACAACTTCGGAACGTCCCAAATTCTTTGGAAGGTTGGCCCGGATACCGATCCGCAGGCGCTCAGCATTGTTGACGACAAGCTGACCTTTGCAGGGGCATGCCAACGACCATGAGGCGTGCTTGCGCATATCACGCCATGACGCGGGGGATGTTATTGCATAGCACCTCGGCGGCAGGCCGTCTTGGGTTTCCCAAGACGAAAGGACTGGTCATGTCTGGTGTGAAACTGCTTGCAATGTTGTCTGTACTGGCGCTGCCAACGGTAGCAGAAGCGAAACCGCCGCTGCGCGACGTAAAAGAGATTGACGACGAGCTTTACTATATCGCTATTGCGAACGAGATCTCAGAATACTGCCCCTCGATCAGTGGTCGACGCCTGAAGGCGATTGGCGTGATGTGGGGGCTGAAGTCCAAGGCAAATAACCTCGGCTACTCGGACGATGAAATCCGGGCATATGTAGAATCCGACGCCGAAAAGGACAGAATGCGCGCCAAGGGCGAGGCATATTTGGCCCAGAATGGCGTGAGTTACAAAGATCAGAACTCTTTCTGCGCATTGGGGCAGAAGGAAATCGAAAGAAACAGCGCTGTTGGCGTGTATTTGAGGGCGAACTAGATCATGTCTGACCTCCGCAAAGTAAATATCGACGGGCAGGAAATCGAAGTCGATGGTGCGATGACCCTGATTCAGGCTTGCGAAGAAGCCGGGATTGAGGTCCCGCGCTTTTGCTATCACGAGCGTCTTTCCATTGCCGGAAACTGCCGTATGTGCCTTGTCGAAGTTGTGGGCGGACCGCCGAAACCCGCAGCATCCTGCGCGATGCAGGTACGCGACTTGCGCCCGGGACCGGAAGGTCAGCCGCCAGTGGTAAAAACCAATTCACCGATGGTGAAGAAGGCCCGCGAAGGGGTGATGGAGTTCCTGCTCATCAACCACCCGCTGGATTGCCCGATTTGTGACCAGGGCGGCGAATGCGACCTGCAGGATCAGGCGATGGCTTATGGTTTGTCCGGATCGCGATTCAAAGAGGCGAAGCGCGCGGTAGACGATCTGGATCTGGGGCCGTTGGTGGGCACCGCGATGACCCGCTGCATCAGTTGCACCCGCTGCGTGCGCTTTACGACCGAGGTGGCCGGGATCACGCAGATGGGACAGACAGGGCGCGGTGAGGATGCTGAGATCACCTCGTATCTGAACCAGACGCTTGACTCGAACCTGCAAGGCAATATCATCGACCTCTGCCCGGTTGGGGCGCTGACGTCCAAGCCCTATGCGTTCACTGCACGTCCGTGGGAGCTGACCAAAACAGAGAGCATCGATGTGATGGACGCTCTGGGTTCAAACATTCGCGTTGATACCAAGGGGCGCGAAGTCATGCGCTTTCTGCCGCGTAACCATGATGGCGTGAATGAGGAATGGATCAGCGACAAGACGCGGTTTGTGTGGGACGGCCTGCGTCGTCAGCGCTTGGACAAGCCCTATGTGCGCGAAAACGGCAAACTGCGTCCGGCCTCGTGGCCCGAAGCGTTGAACAAAGCTGCCGAGGCGCTGAAAGGGGCCGAAAAACCTGCAGGACTTGTGGGTGATCTGGTACCGGTCGAGGCCGCGTTTGCCTTGAAACAGATGATCGAAGGGCAGGGTGGAATTGTCGAGTGTCGAACCGACGGTGCCCGGCTGCCGGCTGGAAACCGGGCGGCTTACGCCGGAACTGCTGCGATCGAAGATATCGATACGGCCGAGCGGATATTGCTGATCGGGACCAACCCACGAGACGAAGCTCCGGTACTCAACGCCCGCATCCGCAAGGCATGGGCACATGGGGCAGAGGTTGCTGTGGTCGGGCCGGCGGTTGATCTGACGTATGAGTATCAGCACATGGGTGATGACCGCGTGGCCTTACAAAAAGTCGTCGACATGGGCGGTGATGATGAGATCAAGGGCAAAGCCTCATTGGTGATTATTGGTCAGGGCGCCTTGAAAGAAGCGGACGGGGCCGCTGTCCTGGCTGCGGCACAAACCATTGCCGCCAATACTGAAAGTGGCCTGATCGTGTTGCATACAGCAGCGTCTCGGGTTGGCGCGATGGATGTTGACGCAACAAACGAAGGCGGCATGGAAGCCATCAGCGCGGCAGATGTGATCTATAACCTCGGCGCCGATGAGATCGAGATCGGGGAAGGCGCATTTGTCATCTATCAGGGCAGCCACGGTGATCGCGGAGCCCATCGCGCTGATGTGATCCTTCCGGGCGCAGCCTACACCGAAGAAAACGGCCTGTTCGTAAACACAGAGGGTCGTCCGCAATTGGCTGCGCGTGCTGGGTTCGCACCGGGTGAGGCCAAGGAGAATTGGGCGATCCTGCGTGCCCTTTCGGCAGAGCTGGGTGCAAAACTGCCCTATGACTCACTGGCGCAGCTTCGCACTGCGTTGATCGAAGCGGTGCCGCATTTGGCGCGAATTGACGAGGTCATCGAAAACAAGGTGGAACAGCTGGCAGCAGGTCCGCTGGGCAAGGCAAGCTTCCGAAATGCGATAGGTGACTTTTACCTGACCAACCCGATTGCTCGGGCCTCGCAATTGATGGCCGAACTGTCGGCACAGGCACAGGCCCGCAAGTCCGAAAAGATCGCGGCGGAATGATCCAGTCTTGTTTCATATCCTTGAAGCGGGCCTGCGATACGCTGGGCCAAGAAATGCGTGTGAAACGCAATAAAAAGGGTGGCGCTGGGGCGGCGGATGCTGTTTACACCAACGCGCCGACACAGCCGCAATTTGCGCAGGCACATGGCCTAAGCATCGTTTGCGGAAAACGGAATACCCACGGTGTGAGGACCAATGGCTGATTTCTTTAACACCCCAGGCGGAATAGCCTTTATCATTCTGGCACAAGTGCTTGCCGTTGTTGCATTTGTGATGATTTCGCTATTGTTCCTCGTGTATGGCGACCGCAAGATTTGGGCAGCGGTCCAGATGCGGCGCGGTCCAAACGTGGTCGGCGTGTATGGCTTGCTGCAAACAGTTGCGGATGCGTTGAAATACGTGGTCAAAGAGGTCGTTATCCCGGCCGGTGCCGACCGTACCGTCTTTATGCTTGCACCACTGACAAGCTTTGTGCTGGCGATGATCGCGTGGGCAGTGATCCCGTTTAACGATACCTGGGTTCTTTCTGATATCAACGTTGCCATTCTCTATGTTTTCGCCGTTTCCTCGCTTGAGGTTTATGGCGTGATTATGGGCGGTTGGGCGTCGAACTCAAAGTACCCTTTCCTGGGTTCTCTGCGCTCGGCGGCACAGATGATTTCATACGAAGTTTCGATCGGCCTGATTATCATCGGTGTCATCATTTCCACTGGCTCAATGAACTTTGGCGACATCGTCCGCGCTCAAGACGGGTCGTTTGGGTTCTTCAGCTGGTATTGGCTGCCACATTTCCCGATGGTCTTCCTGTTCTTTATTTCTGCGCTGGCCGAGACCAACCGTCCACCCTTCGACCTGCCCGAGGCGGAATCGGAATTGGTTGCCGGGTATCAGGTCGAATACTCGGCCACGCCCTTCCTGCTGTTCATGGCAGGTGAATACATCGCCATCTTCCTGATGTGTGCTCTTACCACGCTGCTGTTCTTTGGCGGATGGCTGTCGCCCATTCCGGGTCTGCCGGATGGCGCGCTGTGGATGGTTGCGAAGATGGCGTTCTTCTTCTTCCTGTTCGCAATGGTCAAGGCGATCACGCCGCGCTACCGCTATGACCAGTTGATGCGGTTGGGCTGGAAAGTCTTCCTGCCGTTCTCGCTGGTCTGGGTGGTCTTTGTGGCCTTTGCGGCAAGATTTGACTGGTTCTGGGGCGCATTCGCCCGCTGGAGCGTAGGAGGCTGATTATGACTCAAATCGACTATACCCGCGCCGCGAAATATTTCCTGCTGCAGGACTTCTGGGTAGGTATGAAACTGGGGTTGAAATACTTCTTTGCCCCAAAGGCCACCGTAAACTACCCGCATGAGAAGGGGCCACTGTCGCCGCGTTTTCGTGGTGAACACGCCCTGCGTCGTTACCCAAATGGTGAGGAACGGTGCATCGCGTGCAAGCTGTGCGAGGCGATTTGCCCCGCGCAGGCGATCACCATTGACGCGGAACCGCGCGAAGACGGCAGCCGCCGCACTACGCGCTACGACATCGACATGACAAAGTGCATCTATTGCGGTTTCTGCCAAGAGGCCTGCCCGGTCGATGCCATCGTCGAAGGCCCGAATTTTGAATTCGCGACCGAGACCCGCGAAGAGCTGTTTTACGACAAGGAAAAACTGCTCGATAACGGTGAACGTTGGGAAGCTGAAATTGCCCGGAATCTGGAAATGGACGCACCTTACCGATGAGTGACAGCCCGACAAATCCGTTCGAGCTGATGATGAAGCAAGCTCAGGACATGGCCAAAGCGATGAACCCGGCGATGGAGAATTTCTCGCCCAAGGGGTTCGAGGCGCTGTGGCCGACCATGCCTAAAGAGGTCATGGAGATGATGTTTGGCAATGCCGTCAACAAGGACGGGTTGGATGCTAAGACCCGTCTGCTTCTGACGCTGGCGGGGCTGACCTGTCAGGGCGCGCAGGCCGATACCGCCGTGCGCCAGACTGTCCGCCACGCGCTTGAGGCCGGGGCCAGAAAACAAGAGATCGTGGAAACGATCGGTCAGATGTCGGTCTTTGCCGGCATCCCGGCCATGACCCGAGCGCTGGATCTGGCGCAGGAGGTCATGGGAGACAACGAGGATGAGGATCAATGACCGTCTTTGCCTTCTACCTTTTTGCCATCGGCGCCATCACCGGAGGGCTGTTCACGGTGATCAGCCGCCAACCGGTGCATTCGGTTCTGTGGCTGATCCTGTCCTTCCTGTCCTCGGCAGGGCTGTTCGTGCTGCTTGGGGCTGAATTCGTGGCGATGCTGCTGATCATCGTGTACGTGGGCGCGGTCGCGGTGCTATTCCTGTTTGTGGTGATGATGCTGGACGTGGACTTTGCCGAGCTGAAGGCCGAGATGGCGCGCTATATGCCGCTGGCCCTGCTGATTGGTCTGGTTATCCTGATGCAGTTCGTCATGGCCTTTGGTGCCTGGGACAGCGCACAGGGCGCGGCTGGTAACCTCGCGCAACCAGTCCCGGCAGACCGTCACAACACCGAGGCGCTCGGCGTCATTCTTTATGATCAATATTTCCTTCTGTTCCAACTGGCGGGCCTGATCCTGCTGGTCGCAATGATCGGCGCCATCGTTCTGACGCTGCGCCACCGTCAGGACATCAAGCGTCAGGACATCGTCGGCCAGATGATGCGCGACCCGGCCAAGGCGATGGAGTTGAAGGACGTGAAACCGGGGCAGGGGCTGTGAGACGATGATCGGACTTGAACACTATCTTACGGTCGCGGCGACGCTGTTCGTCATCGGCATCTTCGGTCTCTTCCTGAACCGCAAGAACGTCATCATCCTGCTGATGAGCATCGAGTTGATGCTGCTGGCGGTGAATATCAACCTCGTGGCGTTTTCCAGCTTCCTCGGCGATCTGGTTGGGCAGGTGTTTACGCTGTTCGTCCTGACTGTTGCAGCGGCCGAGGCGGCGATCGGGCTGGCCATTCTGGTTTGCTTCTTCCGCAACCGTGGCTCGATCGCGGTTGAAGACGCCAATATGATGAAGGGGTAAGAGACAATGGAAACGACCATCCTCTTTGCCCCGCTGGTGGGTGCGCTGATATGCGGGTTCGGCTGGAAATTCATTGGCGAGAAAGCCGCCATGTGGACCGCCACCGGCCTGTTGTTCCTGGCTTGTTTGCTGTCGTGGATCGTGTTTTTCACCTTCGACGGCGTCACCCAACAGATCGAAATCATGCGCTGGATCGAGAGCGGCTCGCTTTCGACAAGCTGGGCCATTCGTCTGGATCGACTGACTGCGATCATGCTGATCGTGGTAACGACCGTTTCGGCGCTCGTGCACCTCTATTCCTTCGGGTACATGGATCACGATCCGCAATGGCGTGAGGGCGAAAGCTATAAGCCGCGTTTCTTCGCTTACCTTTCCTTCTTCACCTTTGCGATGTTGATGCTGGTGACCGCCGACAATCTGGTGCAGATGTTCTTTGGCTGGGAAGGCGTGGGTGTCGCGTCTTATCTGCTGATCGGATTCTACTATCGCAAGCCGAGCGCAAATGCCGCTGCGATGAAAGCGTTCATCGTCAACCGGGTGGGTGACTTTGGTTTTGCCTTGGGGATTTTCGCGCTGTTCTTCCTCACGGACAGCATCAATTTCTCAGACATATTTGCCTCGGCGCCGCAGTTGGCGGAAACTCAGCTTACCTTCTTGTGGTCTGAGTGGAACGCCATCGAAGTGATCTGCGTCCTGCTGTTCATCGGTGCGATGGGTAAGTCTGCACAGCTGATCCTGCACACGTGGTTGCCGGATGCGATGGAGGGCCCGACGCCTGTGTCTGCGCTGATCCACGCTGCGACCATGGTAACGGCGGGTGTGTTCCTTGTGTGCCGGATGTCACCACTGATGGAGTTTGCGCCGGGTGCGACAGGGTTTGTCACCGTACTGGGCGCAAGCACAGCCTTTTTTGCCGCGACCGTTGGGTTGGTGCAAACCGACATCAAGCGTGTCATCGCGTATTCGACCTGTTCGCAGCTTGGCTATATGTTCGTGGCCGCTGGGGTCGGGATGTACTCCGCCGCGATGTTCCATCTGTTCACGCACGCCTTCTTCAAAGCGTTGCTGTTCCTCGGCGCGGGCTCGGTTATTCATGCCATGCACCACGAACAGGAAATGACCGAGTATGGCGGGCTGCGGAAAAAAATCCCATATACCTTCTGGGCGATGATGATCGGTACGCTGGCGATCACGGGTGTAGGTATTCCGCTGACGACGATCGGTTTCGCTGGGTTCCTGTCCAAGGACGCCATCATCGAAAGCGCCTATGCAGGCGGGTCGGCCTATGGCTTCTGGTTGCTGGTCGTCGCTGCAGCGTTCACATCCTTCTATAGCTGGCGTTTGATTTTCCTGACGTTCTATGGCGAACCTCGTGGCGACAAGCATACGCATGAGCACGCGCATGAAAGCCCGATGGTCATGCTTGTGCCACTGGGTGTGCTGTCCCTTGGGGCGGTATTCGCCGGAATGATCTGGTATGGCAATTTCTTTGGCCATGCTGACAAGGTGGGCAAGTTCTACGGCATTCCGGTGGCAGAGGCGTCAGAGCATGCTGAGGCTGGCGATCACGCGGAGTCGGGCACGCATGGCGATGAAGCTCACGCGGATGAAGCTCATGGCGATGCCCATGCAGATGAGGGCCATGGTGAGAAAGACGCGCATGGCGATCACCACTACGCGTTTGTCGGCGAACCGGGTGAAGGCGCGCTTTACATGGCACCAGACAACCATGTTCTGGACGATGCGCACGCGGCTCCGAAATGGGTCAAGGTCTCGCCGTTTGTGGCGATGGTCCTCGGCTTTGCCATGGCTTACTGGTTCTACATCGTCAATCCGTCACTGCCGGGCCGTTTGGCGCAGAACCAGCGTCCTTTGTACCTGTTCCTGCTGAACAAGTGGTACTTCGACGAAATCTACAATGCGATCTTCGTCAAACCAACCGTGGCGATTGGCCGGTTCCTGTGGAAACGCGGTGATGGCAATACCATCGACGGTTTCCTGAACGGTGTCGCAATGGGTGTTGTTCCGTTCTTCACCCGCCTCGCAGGTAAGGCGCAGACGGGTTACATCTTTACTTACGCCTTCTGGATGGTTCTGGGCATCGCAGCCCTTGTCACCTGGATGTCGATTGGCGGAGGCGCACAATAATGGATAATATCCTCTCCATCGTCACCTTCATCCCCGCTGTGGCGGCCGGCATTCTGGCCCTGTTCCTGCACGGTGATGACGCGGCCGCGCAGCGCAACGCGAAGTGGGTGGCTCTTGTGGCGACCACAGTAACCTTCCTTGTTTCAATCGGGATCTACACCAGTTTCGACCCCTCAAACACCGGCTTTCAGATGGTGGAAGAAGGCGAGTGGTTGCTGGGCTTGAAATACAAGATGGGCGTGGACGGCATCAGCGTGCTGTTCGTTTTGCTGACGACCTTCATCATGCCGCTGACCATTTTGGCCAGTTGGAACGTGACCGACCGCGTCAAGGAATACATGATCGCCTTCCTGCTGCTGGAAACGCTGATGCTGGGCGTGTTTATGGCGTTGGATCTGGTGCTGTTCTACCTGTTCTTTGAGGCAGGGCTGATCCCGATGTTCCTGATCATCGGCATCTGGGGCGGCAAAGAACGCATCTATGCCAGCTTCAAGTTCTTCCTGTACACTTTCCTCGGTTCGGTGCTGATGCTTGTGGCGATGGTGGCAATGTATGCTGATGCGGGCACCACGGATATTGAGGCGCTGATGAACCATCAGTTCTCGTCTGAGGGGTTCAGCGTTCTGGGCATCTACATCGTCGGCGGCATGCAGACGCTGATGTTCTTGGCCTTCTTCGCCTCGTTTGCAGTGAAAATGCCAATGTGGCCGGTACACACCTGGTTGCCAGATGCCCACGTGCAAGCGCCGACTGCGGGTTCTGTTGTTCTGGCGGCAATCCTGTTGAAGATGGGCGGCTATGGCTTTCTTAGGTTCAGCTTGCCCATGTTCCCGGTAGGGTCGGCTGTGATGACTGATCTGGTGCTGTGGATGTCGGCGATTGCGGTTGTCTACACCTCACTGGTTGCGCTGGTGCAGGAGGATATGAAAAAGCTGATCGCATATTCCTCGGTCGCACATATGGGCTTTGTCACCATGGGCATTTTTGCGGCAAATCAGCAAGGCATTGACGGTGCGATCTTCCAGATGCTGAGCCACGGGTTCATTTCGGCGGCACTCTTCCTGTGTGTGGGCGTAATCTATGACCGGATGCACACGCGCGATATTGAGGCTTATGGCGGACTGGTCATTCGGATGCCTGCCTATGCGCTGGTCTTCATGCTGTTCACTATGGCCAATGTTGGGTTGCCGGGCACATCTGGGTTCATCGGGGAATTCCTGACCCTGATGGGCACCTTCCAGGTGAACACTTGGGTCACGGCCGTGGCCGCAACAGGTGTTATTTTCTCGGCAGCCTATGCGCTGTGGCTCTACCGTCGAGTCGTGTTTGGCGACTTGATCAAGGAAAGCCTCAAGGCGATGACAGACATGAGCTCGCGCGAGCGGCTGATCTTTGCGCCGCTGATCGTGATGACGATCCTTCTGGGCGTTTACCCGTCGCTGGTGACCGATGTGATAGGCAACTCGACCGCCGCCCTTATTTCAAACTATGATACGGCTCTGGCCGCGGCTGAGGCCGCGACCCAGACGGCCGCCTCGCAGTAGGGAGCTTTGGAGAAATGATCCAAGCTGATCTGACAATAATCCTGCCAGAGATCATTCTGGCCGTATACGCGATGGCTGCTCTGATCGGGGCCGTCTATACGACGAAAGACGCTCTGGCGCCGGTTTTGGTCTGGACAACGGCCGGGGTGATGGCGCTCTTGTCTTTCTGGATTGCAACAAATGGCGACGGCACAAATGTGGCGTTCAACGGCATGTTCGTGGATGACGGATTCTCGCGCTTTGCAAAGGTCGCGATCCTGCTGTCCGCCGCTGCGGTTTTGGTGATGAGCCAAGACTATATGGCGCGTCGCGATATGCTGCGGTTCGAATACCCGCTGCTGGTGGCTTTGGCTGCCGTGGGTATGATGATGATGGTCAGCGCGGGCGACCTGATGTCGCTGTATATGGGGCTGGAGCTTCAGTCACTGTCCCTCTACGTCGTGGCCGCTTTGCGCAGGGACAGCTTGAAATCGACCGAGGCTGGATTGAAGTACTTCGTGCTTGGGGCTCTCAGCTCGGGTCTTCTGTTGTATGGCGCGTCGCTGGTTTACGGATTTACCGGAACCACTCTGTTCTCGGGCATCATCCAGACAGTTCAGCACGGCGAGATCTCGGTCGGTCTGTTGTTCGGTCTGGTGTTCCTGATGTCTGGACTAGCCTTCAAAGTTTCGGCTGTTCCGTTCCATATGTGGACGCCAGACGTCTACCAAGGCTCGCCTACGCCGATCACCGCCTTTTTTGCCACCGCGCCTAAGGTCGCCGCCATGGCGCTGTTTGCGCGCTTATTGCATGACGCCTTTGGTGGGGTGATCGCGGATTGGCAGCAGATCATCGTGCTGCTTTCGGTACTATCGATGCTGTTGGGAGCCGTTGCTGCCATCGGTCAGCGGGACATCAAACGACTGATGGCTTTCTCGTCCATCGCTCATATGGGGTATGCTCTGATTGGTCTGGCCGCAGGGACAGAGTTGGGCGTCAAGGCGATGCTGATGTATCTGGCGATTTATGTAACCATGAACATCGGTACTTTTGCCTTCATCCTGATGATGGAGCGGGACGGCAAGCCCGTCACGGATATCGACGCATTGCGGCAATACGCTAAACGTGATCCGGGCAAAGCCTTAGCTGTGCTGATTCTGATGTTCAGCCTGGCCGGCGTGCCGCCGATGCTGGGCTTCTTCGCCAAGTTTGGCGTTTGGCAAGCTGGCGTCAGCGCGGGTCTGACCGGTTTGGTGATCGTTTCGGCAATCGCGTCGGTGATTGGTGCGTTCTACTATTTGCGTATCGTCTTTTACATGTACTTCGGTGCCGAAAACGAAGACCCAATAGAGACGCGCGCGACTCCGGTTCTTTGGGTGGCATTGATGGGGTCGGCTGCACTGATGCTGGTTGGTGTTTTCTACCAATTCGGTATCGAAGGCGCAGCAGCAGCTGCGGCGGCAACGCTTGTCAACTGACCTGTTGGACTTCCAGTCGCAGGGGGCTCGGTCGATAGACCGGGCCTTTTTGCCATGACAGGCTGGCCACAGGGATACGGCCTGCATGTCGTGCAAGAAGTCGACAGCACCTTAAACGAGGCCGCGCGGCTTGCGCCAACGGCGTCCGGCCCGGTGTGGATCATGGCACGTCACCAAACCGCTGCGCGCGGACGGCGCGGTCGGGCGTGGGTCAATCCCAAGGGAAACCTAGCCGCCACGTTGTTGATGCGGCCGCAGGGTAATCCGGGGCAGGCAGCGTTGCGCAGCTTCGTTGCGGCACTTGCGGTGTTTGATGCCTGTATCGCAGTTACAGGACGCGCTGCGGGGCTGTCTTTGAAATGGCCGAATGACGTGTTGCTGAACGGCGGCAAACTTGCAGGTATTTTGCTGGAAAGCACTGGGCAGGGCGGTGCGGTATCGCATTTGGCAATCGGAATTGGCGTGAACCTGACCGAAGCGCCGACGACCAATGTCGTTGAACAGAATGCGGTGCGCCCGGTATCGCTGCTGTCTGAGACAGGTGCGGCAGTTTCGCCCGAGGATTTTCTGACCGAATTAGCGGTGGCCTACGCGCAATATGAAACACAGTTTGCGACCCTTGGGTTCGAGCCGATCCGAACAGCCTGGCTGTCCCGGGCTGCAAGGATCGGAGAGGTGATTACCGCCCGCACGTCCACATCCAACACAGTTGGAACATTTGAAACCGTGGACTCCGACGGCAACCTTGTCTTAAAGACCGCCAAAGGCCGCGTCAGCATTCCTGCGGCGGACGTGTTTTTCTGAAGGGGGCCTAGATGCTTCTGGCAATTGATTGCGGCAATACAAACACCGTTTTCTCGATCTGGGACGGCGAGAAATTCCTATGCACGCTGCGAACTTCGACCCATCATTCTCGCACGGCGGACGCATATTTCACTTGGTATTCGACGCTGGTGAAACATTACGGGATTGATGCGAAAATAAGCGACGTAGTGATTGCATCAACTGTGCCGCGCGTGGTGTTCAACCTGCGTATCTTTGCGGACCGTTTTTTTGGCTGCCGACCGCTTGTTGTTGGTAAACCGGAATGCCTTCTACCTGTCTCACCGCGTGTGGACGAGGGAACGATCCCCGGCCCGGACCGCCTTGCCAACGCCGTGGGCGCGTTTGACCGTCATGGCGGGGACGTGGTTGTGGTCGATTTCGGAACGGCGACGAATTTCGACGTGGTGGCGTCGGACGGGGCTTATGTCGGTGGCATCATCGCACCGGGCGTGAACCTTAGCCTTGAGGCATTGCACCAAGGGGCGGCGGCGCTGCCTCATATTGACATTACCCGACCCGAAAAAGTCATTGGCACAAATACGGTTGGCTGTATCCAATCCGGCGTGTATTGGGGCTATTCCGGTTTGATCGAGGGGCTGATTGCCCGGATCAAGGCGGAATACGGAATGCCGATGAAGGTCGTCGGCACCGGTGGGCTTGCGCCTTTGTTCGATCAGGCGGATGTCGGGTTTGACGCAATCGAAGACGATCTGACGATGCACGGGCTGACCGTGATCCATCGCTACAACAAGGAAAATGGCTCGACATGAGCAGTGAACGACTGATCTATCTGCCGCTGGGTGGTGCTGGCGAAATTGGCATGAACGCGTATGTCTATGGCTATGGACAGCCAGGACAGGAACGTCTGATCCTTGTGGACCTTGGTGTGACCTTCCCGGATATGGACACAACACCGGGCGTCGACCTGATCTATGCCGACATATCATGGTTGCGCGAGAGGGCTGATCGGCTTGAAGCCGTGTTCGTAACTCACGCGCATGAGGATCACGTCGGGGCCGTGGCGCATTGTTACGAGGCGCTCGGTGCGCCGATTTACGCACGCGCCTTTACCGCGAATATCGCGCGGCGCAAGATGGAAGAGTACGGACACCCGGAAGACGCGGTGCATACGGTTTCAGCCTGGCCCGAGAACGTTACGGTTGGACCGTTTACTGTTGGCTTCCTGCCCGTGTCGCACTCGATTCCCGAAAGCGCGGCCCTGGTGATTGACACGCCCGCGGGCCGGGTTGTGCATTCGGGGGATTTTAAGCTGGATGCGAACCCTGTGGTGGGTGAACCGTTCGACCCCGAGCTTTGGGCCAGCGTTGCAAAAACCGGCGTTAAGGCGCTGATCTGTGACAGCACCAACGTGTTCTCCCCGCATGATGGCCGCTCGGAAGCGGAAGTTGGTCCGGAAATTACAAAACTGGTCGAAAGCGCCGAGGGCATGGTTGTGGCAACAACTTTTGCCTCTAACGTTGCGCGTGTGAAAACGCTGGCCGAAGCGGGCCAGCGGGCAGGGCGCTCGGTCGTTTTGTTGGGTCGCGCCATGCGGCGAATGATCGAGGCGGCGACAGAGACGGGCATACTTTCGGATTTCCCCAAAGTCATCAGCGCGGAAGAGGCCGTGGACGTACCGCGCCAGAACCTGATGCTGATCGTGACCGGCAGCCAGGGCGAACGCCGTGCCGCCAGTGCGCAATTGGCGCGGGGCAAGTATCGTGGGTTAGAGTTGAAAGAGGGCGATCTGTTTTTGTTTTCGTCCAAGACCATTCCGGGAAATGAGCGGGGGGTGATCTTTATCATCAACCAACTCAGCGAAAAGGGCGTCGATGTGGTCGATGACAGCTCGGGTCTGTATCACGTCTCTGGCCATGCGAACCGACCTGATCTTGAGAAAGTGCACGCGCTGATAGACCCGCAGGTGGTGATCCCGATGCATGGGGAACATCGCCACTTGCGCGAACACACCAAGCTGGTCGAGGCCGGCGGGCGAACGGGTGTTTTGGCGATCAACGGAACGATGGTTGACCTTACAGGCAATGCGCCCAAGGTGGTTGATTACGTCGAAACCGGTCGCACCTATCTGGACGGCACAGTTAAGATCGGTGCGCTGGACGGGGTGGTACGCGACAGAATCCGCATGGCCTTGAATGGGCATGTGACGGTGACTGTTATTCTGGATGAAGAGGATGAACCGCTGGGTGAACCGTGGTGTGACACCATGGGTCTGCCCGAAACCGGTACGTCGCGCGCCGCCCTGGTTGAGGTATTGGAGGAAGACTTGAACCAGTTCCTCATGCGCGCGGATGCCAAGACTCTGCGTGACGACGACAAGCTGGAAGAAGCCATGCGTCGCATCGTGCGTCAAACTGCCAGGGCCGAAATCGGTAAAAAGCCCGAAGTGACCACCGTCATCAGCCGAATGAAGTGACGCTTAGTCTGCGTCCGGCATCGGATGCCCTTTAAGCTGTAGGAACAGGCTTTGTTCCTCGGTATGCAGGAAGAGCGGAACGTTCGAGGGCGGCTCGGGGTTTGTAACCCGGGCCGCCACTTCGGCCAGAACGACCTCAGTTATAAACGGCAGGTCCAATTCGCGCGCCCGGTTCAATGGAACCCATTGCAGGTGGGACAGCTCATCCGAAGCGCGGCTGAAATCGTCAGGGTCCCCTTGGATTGCGTTGGCGTCGACAAGGAAAAAACGCGCATCGAAACGGCGGGGGCGACCCGGCGGAGTCACGGCGCGGAATACGAACTGAAGGTCACTGGCCGTTGGTCGGAAACCCATGCGCGCAAATTCCTGCCAATCCGCAGGAACTGATCCTTGCCAATCGCCACGCTCACCAAGAACCAATCCGGTTTCCTCCCACAATTCGCGGATCGCCGCTGCGGCCAAAGCGTTCTGCAAACCGGGCGCGGATCGTTCGTCCAGCCTTTCGCTGCATAGTGCGGGCAGGGGGGCGACCAACGGGACAGAGCTGTCTGCGGTGTCGACCGCGCCACCGGGAAACACAAACTTGTTGGGCATGAAAACAGCTTTCGCGCCGCGCTGTCCCATTAGTATCGAGGGGTTCGTCAGTCGATCGCGCAGAACTATGACCGTTGCCGCATCCCGTATCGCGGATTTATCCTCTGTCATGCGCTGTGCGATCTCGTGAACAAGGTCATTGCTCTTTTTCGAAACCGTGCATGCGGCGTGCCCATTGATAGGCAACGACGGCGCCTTTCAGACGGGGCAGCAAAAACAGCGACAGTGCCGTACAGCCGATCGCAAAGATCAAGAACATGGTCAGCGGTTGCGGGCGAAATTCAACGTATGTGACGTGCAAAGCGGGCGCCAGCAGGTGACCAACGACCAGAATGGTCAAATAAGCCGGGCCGTCATCCGCCCTGTGGTGAAACAACTCCTGTCCGCAATGGCCGCAGTTGTCCTGAACCTTCAAATAGCCCCGCAGAACCTTGCCTTTGCCGCATTTCGGGCAACGGCCCCGGAAGCCGTTGACAAGTGCGGGCCACGTCGGGCGGTCATTCTCGGTCGTGGTTTCGATCGTCTGGTCTGTCATTTTGAAACTCGCGCTTTCACTTGCGCGCGATACTGCTCTGGTTTTGCCTCACAGAAAAGGGGGGTGCGTCGCTTTGTGACGCGAAGCCGCGGCAACGCTTCAACAAAATTTTCGAACAAATTTCGACGGAACCGGTGCAACGGTGCGTTTAGACTTTTGTAGGCGGCGGCAAAGGGCCGCAAAACAAAGGGAAAACGACATGAACAGCGCCAAATTCATTCCGGCCATTCTGATCGCGGCTGTTGCCGTTACCGGCACATCGCTTTTGGCAGCCGGATCAACTATTCGTGAACCTGTGAACTTTCAGGAATTGGATGCCAACGGCGACGGCCAACTGACGCTGGAAGAAATGGAAGCCCATCGCGTGCAGCGATTCTCTCAGTCTGACACTAATGGCGACGGGCAGTTGAGCATTGATGAGGCGCAGGCGTCAGCTCAGCAACGCGCCAATGATCGTGTGGCAAAGATGTTTGAAAGGCATGACGCCAATCAGGATGGTTTTCTGAGTCAGGACGAGTTGCCCAAGCCGCGCCGCGCTGGCAAGATGTTTGACCGTATCGACGCGGATAACAGCGGGACGATCTCAGAGCAGGAATTTGCCGATGCAAAAGCGCGGATGGGCCGGAAGCACCGCAAAGGCGGCAACGCAGACGCTGACGATAGCTGATGAAGGATGGAGGATCTGACCTCCGCACCACAGGCTGTTCGTGGCGCCGACGGCGCTGCGGACACTTCGGACGACGCGTTGTTGCGGCAATTTGCAGACGGTGATGCGGTGGCCGCGCGTGTGCTGACCGATCGGTTGGGGCCACGGTGTTTCTCGGTTGCGATGCGGATGTTGGGCAACCGGGCCGAGGCTGAAGACGTTACGCAGGATGCCATGATGCGGCTTTGGAGAATGGCACCAAACTGGGTGGGTGGACAGGCCAAAGTGACCACATGGCTTTACCGTGTCACTTTGAACCTATGTGTAGATATGCAGCGCAGGAAGCGGCCTGACCGTCTGGACGATGTCCCCGAACCCGAGGATGAAGACCCAAGCGCTGTTGAAAGACTCCAGGAGGCAGCACGTAAAGATGCTTTGCAGGTGGCGTTGTCACAATTGCCAGACCGCCAGAGGCAAGCGGTTATCTTGCGGCATATCGAAGAACTGCCCAATCCCGAAATCGCTGGGATCATGGGCATTTCAACAGAAGCGGTGGAAAGTCTGACTGCGCGCGGAAAACGCGCTTTGGCGGCAATACTGGCCGGACGGCAGGATGAACTGGGGTACGAAGATGGCTGAAGACGAGATGGACCTTGATCAATTGTTAGCCAAGGCGCGGCAAACCCGACCTGATCTGCCCGATGATCTGGCCGTGCGCATCGTGACGGATGCCGAGACGGTACGCCTTGACCGTCTGAAACCTGCGTCGTCGTCCCGGCGTTCGGTCTGGGTACGCATGCTGGACGGGATTGGCGGCTGGCAGAGCATGGGCGGTCTGGTCGCGGCCAGTGCGGTTGGCGTCTGGATCGGCTGGTCCGCGCCTGATTTCTTGCCCGATCCGGCTGCGATCATCTATCCGCAGGAAAACAGCTTTGTGGTCGCTGACCTCGGGCTGGATGCAACATTTCTGGAGGACGCCGAATGAGCGATCAATCCAAGCCCAAAAGGCGGTGGGTGACGATCCTGCTATTTGTTTCGCTGGCGCTGAATCTATTGGTCGTCGGGGTCGCTTTGGGCACTGCCTACCGTTTCAAAGGGGATAGCCACGGCAAGGCGCCCCCCGGCTTTGGACCAGCGCTGTACCGGGCCTTGCCAAAAGAGGAACGCAAAGCTTTGCGCGGCGAACTGTATGAACGGCATATCCAAGGCGCGAAAATGCGGTCTCAGGGTTTTACGGCGCTTCAGACAGCTCTGCGTGCCGAACCCTTTGATCCAGTACCTCTAAATACATTGCTCGATCAACAGGCGCAGGCCATGGCCGAATTGCAAACTGCCCTTCAGGAAGAATGGTTAGAGCGCATAACTGCCATGACCGGCACAGAACGAAAGGCGTATGCAGACAGGTTGCAAAAGGTGATCAAACGTAAAACGCATCGGCGCAAACCATCGGAGTGATTGAGTTAGGCCGCGCTTGGCAGTACCCGGACCTGATTTCGCCCCGCTGACTTGGCAGCGTAAAGCGCTGTGTCGGCCGATTTGATCAATCCATTCAGCCGTTGAGACTGATGCGAGTATGTCGACACGTTGGGTTGGGCCGCGATCAACCCAATACTGATCGTAACCGGGATCGGGGCAGCAGAGTCCGGAAGATCAAACGGCTTTTCCCGGATGCAGGCACACAGGTTTCCTGCCAGATCCAGCGCCTTTGCCTGGGTGGTGTTGGACAAGCCTATCATGAATTCCTCGCCACCTATCCGTGCAATGAACCCTGCTGAGCCCAGCGTTTGCTGCATTCGTGTCGCAGCTTCGGCCAGCACCATGTCTCCTTCTGTATGGCCGAACTTGTCGTTGATTGTCTTGAAGTGATCAAGATCGGCCAGCATTATGGCAAAGCCCTTGCCGGACCGTGCGGCCTTGCGCGCGATCTGATCAATTGCGCGCATGGCATACCGACGGTTGTGCAAACCGGTTAGCGGATCAACCCAGGACTCGACCAAGCCCTGCTTTAACGAGGCGCGCATCTGGTCCAGCCGGGCCTTGCGCGCGATCTGGCTTTCTAGCCGCAACACCGTTTCATCCGCGCAGAAGGGGCCCATGCAAATCACATCAGCACCCCGGTCAAGCGCGTCTGATGCCAGATGTGCATTTTCTTCCTCAAGAACTCCGACCAGAACCGTGTGCCGTGTGGTGCTACGCGATTTCAGATCGGCCAGCAGTTTAAGGCCCGACGGGCCCGCGCTGACTTCGAACACAATGGCATCCGGCACGGGACCCGACAAAACAGCCTGAAGGTTCGATGTAGTATGTGCTGACAGACTGTATCGTGTCCGTTTCGACAGGGCATTCTGCCAAAGGGCGCTGGTGCGCGGCCTTTGTGTCAGAATGGCCACGCGGGCCGTTTTCGCGGGTGAAATGAACGCAGCACTGGATTCTGCAAAACCGATCGGGTGCGAGCTGTTTTCTACCTGTAGTTCTTGCGTCTCGGCCCGTGCGCGCAACAGGCTGCGCACCCGTGCCAACAGAAACGTATCCTTGAACGGATGCACCAAAACGTCATCCAACCCGTCTGACAGCGCCTTTAGCCGTGCGGCCTTGTCATTTTGCGGAGCGATGGCAACCACCGGAACATCCACCAGATCAGGGTCCGCCAGCACCAGCTTTTTCACATCCGCAGCCGAACCATCCGGCAGGGTCTGAGATGTCAGCACCAGATCCGGCTTGGTGCGCCGCAATAGCCCTGCAAGGCCCTGTAGCTTTTCACCTTGTACCACGTGATACCACGCCGCAGTCAGCTGAACCTTCAGCATGATGCGATTGGTTGAGGTCCCGTCTAGGACAAGGATTGTTCCCTGCACGGACATATCAGTCACCATTGATTGCATGCGTTGCCAAAGTGTTTATGAGTCTGGTTAACAAACCCTTTCCAACACCTGATCTCTGGCCACTTTATGTCAATATCTGCCCAATCCGCTGAAACACTGGCGCTAAATGTCCTCGGTTGGCTGGTCGGCAATGATGAGTTGCTGCCGGTTTTCCTTGGTTCAACCGGCGCATCGGCGCAAGACTTGCGAGACAGGGCGTCCGAGCCCGAGTTTCTGGGATCAGTGCTTGAGTTTCTCATGCTTGACGATTCGTGGGTGATTTCTTTCTGTGACGCGAATTCCGTGTCGTATGACCTGCCCGGTCAGGCGCGTACCGTTTTGTCGGGTGGTGCCGAGATCCACTGGACCTGAAAATGCCTTGCAGGAGCAAATAATGCCCATTGACGCGATCCTTTTCGACAAGGACGGAACCCTGTTTGACTTCGCGGACACTTGGGGTGCGTTCGGGCGGAATATGGTGCTGCGCCTTGCGCAGGGGGATCACGGACGCGCGGCCCAGCTTGGGCGGGCTATCGGCTTTGATTTGGAACAGGTGTCCTATGCCAAGGATAGCGTTGTGATCGCGGGAACAATTGATGAAATCGCCGAGGTTCTGGCCCCGCATTTGCCCAATATGCCGCTGTCAGACCTCATTGATGTGCTGAACGTCGAATCGGCCTCGGCGCCGCAGGCGCAAGCTGTCCCGTTGGTTCCTTTTTTTAAGGACCTCCGGCAGGCCGGTTTGAAACTGGGTGTGGCGACCAATGATGGTGAAATGCCTGCGTTGCGGCATCTGGAGTCGGTGGGCATTCGCGACTTTTTCGACTTTGTTGCAGGATATGACAGCGGGCACGGATACAAGCCCGGCCCCGGGCAGTTGCTTGCGTTTTCCGCGCATGTTGACGTGACCCCCGAGCGCGTCGCCATGGTCGGCGACAGCTTGCATGATCTGCAAGCAGGGCGCGCGGCGGGGATGACCACAGTCGCTGTTCTGACCGGAATGGCGCCGGCCGAGGTGTTGGCCCCTTGGGCGGACGTAGTTTTGCCTGATATCGGCCACATACCCGACTGGCTGGCACGAATCTGATCGCAATCGCGTTAATTTCGCCGCTTCAGGATAAGAAACCGACATAGTCTGTCGCAGACAGAGCGGCCAGACGCCTGCTTCGGGGATTGCATGTAAAAACGCAAGCTCCGGAGGATAACATGGCTGATACAAAAACTCGCAGACGTCGTGGAGGCGGACGCGCCGGAGCTGCTGAGCGCAGGGGCAGTGCAGTGATTGACCAGATGCCGTGGAACCCTCCGGTTAATATCGACAGACCGACAGAGCCGCTGGACCAGGACGGAATCGACGCGATTCATGAAGGTGCGATGCGTATCCTCGAAGAGATCGGGATCGAATTCTACAACGAAGAAGCGAAGGGAATTCTTCGGGAAGCGGGCTGTACTGTCCAGGGCGACAATGTCCGTATGGGTCGAGACTTCGTCATGGAGATGGTGCGGAAGGCCCCGTCAAGCTTTACGATCACGCCGCGCAATGTGGATCGCACGATTGAAATTGGCGGCAAGAACATGGTGTTCGGCAACGTTTCTTCTCCGCCGAATTACTGGGACATGGAGATTGGCACCAAGGTCCCCGGAAACCGGGAGATGTGCCGCAACCTGTTGAAACTTACTCAGTATTTCAACTGCATACACTTTGCAGGCGGCTATCCGGTCGAGCCGGTCGACATTCACGCAAGCGTGCGACACCTGGATGTTCTCTATGACAAGCTGACGTTGACCGACAAAGCCATGCATGCCTATTCGCTTGGTAAGGAACGCGTCGAAGACGTCATGGAGATGGTCCGCATCGCAGGTGGTTTAACCCACGAAGAGTTCGAGGCGACACCGCGGATGTACACCAACATCAACTCTACCTCGCCGTTGAAACATGACCAACCGATGATCGACGGGTGCTTGCGGTTGGCGCGACGCGGACAGGCGATTGTGGTCACTCCGTTCACGTTGGCAGGCGCGATGGCGCCAGTTACTATGGCCGGAGCTGTTGCGCAATCGCTGGCCGAGGCGCTGTGCGCGATTGCGTTGTTCCAATATGTACGCCCCGGAATTCCTTGCGTAATCGGCACGTTCACGTCGAATGTCGATATGAAATCAGGGGCACCGGCGTTTGGTACACCGGAATACATGCGCTCGACCCAGATGACAGGGCAGATGGCACGGTATTACGGGCTGCCGATGCGATCTTCTGGTGTGTGTGCAGCCAACGTGCCCGACGGCCAAGCAGTGTGGGAGACGTCGAATTCCTTGTGGGCAGCCGTTCAGTCAAGGACGAACATGGTGTATCACGCGGCGGGCTGGCTTGAGGGTGGTCTAATCGCAAGCCCAGAGAAATTCATCATGGATTGTGAAGTTCTGCAGCAAATTCAACGCTATATGCAGCCAGAAATCACAGCAACCGGGCCAGACGAAATCGCGCTTGATGCCATTCGTTCAGTTGGAAACGATGGGCATTTCTTTGGTATTCAGCACACGCAGGATCGTTACACCACGGCGTTCTACCAACCTTTCCTCAGTGACTGGAAAAACTATGAGGGTTGGAACGTCGCTGGCGGTATCTGGACAGCGGAACGCGCGCATCACATGTTTAAGGAAATCATTACCAGTTTCGATCCGCCTGCCATGGATGAGGCCATCCGCGAGGAGCTGGCTGATTTCGTGGCCAGACGCAAGGCCGAAGGTGGAGCACCGACAGATTTCTAGTTGAAAGCCAAAGGCTTCAGCTGCGAATCTCATTCAGATTTTCTGTATCTGATGGCGCGTGTTGTGTATTTGTTAAGAACTCTGAGCCCAGAATGAGGAAGAAATTATTCTGGGGCAACTGATGCATGGTCTGATCAATCGTGCGGTGCAGTCTTTTGTGTGCGCGACATATGGGTATTCATGCTGGTTGCGCGTGACCGAGGCGGCCGAGCTTGGCTTTGTCGAGTTCGAAGCCATGCTTGTATACGACGACGATATGACCCAACGGGTGTTGGATTACCTGTGTGCCGATCTAAGGCGCCCACGTTCCGAAATACTTGAGGATTTGGGAACTTATCTGGTCTCTCACCCAAATATGGAGGGATTGCGGCGTCTGCTGCGGTTTGGCGGCGTCACATATGTGGAATTCCTGCATTCGCTTGACGATTTATCCGACCGGGCCCGGCTGGCTGTCTCTGACCTTCACCTGCCCGCGCTGGAATTGGTTGAGGTGAGTCCAGCAGAATATCAGTTGTTCTGCCATCCAGGTTTGGCCGGGTACTCCAGTGTAATGGTCGGAATCCTTCGGGCCATGGCAGACGATTACGGAGCTTTGGTCATGCTGTCCCACGCCGACCAAGAACAGGAGGTCGATGTTATTTCAGTTGTTCTTATTGAAAGTGCATTTGCTGAAGGGCGCCAATTTGAGCTGGGGGGCCGCAAGTCATGATGGGTACTGACGACCTTGCAGCCCTGCTCGAAACGCTGTGTCCAATGTTTGTTTTGGTGGGGGCGGACGGTCAGATTAGCCGTGTAGGACCTACCTTGCAAAAGCTGCGGCCCGACCAACCAATGGCGGGGAGAGAGTTTCTGGAGGTCTTCGAACTTATCCGCCCGCGTGATGTTGCAAGCCTGTCAACTCTTTTGGCATCTGCTGGAGCAAAGCTGCATCTAAAGATGCGTGAAACGCCGCGTACCGCACTAAAGGGGCTGATCGCCCCACTTCCGGATGGAAAGGGTGCAGTTATCAATCTGTCCTTCGGAATCTCGATCCTGGATGCGGTGCGCGATTATGCCCTGACCAGCGCCGACTTTTCCGGTACCGATCTGGCGATCGAACTGCTGTATCTGGTTGAGGCCAAATCTGCCGCGATGGAGGCGTCGCGATCGTTGAACCTGCGGCTTCAAGGCGCAATGCTGGCGGCCGAGGAGCAGGCCGTTACCGACATGTTGACAGGGTTAAAAAACCGGCGCGCTATGGATGGAACGCTTGGGCAACTGATAACAGGACACTTACCCTTTGCCTTGATGCATCTGGACCTGGATTTTTTCAAATCCGTCAATGATCAGTTTGGGCACGCCGCAGGGGACCACGTGTTGCAACAAGCCGCCCGGATCATGGTTGAAGAAACCCGCAACGGGGATACGGTGGCGCGTATCGGTGGGGATGAGTTTGTCATTATCTTTCCTGGACTATCGGATGAAGATATTCTCTCGGCGATTGCGACGCGCCTGATCGACCGGTTGCAGGCGCCGTTTTTGTTCGAGGGGAACACGTGCCATATTTCAGCAAGCATCGGTATTGCTTTGTCCAGTCAGCTAAAGCCTCCGACAGCGGCCGAGATTTTGAATGCCGCGGATTTGGCGCTGTATGAAGCGAAAAGAACGGGCAGGTCCCGGCACTGTTTGTATTCAGTGGTCGCTGGGCGTCAGAACGGCAACGCGGAACACGGTGTTGCTTCGCAATTGTGAGCCAGACTTACGTCAAGGGTTTCGTAAACCTTCGAACACACGGGACAACCTAAAGCCGATGTGGCGCTTGATCCGGGGCAACTCGCCAACAACCGGCATGACTTGACCTTTGAAATCCGCTGCCGCCAGTTCTTGCGGGACGTCTTCAAGTACATGACCGCCCCTGCATGCAAAAAACGGCAAACACAAGGATTGGGGGGGCAGACCAGTAGCGGCTGTGGCAATGGATGGAGGTTCCTCGACAAAGCCGGGCCGGATCGACCTGAAGGTAAGCTTGCGACCCAGATCGTCGGCAAATGCCCGCGCAACAGCAGAAGGGTTGCGGCTGCGGCCAGAGCCATGTGCCGCCAGAACCAAATCCGTGTCCTGAGCGTTCCATTGGTTTTCGTGCAACTTTTCCTGCAACGCGTCTGCAACCAAATCAGGCAGGTCGGGATCAACACCCAGTGGATCAAGAATGCGCAGGTCGCGACCGGCAAGCCGTTTGGGCAGCGCGCTGGTGACAAACCATCCTTTCGCCATGAACAGCGGATAGATCACCGTGTCATCGGGCAGTTCGGATACGCGTTGCTCGAACGCTCCGGGCGCTGCAAGTGTCGCCGACGTAACAGCCACACCGTCGCAAAGGGCGTCTACCTCGGCGGCATAGGCCGCTAACGCATGCTCGGCTGGGTCCGGGTCTGAGGGTTGACCATGGGCGACTATAATGGCGTTGGGCATTTGAAACGGTCCTGTGTGCTTTCCCGATAGGTGTTTCTTGACACTCTGAAGTCAATCCAAACTGGTCTGTCTCACCCCAAAAGTGTCAGCCAGAACCAGACCGTAAGGATAGAAACCCCCGTTCCGATCAAAACCGACGACGCAGCAACCCGTTTGGCCCGGCCATACAGGCTGGCAAAGATATAGGCGTTAAATCCCGGTGCCATCGCGGCATTCAAAACGCCCGAGCGGAACAGGTCTTGCGGCAGACCCGTCGTTTTCCCGAAGGCCCACATGAGGCTTGGATGCAGCATCAGTGAGATCGCACAGACATAGGCAATTGTGCGCAGATCGCCTTCGGGCTTGTATTTGACCAGAACACCCCCCAAGGCGAACAAAGCACCGGGCAGGGCTGCCCGGGTTATGAGCCCAAGCGCGTCGTCCAGAACCACAGGTACACCGATCCCCGAAAGATTGACGATGAACCCAAGTGCGATCCCTAAGATCAAAGCGTTGCGGAACATCGCGGACAGGACCGACCGAACCATCCGCGTGCCGCCATTGCCGCGGTTCCGGATGATTTCCATGACCGTTATACCGACGCCATAGCAAAACGGGGCATGGAAGGCGATGATTGCATAATTGCCGTCCAGATTCTCGGGTCCGTAGGCGCGCTCGGTAATCGGCAGACCCAGTAGGACCGAGTTAGAAAACAGGCAGCAAAAGCCGATGGCGACGCAATCTTCCCAATCGCGACGAAAAATCAGGCGCGCCCCGAATAGTCCGGCGGTAAAGCACAGCGCAGCGGCCGAGTAAAAACTGCCCAGCAAGCGAGGATCAAAACTGGCGCTGAGGTCCAGATGCGAGATCGCCAGAAATAGTAGACACGGAATCGCGAAGCCTTGGGTGAACTTCATTATCCCGTCGATGTGGATTTCCTTGAAATACCCGAAATACGTTGCGATGTAGCCGGCGCCGATCACAAGAAAAACCGGCAGGATGACTTCGATCAGGCTTTGCAGCATCTTGCCACCCTTGATGATTTTGCGGGCCGCGCCCGCAGCGCATTACAATGTCTGGTGGATCACCATGCCATCATAGGCGGGGGTGATGTAATCGGCGGTTTCAGCATCGACCGTGGCATAGTCAAGATCGATATGCATATTGGTCAACACGGCGCGTTTGGGTTTGAGTTGCTCAATCCACCCAAGTGTCTTTTCCAGATGCGCATGCGTGGGGTGGGGTGAGCGGCGCAGGGCGTCGATGATCAGGCAATCCAGCCCCGACAGCAGTGGCCAAGCTTCGTCATAGATCTCGGCCACATCCGGCAGATAGACCAGCTTTCCAAGACGGAACCCCAGCGAGTCAATCGAGCCGTGATTGACCTTAAAAGGGTGAAAGGGAATCTGTCCCCCGGGGCCGTTGATCTCGAACGGGCCGTCGATGGACTTCAGGTCCAGAATAGGCGGATAGGGGGAGCCTTCAGGCTGGATAAACGCGTACCCGAACCGTCCCAGCAACGCGTTCTGAGTATCGCCATCGGCCCATACCGGCACCCGTTCGCGCATGTTGAACACGATCATCCGCAGGTCGTCGATACCGTGGACGTGGTCGGCATGCGAATGCGTGTAGACAACACCGTCAAGCCGCCCGGTACCGGAGCTAAGCAACTGGCTGCGCATATCCGGCGAGGTGTCGATTAGAACCGAAGTCGTACCTTCGGGCCCGTCGCGTTCCACCAGCATTGAACAGCGCTGGCGGATGTTGCGGGGGTTGTTCGGGTTACAATCACCCCATTGCCCGCCCAGGCGCGGTACACCGCCGGATGAGCCACAGCCGAGAATGGTGCAGCGCAATTCGGTCATGCAGCCGCCTTGTACGCTGCTGCTTTCGTAAACAGCCGGTCGAAATTGAACTGCGTTTGGGCGGCGAAGTCGGCGTAATCCATGCCGAACACCTCGGCCCCTTTGCGGGCGGTATGCGCGGTATAAGCCGGTTCGTTTCGCTTTCCGCGATAGGGCGGCGGGGCCAGATAGGGGGCGTCGGTTTCCACCAGAACCCGGTCAACCGGGGCCATGGCAAAGATATCGCGCAGTCCCTGGCTTTTGGGAAAGGCCGCAATACCGGACATCGACAAGTAAAATCCCAGATCCAGCGCTGCTTTGGCCAGTTCCGCCGAAGATGAGAAGCAATGCATTACACAAGTGTAGGGCGCGTTGCGGTATTCCTCAGTCAAGATGCGCGCCATGTCCTCGTCCGCCGCGCGGGCGTGGATGATGAGCGGCAGGCCCGTGCGCTGGGCGGCCTCAATATGGATGCGCAGGGATTGCTTTTGCAGATCAGCGCTTTCGGCCGTGTAGTGATAGTCCAGCCCGGTCTCACCGATGCCCACAAACTTTGGGTGTTGGGACAGGGCAACAAGGTCGTCGACCGTTGCCATTGGCTCATCCGCCGCGCTCATCGGGTGCGTGCCCGCAGCGTAAAAGACGGGCGCGTGCGCCTCGGCAATTGCGCGCACGCTTGGTTCGTTGCGTAGGCGGGTGCAGATCGTAACCATGCGTGTAACACCAGCCTCGGCGGCATTGGCGATAATCTGGTCCAACTGCCCCTCAAAATCCGGGAAGTCCAGATGGCAATGGCTGTCGGTAATTTGGGGAGTGTCGCTCATCTGCTCTGACCGGCGGTTTCCTGTATCTTGAACACCGTATCTAGGACCAGGGCGGCGGGGTCAAGGTTGACTGCCTGACCGTGACGTGCGCGGGCAGTGATTGTCGCTGCGACCTCGGCCCATTGCCGGGCTTGCTGTGGGGAACTGGACAATCGTGCAAGCGTTTCCGCCTCATTTGGCGCAGCTTCCGGTGACGGAGGGGCGCCGGTCGCCCCCGTCAGGGCAAGACGGGACAGCGCCACGTCGATCAGCGATAGCAACAGCTCGAACCGGTCAGCGGCCCCGCGCTGGGCGGCGGCTTCGGCCAAGGCAAGCGCGCGCTGGCGATCCATGCGGGGGAGGGTGCCCAGAATACCAATCAATTCAGCGTAAATCTGCAGGCCGCCCAAGTTTATCAACCGTACCGCATCCCCCACGGACCCTGCAGCAAGAGCGGCAAGGTGTTCGGTTTGGGCAGGCAATTCCGCACCGGTCTGTTTTAGGGCCGCCTGCATGTCTTCGGACCCGAGCGGGGAAAGCCGCAATGTTCGGCAGCGTGAGCGGATGGTCGGCAACAGGCGGGATGGCTGGTGTGAGACCAGCAGCAATGTCGTGCGCGCTGGGGGTTCTTCGAGCATTTTCAGCAGGGCATTGGCCGCGCTGACATTCATCTCATCCGCTGCGTCAACGATGACAACGCGCCGGCCGCCATCTGCCGAGGACAGGCCAAAGAACTTGCCAAGCTTGCGAATGTCGTCGACCACGATTTCGTTCCGCAGCCGCCCCTGATCATTCAAAGAACGTGTGATAGCCGCAAGGCCCGGTTCAGCACCTGCCTGGATACGGTGTGCAACAGGGTGGTCTGCATCGATCTCAAGCGTCTCGGGCGGCGGTGGCGCACCAAACAGCCCGTCATCCTCAACCGGAGGCGTGGCAAGCAGAAACCGCGCGATACGCCAAGCCAATGTGGCTTTGCCCACACCGTGCGGGCCAGTCAACAGCCAGCCATGGTGCAATCGATCCGAGGTGTAAGCATCCAGAAAGGCTCTTTCTGCCGCAGACTGCCCAAACAGGTGCTGGGTTTCACGCGGGTGGGGGGCTCCGGGAGCCTGATCCGGGGTTGGGATATCGTCGCTCATCTATAGTTCTGTCAAAAAGCTTTCAGAACGATATCTGTCACATCCTGTGCAACACTGTCCATGTCCCGGTTGCCGTCAATCACCCGAAAACGGTCTGGGAACTCATCTGCCAGCGCCAGAAACCCATCCCGCATCTTTTGTTGCAAGTCGAGCCCGAAGTCCTCGAACCGTTCTTCCGTGCCCTGTCGCCCCTTGGCACGTGCCAATCCGGTTTGAGGGTCCATGTCGATCAAAATCGTGAGGTCGGGTTCGCGCCGTATCATCAGGGCATGCAACTGGTCCACCAGAGCGCGCAGATTCCCACGCGACATGCCCTGATACATACGCGTGCTGTCGGCAAAACGGTCACAAATCACCACTTTGCCCGCAGCAAGCGCTGGTTCGATGGTGCGCTCAAGATGATCGCGCCGTGCCGCTGTAAACAGCAACAATTCGGTCTCGGCCGACCAGCGATCAGGGTCGCCCTCCAGAACCAGACGCCGGATTTCCTCTGCCCCCGCCGATCCGCCAGGTTCGCGCGTCAAAACAACCTCGTGGCCCATGTCGCGCAGGCGATCTGCAAGCATACTTGCCTGCGAGGACTTACCTGATCCATCGATGCCTTCGAAGGTCAGAAACAACCCGGATTTTGTCACAATGCGTCCAGAGGATTGCCGATCACGTCGGACAGAACGATACCACCCACCGTCATCATGCGCACCACGAACCCTCCGGCCGGAACGCTTTCCGCAGCCACCAGTGGACGTCGGATTTCTGGCAATCCTTCGGGGTTGATCACAAGTTCAGCCAGTTTCTGACCCTTTTCCACTGGGGCATTGACAGGGCCATCATAGACCACTTCGGCCTCGATGCTCTTGTCGCCTAGAACCGGGAACAACAGCGAAAGGTCTTCTTCCGGTACCAAACCCACCGTCTTTTGGGCACCCATCCAGATCTTGGCTTCGGCTATTGGCGTGTCGGCGTTGGCAACTGTCCTCTCGACAAAATTTCGAAACGACCAGTTAACCACGGCCTCAGCCTCCTCTGCCCGTACGCGGGTGCTGTCCAGACCGGTGAGCACAAAGATTACCCTGCGATCCCCCTGCTTGGCAGAACCGACAAGGCCATAGCCAGCCTCTTGCGTATGGCCGGTTTTCAGGCCGTCAGCCCCGATCCCAAGTCGCAACAACGGGTTTCGGTTGCGTTTGTTTGAAGGCGCGCGACCATCGAATTCAAACTCTTCCTCTGCGAACAGAGGATAGTATTCCGGGAAGTCCGATATCAGCCGGTCCGCCAGAACGGCAAGGTCGTGGACCGACATCATATGCCCGGCGGCAGGCCAGCCGTTCGAATTGGCAAAGTTCGAATTGTCCATACCCATTTGCTGGGCGCGCTGAGTCATGTAGCGGGCAAACCCGGCTTCGGTTCCGTCAGGGCTGAGCGCTTCGGCGATCACGACGCAGGCATCGTTGCCCGACAAGACAATGATACCACGCAAAAGATCTTCGACTGTGACGCGATCCTGCGTATTCAGGAACATCGTCGAGCCACCATAGCTCATCGCGTGTTCGGATACCGGCAGCGTTTCGTTAAGCGTCAGCCGACCATCGCGCAGCGCCTCAAACGCTACGTAAAGCGTCATCAACTTGGACATCGACGCAGGAGGCAGCGGCTGGTCAGCTTCTTTCGACAACAAAACCGTACCGGTAGTCTGGTCCATTACGTAGGCTGCACGAGCTGTTGTATCAAAGGCATAGGCGGGCAGGGCACACAGGGCCAGCCCGAGGGTCAAAACAGATGATCGCAGTGAGGACAACACTGGAGCCTCCTTTGTTTCAGTTTTTGACGGAGTATGCATCGGTAAAGCCAAGGTCCCTGACATCACTCTGCAGCGCATTTCGTTCAGCACGGGACGACGCCGGACCGACCAGCACGCGCCAGACCGTCTTGTCGCCGGACTTTAACTGCCGAACATCGGCAGAAATTCCGTTCCGTTCAATTTTCTGGGCCGCGCTTTGGGCGTTGGCTTCGACATTAAAGGTCCCAACTTGCACGAATGGCTTTGTCAGTGACCGTGGCGACGTGTTCTGAGTTGCTGCCGACGTTGCACTGGCAGAGGTCGGCTCTGCCGTATCAATCGCAGCTGCTGCGCCTGCAATCGGGTCCAGCGGAGTTTCGGTGATCTCGTCTGGTTTTTTCCTTTGCCACCATTTCTGTTTGGCCGGTTTTTCCTGTGGTGGCGTGACTTCGGGGTCCGACAAGTTCGCGGACGAAGTTTCTTGGGCTGTGGCTTCAACCACCTCTTCTGCGGCCTCAATTGTCGACGCTGTAGCCTCTGCCGCCGCCTCGGTAGTTTCTTCGGTAACCTCGGCCGTCGCCCCGGCAGCAACAGCCCCTGCCGCCGCGCCAGCAGCTACGGTTTGTTTCCTTTGCCACCATTTCCGTTTGGCCGGTTTCTCTTCTTTCGCCTCGGCCGTTTCAACATCTTCATTTTGCGCTTCGGCCTCGTCGGCAATCGGCTGCTGCTCGGCGACTTCGGTTTCTTCCGGCTCGGGTACTTCTTCGACAGGTTTACGCCTTAGTGCGACAACCTCAATCTTGGTTGGGGCACCAGCCAGAATACCCAACTCTTCCGCCGCGGCAGAAGAAAGTTGTAAGGCGGGGCCAGGCAGATTTCTTTCCCTCCGGAACAAAGCCCCGTTTACGGATTTATTGTTGGTGGTGTTCTTTATCACGACGCGTTCAGGTTGGGTCACGTCCGGATGCGCAACCCAGATGCCACCAAGGGAAGGACGACCATCCCACAATCCGGCTTCTGCCACGTTGAAAACGTCCGGCGCCTCGATCGTATCCCCAGACCTGTCAGAAAACTCGGGGAAAAGTTCGATGGTTCCATCGGTCTGCGTATCTTCATCCGTTGCGTCTGCCGAAGCCTCTTCAATCGATGGCAGCTCATCGCATGCGGTCAGAACTGCCAACGCAACGGCAAATACCGCCAACGATCGCGGATTTGCGCGTATCTCAGTCGCTCGCTTCATTTTGTCATCCCTTGCCTGAAGGGGTCTCGTATCCGGAGCCCCGCCGCTATTTGCCGGTTCTGTTATGCCGGTCTGTTACGGTCCTCACGGAAACCATAACGCGAGCGGGGTGTCATGGAAAGACCGCGATACATGCTTCGGCAAGAATTCCCTATTTGCTCTTGCCACCGTTTTCAGTTGGCCTTAAGACCCAGCAGCACGCGGGGAGGTGGCAGAGTGGTCGAATGCGGCGGTCTTGAAAACCGTTGGGCGTGAGAGCGTCCCCAGGGTTCGAATCCCTGTCTCCCCGCCACCCATACCCGTCTCACTTCAGTTGTGTTTTCTGGTCCGGAATTGTGCCGCAATTCCCGCGCGTTGGCGCGTGCGCTGTCAATCAGAGACGGAGCAGACCGTACACTCTGAGCACAATTCAGGCCCTGGTCTCAGTGGCGCATTTTTGCGGGGTCGCTTTGGGCTGAATTTCCCTGATAGCCGGCAATAAACAGGGAATTTTCGTAGAACGGGTCTGGTATTCCGTATTTCATATGTCAAAACTGGATGTTTTTCAGTGGCTTATGTTGCAAATTCCCTAAATATTGGAACAGGGAATTCTCTCGCGCGAACAGGGAATTGTTCCGCCGGATCAGGGAGGGCGAACCGTGTATCAGGGAGGCTTGACGTGAAGGTGTCAGAAGCCGAAGTGGCGTTCCTGTTCAGCCCAATCAAGTGGGTGGGTTACGCTGACCAGACGCTTGAGTGTGAGTTCGGGCGGCTGGGTGCCGTCGAGAATCGCGGCCTGGATCTTCGGTGAGAGAAAGGCGAGTTGGGCGCGGGTGCGGATGAAGGCGCCGGGGACGCCTTCCTGACGCGCAATCTCCATCAGTTGAACCCCAGCTTTCAGATCCCGGGCCCAGCCATGGGCGCGGATCAGCATGGACCGGAGATGAGGATCGGGTTGGGGCGCCATGTCTCCGGCGATGACCTTGGCCTCGACGCCGCGGCGGCGCAGATTGAAGGATGCGGAGATGTGTGTGAGATCCGGGTGCAGGTGGTCAGCAACGATCCCGAGGGTTTTGTCAGAGGAACTTGGCTTGAGGCGGGCAGGGGGCTTGCGTAGCCTCTGGCCATGACCAAACGCTCTCCATTCAAGTACTTCAAAACCAGCCCCGAGATCATCCGCCTGGCAGTGATGCTCTATGTGCGTTTCCCGTTGTCACTCCGCAATGTCGAGGACCTTCTGCACGAGCGAGGCATCGACGTCAGCCACGAGACCATCCGGTTCTGGTGGAACCGGTTTGGCCCGATGTTTGCATCTGAGATCCGTCGGCGGCGTGTGCAGCAGCTGCGTGCATTCTCGCCATGGCAATGGCATGTCGACGAGGTTTTCGTGAAGATCAACGGTGAGCGGTACTATCTTTGGCGGGCCGTCGATCACGAAGGCGAGGTGCTTGAGAGCGTTGTCACGAAGCGACGAAACAAACGCGCTGCATTGAAAATGCTGAGAAAATTGATGAAGAGGCATGGTCAGCCTGAGGTGCTGGTCACCGATCGGTTCGTTTCATACAAAGCGGCTTTGCGCGACTTGGGTTGCGATCATCTCCAATCATGTGGACGTTGGCTCAACAACAGAGTCGAGAACTCGCACCTGCCATTCCGACGACGAGAAAGGGCAATGCAGCGCTTTCGTAGAATGCGAAGTTTACAGAAATTCGTAGCCGTTCACTCCTCCGTCTTCAACCACTTCAACCAGGAAAGATCGCTAGCCAGCCGAGACACCTTCAAGCTGACCCGCGCCGCCGCTCTTAGCGAGTGGCGTCAACTTTGTTCCGGATAGGTTCGCGGTTTCCGCGGCAAACTGAGACTGGTTCGAATTCGTCTGACAGCACCGCGTGTTGCCCATGACAATGATGCTGCTGGGATTGGGAGGAAGCTGGATAGCTGTGTTCGGCAAGATCGCTGCCGCTAGCTACTATGTTATCGCTCTTTCGTCGTTTGTGGTCTTGGCGGCTTGGGTAGTCTCGTATCGGCGCGGTTCGATGATGCGGCTCAAGTGGTGGCTTGGAGGAACAACCGCTTTGACACTTTTGGCTTGGGTTGTTGTGGCAAACGAAGCGCGCATCAACGACTTCCTAATAATGCAGATGTGACCAATGGATGATCAGACAGCAGTGCTGGCAAGCACCATCACTTGCCCGAATTGTGGACACGCGGAAACGGAAACCATGCCGACCGACGCTTGTCAGTGGTTCTATGAGTGTAAGTCCTGCAAGACAGTGCTGAAGCCACTTGAAGATGACTGTTGCGTTTACTGCTCTTATGCGACCGTTCCATGCCCTCCTATACAACTCGGTGATGGTTGCTGCTCCTAGGCCCAATGACCGCTAAGTCCGCCGAGCAAACTTTTGCGTTGCGGTTGGTAGCCGAAACAACGCGACGGCCCGCTCATCCAACGGTTGTTAGAAACGATCGTTTGTGACACGGCGACTCTTACGAAGAATTACTTGTCAAAGCTCAGTTGGGGGCCCACCACGTACCGGATCAGGGGAACCCTGCGCGCATATAAGCGATGATCTTCCAGATGTCTTCTTCGCTTAGTGCTTCCTTGAAGTCTGGCATGTCCGTTCCGAAACGTTCGCCTCCCTCGGAAATTGACCAAAGGAGGTACTCGTCTCCCGACATTGGCATTTGGACGAACCACCGTAAGAGGGCTGGCGATGGGACTAGTGAACGCCCGGCTTCGCCATCTCCCAGGCCCTCAGCTCCATGACAGCTTGCGCAATTCTCCGAATAGAGCGACTGGCCGTCCGCGATAATCTCAGGTGTTGCACGAACGGCGCTCCGCGCCCCCCGATAGGAAGCGGGCACGCCTTCGTTCATGTATGTCCAGTGTCTCTGCATCCGTTGTTGCTGGCCCGGACCCATGTTGCCCCATCCCCAGCCTGGCATGCGTTCGGACCACATGTGACCAGGACCCATCGGACCATGACCCCACCAATCTCCGCGTTGCTGCTGTGCGCCAGCCGACGCAGCGACGATGCCGAATAGGACACCCAGTGCAAGAATGCGTAATCTACCCAAAGTCATCTTCACCTCCTAGATATTGCGGTTGGTCAACGTTAGGTCAGGCGGCCTCATAACTCGTGAACACCTCGGTGCTGCCATCCCGATGGATCAAGAATACGTCATAAGCCTCACGCTCATCTTCCGGTCCCATCCCAGGCGAGCCGTAGGGCATCCCGGGAACTGCAAGACCGACGGCGTCCGGGCGTTCTTCCAACAGGCGGCGGATGTCAGCCACCGGCACATGCCCCTCAATCATGTAACCGTAGATTTCGCCGGTGTGGCAGGAAATCATTGCTTCAGGGATGCCGTTGTCCAATTTGTGGCCGATAAGAACCGTCCCAAGGCTCCGCTCTTCAGTAACGTGAAAGCCTTCCCGCCGAAGGATATCGACCCATACGCCGCAACAGCCGCAATTCGGGTCTTTGAGAACATGGATGGTGGGCGTGCTTAGCGCATAAGAGGCGATCGGCATGGTCGCGGCAAAGCCCGCGGCTGAAGTGATAATCTGGCGGCGCGTCAGGTGCATGAGGAGCTTCCTTTGTTCCGTGCTAGGCTCGGTTTAACCTTTGTTTTCATCTTTCGATCCCGGATGCCACGATCCAAATCAAGCATGTTGATGTTCAACGACCTCACGGCGTTCCGCGAGCGCTTGACGCACGATCTGGAAGGCTGAGGAAAGGAACAATGTGGCCATGATTGCAGCAACGATCAGGTCTGGCCAACCGCTTGCCGTACCCCAGACCCCCAAGGCCGCGATCATGACCGCAACGTTGCCGATCGCATCGTTGCGGGAACACAGCCACACTGAACGCACGTTGGCGTCTCCGTCCTTGTAGCTGACGAGCAAAAGAACGCTCGTGACGTTGGTCATCAATGCAAGAAAGCCGATAATGCCCATGATCTCGGCTTCCGGCACCCCGACATAGAACACGCGGTAGAGAGTCGATCCAAAGACCCAAAGCCCCACGAGTAAGAGAGAGATTCCTTTGGCGAGGGCGGCGTTCGTGCGGGCGCGAACGGATGCCCCAATCACAGCAAGCGAAATTCCATAAGTCAGCGCGTCGCCAAGAAAGTCGAGGGCGTCGGCTTGAAGCGCCTGCGACTTCGCCAGATGACCGGCGGCCATTTCGACCACGAACATTGTCGCGTTCAGCGCGATGACGATCCAGAGCCGCCGTTTATAGGCATCCGACATGCCGTCAAACTTGGCATCTTGCCCGCAACAACTCGCCATAATGGCTCCACTTTGTGTTTTGTTACAGGCAATGTAATGTCTCTAGCGACTAGAGGTTCAAGAGGTCTTTTTCATGTTTTCGATCGGGGAGCTTTCAAAGCGTACCAAGGTCAAGGTTCCGACCATCCGGTATTATGAAGAGATGGGTTTGCTTGCCGCACCCGAACGCACTCCGGGCAATCAGCGCCGCTACGACGCGGCGGGTTTGGAGCGCCTGGGTTTCATCAAGCACGCACGTGATCTTGGCTTCTCGATTGAAGCGATTTCGGAGCTGATCGAACTTCAGGATCACCCGGATCGGTCGTGTCAGGCCGCGACAGATATTGCGGTCTCGCAGCTTTCTAATGTGAGGGCCAAGATCAAACGGCTACGGGCACTTGAGCAAGAGCTGGTTCGGATTTCGAAAGGCTGTGACGGTAAAGCCGTATCAGAAAACTGCTACGTGCTCGCTTCCCTTGCTGATCACAAACTCTGCCACCGCGAGCACTGATCGGCCCAACATCATACGTTTCCGTCACTGGCGAAAACGACCGCTTTTGACCGGAAGGTCTTGTCGGAGAGGATATTTCAAGTGAGCGCACAGCCGCTCTAGTCCTGGTTAGGATTTGAAGCGGGATACCGAGAGCTGGCATGGACAAGCAACTGCACTGGAACACGATCTACAGCCAAAAGTCGGAGGATGACCTTAGCTGGCATCAGGATGATCCTTCAATTTCACTGGAATTGATGAAGGGAGCAGGTCTGACGCCGCAATCATCGGTGATCGACATAGGGGCCGGAACCTCGCGCGTCGTAGATCGCCTACTGGCCTTTGGGCTTCGCGATATAACGGCCCTGGACTTGTCACGGAGCGCCCTCGTGAAGGCGCAGGGTCGGCTGGGCGAGCGCGGCGAGATAGTTAGGTGGATCGCGGCCGATGTTACCAGATGGGAAACCTCTAGAACTTTCGACTTTTGGCACGACCGAGCAGTTTTCCACTTTCTTGTCGATCCGGTTGACCGGGAATCTTACTTAAAACGGCTGTCGAGAAGTTTGGGCACTGAAGGGCACGCAGTAATTGCAACGTTCGCGTTGGACGGCCCTGAGAAATGCAGTGGCCTTGATGTTAGGCGGTATAGTCCAGAAAGCTTGTCCGACGAACTAGGCTCAAGCTTCGACCTTGTGACCCATCGTTTTCATATCCACCATACACCCTGGGGCCGACCACAATCGTTTCAATACAGTCTATTTCGAAAGCAAGAATAGGTGGCCAGCACTGGCGCATTCAGGAGCACCACCGCATAGGCGGATGCGCCAAATATCAACTGTTTACGGACGCGTCAGTCGGCGGTCTGGGGGCAACCGATGAAAAGAAATCTGGGCTTGCACAAGCCTTTGGAACATAGATTGCATCCTTATCTTGATATCACTAGGCGGCCCGATAGCTACCATTGGCACAGTGTTTGCAAGGTCCCGCATCGTGTCAGTAGACGCTTTCTGAAGCGAGAAACGGCAAGCGCCACCATAACGGACACCGCCCCCGGTGGTACACCATCTTGCTAACCCATTGATCCCATTAAACCGCATTCGACCTATCGTGGTACACCCTACCCCATATTTTATTGGGGTTTTCACGGTTTCTTGGAGCCCCCTACGGAATCCCATTCCTTGAAGCGGACGTTGGTCAAATGGCGGCATTGTCCGCGACTCGGACATAGCCGCATTTTTCGTCACCGTCCGCTCCTGCGCGAAGCAGCCGTTCATGGTCGGAACATTCAAAATTTCGCCCGTAGCGTCTGCTAACCGCATCTTACCAGTCATCTGATCAAAAGACTCTGATGATTGGGTCGAACCCGAAGCGACCGATGCTGCGGTATGAACAGAAGTCCGCTTCAAGTAAGACGCAGAAGCTACCGTGAGCGCCCCCTCGATTTGCCAAACCTGTTCAAGACGTTGCGTGTGATCTGTTCGACTTGGTCGTCCTGCCGGATCAGGCCCGCGACCCATTCGCAGGTCGCAGCGGTGAATATCTCGCCTTTGCCACGCTGCCAGGAGATGATCATTCCGTTGCCTCGCTTGCAAGCATCCAGAGTTTCATCCGTGACCTCTCCGAAGAGCACCTGTGCTTTGAACACCGCGTCCGCTGACCCGATATAAAGCATTTCACCCCAGATACCGTGATCTGCCTCGATATTGGTGGCGAGCCCCATGGCGAGAATGTCGATCTCGGGCACTGCACCATCCGTGCAGGTCGGAAAGGGCAACCCATCTTCGAAGCGATAGTCCAGCCCGTCAACCTCGTAACCGAAAATCCGCGATCGCGCGCCCAGCACGTCGCCATAGCCAAGCCCGGCGCCGTCAAAGGCCCAATGATCGGACCGGTAAATCGTAAAGCCGCCCGAACCGCCGCCAACACAGTTGCCAAGTCCGGCATAGACGCCGCGCAGGGCGTTGACACCGAAGGTGAAGGCGCCGGGACGGTTCACTGGGTTCACCTCGAAGGCCCCCGAGACAAGGTGCTCTTGATCAGTCCCCATAAAAGGGTCCTGATCTGCGATGTATTTGTAGCAAACCTGTGTGCGACCTTCGTCCTCGATCCGGGTCTGCCACAGGAAATTCCCGGCAAACCGCGCGACATGGCCACCCGTTTCGACATAGGCATCGACGGCATCGCGCATCTCGGCGCTCCAGTATTCATCATGGCCAACGAAAACGGCACAGGCATAGCGGTTCAGAAGATCAGGGTCGCGGTGCAGATCGTGCTGTGTGATCACGTCGAATGCATAGCCCTCGGCCTCGGCCCAACGGGCGAAATGGCGTTCATAGCTTGCCCAGCCCGCCGAGGCGTATTTCTTGGAATAGCCATAGGCGTAGGCCCACTCCATGTAAGGGTAGCGCACCATCTTGCCAGGTCTGGCTGGCGTCTCCCGAAGGGCGCGGGGGGCACCTTCGGGCAGTTTGCAAAATCCCCGCGTCCATGGCCGTTGTGTCGAAACGATGGGAGAAAAGGCATCTCCATTCGGTCCGGTGATGCCTTCGTAGTGATTGGACCCGCCCCAGCAGTTGTAGGCCAGCCAGGTGCCCGTTGCACAAACCAACACAAAGGGCGGCGGTGCGGCATCGGGTGCGGTTCTGATTAGAATGACATGGTGTTCTTCAACCACATCATCGCCCTTCCGGGCGCGAAAAGTGACCAGATAACCGCCGGGTGCCCAATCATCGGGGATGGTGAAGGCACAGGCCTCGGGCCAGTCACAGCCCCTGACCGAGCAATCTTTGGGCGTTGGATGATGCAACCCCGGCAGGCCGCTCTTGGTCAGTAGTGGCTCATAGAACTGCCCGTCGCGGCCGATCTCAAGCTCCCAGTCCGATGCAGTGGTGGACACGTGGAGTGCAACGCGGTCCCCGGGGGAATAGCTCAATTCGGGGGTGTAGCCCCAAATTTCCAGAACTGCCTCGTCGCGCGCCGGGCCGATATAGTAGTTATCAAGGATATGCCGCGCCTTTGCACGGGTGCGCGGCGTGGTCGCTGGTCCGGGGTGGTCCTGTGTCATATGTCTACTCCGGCAAATACTTGTCCGACCAGCTTTCGGCAGCTGCGCTGCTTTCGATCATGTGCCCGATTTCCTCGTTAGTATAGCCTAGCCGTGCGAGGATTTCGCGCGTGTCCTGCCCGTATTTCGGAGCAGGTCCGGGGATCGTGATCCCGGCTTTCTCGGGCCGCACCGCATTGGGCGCGACAAGGTCGACCCACCTTCCCATCGGGTGCTGATCATGGCGCACCGCGCGGAAAGTCGCCTTGGATATGTCGATCCTGCCGTCGCTTTCGAACTGCAGGCCTGCGTCGCGCGTGTCATGGAGGGAACCAAGAGGCGTGATACCTACCGAGCCGCCGTCAAAGGCATGCATCCAGTCGGCCACCGGTTTTTGCGCAAACCGCTCGGCAAGGGCGGCTTCCAATTCGGTGTCATCCTTTCCGACGAGGTCGGCCACATCCGGCACCTGGCTCAGGGCCGCTTTCCGCTCCGTCGGGGCAGCAAAGAACATCCAGCCATCGGCGGCGGCATAACAGCGATAGAACGGCCCCCAACCTCGCACCTCGCGTCCTGAAGGCTCGTCGAACGCTGGGCGCCCCTCGAAATCATACATGAATTGTGCCTGAATCATTTCACCTGCAGCGGCCAGTGAGGCGCGGGCAACACCACCTTTGCCGGTCACCCTTAACCGTTCCAGCGCCGCTCCCAGAGCCACACAAGCACAATGCCCGGTCAGCGCGTCGATCGTACCGAAATGAGCGTGTTCCTCGGGTGTCTCAGGGCCGCCACCAAAGCGGGTCATCACACCTGTCGCGGCTTGCGCGAGGTCGTCATAGCCAAGGTGATCCGATTTCGGTCCCCGACGCGGTCCGCCCCACGCATCAAGCTGCACCAGAATGAGACGCGGGTTGATTTCCTTCAGTCGCGCTTCGTTCAGGCCCAGTGCATCGCGTTGTTGGTCGGTGCCGTTCATGGTGATCACATCGGCCTCGGCCACCATTCGCCACAGTACCTCTTGACCCTGTTCCGAGCGCAGATTGAAAAGCACGCTTTCCTTGCCTCGCTGCGCATGCAGCCCAAACACCACTGCATTCCATGGATCGACCGAAGGCCGTACCGGCTGTACCAGAGTAACCCGCGCCCCGAACCGCACCAGTGTAGACCCGATGGTCGGTCCGGCAATGACATTGGTCAGATCCAGCACCTTTAGCCCGTCAAGCCAGCGGCCTTTGCTTTCGCCGCCCATGGGCATTCGCGGCGGCTCTGCAAGAACGCCGCTCAGCACATCCCGAAAATCGTCCCGCTGTGGCCCAGCGGTTTTATCCATTGCGCCTGGATCGTCGGCCAGCCAAGCGACGTTGCCCATCTGCCGCATCCGCCCGTGGCGGGGATCGTCAAGTTCGACCACCAGCCCCGAGGCCAACGCATGGGGGTCGGACAGCCATTCCGCTGTGCTGCGTTGTGCTGTAGCCGGAGCCTTAGCCGCGCCAAACAGCTCTTCCCATTCATGCGCGGGACGGGTCAGGAAGGCTGCTTTCATCGCATCAGCTAGTCGCCTGCGATCGCCCGCCCCCACCGGATAGCTGCGCAAAGCCCATTCCGCGGGCCAATCCGCCTGATCAACATAGACATCGAAATCCGGCAGTTCTTTCAACAGATCGCCAAGACCGAGAACCTCCAACACCCTTTGGGGATGGTTCACAATTGAGCAGGATACGATGTAAAACCCGCGTCCATCGGCACAGCTATAGGTGCGGTAGAACGGATCAAGAAATTCGGACAGCTCGGCAAAGCTCAGGTTGTTGGGCAGACCTTGGCTTGCGCGCCGCTCCAACTCCAACTCACGCGGAGATTTGTAGCGGTCAGGGTAATCCTCGATCTGCTCGCAATTGTAAACCAGCCCCTCCAGTAGGGCAGACGCAAGCGGCACTTCGATGTGGTCACCTCCCATCCGGGGCCGCGCGGCCAACGCGAACAGGACCGACATCGCGCCGAATGCGGCACCATAGGCCGAGGCCAACCCCAGCGGGGTAAAGGAAGGATTGATCCCCATCAACCGACGGTTCAACCCCATGTCGGTAAATTGCCCAGTGCGCGCCGCGATCACCGCTTCCCAGGCTGCCAACCCGGCGAGCTCGGGATCGGTTGACGCAAAGCCGGGCAGCGAAAGCGAGACGATGTCGGCGTTCACCTGCCTGAGAGCCCCCGGCCCAAGCCCCAGCCGCTCCATAACGCCGGGGCGAAAGTTCTCGATCACCACGTCAGCGCGGCGAACCAGATCTAGCGCCGTATCGCACCCGTCGGCTGTCTTGAGATCAAGAGTCAGCGCACGCTTGCCGCGCGATAACATGTCGAAAGCGGGGTCCTTCCACTTAGGGCCACCTGGCGGATCGATGCGGATCACCTCGGCCCCGAGATCGGCCAGCATCATACCGACCAACGGCCCGGCCAGAAAATGCCCAAAATCAAGGACACGAACGTGGGAAAGTGGGCGGTTCTGCATGTTTACTGAATCCTGTTCCGACGGGTTACACCCACAAATCTATGAAATTGTCTGGGCATGTTTCATACTCATCCTGCCAAAAATGAGATCAAATCTGCCAATGCATCCCATCCACGTCTCTGTTTTCCTGTGCAATGCCTTTTCCAATATGGTGCTTGCCTGCCTGCTTGAACCGTTGCGGGTGGTGCGCGATCAAACCGGCGCAGATATCCGCTGGAATATCCTGACAGATGGCGACCGTACAGTAATCAGTTCCAGCGGTCTGAGCGTTTCGCCGGAAATGCCGATGGTAGACGCGCCCGAACCCGATCTGGTGATTATCATTGGTGGCGACGCCTTTCGCGACACCAAAGGCATGACCGCCGCCCGCAGTCTTGGACAATTGATGCGGGGCGCAACGGTGATTGCGGCCGATACCGGTGCCTGGGTGCTGGCGAGGGGCGGGTTTCTGAACGCTCGGAATGCCACGTTGCACTGGCAGCTTCTTGAGGAATTCGCCGAGAAGTTTCCCGAGGTCGAGGTCCTTCCCGATCGCCATGTACAGGACGGCCGTTTCTGGACGTGCGGCAGCGCGGCGGCGGCGTTTGATCTGATGTTGCAATTCATTCGGGATCAGTTCGGCGCCTCGGTCGCATTTGACGCTGGTGCAATGTTCCTACACGACAACGCCAGACGGCACGGTGCCTCGTATCCCGATCAGGCATTATCGCAAGCATTGTCCCCAAAGCTCAAACGCGTCATCGTGCTCATGTCCGAAGCGCTCGAAACAACACAGTCTGTCCTTGCCCTGGCGGAACAGGCGCACATATCCGAACGGTCCTTGCGTCGTCTATTCTGGGCAGAATTGCAGACGACTCCTGGGCGATACTACTTGCTGCTTCGTCTGGCCCGCGCCCGCGAGTTGCTTCGATATAGCGATCTCTCACTCGATCAAATCGCTTTGCGCTGCGGTTTTGCGAGTTCGACCACCCTGACACGGAGCCTGCGCAAGAATTTTGTATCCGATCCGCTTCAGGATCGTCGGGAAAATCTGTGACCTATTCCACCCGCGCATTGGCAATATGCACCAAAGTGTAAGCGAGGCATTTTTCGAACTTCGCTGAGCACGGCCGTCACCAATTGGCACTTGCAAAACCGGTCGTTGGCAGGACCTCCCCTAATTGCCGCTTCGTCCGCGACACGGACATAGGCGTCGAGCAACGGAAGGTCCAGTTCCCGCAGGTAAGCGGCCGTTGCTTTGGGAAAGCGGGCGCTGCCGTGGCGCTTGCTGGCTGTGAGAGGCTGCTACAAGCGGGTTAGCGGTCATGTGATAGAAAGACTCAGATGACCGCGTCGAGCCCGAAGCGGGCGGCGTTGTATTGCTTTTCCGTCCATTACGCGAGAATGACTTAGCGATTCGGCATGCTTAGGTTAGACTGTCCGGCGCATGTCGGAACCCACTCAAGAAAGAGCACGATCACGCAGCGGCGCGGCTTTCGCCGAGGAAGAACGCCAAGGCATGATGCTCGCCGCAAAGGTCCGAACTGTTTCTCTTGCACTTGTTCTCCTGTGGCAGGCCATAGACAGCCCGGAGACTGGACTATCTTATTTTTTTGTTCTTCTCGAAATCTTCACTTTTGTTTTGCTCGGCGGTTTGCAGTACATCGCGGCTTACTCGCGTCTTGGCGGTCGCAGCATTCAGTACGTGTTCGTTACGCTGGATTGCATATTGTTGGCGGTGGTTTTCAGCCTCAGTGTGCCATTTTCCGGCGCTTCGTTGCCGCCGGCTATTTCGATGGATACCGCGCGTTTTTTATATTTTTTGATGTTTCTAATGCAGGCATCGTTCAGCTTCCGACCTTTCTTGGTTGTCTGGTGCGGTATCAGTATAATGATTGCTCGCATCGGCATGTGGGTATGGTTTTTGAGCCTGCCAGGTACATACAGTAATCTGGATTTGCCGGAACAGACAGTTGAAGCCTGGCTTGCCGGAGGCACTGACCTCAACTTTCTGTTTCTAGGATATGCCGCCACAGAATTGCTGGTTGTCGTGATATTGTCTGCGGGGCTTGCCGTTGTTGTTGCGCGATCTCGGCGGCTCGTTAACAATCTCCTATCGACTGAGAGAAAGCGGGCCAGTCTAGCAAGATACTTTTCGCCAAATGTCGTAGACCAGTTAAGCAAATCAGATGTTGGTCTTTCAGCCGCTAAGCACCAAAAAGTTGCGGTACTTTTTGCGGACATCATAGGCTTCACAAAACTTTGCGAAAATGCGACTGCCGATGAGGTGATCGAGCTTCTGAGAGGCTATCACGACCGTCTGGGTAAAGCGGTCTTCGAAAACTCGGGCACCTTGGATAAGTACATTGGCGACGGGCTCATGGCGACCTTCGGAACTCCCAGCCCGGGCCCCCACGATCCCGAAAACGCCTTAAACAGCGCTTATGAAATGATCGCAGCATTGGGCGAGTGGAACACTGAAAGGGTGTTGTCCGGAGACGACCCGATCCGAGTTGGGATCGGATTGCACTGGGGTATCGTGGTCGCAGGAGACATCGGGAATGAACGGCGCTTGGAATACAGCGTTGTTGGCGACACTGTGAACATCGCAAGCAGGATCGAGCACCTGACCAGACAACTAAATACTCAGCTGGTTGTGAGCGACGATCTGGTGAGTGCAATCAAGCAGAATGATCCTAATGCTAATCTTGATCGCTTGATTGATGCAGGTCTTCAAAAAATCCGCGGAAGAACGTCTGAAGTGAAAGTCTGGATATATTCCCAGTAGCCACAGAGATCGCAGTTGATCATTTTGTCCGCAATTCGGACATAGCCCTTTTTCTCCAGTGTCTGTTCTCTGGGCAAAGCGGCCATTCAAAGCCGTAACTTCAAAGTTCTTCTCGTGAACGTCTGCTTAGCGCACCTTTCCAGTCACCTGAGAAAATTAGTCGGACGACCGAGGCGAACCCACACGTTCAGAATGCTGACCGTCGCGAATGGCGGCTTTCCTAGCTCGGTATTTGCTAAGAGTTGCCCTTGTCCGCTATCAAAAGCTGGACTGAATTTGAGAGATACCTCGAGAAGCAGATAATGGCAAAAACACTCGACTCAATTCTTGGAGCAATTGGCAACACGCCCCTCGTACGTCTTGACCGGCTAGTGAAACACTATGGTTGCGAGGGTACGATCCTTGCGAAATTGGATCACCTGAACCCTGGGTTTTCAAAGAAAGATCGAGCTGCTCTTGGTGTTATCGAAGCAGCAGAGCGTGACGGCACCTTGAAACCCGGACAAACCGTAGTTGAATTGACGAGTGGCAATATGGGTACTGGTCTTGCAATCATTTGCGGTATTAAGGGCTATCCCTTTGTAGCGGTCATGTCGAAAGGTAATTCGCCGGAGCGGGCAAGAATGATGTCTGCCCTTGGTGCGGAAGTCGTGTTGGTTGATCAATTGCCGGAAAGCCGTCCAGGGGAAGTCTCGGGCGCTGACCTCGCAAAGGTGGATCGCGTTGCGACTGAGTTGACCGAAGAACGCGGCGCGTTTCGCGCCGACCAGTTTCGTCGTGTGGGCAATCCGGGGTCTCACGAACAGATGACTGGACCGGAGCTATGGGAACAATCCGGTGGTAAGATCGACGCGTTCTGTGATTTTGTGGGCTCAGGCGGAACGCTTGCGGGCACGTCTAAATTTCTTCGGTCACAAAACCCGGACATCAAATGCTATCCGATTGAACCAGAAGGTGCAGCCGTGATTGCTGGACAGGATGCAGTTAAACCTGAGCACCCAATTCAGGGTGGGGGCTACATCATGGACGATCTCGATTTTCTTCGGGGACTGACCTGGGACGGGTTCTTGCAGGTTGATGGAGACAAAGCACGTCAGACGTCGCGCGATCTTGCTCGGCTTGAAGGCATTTTCGCTGGTTTCTCCGCCGGAGCCAATGTGGCCGGGGCCATCGAACTGCTGAAAGGCCCCCACGAAGGCCAAACTATCGCAGTCGTCATCTGTGACTCAGGTTTGAAATATCTCTCGACTGATCTGTTTGAATAAAAGCGATCATTCGGGAAGCTTTGTTGAAGGTCGGCTCTGTCCGCGAGGCAGACATAGCGCGGAAATCTCTGAAAGTCCGCACCGAGCCCAAGGCCGCCTCTCGATTTCCAGTAACCGATGACATCATTGATCTGCGTCAAAGGCTAATACACGACTTCCTTTAATTTCGTTGTAATCCACGATTGACCAAAGAGGCCAGACAGATGCGATATCTCACGCTTTTCACCCTTCTCATAGGTTCGGTCTTGCTCGGTCTGTCGGCGGCAAACGCGCAAGGCTCAGAGCAGCCCAATGTCGTTGTCATGATGGTCGATAATCTTGGCTGGGGCGAGTTGGGCGTATATGGCGGTGGAGAGTTACGCGGGACGGCAACCCCACGTCTTGATACTCTCGCGGCTGAGGGGATGCGCCTGCTGAACTTCAACGTCGAGCCACAGTGCACGCCCAGCCGCTCGGCCTTCATGACCGGACGCCGTCCAATTCGGTCGGCAACGACAAGGGTCGTGTGGGGGGTACCCTATGGCATGGTCAACTGGGAAGTGACCATGGCTGAGTTGTTCTCGGATGCGGGATATATGACCGGAATGTTCGGCAAGTGGCATCTGGGTGACTTGCCCGGGCGGTTTCCAACCGACCAGGGGTTCGATGAATGGTACGGCGTTGCGAACACTACAGACGAATCCGAATACTCTTCGCAGTTTCAGTTCGATGCCTCTGTAAGTGGCCAGCCGATGATCCAAGAGGCGAAGCGCGGTGAGACACCTCAGGATGTCAAAGAATACAACATCGCGTCGCGCCGCGAAATTGATAGCGAACTGACCACTCGCGCCATCGACTTCATGGAACGCGCAGCGGCAGCTGACAAACCTTTCTTCGCCTTTGTACCCTTTACACAGCCGCACTTACCGACGCTGCCACACCCCGACTTCGATGGGATTACGGGCAACGGGCACTATGCAGACGTGGTTGCTGAAATCGACTTTCGTTCAGGACAAATCCTCGACTCGATCAGTGAATTGGGGATGGAGGAAAACACAATCGTTATCTGGCTGAGCGACAACGGACCCGAGTTTTTCCACCCATGGCACGGCACAGCAGGTCCCTGGCGGGGTAACTACTTCACGGCTTGGGAGGGTTCGCTAAGGGTTCCATTTCTTATCAAATGGCCGGGTCGAATTGGTGCTGGAACCACAAGCAACGAGATCGTCCATCTGGTCGATATGCTCCCGACATTGGGTCGTGTAGCTGGGTATGAGGTGCCAGACGACCGTATCATCGATGGTGTTGACCAACTCGACTTCTTCCTCGGACAACAGGCCAACTCAAACCGGGAAGGGTTCATCATCTACAACAATGACGATGTCTACGGATACAAGTGGCGAAATTGGAAGTTACACCTGATCGAGCTTGAAAACATGAACAGCGAGCCTCGCCAACTCAACGTGCCGCGCGTCTTCAATCTGATAACCGACCCAAAAGAGCAATATGAAATACAAGACGAGTCGACTTGGGTTTTGCCTGTGATCTTCGCCAAGATCGTGGAGTTTGAGAGCACTTTGATTGAAGAGCCACCGGTCCCGTTTGGCGTGCCAGAACCGTACGAACCACCAGCCAACTGAATGGTTGCTTAGTCCGCACCTCCGACGTAAGTCCTGTTCAAATCAATGACTGGCTCCCGTCGCTTTGTGGACATCCGACGGTGGCGCTCAGGTGACCGCGTCGACCCGGCGCGCCTCTGGGGTTGAAATCGGAAATCTGCTAAGTCCCCAAGTGCAACGCAACGAGGGAGCACATCATGGAAATTCACCGCGCCGGGGACCGGCCTTCTCAATTTCCCGGCAATGAGTATTTCACCGGTACGGTCCGCTTTGATCCCGTTGTGACAGGGAATGATCCCTCGCCGGTCAAGATCCTTACGGTGACTTTTGAGCCCGGCGCACGGACAGCTTGGCACACGCACCCTGCCGGTCAAACGCTGCATGTTTTGTCGGGCTTGGGCTTGGCTGGGTCAGAGGGGCAGCCAGTGCAGGTGTTGCGCCCTGGCGATACGGTGTGGTTCGCGCCAGGAGAGCGGCATTGGCACGGCGCGTCACCAGACTGCGCGATGACCCATCTGGCTGTGCAGACGTCTGTCGAGGGCAAGACTGCGGATTGGATGGAGCATGTCTCAGACGAGGATTACATAGCAGCGCGCGCAGAATGAAGCGCGCGAGCCCAAAAAATCCATCTGTTCATACGAAATTCCCTTTTCTCTAAAATAGGCTGGCAGCTGTTCCGTCAAATCTGTCGGGTGTCAGCTTCGAGCGCATCGAAGACGCTCACGAAAGATCATCGGATGACCGCACTTAACCCAAAGCAGCGGCTCACTCCTTTGCAGTTCTTTTGGTGGGCCCACAATTCGCATAGAAAACTCTTTTGGCTTGCTTTGCCGGTGTTCCCGTTCGATAGGGCGGTATGTTCAAGAACCGAGCTATTGTCTTCATTCTAATTACACTGCTGATCGACGCCATCGGCATCGGTATAGTGTTCCCGATTATGCCTGATTTGATGAACCGGGTTGGCGCGGTTGATACAGGGCACGGTGCGCTCTGGGGTGGTTTGCTGATGGCTGCCTACGCAGGGGCGTTGTTCCTGTGTGGCCCCATTGTCGGCAGCATTTCAGATGCAGTTGGCCGCAGGCCAATACTGATCACGGCACTTGTCATGCTGGCACTGGATTATGTGATCATGGCTATGGCGGACAGTTTTTGGCTTCTTCTTCTCGGGCGGACCTTCGCAGGCCTTGCAGGGGCGACCTATATCACTGCGACGGCTTATATTGCCGACATATCTTCTCCTCAGGAAAAGGCGGCGAATTTTGGCCTTATCGGCGCGGCATTCGGGATCGGCTTTGTACTGGGACCAGCTGTGGGTGGCATCGCGGCAGAAATCAGCATCGCGGCACCGTTTTGGATTGCGGCGGTTCTATCGGCAAGCAACGCCTTGTTCGGTTATTTCGTGCTACCAGAAAGCCTGACGCCGGACAAACGCCGCGCTTTTGGAAAACGCGACCTCAACCCATTCAAGTCGATTTTTGATGCTTTCCGCTTACCAGGCCTAGCTGTGCCCCTGCTTTGCATTTTTATCTTTGAGTTTGCCAATATGGTCTACCCAACGCTTTGGGCGTTCTGGACGCGCGAAGTATTCGACTGGCCGACACTCTATATCGGACTGTCGCTTGCGGCCTACGGCGTGCTGCTAGCTTTGGTCCAAGGGGGGTTAATGCCCATTTTTATCAGGTGGATCGGAGATTTCCGCACGCTGATGTTAGGCATGATTTCGGCGCTGATCGGGATGATCGGCTTTGGCTTCACCAGTTCGATTGTGGCCCTGATCATCTTCCTTGTTCTTGCGGCGTTGTCTGACCTTGTACCAGCGTTGATGACAGCGATGGCATCGAACCAAGTAAATGAAGATCGGCAGGGCGTCGTGCAGGGCGTTATTGCGTCGCTGTCATCCGTTGCTGCAGTTTTATCTCCCTTGGTGATGACCGGATTGTTTCAGAAATCCGTTGATGCGACAGGTTTTTACTTCCCGGGTGCACCGTTCCTTTTCGCGGCCGCACTGGTTTTGCTGATGATGCCGCTGGTGATCCGATTGCGGGGGCATGCATCCGTTTGAAGGTCAATCATTTCAGAACAAGTTTGCTTCGGCGAGACATGGCGGGTTTGTCCCGCAACACGGTGATTGCTCTAGTTTCCACTACCGTCAGCTTGGTGCGAGAAGCAGTGAGCCACAGTCGGATCTTCAAAGTTTTGTCCTGAACGTCGGCTTTACGGTTCTGACCAGTCACCTGACAAAATCACTTCGATGACTGAACCGAGCCCTTTCGAGTCGCTGGCGCGACGCGCAGCATCTGCAACGGACGGCGGGCACCGGGCTTTCGCTGCGGGCACAACACAACAAAACAGCTGCCCACGAAGCCAACGCTTCCTTACGTCCGGGATCGGGCAACTAACCGCGTCACCGCAAGGTTAACCTGAGCGCTTTTCAGACAATTCTTGCCTTTCGGAACATCTGAAATGGAGACCGTTAGTTTTCCGTAAGATGGAATTTTCTTGCAGTCGTCTCGGTTGCAAACGTAGCCTGATTTTATTGTGAACAATAATATCAATGCAGAAAGGCTTTTTATGCCAGCTATCAGAAATTTTTTCATCGCATTTTCGGCAATCGGCCTGTCGGGCTGTCTTGAGACAAACGAGCCGGTATCTGTGGCTGCACCTGCCGCAGATCAAGTTGCCGGACCGGAAGAGCAAACAGCGCGCGATGCATGCATCCGTGATGTCGCAGCAACCACTGGCAACAATGATGTCTCAGTAATCAGTAGTTCATTTTCCGAAGCCGGAACGCAGGTATCACTACGTGTCGGAACGACCGGAACATGGAGTTGCATCGGCTATTCCAACGGCACAACTGCCGGGATTATGTCTACGACAAACGAGGGTTCTCTATAAAATTTCAAATATCGACTGTGCGGCCTGACTGCGCAGTTAAAAAATTGCTTTTTGCGTCAGGAGTAAGTCATGGATTTCGCCGAAGTCATCGCCGTATTGACTGCCCTGTCGGGCGAACCAGTTGAACCTGTCGATTATTTTGCGGCCGTTGGGTCGGGCGGTCATGACCCGTCGGCACCGGTGGCGCTCGCACCCTGTCCGCAGCCCATTGGCATCGACGAGATCGAGGGGCAAACTATCCTTTGCGGCACCGTCAGCGTGCCGGAAGATCACGATAACCCCGGCGAAAAGCGAATTGATCTTCTCTTCACGGTGTTAAAGTCGCATTCAGAAGTTCCGGAGCCGGACCCCTTTCTTTACCTTCATGGCGGCCCCGGATCGGGCAACATGAACGGGTTGAAAGGGCTGGCGCAGGTCTTCGATGGATGGCGACAAGCCCGTGACGTGATCACCTTCGACCAGCGGGCCGCAGGGCTGTCCACTGGCGAAGCCGCCTGCTCGAGCGTGATGAACGAGAATATTTCCGAGATCGTCACCATCAGCGCAGGCGGTGAAACGATCGCTGCTTGCATTGAAGAACTGAAGAATGCAGAAATCACTCTGCAGCACTACAACACGCGCCAGAATGCGCGCGACGTGCCACTGGTGATGTCGACGCTGGGCTATGAAACCTACAACATTCTCGGTATTTCGTATGGCTCCAAGCTGACGCTGGAAGTCATGCGAACTGCTCCCGATGGTGTCAGATCTGTCATTCTGGACGGTGTCGCGCCCCCTTTGCTACCACTCTATGATACGCTTGCTGTGCCAATGAACGATAGTATTGTAAGGCTGGTCGAGGATTGTGCGAGCGACAGCCTGTGCAACACATCCTATCCAAACCTCGGGCAAGTCCTGACGGATACGCTGGACGCCGCCGTTGACGGGCGTTTGATGCACGGACCCAGCGGTCTGACGTTTGGGCCTGAGGTCGTACTGGACATGTTTGCGCAGCGTGCGGATGGTAGCCACATCGGTGCGCCTTCAATCACACCCTACATGCCAGCGATGATTTACGAGTTTGCTCGTCTGGTGGATGATCCGAACATCGCAACGCCCACACTCGATTTGGTGATCGATGCGAAATACGTTTTGAAAAGCGACCCGGTTGCGGACCTGCGCCGAACGGCACGTGTCACAGACCCGGAAAGCAAGACACTGCTGGAGTTGGCGATCTCCGAAGCTGAACGCATCCGCGACACGAACCATGAGCTGGAGATCACTATCAAAGCGTTGCGGGATGCGCTGACGCGCGAGCGCGAGTACACGCCGCTTGCTGGGCTGCTCGACCGGGAGCTATCGCGCGCAAGCGGCGGGATCTTGGGGGACAGCACGCTGCTATCAGCCTTTGCTGTGGACTTTGCTGTGCTGATTGGCGGGGACCAGACGCGCGACGCGCTGGTCAACTTCATTGATGGTCACTACGAGGGTGGCACAGCGGACCGCCTGATCGCGCTTGCAGGTGCCATGAGTGATGCGGAAATCGCAAGTTTCTTTGAGGCAGCAGGTCGGTCCGTCGATACAACAACCTTCAAGTTCGTGACCACAACGGATTTGTGGATATATGCCTGCCAGGAAGACATTCCGTTCAACTCCATAAAAGGCTACCAGCAGACGACCGCCGCGCTCGACTACCCACAACTGAGCGCCACGTGGGACAGCGGCGCCGGCCTGTTGTTTCTCGCGGCCTGTCCCTTGTTCGACCAATTTCAACGCGCGAATTGGCACGAGCTGGTGGAAAGCGACATTCCTACCTTGAGCCTCGGCAGCACATGGGACACGCAAACCTCGCAACACTGGGCCATAGAGGCTACGCGCGGTCTGAGCGACGCGCAGGCCTTCATCATCCCCGAGGCGGGGCATGGCGCAATCATCTATTCGCAATGCGCGCGCGACATTGCCGAGAGTTTTGTCGCAGACCCATCCCGCAAGTTTGCGTCGGGAACATGCACGACCGGCGTAACCCCGCGTTTCTATGTTGCGCCGTGGGTCACGGCAACGGCGACTAATGCGCCGCAAGATGCGATCGTACCTGCCACGGCGGACGACAGCGAGCCGACCGCCGAGACGGAAGAAGCAGGCCTCTCACCCTCCTTTGACTGCACCGCCGCGCAGTCCAGTGCGGAAAAGCTAATTTGCGCTGACGTCGACCTCGCAGTGCTGGACCTTCGGCTCGATGCACGTTTCGCGGCGGCTTTGGCCCGCGCGGAAGGTCTCGACGCCGGAGCAGACGAGGCGGCGGCGACCCTGCGCGCCTACCAGCGCGGCTGGATCTTGGGCCGAGATGAGTGCTGGAAGGCCGACAACCTGCGTGGCTGCGTCGAGGACGCCTACCTGCGCCGCGAAGGCGAGCTGGTCGCCGAGTGGCTGTTGGAAGAGCCCACCTCGGTTGCCAGCTACGCCTGCGATGGCAATCCTGCAAACGAGGTGACCGCCTATTTCTTCAACACCGAACGCCCGAGCATTCGGCTGGAGTACGGCGACAGCATCGACACGGGGAGCCTCGTGCCGACCGCCTCCGGTACCCGCTACGAAGCCTCCTTCGGGCGCTACTTCTGGACGAAAGGGGAAGAGGCAACCTTCGTTTGGACCGAAGGGTCTGAAATGACCTGCATTGCTTCCGGGTGAACCTGAGGAAAACACAATGAAACTCACCCGCTTCATCACAACACTTTTTGCGGTTTTTCTCGCAACAGCGGTTAAAGCGCAATCGCGAACAGTCGGCTTGCAATTCACCCGCGGCAGCAGCGGCGCGGACATTCTCGGTCGTTTCGTCGGCAGCGAAGAGGTGCACTACCGGCTTGGCGCAAGCGCGGGAAAGCAGATGCGAGTGGACCTTGCGACGTCGAATTCCTCCTTCTACTTCGACATCTTCGCGCCCGACGATGTGCCGGACCAAAGCACCGCCATGTTTATCGGGTCCGTTAGCGGCACTAGTTATCTCGGCATTTTGTCGGAGAATGGTACCTACACCATCCAGGTGTTCCTCAATCGAAATGCCGCGCGGCGCAATGAAACCGCTGAGTACCGCTTGTCGGTCATTATCGGAGGGGCAGTTGCCCCTGCGCAAGACATTGCAGTCAGTCTCAACGGCGGGCTCGACTGGTGGGTGGTCACGGGTGTGTCCAATCGTCTTAACGTGCGCTCCGGACCTTCAACGGCGAACAGCGTCGTAACCACAGTGCCGGAGTGCTTTGTCATAAGCAAAATGAGCTGCACGCAGACCAGCGCCCCCCGGTGCCGTGGTGAGGATTCTCAGGGCCGTTTTGTTGGCTGGGTCGCTGGACGGTTTATGGCGGAATTGGCGGGTCCGGCTGCTGCTTCGGCTCAGCCTGCAACTGACTTTGCAGAAGGGTTGAGCGGCGGACCTGATTGGTGGTCTGTGACCGGCGTGTCGCGCGGAGATACGCTTAATGTACGCAGCGGTCCTTCGACATCGAACCCCGAGGTTGCACGCGTGCCGAACGGTTATCCCCTGCGCAACATGGGCTGCGTCCAACGCTCGCCGCGCTGGTGCCAAGTCGAAGCCGCGGATGGTCGCTTCGCCGGCTGCCAGATCTTCTACAGTCCAAGCGGGCGCGTCACTGCTGCTGGCAGTGCCTGATCAAGGGACCAGCGTGGGCTCTCCGAAGATGCGGTGACGCGGTACCGTCGTGAACAGGGGCTTTCAACGGCGTCCTACGGAGCAATTGCGACGCCCCTGAACGGGATGCAGCTCTACTTCCTCGGAGCAACTGCAGGGCATTTCCAGACTTCCGTGACCGGCGTCGAAACCGACAGTCCTCTGAATCTTGGTAATCTTTATGTCGTCACCGGCCGTGTCAAAAATCAACCCGCGCGCGCCTTTCGCTGCCAGTTCGATGCACAAGGCCACTTCACCGGCGTATTTCAATGACAGTAAGGCGATTTGCATTGTTAGCATGGCTGGCGGCCGTTCTTGGGGCGGCAAGCCTCACGGCGGAGCGGAAGCTCGTCAGTGGCGTATCGGACGACGGGGTGCTACGAGAGAGCTTTCTCCTACCATTGGGCGTGTTTTTGATAGGAATTGCCCTGCTTGCGTTCATCGCTTCGATTGTTCTTCTGATGTGCGAACGTCGCAAGTGACGCTCGGCTGAGGTTTGTATTTTGCTTTGTGTAATGCTCTTGTGGCGGCTTCGTCCACGAAGCAGACATATTGGGGAACTCTCTGAAAGTCTGAATCGAGCCCAAACCTGACCTTCAACTTACTTAAGAATTTTAGTTCAATGGTCGGTTTAAACGTGCGCATTCTCTGGCCAGGGAGTTACGCTTGTTGATCAGAGGCGCTAAGATTGCAGTTGAGGAAACAGGCAGGTTAACGTTATGCGAAGTGCAATCTTCTTGCCCTTAGCGGCATTTTTCTTAGGCACCATTGTCTTATCTAAATCCGCAACGGCAGCTTCTCTCGGAAAATACGAGGTTTTTGGCGTTGAAGACGGAGACATGCTGAAATTGCGTGCAGGACCGGGAATAGGGTTCAACGTGATAGTGGGCCTTCCAAATGGAACCGCTTTAAGAGTTCACAGTTGCGAGCAGACCGGCGGTACCCGTTGGTGCCGCGTGTCCTTGCAACGTGCGCGCGGTCTAAAGGGATTTGTCTCTTGGGCATATTTGCGAAAGCTATAAGTATAGCTTTGTTGCGGTACCATCTTAGATGCCCAGATTTTTTCAGAAGAACCAAAATTGAGTTGGTTAAGATGTCGTCTTAGCTTCGGCTAATATTGCACTATAGTAGCCATTCAACCGAATGGCAGCGAAAGTCCGCTCCGAGCCCAAAGTGACCGATGCTGCGTTCGGCACAAATGTCAGTACAGCGCAGAAAGCTGACTTTGCAAATTTTCAAGAAAGGCACCAAAGAAATAGCTTTCACCAATCGACGAACATGTCGCATTATGGCCAGGCAAACGCTTGGTGGTGCCGATAACACAGCTTATGAAGTTGTCCCGAGAATTTTCTTCTTCGAAATCAGTGAGCTTCTAAATGAACCGTCGCCCTCGTGGGTCGCATTGAAGGGTTCGTTCGGCCGATTGTCACCAAGTGTCTTCAGAACCTTCCTGGATACAGACTCATCATGTTCTGAACGTCCAGTTCACTCGAAAACGCGTCCGGATTGCTCCAGATCACGTCATTAATATAGTCGCGTTCCGCGTGAAAATCGTTGTCTGCAGGCCGCAGGTTCCGGGTTTCGGGGAAGGCTTTCTTGGTCCAACCGAACAGTCCACCAAATACGGTCCAGATGCTGGGTGACATTGAATGGGAAGCCATCTCGTGGTCCTTTCCGAGTTACTTGCGCTGTCGCAACAACAGTAACTGTTCACCCGTTTTTCTGGTACCTGCCACAAAATTGTGCTGTTCTACAAAAATGAAGAACGGGTTCCGAAACTGGTCGGATATTCGTGTGTTCCTTTCTGTCTTCAGAGAAGGATCGACGCTTGCGGCCTCTAGAAAGCTAAAGGTCTCCCAACCAACGGTTGCCCGACGCATTGATGTTCTCGAAAGCGAAACAGGCTTGACGCTGTTTGAGCGCGGTACGCACGGGTTCAAACCGACCCCAGAAGCCCTTCGCCTCGTTCCCCTCGCCGAAGCAATCGAGGCTTCAGTCCTTGAATTTGCCGAATGCGCGAAGAAATTGACGTCGATACAACCCATCCGTATCACCGCTTATTCGGCAAACTTCTCTGCACGCATGATTGAAATCGTAAACGAGTTTTCCGCCGACAATCAGGATGTCGCCTTCGAGTTTTTATCCAGCGTTCGGGCACTGGACCTGATGGCTGGGGAGGCCGACATTGCTTTGCGCCTCGCAAGAACCGATCCTGATCCTGACCTGATCTGCCGGAAGATCAGCACGGCCCGCTGGTCTTTGTTCGGCAGCAGAAACTACGCGGACAAGTTTGGCTTACCGGGGTCAACGCATGATCTGGCCGGGCATCAGTTTGTTACCTTTCAGCGGGACGATGTACCGAATGTATTCCACGAATGGTTGACCAATCACGTGGAGCCGGACCAGATCGTCATGTCTTTCACTGAACTGGAGCTTATGCACGCCGCCATCAGATCAGGCCAAGGTCTTGGGATCAGCAATGTGAAGCTGGTTGAAACAGACATGTCCTTTATCCGGTGCTTCGATGAAATCCCCGAACTCGCGGTGCCGCACCTAATGCTCATTTCGCCGGAAGCCTATCGTCGGCCAGAGGTTAGAGCATTCGTTAAGTTCTTCGCACCTCGCTACGCGGCAATCTACAAGTAATGGTTAAGGCAAAAGGACTGAGGGCATGCGGGCAAGCTCTCTTGCGCGTAACAGCGGTGGAAAACTCTTCGGAATCTTGGACGAAATGCTCAATGTAGTCTTCGACTCGCCGACGGCAAAAGAGTTGGCCGTAGCTTCGGAAGAGACTAGGCAAGTGTTAGTCACATTTGGAAGAAGATGGACGCTGCATTTGAGGCATAGGCGATTGTTCAATCAACAAGCTTGGAACTTTCATTTCGTGGGCCTGATGCCTGCCGGCGCTAATCACGCAAGCTTGTCTCAGCCAGATCCGAGATTACCGATCCAGTAAAGAAACCGAGCCGAGCGCCCGTCAATCTCATTTTCAGGCCATGCAAATGAAGCGGTAAGTCAATATACGACGCTCATCCAGCGCCAGAAGTTGGTTCTGAACCATATTACTGGCGACGTTCCCAAACAGAATCTGTGTTGTAACCGGCATGGAGTTATCAGACTTGGGCTTCGAAACTCTCGCCTTAAGCCACTCATGGCTTTCAGTCGTAGAATCCTCTTCGTCCAATATCGTAAAACCAGCGTCTTGCAAAAAACTGGCCATTTCTTTCGGGGTCGCGAGATAACTGATCGAAGCGTTCATAGCCCAAGGTGTCGGATAAACGACGTCACCTCCTTCGCCCTGTAGAATGTCATAAATTCCAAATCGTGTTCCCGGCTTCAAGACGCGACGGGCCTCTTTGTACACCGAAAGCTTGTCCGGGATGTTCATCGCAACATGGACAGTTACCGCACCATCAAAACTGCTGTCCAAAAATGGGAGCTTTGTGGCATCCCCCTGAATAAACGTGGTTTGTTCACTAAGACCGACCCAATCTGAAATGATTTCGGCTGCGTCGCAAAGCTCTTGCGTCAGATCTATGCCTGTAACCTTAGCGCTGGATTCTTCCGCAATTGTTCTGGTGACCCCACCCAGTCCACTACCAATATCAAGTACATTCGCGCCTGTTGCTAACTCCAGTTTCTCCAATAACTGTAAAGTCGCCTGTCTGCCTCGGAAATGGAATTCATCGATTGCTTCGAAGTCTGCGGCGCGCAGTTTCTTCGGGTCAATGCCCGCGGCCTTCAGGCTATCAGCTATCTGGTCGATCAGTCTGCGGCTGCGACCATAGTGGTTGGAAACTTGCTCTCTCATTCTCAGCCCTTTTTACCAATCATGTTGAGTGCTACTGAATGTCCATCAGATCAAAATTCGCGGAGGGTCGGCAGGCACTCAAGTGCTCAAGGTAGAGCTTCGAACCAGTCTAGCACCGCGTCCCGCCAGCCCTCCGGAACGCCGTGTCCGCTTTTGGTGACTTTCAGCCGAATCGAGCCGGCCTCACAGTCCATCCAATCCTTCTGCATCGAACCATCGTCGCCAAAGCTGTTTTCCGCGCTACCCAAGCAGGCGTTCTCTCGGCGCCAGACGTCCAAGCCCTTCATGACGTTACCCTGGTGAAAATCGACACCCTCCCATGTCAGTTGTCGGCCTTCGAACGGCACCATTCTGTCTTTGAAACCGTGTATGTGAAACAGGTGAACTGGCGCATCGCACTCAGTGGTCATGGGCTCCCAAAATGCCCCAGCCGCCGCAGCAAAACCGCTCGCCAACTCTGGCGCATGGTACGCGAGGTCCCAGACCATTGAGCCACCGCGGGAGAAACCTGCGATCAGTATTCTCGACGGGTCTATACCGAAGCGCTCCACAGCGTCGGTGCGCACCGCGCTGAGGAAAGCGACATCATCGCGCGCCCAATCATAGCCGTCGGCCACGCCCCAATCGAGGTCTTTGGCAATAATCCCCGGCTGCCCGCTTGGCATAATCACAGCGTAGCCGCGCCGGATGAAAGGGTCGACATAGGCGGCATTCTGGATCATCGCCTTGCCAGACAGTCCATAACCGTGCAACCAAATTACGGCAGGCGGGTCATCCGGAGCCTCTGGCAGGGCCACGTAGTATTCACCGCCTTCCAGTGTGCAAGGTGCATCTGGCGAGCCACACTCTCCATCAGAGGCGAGGGCAGTGTCTGGTCTTGTAGCAATGAGAGCAACGGCCAAACCGAGCGCCAGAATGCGATTTCGTGTTTCGTGTCGCATCAAACGTTTACCTCTGTCGTTAGACTATACAAATCATAACACAGCGTTACGCATATCCGAAGGTACCGGCCCAAGTGTCTTGGAACACCCCTGCCGCATATTTCGTTGGCAACGAGTGACCAATCTTAGTCAGAAGCGGTCGCAAACGGCTGTTACTATATCAGGTTACTCGGGGCGGCGGGCAATCACTGAATTGAACTAGATGAAACCAAAGAAGCTGCCGTTTTTGATCCGCGACTTTGCTTCACTTTTCAACGCCTCTGACCCTTCTTTGCTGATCAGCCCGTCGTTTAGCATGAAGTCTGCGCCACGGGTGACCAGCGTCAGAAAATACGCAGCCTCTACTTCGGCGAGGTAGGGATGAGCATCCCGACGTGCAATCTCGAAACCGGCGCCATGCAGACGCTGCGGCAGTGTTCGGCACAACCATTTATAGTCTTGTCAGAAGAATGTTTCTTGAGTGGGGCAGGGGTGTTGCTTAGCTTTTGCTCATGACCAGACCCGCCTCTTTCAAATACTTTAAAACCAGTTCTTAGATCATCCGCCTTGCGGTGATGCTGTGTGTTCGGTTTCCGCTCTCGCTTCGGAATGTCGAAGATCTGCTGCACGAGCGAGGCATCGAAGCGAGCCGAGAACTATCCGCTATTGGTGGAACAGGTTTGGCCCGGCGTTTGCTGCTGAGATCAGACGGAATCGTGTTCAGCAGCTGCGCGCGTTCTCCAAATGGAAGTGGCATGTGGACGAGGTTTTCGTGAAGGTGAATGGCAAGCCGCATTATCTTTGGCGGGCCGTTGATCATGAAGGCGAGGTATTGGAAACCGTTGTCACCAAACGTCGAAACAAGCAGGCGGCATTGAAATTCCTCAAGAAATTGATGGAGCCGCACGGCAAAGCGGAAGCCGTCGTCACGGATCGCTTCGCCTCTTACAGAGCCGCTCTCAGAGAGCTTGGTGCTATCGAAAAACAACAGACGGGCAGGTGGCTCAACAACCGCGTCGAGAACTCACACCTCCCTTTCCGACGACGAGAACGTGCAATGCAACGTTTCAGGCGCATGCGAAGTTTACAGAAATTCGCTTCCGTCCACTCCTCCGTCTACAACCACTTCAACCAGGAAAGATCGCTCGCCAGCAGAGACACCTTCAAGCTAATACGCACCGCCGCTCTCGCAGAGTGGCGCGAACTCGGTGCGGCATAAAGGGCAGCGCTACTGGCCTAGCTGAGACTGGTTCGAATTTGTCTGACAGCACCGGCTATGAAAGAAGGGCGCAATTGAAAAGAAATGCACCGGCAAGGATCACCCGTGGCGACAAGGTCGCTGGTCGGCCGATGGTAGACATCATGTTTTTGGTTGCTCCTCAGAACGATCTTATTTCTGTTGCCATACCTTCAGGTGAATCCGGTTGATGGGAGTGGGGAATCAAAGCATCCATTCCACGGGAAGCCAGCTGATAAACCAGACGATCCAGCGTTGGACGACGCCAGTTTCAGGCTCTTCGGTCAATATTATTTCGCGTCCATCAACTGCCGTCTCGGTCCAGACCAGATCTCCACCTTCAGATCGCTGCACGCGATAGAATTGACTTGCTTCATCAAGCACAGCAGCCAAGCCTTGTGCCATCCGTGCGCTCGGTATCAGAACTCCCATCTCGGTATTCAACTGCGCCGATCGCGGATCAAAGTTGAATGAACCCACAAATATTTTCTCGCCATCGACAGCAAAGGTCTTGGCATGCAGGCTGGATGCCGAGCCGACGATCATACTCGAAAGGTTTCGCTCCTTCGGACGCTCGGCCTGTTGCCGCAGTTCCAGAACCTCGACGCCGGCTTCCACCAGAGCAAGGCGGTATTTCATATAGGCGCTGTGCACCGGCGGGACGTCGGTCGCGGAAAGAGCGTTTGTGACAGTCCGTGTCTTGATTCCATCTGTCGAAAACTCGGTCAGAATATCCGTGCCAAGTTCGCCCGGAATGAAATACGCCGACACAAGGTCGAACGACTTCTGTGGCTGTGCAATCTCGATGACCCGGGCAAGCAGCAGATCGTCCTGATCTGCCTTGCCGAGACCTTTGGCCGGATCGTCGCTGAAGAATTCCACTTTGCCCCACTCCAATTCGAGCGTGCCGCTTTCAATCTTCTGTACCAGAGGCGTATTCTTGATCACCTCGATATATTCCGAAGCGAAGGCACTCGCCCAAGCCTCCTCCGTGTTATTGGTAAGGCTGGCGAAACCGTCAGGAGCATTTTCGAGTATCAATTCAGCGGGATAGGCGGAAGCGCTCGCCCAGTAGCGATCAAAGTCTTCCGAGACATCTTCGACAACCGGCCCGATCGCCAGAACATCGGCGTCGAAATAGTGCACACCGCTGCCATAATCGAAATAGATGTTTCCGATGTTGCGACCGCCCAGAACCGTAGCGGCTCCGTCCACCGTCATCGACTTGTTGTGCATCCGGCGGTTCAGGCGCGGAAAGTCGAAGAGGTAAGACAGCAGTTTCGGGCTCCGAAGTGTGAAGGGGTTGAAGAGCCGTATTTCGACATTTGGCAAGGCGTTGAGCGCGGAAAGCTCCTCATCCAGGCCCGGAATTCCGTTGTCATCCAAGAGCAAGCGCACACGAACACCACGTTCGGCGGCCTTGCGTACCTCGTCGAGCAGTATCCAGCCCGTGGTGTCTGTCTGCCAGATGTAATATTGCAAATCGATACTCTGCTCTGCTGCGCGGGCAAGCAGAACGCGGGCCGCATAGGCCTCGCGACCGTCGGCCAAAGACGATGTCCCGCTTTTTCCGGGATGCGACGCCATGGCTGATAATGTAGCCGCTCCGAGCTTGGTCTCGGCTGTGGCAGGAATGCGCGCGCTGTCGATGCGGTCCACTTGATCGGGCAGTGGAAACAACAATCGCAGAGCAAATATCGTAATCGCGATGAGTATCCCGAATGCTAGGATAAATCTGAGAAAACGCATATCGTCGGCTCCTGGCGTTGTCGGAGTTTCCTGGTCCGTTTGGATGTTAGTGCGGGCCTCTGCCCTGGTCCACCGGGAGAAAGGAGCAACGCTTTTTTTGATGGAGGCCCGGCTGCCAAGGCTTTCAGAGGATGGGGCTGAACAGCGCCATCGTGTTATTTAAGAGGCGTCTCGGCAGGGACCAGCCCAACACGTCCTCGAGGTGAACTTCTTCGCTGGCGCTGATGTAAGATTGCTGTCGCTCCAATACTTCGTTGCTCATCGCTTAGTCGGAAAACAAGATATTGTTCTCGTAATTGAGATCAAAGCTTCACCGGTCCATGTTGGCCGAACCGATCAACGTGAGCTGTCCGTCAATGACCAGCGATTTTGCGTGCAGCAAACCGATTGGGTATTCCATTATGCGCACACCAGCTTCGAGCAGAGAGGCGTAATGGCTACGTCCGGCATGCGCGACCAGAAAATTGTCATTTCTGGCCGGCAACACAAGGGTGCATCGCACCCCCCTGTTCCCGGCCGTGCGCAGCGCTGTCAAAATCGCCTCGTTTGGCGCGAAATAGGGAGTGGTAATTGTCAGCTCTTTCATCGCGGCATAAATCAGACTGCAAAACACATCTGGCATGGCCGAGTGCCTTCCCGTCGGGCCGGTTGCTATGACCTGGGCTGGGAAACCCTCTTTGGGGTGAGGTATTCGTGCACCAAGGACCGGACCAATGTCCTCGTCGGAATAGGTCATCCAATCAGAAGCAAAGAGTAACTGGTTCTGCTCGACCACAGCCCCCTCGAACCGCATCATCAAGTCGACCCAAGGTGCGAATTTTGGTTTCGGTGAAAAACTGGCATCAGCACAATTTTGGCTGCCGCAATAAGTCACACGGTTGTCTACCACCACGATCTTGCGGTGATTTCGGAGGTCGAGCCGCCCGTCGAAAAAATGAAAGACCGGATTGTCCACTTTAAGCGCGCGCGCCAGGTGAACTCCGGCAACCTCCATCTCACGCCAGGCATCACTTTTGATCAGCGCGCGAGATCCTAGGTCATCGGCTATAGCGCGGCAGGTCACGCCACGCCGAGCCGCGCGTTTGAGTGCCTCGACGACGCGAAGTCCGGTGGTGTCAGTCAGCCAAATGTAAAAGAGCAAGTGCACATGATCTGTCGCTTCATCGATGTCGGCAATCATCGCGTTTGTCACCGCCTCTGAGTCTGAAAGGAGCTCTGCTGTGTTTCCACCTGTCACCGGTAGGAGCGTTACGGTTTGTGCAAATTGGAAAACCGCTCGAAACCGCTCGGGCAACTCCTCAAGGCCCGGTTGGGATACAGGACCGGCTTGTTCAACGATGTTTTGAAGTTTGCGCAGCGCGGCGGTTTTGCGAGCGAACCGCCGGCGACCAATGCTTGTCTCGCCCAGAAGAAAGTATGCTCCAATTCCAATCAATGGGAACGCGAAAACGAAAGCAACCCAAGCGATCCGCGAGGTTGTTTCCCGATTTGGCCGCGTCAAAACACGAACTGAGGTCACGACTTGTGCAAGAAACAGAGCGACGAAAGTTAATGTCATTAGCGTGCCGAAAAGACCAATATTGATTTCAGATGGATGCTAACCGAAAGTGCGTCTGTTTCACATGCAATACCGGTCGCTCCAGCGTTACAGTCGAACGACGGTTACGTCCGCGACTGAGACATAGACTCGTTTTTCGCCACCGCCCGTTGCTAATCGAAGCAGCCGTTCATGGTCGGAATTTCGAAAATTTTGCCGCAAACGTCAGCTACGCGCATCTAACCAGTCACCTGAGAAAAACGGTCGGATGACCGCACTGAACCCACTTCGACCCATGCCGCGGCCTGAACGAACGGATAGCCTGCTGACGTTGCGGACATCCTTCGGAATGACCCGGAGAACCGCATGTGGCGTTTAGCTGTCTTTAAGTCAGTTCTCTCGGGCAATGATCGTTGCCACATCGACTTGCCGCGAGGTAATCTGCTGCCATCACCTTTTTCTGCTTTTGGGAGGAAAGTCATGAGAATGCGTATCCTGACCCATTTGGTCATCATACCTGCCCGAGCGCTTACGCCGCTTGCTGCCTCAGTCGTACTTGCCAGTCTGATTTCCGGTGGTCCGGGGGCCGCGCAGGAATACACTACGGAGCAGGCGGACACGGAGGCCGTTCTCGCGCCGGACGCATTCTCGCCTTATGCGGGCCGGCATTTCCCGCAGCGGCCGCTTTGGGGCGACTCGCACCTGCACACCATGGTCTCGGTGGATGCCGGCACCATGACCCGCCTCTCGCAGGAAGATGCCTATCGCTTCGCGCGTGGAGAGGAAGTCACGACTACCCACGGATTGCGGGCAAAGTTGTCTCGCCCGCTGGACTGGCTGGTGGTCTCCGACCACGCCGAAATGTACGGGCTTATGCCGCAGCTTCTTGCCGGCGATGCCGAGGTCCTGTCGACCGATCAGGGCAAGGCCTGGTACGAGGCGCTGACCTCGGGGGATGCCCAGCAAGCCTTCGATACCGCGATGGAGATTGTCGCATCTCTGTCTGACGACGAGCCGCCGATCGACAACCCAAAGGCGATCCGGCACGCTTGGGAAGACTACACTGCGCTGGCGGACCGCTACAACGAGCCGGGCGTATTCTCGGCGATCATCGGCTATGAATACACAACCGAGGGCGCCAACAACCTACACCGCAACGTGCTGTTCCGCGACGGCGCGATCCGGGCGAACCAGACCCGTCCCTTCTCTCAATATGACAGCAAGAACCCCGAGGATCTCTGGAGATACCTGGCCGACTACGAGGCGCGGACCGGGGGCGAAGTGCTCGCGATCCCGCATAACGGCAACCTTTCAAACGGCCGGATGTTCTCGATGGCTGCCTACGACGGCTCGCCACTAACCGAAGAGATCGCGCGGGCTCGTGCCCGTTTCGAGCCGCTCTACGAGGCCACCCAGATCAAAGGCGACGGCGAGGCGCACCCGTTCCTCAGCCCCGACGACGAATTCGCCGATTTCGACAGCTGGGATGCCGCCAATCTCAACGGAACCGAGGTGAAGGAACCGGAAATGCTCGCCGGAGAATATGCCCGCGAAGCCCTGAAACGCGGCCTTGCGATCGAAAAGACTCTCGGCATCAATCCGTTCAAGTTCGGTATGGTCGGCTCGACAGATTCCCACACCGGCATGGCCACTGCACAGGAGGACAACTTCTTCGGCAAGCATTCGGGCGTAGAACCAGAGCCAAATCGCTGGGAACATGTCGTCATCGAGGCGCCGGACCCGGATCTGACGATCTATGGCTGGAAACAGGCCGCCGGCGGCCTAGCCGCGGTCTGGGCGCAGGAAAACACCCGCGCGGCGATCTTTGACGCGATGATGCGCAAGGAAACCTACGCCACGACTGGTTCGCGCATGATGGTTCGATTCTTTGGCGGATATGCTTTTACCGAGGAAGATGCCGCAAGCCGCACACCGGGCGACGAGGGATACGCTAAAGGCGTCCCAATGGGTGGCAACCTCTCAACCGCGCCCGAAGGCAAGGCGCCGAGCTTCCTCGTAGTCGCGCTGAAGGACTTCCTGTCCGGCAATCTCGACCGCATCCAGATCGTCAAGGGCTGGATCGACGCCGAGGGCGAAACGCAGGAGAAGGTCTACAATGTGGTCTGGTCCGGCGACCGTGTGCTGGACGAGAACGGCAAGCTGCCTGATGTCGGTAACACCGTCGATGTCGCAAACGCGACCTGGACCAACACAATCGGTGCCTCGGAACTCATCGGCGTCTGGGAAGATCCCGATTTCGACCCGACGCAATCGGCCTTCTATTACGCGCGGGTCATTGAGATACCGACGCCGCGCTGGACGGCCTATGAGGCGGTTCGCTTTGGAATCGAGATGCCCGAAGAGGTGCCGATGATTACCACCGAGCGCGCGTACACTTCTCCGATCTGGTACACGCCTGAGGACTGATATCTGACTTAATACCGAAATTCTGAGTGCCACTGGCGACAGTTTCCCCAAGATCGTGCTTCCTCGATCTTTGAGCTGTACCAGTCGCATCACGACGTCGGCAAAGCTTGCAATCCAGTCATTGCCCGAGAAAGCCGACAGACCGAAATGCGCATTTGCAGCAGTTGCCCGCCGAGGTGCTAGCGGCTGCAAAGTCTTCATCTCGGACATAGCCGCGGTTTTCGCCACCGTCCGCTCCTGCGCGAAGCAGCCACTCATGGTCGGAGTTTCGGAAATTTCACAGTAAACGTCGGCTTAGCTCATCTTTTCAGTCATCTGAGAAAATCGGTCAGATGACCGAATCGAGCCCAGAGCGGACATCGGCCGCCGGGTAACTCTGCATCAATTACCGGAGCGGTGGGCTGTCAAACCAGGGGTTCGAATGAGAAGACTTCCACGCCGTTGTCGAAGCCGCGCAAGGTGTGTGATCCCAACGTGCTGCGCGTTTCGGTGACAAGTTCGGCAAACTCGCTCGTTGCAAGAAGGGGTACATCTAGGGACCGGGTCAACCCCTCCAACCTGCTGACCATTGCGACAGAAGTCCCGGTCACCGTGAAGTCCAGCCTGCTTTCGGTTCCCACGTTGCCGTAGATCGCCGCGCCCATGTGCAGGCCGATTCCAAAATCCGTTCGATTCTCTGGCTCAATTTCCTCGCGCCTTTGAAACGCTTCCCGTGCCGCCGACAGGGCTGCCTCGCACATGTCCTCCGGCAGCCGCCGATGACCATCAAACGGGAAAATCGCGAGCAATCCATCACCGACGAACTTCAGCACCTCGCCACCATGGTCGTGTACCGCACCCGCGACACAGTCAAAGTACCGGTTGACCGCGGCCACGTAGTCACCCGGTGACAGGCGTTGGCTCAGGGCCGTAGAGCCGTGCATGTCGCTGAACAGAAGTGCACAATCGATCTCGCGGACATCGCCACGCGACATCTGGCCGTTCAAGACGGATCGGCCTGAAATCCTGCCCAGGTAGGCCTCCATCAGTTCAGCCGCCAGGAACTGCTCCGTGAAGACGTGGACGGTGCCAAACAGTGGTATTGACAGTCGCGTGAGGCCGTCGATTTCCCGCTGTGTAAAGCCGGAGCGCCTTTTTGTCGCGAAGGACACCGAAGCGCCCAGCACCCACTGCGTGCCGCTTTCGAAGGTAATGCTCCGTTTGCCAAACGGAACGGAAAAGACCAGGTAATCGGTGATGCCCGATGCAGCCAGCTTCTGGTAAATCGGATATTTGTCACGGGTTGACGGATCGGTCAGATTGGCACGCAGCACCGGCATCATTTCCATCTCGCCGACCAGCCCGTCGGCCAGATCCCAGATATCACTTTGAAAGAACTTGGTGGCTATATTGGCGGTCAGCTTGGTGTTTTCGCCAAACGGTGCCTTGTCAAAAAGGTCATCGGTCACTGAACTCCTTGGCATGACGGTCCAGTCTATGCGGTCCGTTGATGCATCCCAGGTTGCATCGACCAGTCCGATGACGGGATGCATCATGAGACGGCCCAGCGAAACCCGCGCGACCGGCACACCGCCGTCGATCAGCCTGTGACTGAGATGCTCAACTAGGCCACCAACATCGCCGTCGAAAAAGGCCAGCTTTTGCAACCAGTCTGCAATACGGTCGAAAACATCGGACATGACGCACTCCTCAACCCGCACTTTGTTACAGACGACCGCGCATGTCATTTGAATTGTTGAGCGACCCATGTGGCCGCTTTGTCCCGCAAAGCGGCAATTGCCTCGGTTTTGGGACCCGTCCGGTCTTGCTGAAAGCGGCCGTCGCACGACTTCGACCCATTTTATCGGCTTGAACGTCTCTTCTGCCCAATGCGGTCATCCGAGTCTTGGATTTTAACTTGATCGCGAAGTGGTTGCCAAAGAAGCGGAAAGTCACTGACAGTATAAGTTGAAGGCCCGATGGGCCAATTCGCTGATCAGGAAGGATCCTCATGCCCGAAATATCTTTGAACGAGATCGAAATCGCCACAAAAACAGCACTAGAACGGCATGGTGCTCGCTCTTGGATCGCTGCGGAGGTCGCCAAGGCTGTGCGCAAAGCCGAGGCGGTGAACAACAAGATTTGCGGGCTCTACTATCTCGAAAGCTATTGCCAGCAGTTACGATCCGGACGCGTTGATGGAACAGTTGATCCAGTTGTATCGCGGCCCCGCCCTGGGGCCGTTACCGTAGATGCGATGTATGGCTTTTCGCAACCGGCCTTTTCGCGTGGCCTGCCCGAGGCTGTTGCCGCGGCCAGAGAATGCGGTGTGGCAAGTCTTGCCGTAGCCCATGCTCACACCTGCACCTCTCTGGGCTACTTCACCGAACAGATTGCGCGGCAAGGCCTGATCGGTCTTGGCATGACCAATGCCTCGCCGATTGTTGCGCCCCCCGGCGGCAAGATACGGGTGATCGGCACCAACCCGATCGCCTTTTCGGTTCCAGATGGCTCAGGTGGACTTGCCATGCAGTTCGACCAATCGACCACCACCGTGGCCCTTGGGAAAATCACAATGGCAAAAGCCGCTGGCGAGCAAATCCCCGAAGGGTGGGCCTTGGATGCGGAAGGTCAATCCACCACTGACCCCGAAGCCGCGCTTGGCGGCTCATTGGTCAGCGTAGGAGGCTATAAGGGTTGGGGCTTCGGGCTAATGGCCGAGGTGCTGGCTGCCGGGATGACGGGCAGCGTCATCAGCCGAGATGTCTTACCTCTCAAGGCGCCAGAAGGCCCGCCCCATGATCTTGGGCAGTACTATCTGTTGATAGATCCTTGTACTTCGCCGGATTTTTACGAGCGTCTTGGACAAATCGCTGCGGGCATCGCATTGGACGTAGGTGCCCGGATGCCAGGACAAGGCAAGACGGAGCAAGACCCTGTCCAACTCGAAAGGACGGTCTGGGATCAAACGCTGGCACTGGTTGGAATGCAGTAGTGGCGGTTCAGATATTCGCTATGAATTTCGCTCCCATTCGGGATTGACTTGGCGAACGTCCGTTTCGTCCGCAAAGCGGACATTAATCCAACGCGCGCCGAATGGCTGCTTCGAGCCGATTGTGTTGAAAAACTCTGCTTGAGCTTGGTGTCATCGGCTGATTCACTTGTCTTGAGGCAAGGGAGAAGTGGTGATGATGGGTCCCAGGCAGGTGGCGCAGGGCGCGCTGTTCTACGAGTTCTCGATTGAGGATCATGTCCCGCCGGATCATCTGCTGCGAGCCATGGACCGGTTCGTCGATCTCGGCGAGATACGGCGGCATCTGGCACCGTTCTACAGTTCGACAGGCAGGCCCTCGGTCGATCCCGAGCTGATGATCCGAATGCTGATTGTGGGCTATGCCTTCGGTATCCGGTCAGAGCGGCGGCTGTGTGAAGAGGTGCATCTGAATCTGGCGTATCGCTGGTTCTGTCGCTTGGACTTGAGCGATCCGGTGCCCGACCACTCGACCTTCTCGAAGAACCGCCACGGCAGGTTCCGTGACAGTGACCTCTTCCGACACCTGTTTGAGAGCGTTGTGGCCCGTTGCATCACCGAAGGGTTAGTCGGCGGTCAGACCTTCGCTTCAGATGCCAGCCTTATACAGGCAGACGCGAACAAGCAGTATGCAGCTGCCAAGGACGATTGGAACCCAGATCGGATCGATGCGACGTCGGCGCCGCGTGCCGTTCGCGAGTATCTGGAGGTGCTTGACGATGCCGCCTTCGGGGCGGCGAGCGAGGTTGATCCGAAGTTCACCTCCTTCGCCGATCCAGCCAGTCAGTGGACCGGCGCTCGGAAGGGACCAGCCTTCTTTGCCTATTCCGATAACTACCTGATCGACACGGACCATGGCGTGATCCTCGATGTAGAGGCCACAAGGTCAATCCGGACTGCGGAGGTTGGCGCTACACGGACGATGATCGCGCGAACGAGAGAGCGTTTTGGCCTGACGCCAGATCGGCTTGCGGCGGACACCGCCTATGGGTCCGGTGAGATGTTGGGCTGGCTCGTCGGAAAAGGGATCGAGCCGCACATCCCGGTGATTGATAAATCTGAGCGCCGAGATGGCACATTCTCTAACGCCGAGTTCCACTATGACCCAAAACGCGACGAGTATACCTGTCCGGACGGCAAGGCCCTGAAGAAGTATTGGCGGAAGATGAAGAAACCTCGCGATGGGGTCGGCAAGGACGGCTTCCGAAAGTACTTCGCCCGCAAGCAAGACTGTTCAGCCTGTGCGCTCAAGCAGCAATGTACCCCGAACCAGCCAACCAGGAAGATCTCACGCCATGTCCACGAGGCTGCAAGAGACACAGCCCGGCGCATCGTGACGACAGATGCCTATGCCGATGCCAGCAGGCGACGAAAAAAGGTGGAGATGCTCTTTGCTCATCTCAAACGCATTCTCCGGCTCGACCGGTTGCGCCTCCGCGGACCAAACGGCGCCAAAGACGAGTTCCTCCTCGCTGCAACCGCCCAAAACCTCCGGAAACTCGCAAAACTTATGCCGCAATCGCCTGCGATGGCGTGAGATCACAGGTCAGGCGAACGCGACCGCATAGTCAACGCGTCTCACGCACCGACTTCTTCAACACAATCAGCCCAAAGCCGTCACTCATCTGGTGGAACATTAGAAATAAATATAGGCCTGAGTTTCGACTACAAGCCGCGCAGTCTATCTTGCGAACGCTTCTGATTTTGATTTGCTGAAGGGACAGTTCTTTTTAGGGTGTAATCTTTTGGGAAAGTGGGGCCGGAAAAGCTCCGGCCCGACGACGTTTAAGACAAATGGTGTACGTCTTGAAGACCATAAACAGGCGTTTCGATACCCTCCATTCGAGCTTTTATCTGCAGCGACAGAAACTGCGAATAGTGGCGCGACTGATGCAGATTCCCGCCGTGAAACCATAGAGCTTCTTGCTGTGTAGGTTTCCACATGTTGCGCTGTTCCCCCTCCCAAGGGCCAGGGTCCTTCGTCGTATCCGATCCCAAACCCCATACTTTCCCGACTTTGTCAGCCATTTCCTGACCAGCCAGATCTGCAATCCAACCATTCATCGAATTGTAGCCAGTTGCATAGACAATGACATCTGCGTCGAGATGTGTTCCATCATCCAAGATTACGCCGGTTTCGTCGACCTCAACAACCTGACCACGCTTTATCTTGATCTCTCCATCAATGATGAGCTGGCTGGCGCCGATGTCGATATAGTAGCCTGATCCACGGCGCAGATATTTCATGAACAAACCGGAGTCGTCGTCGCCCCAATCAAGCCAAAACCCTGCTTTCTCAAGCCCGTCATAGAACTCCTTGTCTTGTTCCTTCATCGCGGCGTAGGCTGGAATCTGGAACTCATGTAGGATCGCATAAGGCAGCGAAGCGAAGATAAGGTCTGCCTTTTCGGTCGTCATGCCGGCTTCGACGGCCCGTTCGGAATATAGATCCCCGAGCCCGATTTCCATCAAAGTATCGGACCGCACAATATGCGTCGAGGAGCGCTGAACCATGGTGACGTCGACGTCATTCTCCCAAAGGGCTGCGGCGATATCATGCGCGGAATTGTTTGATCCAACGATAACTGCCTTTTTACCTTTGTACTTGTCTGGGCCTGGATGCTGCGATGAGTGGTGCTGATCGCCTTTGAACTTATTAATTCCGGGAAAGCTCGGCATGTTGGCCTTGCCCGACATACCCGTTGCCATGACAAGCTGTTTGGGTTTCAGCGTTACTTCCTCGCCGTCGCGGTCTACAACGACCGTCCATTCCTTGGTTGTCTCGTCATAGCTGGCGGATTTGGCGGTCGTGTGTGTCCAGTAGTTGAGCTCCATCACCTTGGTGTACATTTCGAGCCAATCACCGATTTTATCCTTGGGTGAGAAGACCGGCCAATTCTCTGGGAATTTGATGTAAGGCAGATGGTCGTACCAGACCGGGTCATGTAGGCAGAGGGATTTGTAGCGTTTGCGCCAGCTGTCTCCGGGGCGTTCGTTGCGCTCCACAATGATAGTAGGCACGCCGAGCTGGCGAAGACGAGCACCCAAAGCAATACCGCCCTGTCCGCCGCCAATGATCAGGCAGTAAGGTTGGGTCTTGTATCCGAGTTCCGCTTCTTCTTGTTCCCGTTCTTCTTTCCAGGTCGTGCGGTGTTTCCCAGCTCCATGTTTAGCTCCTAGAGGACGCTGAAAGCCCTTAGGTTCTTCGTATCCTTTGAGTTCGACCATCGTGGTCAGCAGCGTCCAGATCAACCCATCCTTCAGACGGAGTAAACCGTAACCGCGCGCAACCTCAGTTTCAAATTCGATCCATGCTGTCGTGATGCCACCGTCTTCAGTCGGAACCTCGCCGTCCGCGACCTTCCATCCTTTTGGCTTGATCGTCGCCAATTGGTGCCGCAACATATCGGCTACCTGACCTTTTCCTTCGACTGTTTTGATGTTCCAAGTGAAGGTCACTAGATCGCGCCAGTAGCAGTCATCCTGAAACATCTCGGTGGCAGCTTCAACATCTCCTTTATCGAGTGCCTCGCCGAACGCGTCGAGAAACGCCTGTGTCTGATCCGTCAGTGTTGTATCGAGCATTTCATCCTCCCATCGCTCATCCATTTTGGTTAGCAGCCTATGGGAAGGGCGCTTTCAAAATCCAGACATTTAACGAGTCCCGAACATTGGCACCAAACCGACCGCAAGGACGACGCTGTTGTTTAAAAAGACTTCAAGCCAATGACCGCTTTGTCCGCACAGCGGACTTTTGTTGCGTCGGCACTGAGCGGCCGCTACGCGGACGTAGCGGACGCTCTCAATCCAGAATAGATTTGACACTCACAGCAAATTGTCAACAAAACTTAGGAAGCTTTACCGGCGGTTTGTCCCGAATAAGGTAGAGCTTGTTCTGAATTCGGTCGTACCGGGAACCGAGTTCTTCACAAGGAAAGGAGTTCACCAATCAAAGGAGGGCTAGTACTTTTAATCTATGGGATGGCGTTCACTATTCCGGGTTGCTTCTCTATCGCAACCTTGCCGGCAGTTGTTTTCTATTTATTAACCTCACCCACCGATTTCGTTATTACCATCACATCCTCACCCCTCCTATTGTTTCTTTTTCTTCTAAGTATTTCTGGTCTAGGTTTGTTCGCTTTTTTCATTGTGAGATTGCGCAGAATCGCTCGTACGGGGCTTCAATCTGGGCTGGATACGGAGAATGAGCCAAATATAACTATAGCCATCGCTATTGCAGTAGTGTTGGTCTACCTTCCGGGAATAGCGTGGGTTCTAAACTTCTTTGATTGAGATGCTCGCGTAAATTCTATCTCGGGCTCTACAACCAAGTGACCTCAATGGCTTCAATACGCGACCAGCGTACAGCGATATTAACCTTGAAGCACCGGTTCACTTTACAATCCGGACGACCTCTGTGGGCTCAAAGCCGACATCGGACGCATTATGTCGATTGTTGAAGCGGCCAAGGCAGTTCAATGTCGGCAGTGCGGCACAAAGCCGCCCGTCGCATTATTCATGCTGCTAGAGTAGCCAGTGCGACGACGCCGAACGCAATTTTGATTACGCTTGTCATGGTACCTCCCTTTTCAGATGACTAGGAGCAACCAGTTCAGGCCCAAAGTTATTGGACGACGTTCAGTTCGACGAACGATTGCGAGACTACTCGCCTCAGAGCTGACTGACAGTACGCAAGTACAGTCGATTTCTCGGCTGGGGTTAATCGCTCCCAAGTACCCCCTGAAAGCCGGACCGGTAGTTTTTCGACACCCATCAACGACCTTCCTTGCTTGATCAATTCACCTGTTTTCGCGTTTAACAATACAGGAGTTATGCCAATAGCGCAGTGATTGGGTCCGCTTCCGTCGCTGCCGTTTACTTCAAGTATTGAGCGAGAACTATAACGTCGTGGGTCATCGACTATAATGTAGGCCATTCCTCCTGCAGCAGCCGCAGCCGCAATACTGACCGAACTGAGCAACACATCCTGCCCTGGTGTGTACTGTTGTCCATACTGATCAAGAGGCGTTTGTTGTAAAACGACCAAAGCGTCGGCATCTTTGGCCGCGGCGCTATTTTGATCGCGCGTGACAACAACCGAGGCACCGGCGCGCCCCAGGATTTCATTGGAAATCTGTCCTGTTCCAGCTGCAGCGTCCCATCCCAAGCGTGACTGTGAAACTTTAGGCTCCGCCATATTTGGGCGATATACGGATAGCAGGTTGTCATTTACCCGCGGGATCACGGCGATTGATTGATATCTTGATTTCGCACCGGCTGGAACTCCAACCTGAGATGCGGCACAAGCTGACAACGTCACAACCAGACAAAGCAAAAATGCTTTTGAACGGTAGGCGATCAAGTTCAAAGGATTCCGGTCACAGTGCATTGGCGATGCTCCTGTCCCCGGCAAATCTTCTTGCGATCCCACTGACACATTTGCTGGACAAATCGGCAATCATTTTGTCTGAAGGCCAAACATACGTGCGAGAAACACAAACGTCCGAATAGGCACGTGTCGTGCCGCCTACAGTTACCTTAAGTGCGGCGTCTATTGTCACGTCCCAGTAGGTTGCAGTTGCGGGCGTGCTAAGCGCAAAACGTTCTACAACACCAGACACTTTTGTCTGCCCGCCGGTCACGTTATGTCCAGCTGCAGATAACTCAGACTTGATGGCCTCTGTGAACAATGCCTCCGGCGGAGGGTTCAACGTAACATAGCCCATGGTAATGTCGCCAACCGTTGTCCGTTCGCCAATTCTGCCAGGCAATACCCCGACGCCTCGTACCATTGTGAATGGTTGAACATCTACGGCGCGCGGTGAAACAGAGGAATGTACGCCGCCTCCGCTGGATGCGCTTTGCAGTGAAGCATTTGCAGTGGTGTCTTGAACGCCCGCGCACGACACCAAACCGATCAGCGCTGTAAGTGTAGCCAGATAAATTAAAGTACATTTCAACATTCCCATCGCTTCTCCTCCCTAAAAGCAAAATCCGGAGGAACACTTAAATTGCAAAAATTGAATGTTACCTTGATTTACATCAATGAGCTTATAAGCACGTGATCTGACGATCGGCCGCTTTGGGCTCAACGCAGTCACCTGACGGATTTACTCAGATGACCGATTAGCGGCTTTGAGCGGACGTTCACCCCCGAAAACTCGGCGTTTCGAACAGGAACGACCGCTCTCACCAAAAGCGGTCGCTCTCCCAAATCTTGGCTATGACCGGCTTGCGGACCAAGCTGCCTTATGCTGCTGCAGAGACAAATGGCTTGGTTGCCTGACCGTGCCTTTGAATGACACGCGTCTGCCCAGCCAAATATTTTGAGCGAGCGCAGTTTCCGTCACGTTTTTTCAGTGTTACCCTTCACTGTACGGCCCGCATTTTTGGAGGAGAGGGGCAAACCTTGGAACGCAGGCTTGCCGCCATATTGGCCGCAGACGTGGTCGGTTTCAGCAGTATGATGGCCGAGGATGAGGTGGGCACCTTCGAACGTTTGACCACGTTGCGCCAGGAGATCCTCACCCGTGTGATTGATGAAAAGAACGGGCGAATCTTTAAGCTTATCGGCGACGGGCTACTGGCCGAATTTGCAAGTGTCGTTGATGCCGTGGAGGCTGCGATCCAAATACAGGAGGCAGTTTCCACTAGCAACGCCACTATTGATCCCAGTCGGCGTATCGAATTGCGGATCGGCATCAACCTAGGCGATTTGATTATCGATGGCGACGACATTTACGGAGACGGAGTCAATATTGCGGCGCGCCTGGAACCCCTTGCGAAGCCCGGAGGCATCTGCATCTCGCGCGAGGTTTACAAACATACTCGCGGTAAGGTCAGCAGATCATTTGAGCCTGCAGGCGTCCACCGGGTCAAAAACATACCAGAGCCTCTTGCGGTCTTCTGGATGGCGGACCCGAACGGCTCACAATACCCACAAAGGTCTCGCTTGAAGGTTCGCTTCGCTGTCGCGGCAATGGCCTTTACCGCCATTCTTTCAATTGCCGCTTTTGTTTTGCGTGATGACATAGTGGCGCGATTCAACGGGGCCGAGAGTGGAATGATCGCGGCAGAGGACACGCTCCCTTCCCTCATCGTGTTGCCCTTTGAAAACCTCGGGTTGCCAGACGCGGAACGTTACATAGCCGATGGGCTCACGGATGATCTGATTACCGATTTCTCGAAAGTCGCCGGGCTGATGGTGATAGGCAGCAATACCGCGTTTTCCTATCGGGACCGAACAATCGACAGCAGGGCCATCGGTCGCGCGTTGGGGGTCGGCTATGTTATAGAAGGCAGCGTGCGCAGAGTGGGAACACGGCTTTTGGTCAACGCGCGGCTGACAGATGTGAGCAGCGGGCAAACGCTTTGGGCCGAGCGGTTGGAACGAGACGAAGCCGATATCTTCGCTATTGAAGCCGGCTTGATAAACGAGATCATTGACCAACTGGGTGTGGATTTGAGTGTGTCCGAAAGGGAACGGATCGAACGCCTTCCTACAACGGATCTGGAAGCATATGACTTTTTCCTCAGGGCTGAAGAAGCCGCTCGCAGCGGCTTTCGGCCCGGGCTACGCGAGGCATTGAAGCTCTATTCCGACGCGACTGCAATCGATCCGACTTTTGCCAAGGCTTTTGAGGCACAGGCGCGTACCGAGGCATTGGTCATGCGCCGCAACTACGACGATGTGCTGCCATTTCCAGTCGCCCGGAAACGCGCCTACGAACATGCAGGGCGTGCCCTAGAACTTGATCCCGGTGCGGCGTTGCCTTTTGCCGTATTAAGCGAGTTGCAAACTGTGGATCGAAGGTACGAGGAAGCCATGCGCTCGGCGCGGCTCTCTGTCGAGAAGGCTCCCGGTGAAGCATCTGCCTATCTTGCGCTGAGCTTTGCGCAAACATTCTACGGCCGACACGAAGAGGCGATTGAGAATTTCGAAACGGCTCTGCGTCTCAACCCACTACTGCCGGGCTATGCACGTCAGATAGCAAGCTTGTCCTATATGCTGACAGGGCGTCCCCAACTGGCCGTCGAAATCCTTGAGGAGATAAAGGGCAATTCTCAAGGTATCGAGGACTACTTCAACATTCTCGCGGCCGCCTATGGAGAGGCTGGCCAGACGCAAATGGCGCAAGCAACAGCAGATGAGGTGGCCCGCTTTGCACCGCATACTTCGGCGCAACTCTACAGGGTCTTGTTTGCGCATTTTCGGAAGCAGGAAGAACTCGATCGGATCATTGATGCGATGTTGAATGCGGGTGTGCAGGAATGGCCCTTCGATTTTCATCCTGGCGCGCGCGAAAGGCTATCCGCAGACGCGGTTACCGCTCTGATCGACGGCAACGTGTGGCAGGGAAACTTCGAAGGCCGCGGACCCGGCTTGATGCAGATTTCAGAGAACGGAAGTATGGCCTTGCGCGCATCCACATTGTTTGTCACTGGATCGGCATTTGTGAAAGATGACACATTGTGCATACAACAACCCGGTCTTGCGCTCGGTCGCCCGGCTTGTGGCCCGATCTACAAAAGTGTCGAAGAAGCAGCCGGGGCGGGCGCGCCTTACAGCTACATCAACCCGCATATTCTGTTTCACTTTAGCCCGGGCGGGTGACCCTAAATCGAGGTGCGCGTCAGTTGGAGTAATCCTTGGCTGCCAGCGGCTTGGTTTTCTCCCAATTCGCATCCGCCTTGGCGATCACCGCTTCCCCATCTGGGTGGTCAAGTATTTCTGCTCCGGTTGGGTCCGATATAAAGTAAAGCTTCCCATCGATGACCCGCCAGGAATTTACTGGATCGATGTTTTCGGACGCATTGGCCCCAAGACCAACACCCAAAGTGCAATACCCACCGTATTGCGGAGCGTATTTGGTTGGGTCAGACTTAAATAGGTCGCGGTTCCCCGCGCTTTTGAAGTGCCATGGCGTGCCAAGCCAATCATAAGCGAACTCACTTGATCCCTTTACCGCACGGCTTTCGGTGAAATAGGCAACGGTGTCATAGCCCTTGATCGCAACATGGCCGAAGGGTCCCGTGTTAATGGGCTCATCGGCCTGCGCGCCAATGGTCATGGCTGCCAGAAAAAGGCCACTCATCAAAAGTCGAAAGTTCATTTTTTGACCTTCCTTTATGTGCCTGCCTCCAAGCACAGGCGATGAAACTCCGGACCGAAGGCGTTTGGCGGGGGGCATGTGGCGCCGTTCTGCTTGAGGAGCCCGACGATATCGTAGTGCTTACGGAACATCGTTCGGATCAAAACGGAAAAGCCATCGTTGTCGAGGGTTACGATATCTGCATCATGTTCTAGCAATAGCTCGATCACCCCAAAATGGCCCTCGTCGGCCGCCATGAAGATGGGTGATTTTTCTGCCCTATTGATGCGCCCATCCACATCTGCGCCACTGGCGAGCAGCAGGCGCGCTGTCTCAACGTGGCCGCCAAAAGCGGCTGCATGAAGCGGTGTGAAGCCGCTGTGGTTTCGCGCCATCACATCAGCCCCTGCCTCGATCAGGGCCGCAGCAGTTTCGGTGTTTCCAGCCAACGCAGCGGCAATCAATGGAGTAGCCTTGTTTGGTCCCCGCTCATCGACCGAGGTCCCGCTTTCCAACAAAGTCTCAACGGTCGCAGTATCACCCTTCTTTGCTGCATCGAATAACGGACCCGCTTGAGCGGGCCCAAGTATGAGGAATACCGTTGCACAGATGGCATTAATCCAACGCATGGATCTACCTCCCCTGCTTAAACTCTACAATGAGCCGCAGTTGCGCGCAACGACAGGTTATTTGCTGCGGTGCTCATGACGGTTTCGGTCGAGTGGGTTGCTGCACCTGCGAGCGCAAGCGATGGTTGGCTTTCGGAATGGGTTCGACTCGGTCATCTGACCGTTTTTCTCAAATGACTGAAAAGATGCGCTAAGCCGACGTTTACTGTGAAATTTTCGAAACTCCGACCATGAATGGCTGCTCCGCGTATGAGCGGACGGTGGCGAAAAACCAAGCTATGTCCGAGTCGCGGACAAATCCGACCTTGTCGCATAAATTGCTAACAGACATGATCGGCCCACCACGGCGTGGCAGCAGCCGGAGTGTGTTTTACTAGAGCGCAGCGAACAAAATTTCAGTTTGAAATTGGCGAACGCCGGAAAGGGTGCACTTGGGCATTAAGTTTCGGATGCTTGTGTGGCAATATCCTACTGCGAAATGAAGGAGGAGAAAATGGACCGCGACGCATACATCGACAAAATGAAAGCGAAGCTTGACGAATGGAACGCCGAAATCGACAAGCTACAGGCTCAGGTAAAGGCTGCCGAGGCGGAGAATAAGGCAAACTATGAAAAGCAGCTTGCCGAAATGCGAAAGATGCGCGACGAGGCACATGCGAAGATGAAGAAAGCCCAGGCTGCCAGCGATGCCGCGTGGGATGATATGCGCAAAGGGATGGAGAGCGCTTGGGAGAACATCGCAAGCTCTTTCCAGAAAGCTTGGAACCGTTTCCAGTAAACCATTGTTCGAGTACCTGATGAGGGGACCAAGCCGTCTGATGCTGGCGCGGCAAATTTCGGGCCGCGCATGTGATAAATCTTGAAGAACATTGCAGCTTGGCAGCCCAATTTTTTGCGAACCTGACATTCAAAGCCTTCGAAGTGGCTGAAATCAGAACCGGACTTTCTCCGCACCCTTATCCTGGTCTCATATGCGGACAGAACAGCCGGACGCCTACGTAGCATATTAACGAACTTCGGTGTTAGGCTATTAACTAAAAACTAGAATACCAGCGCGTTGCTATTAGGATCGCCGATTGGTTCATGGTCAGCTGCCGGTGTGGCTTGTCGAAGGAAGAAAATGAAAACACGTAAACTAGGTGCAAACGGACCTGAAATCGGAGCCATTGGTTATGGCGCAATGTCATTCTCAGACATGTATGGACCAACAAATGAGAAAGCTAGCCACGCGATCCTCAATGCGTGTCGTGACCTCGGCGTCACACATCTGGATACGGCCAACGTCTATGGCATGGGTAAATCAGAAAACGCTATCGGGTCCTATCTGAAGGCCAATCCAAGCGCCCGTGACGAGTTCGTCATTGCGACCAAAGCGACGATTACACGCGACGCCGACGGCAATCGCGCATTCGATAACTCGGCGGAGCATCTGGAGGCCGAGCTGGACAAGTCGCTGCAACGTCTTGGGCTGGACTGCGTTGACCTATTCTATGCGCACCGCCGCGATCCTCGCCTTACGCCAGAAGAGACCGCGGCCAATCTTGGCCGACTGGTCGAGAAGGGAAAAACCAAAGCAATCGGGCTTTCCGAAGTCGCGCCCACGACGCTGCGCCGCGCGATGCAAACCTTTCCAATCGCCGCCGTCCAATCCGAATATTCATTGTCGACCCGGTTTCCCGATCTTGGACTGGTGCAGACCTGCGCCGAACTGGGTGTCGCTATGGTGGCGTTTTCGCCTGTCGGGCGGTCGCTACTGACGGATAACCCGATCCCGCGTGAGCGCATCAAAAGCCTGCCATTCTTAGCTGGCAACCCGCGCTTTATGGAACCTAACCTGTCTGAAAATCTCCGCATCACAGATGGGTTCCGAAAACTTGCGGCAGAAATGGACACGTCAGCTGCAGGTTTGGCGAATGCTTGGCTCCTGACACGTGGGCCTCATGTCATACCGATTCCTGGAACGCGGTCTGTAGATCACTTCCAAGAGTGCATCGCAGGTGCAGAGTTGGACCTCACGAACGCCGACCTCGAACGAATAGAAGAAGTTTTGCCCGTTGGCTGGACGCACGGGGACCGCTATTCGGTAGAGCAGTGGATTGGACCAGAGAGATACTGTTAAATGGGTAGTCTGATCAGTCTTAGGTATCGACAATACGATGATCCGTACTCAAAAAAATACCCGTGAGCCGACATTCGAGGCGATAAATTCGAAAACCCGGCTAAAAACTGCAGCGTTCCGCAGCAGCAGACGCTGGCGAAAATTGGGGCTATTTCCGATTTGCGGACTCAGCGGTCATCAATGCGTTTACATGCTGGTTCAATTTTCAGAGTGCCGACCTTCTACTGTTCAGATGGTTCGACACTGAACACTGACATCTGCCCTTTTCCCTTAACGTCTCGCTTACCCTGAGGAATTACCTTATAGCTGTCAGGCAACAAATCGGCTGTCACTTGGGTAATCATGATCATTCCCGGCTCGCCGTGACTTTCCATGCGTGAAGCCACATTTACGGCGTCCCCCCAAAGGTCGTAGGCAAATTTCCGTTGCCCAATGACCCCAGCAACAACTGGTCCAGAATTGATCCCAACGCGCAGACGAAGGTCGAAATGAGCCTTGTCTCGGAGAAACGCAACGGCTGCTTGCATTTCTCTCGCGAGATTGACTGCCGCTTCGGCATGGTTGTGTCTGTCGTTCGGGACTCCCACAACGACCATATAGGCGTCCCCGATCGTTTTGATTTTCTCGGCGCCATGCCGCTCGCTCAAAGTATCGAACTCCGAAAACACCAGGTTGAGGGTTTCCACCAGCTGTGCTGGGGTCAGCTTTGATGAAACCGAAGTGAAATCGACAATATCAGCGAAAACGACAGAGACTTCTTTGTGATTGTCCGCAATCACCCGTTCACCGCTTTTGAGACGCTGCGCAATCGACGCCGGTAGAATGTTTAGCAACAAGCCTTCGGCGCGGTCGAACTCTTCCTGTTGCTTTGCCTCGGCGATTTGCACCAAGTGTTGAGCTGCTCCGACATAGAAAACCATGGCGCCTAGGATCGCGTAATTGAAAAGGAACAGCACAATCTCTGAGGCGGTTGTTAATGGCGTACTGGGCTGCATCATGAAACCCAAGGAGAAGAGAAAACCGACGTAGATGGTCGAGCAGCATGCCAGTACAGTGCGGGTTAGCCAGGAAAATGAAGGCGTGATTAAGCTGAGGATCGCTGTGGTGATTGGAACTATCCAGAACATCGTCATGACGCCGGTTGCCAGCGTCCCAAGAAGTGCGTGCAGCGGGATTTCAATGATCCACAGTGTAACAAACAACCAAAGTGGATTTGCGAGTCTTGACCAGATAACGGCGCCAAGCACGAACAAGGCCGTTACCGCAACGTTGTACCAAGCGAGCCATGTCACACCATTCAGAGCGAAAACAACACTGTACAGCAGATGAACAATGGCTGCGTTGGCATAACCGAACCTGAAGAAAACATGCAGGCGTTCTTGTTCGCTGGACAATCCGTCCGGCACCTTGAGCAAAAATTGAAGTAAGGCCTTCAAGGCGACAGTCCCGCGGAAACACTCCAGTTGAACATGCACTCAGCGCAGTCTTGGTTGCAGGTATGGTGCTTTGCCCACAGACCAAGGTCGGGTGCGAAATGATCCTGGTCAGTCCAGTCTATGGCGAAGAAGCTACACCAGCCTTCAGCACACTCGTGGGTCTTCGACGGTGTCGAGACGTTGTGCATGAGCGTTTTTGCGACATTGATAAACAAAAAAAGATTTTCGGCAATTGCGTCAACGTCGGCCATCACGACTGGTCGTAGATGATACCCACTGCGCTCCAATTTGATTTCAAACATGATCACTCCTAAAGGTCTAGAATAGGGGACGAAAACCAGGTTTGAAAGCCATGGGACTCTAGACCGAATTGGGCTCGCCCCGGTCATCCGAGTCTTTTCTAAGGTGACTGGTTATGTGCGTTGAGCCGACGTTCAGGGTGAAATTCTCGAAACACCGACTATGACTGACTGCTTCGACCAAGAGCGGACGGTCGAGAAAAATGGGGCCGTGACGGACTTGCGGACCAAGCCGACATTCGAAAAAGGTTTTCGCATAGCGTTTATCAACGATCCGCCAACAAGACCAAACTGTCATGTCACCCACTTTGGCAAAGTTGCGGCTGCAACTGGGTTGGCTCCAGAAGTGGGTTTGAACTGAAAATTCGCCTGATGCAGACTTGCGGGTTATCATAAGTCGAACAAATCGCTCGATTCTGACTCTTGCATAGGGGGATGAATGCAGGACGAACGCCGAGAACGCCGCCTTGCCGCGATCCTCGCCGCAGACGTGGTCGGGTACACGCGCCTCATGGAAAACGATGAGGCCGATACCTATGAACGGCTTACAGACCTGCGAAATTCGCTTCTTGATCTGATCGTCAGTGAGCATAGGGGTCGCATTTTCAAGATAATGGGTGACGGTTTTCTGATCGAGTTCGACAGTGTCGTTGATGCCGTTGATTGTGCCATCGCTCTTCAAAACGGGTTGCGCGACTACAATAAGGATTACGACGAAAGCAGACAGATCATGCTCCGCATCGGCGTAAATTTGGGCGATGTCATTGTTGAAGATGACGACCGATACGGCGAAGGCGTGAACTTGGCGTCCCGACTGCAGGGAGAAGCCGAACCGGGCGGAGTGTTGATTTCGCAGACAGCCTATCACCAGTTGGCCTCAAGCCAAAAAGGGGTGTTCGAAGACAGAGGCACACGCAAACTTAAAAATGTTACCGTTTCAGTTCCGGTCTATGGCTGGACGGACAATCAAATTCGCGTCCCTAAGAAACTCAAAAGCAATTTGCACATGGCGCTTGCGGCGACCGCTTTCGTGATCGTGGTCGCTGTCGGTTTCGCCAGCACGTGGCTACGCCCAACCGAAACAGAGGCTTTGCCGCCTCTGCCATCGGGTCCGAAAATCGCGATTGTTCCGCTCGAAAGTCTTAGCGAAGACGCAGAAAGTATTCAGTTGGCTACGGGTCTTTCGGAGTCGATTTCAAACGATATGTCCAAGTTCACCGACCTGTTCGTATTGTCTCTGAACGCGACGCGGCCATATCAAGGCACCGATTTTGAGCCAAGACAGCTTTTCGAAGAACTTGGTGCTAATTATTTGCTGCAGGGCAACCTGTGGCGCACCGACAGTAAGCTGAGGGTCACTACGCAGCTGATTGATGCGCAAGACGCGCGGCTGGTATGGTCCGAGACATACGATGGCGATCTGACCGCGGGTAACATTTTCGATGTTCTGGACGAAATCACAGCTGGTGTTGTGGCGACGGTCGGTACCCGCTCGGGCGTTGTCAGATTACAGGAAGCTGGACGTGTTCGTTCCACAAGGACTGAAAACCTGACAGCATACGAATGCGTCGCTCTGTACGATTACCATGGGATCAACGTATCGCGCTCGGACCGATCGAGGGTGCGCGCGTGCCTCGAACAGGCCGTTAAACTGGACCCGGACTACGCTACCGCCTGGTCGCATCTGGCGGGCATATTGATTGAAACCTATAAAAACGAAGCTTTTTCTAAAACAGAAGCACAAGCGCTTCTAGATCGCGCGGATGCTGCGGCAAAGCGTGCGACCGAACTCGATAACGCCAACGCAGAAGCATATTACCGGCGAGCCGTGATTAGCCAGTTGCGCGGAGAGGGATACGCAGCCTTCAAGGAGCTAGCCGATAAGGCGCTGGCATTGAATCCAAATGACGCTGATGTCATCGGCGATCTTGGTAATTTTTCCTACTACTCAGGCGATCTTGAACGCGGCAAAGAACTGGTGGGGCGAATGATGGTGATCAACCCGCGTTACCCCTCATGGGCGCATTTCGTTTTTTTCCTTGATCATTTTCGAAATGACCGGTTCCCCGAGGCGTTGGCGGAGGTCGTGAAAATCACGTTGCCCAATCACTGCTTTATACAGTGGTCCAAAGCCGCCGCGTACGGCAAGGTGGGCGACACAGCGAATGGAAAGGCCACGCTTGACCACATCGCGAAAATCGAGCCGCCATGCCCCGACGATCCGCGACTTCCGTTCCGCAAACGCGGGCTTCCTGAGGACCTGATTGCATCGGCCATGGACGGCCTTGTGAAAGCAGGCATGGAAATCCCAACCGATACTCAGTAGCTGACTAAGGCTGAAAAATTGGTTAGTTTGGAAGGTCTCAACCGACTACCGCTCTGTGCTCGACGAGGTCATCTGCCTCATTTAGTCAAGGTTGTCTTCTACCGGTTCAGAGCAGTCGTTCACTACGCAGCGGCGCGCTAACGTCGGATAAATAACTGCTTTGGGTTTAACGCGGTTATCTAACATGACCCCCCCCCGGAGATATTATGAGGTGTTCAATCTGCTTGAATAGCAAAAGCAATTGCTGCCTCATGTTTGAGAAGCCTTAGGGCAGACCCACGGTATGATTCCAGAAAGGAATTCGATTGGATCGGCGTCTTGCGGCCATTCTTGCAGCCGACATAGCTGGCTACAGTGCGCTCGTTGGAGAGGACGAAGAAGGTGTCCTGCGCGCGTTCAAGGGACATTTCAACGCCTTAGAACCACATCTTGGAATGAATGGCGGACGCCTCTTCAAGAAAACTGGAGACGGATTTCTTGCGGAGTTCCATTCCGTTGTGGACGCGGTGGCATGTGCCGAAACAATGCAACGTCATATGGCCGAGCGAAACGCAACGCACGGAGACGGACCGGAATTGCAATTCCGCATGAGTATACATGTCGGCGAGGTATTTGATGACGAAGGTGATATTCTTGGCGACGGGGTCAATATTGCCGCTCGTCTTGAGAGCGTTGCACCAGTAGGAGGGATAGTTGTATCGGAGCGTGTATACGACGACGTCGTTGGCAAGACAGATTTCGCATTCCGAGATTTAGGCCCGCAAAAACTAAAAAACATTGCCCGCCCCGTACGAGCGTTTTCTATTCAAACAGAAGTTGTTTTGAATGAGCCATCCGTCCAATCCCTTCCGACCAAACCTTCCGTTGCCGTTCTCGCGTTTGACAATTTGTCTTCTGATCCGGAGCAGGATTACTTTGCAGATGGTGTGACCGAGGAAATCATCACCAGTTTGTCCCGCGTCCCTTGGATATTTGTTGTCGCACGAAATTCCTCCTTTTCTTACAAAGGTCTCGCAATCGATGTGCGTCGTATAGGTCGCGAACTCGGGGTACGCTACGTGTTGGAAGGTTCTGTGCGGGGTGCCGGCAACCGTTTGCGTGTGACCGGACAGTTGATAGACGCTGAAACCGGTGCTCATGTCTGGGCAGATCGATACGATGGCACGCTAGACGATGTTTTTGACCTTCAGGACCAGATTTCGGAATCGGTTGTCTCATCTATCGCTCCGGGTATCAGGCAGGCGGAAATTAATCGATCTGCGCGCAAACGCCCCGACAGTTTGGACGCGTATGACCACTTTCTCAGAGCGCAAGCAGCGATATATCGGTTCAAATTTGCCGAAGCGGACGTTTTATTGGCAAAAGCAATAGACCTTTCAGACGATTACCCTCTGGCGAGCGCGCTCCGCGGTTGGATTCGAACACTTTTGTGGAATCCAGATACTCGTCCGAACAAGGAGCGTTTTGATCTGGCCATTCAGATGGCGCATGACGTTCTTGAAACCTCAAACGCGGACTTGGAGGCACAAGCTTACGCCGGCTATGTTCTGGCCTTCTTGTCGGAAGAGCCGGAATACGGTCTTTCTTTAGTAGAAGGTGTCGTCGAGGCAAGTCCAAACTGCGTCTCGGCCTGGGGATCCAGCTGCATATTGCACGGATTGATGGGCGATGCCGCTATTGCAAAAGCACACGCCAAAGAAGTGCTTCGGCTCAATCCGAATGACCCGCTAAACTACCGGGTCTATATGGGGATTAGCCTTTCTCAGATCGCTGAAAAAGATTGGAAAGGTTTGAAGAACACCGCAACGAAAGTGCGCGCGTTCCATAATTCGGTGACCGTTTTCAGGCTGAATGAACTAGTGGCGGAAATGGCTTTGGGGAATAGGGAGCGCGCTCAAGAGCTTGCTCAGATCCATATGGCGCGGGAGCCCGATTTCAACGTTTCTTTGTTTCGTGAGATGCGCGCGCGAATTAGCATTGCGAGACCAGAAATTTACAACACATACTATGAAATGCTTGCAGCTGCGGGCATTCCAGAATGACGCATCTCAAGGGTCAAAATCGCGTTCAATCACAGCGTCTGCTTAAGGCTCAACGCAGTCATCGAATTGATTTTGTCAGGTGACTACTTAGGATCGGATAGCGGTCATTGTTGGTGGTCATTCCGAGGAATATCGCCTGAAGGTCTGCATTGAACGGCAGTTGACATTCGCTGAAATCTGCTGAACGGCAGAGTTGCGGAGATTGTGTTGAAAAACTCCGTGTGCGGACCGAGGCGATCGACTTTCGAGAACATCCTCCCCCTAAAGTCTACTTTTCCAAACATAGTTTCTTGAGGACAAAATAGGAGGGACGTTGTTCCAAAATTTTGGCACGAATTTCGCGGGGTAGAGTTGTTCAACTCAATCCGGACACAGCTGCCGTTTGCTGCGGCGCAGAGCTCAGGAATCAATTGAATGATTGCTCAGCAGACGGAGTTAACGAACAGAGCTATCTTTCGCTGTTTGGTCTAAAAGCGCGGACCCTCATCGCCTACCCCAGGGCAAAACCTTCTTCTACTACAGGATCGAAAAATAGCTTGCGGCGGACGCTCTATTTAGAAAAAGGATAGTAGAAGAAAATACAACAATATTGGGGCAGAAAATATAACTTTTCTTATCAAAGGTTTTAGGGAGCTATTCTTGTCCGGGACAAATGTTTCAACCTCGGTGTCGATTAAAGGCGGGAATAGATCCCTTTTGCTTTGCTTAACCATAGTCAACTCTTAAGAACTATTTATTCTTTTTCAGAACTCACATTAACAGATTATTAACGCTCCAATTATTTCCGTTTTAACGATTTTTTTGGTTGCTGCTGGATGCAATAACTTTAAAATTACTGCTATTGTTAAAAGTCTTATATTCCCAAGTGATTCTTTCGGGATAAAGGTTCAGCTGTTAATGTTAAATTAAAAATAGTAACACCTGAAAGTCGGAGAGCTGCCACATTCCGGCCCTGTTTGAGTAACATTTTTAAGGATGGCATTCGTTCGCCGCCGCTGACCAGTATTTCTCTAAACGAAAAGGATTTCTACCGTGTTGAACTTCCTTAAAGTGAGCGTCTCCGCACTCGTACTTTCTGCATTTGTAGTCGCGCCAATCGTGACCGTTTTCGCCACCGATTATGCATACGCAAAAAATGGTAACGGAAAAGGTGGAGGTAACGGCGGCGGAAAAGGGGATAACGGTGGCGGAAAGGGCGGCAACGGCGGTGAAAAAGGTGCCAAAAGGGGATGGGGTCCCGACAAAACGCTGAACGGGGCAAAAACGAAGTCTGCAAGCAAGAGTCATAAATCAAAGAGCGGCAGTCGTTTAGGTCGAGCTATGAAGGAAGACATTCAGGCTTTAGGCCGCAACCTAAAGCAAAATGGTGTCAAAGGTCTATTCAAAGGGAACAAGGTGCAGACCACCAAAACACGAACAAACAAAGCGATTGTTAAGCAATCCCCAAGACCACCAAGCAGAAAAGCAAAATTCCTAGATGATGGTACACTTGCTCCGCGCAACCTCGGCAAACTGAATGGTGCCATTAACTCCAGTGTAAATGCAAAACTTGCTCATATCGCGAACGGACAATATGCGAAAGGTTCAGGCCCGGTAAGCCTAGCCGCTGGCCTTGCCGTAGCCGACGCAAATTTCAATCATGTCATGGGTGAAGATTACGATTTGAGCCCTGAAGAAGTGAAGGAAATTGCTGCGGCCTATGATTATTTGGAAACGGCTCCAATGACGCTGGAGGAAGCTGAACAGGTTCTTGCCGATGAGGCGGCCACTCCCGGTGCGATTGCACCTGAAGATTTGGAAACCGCACAAGCGGTGAAAGATGCACACGACGTAACAACAGATGAAGACGGAAACAAGATAGGGCAACCAACAGACGGTCAGCTGGCGGCTGCCGAGGCGGTGCATGACGCAGAGGCCAGTTTGTTGGGTCATTACAAAGGCGACTTTTCTGAGGACAGAATCGTCGCGGAGGAACAGCAAGACCGCGTCCTTGGTGCCGTCCGTGCCTCCAATCCCGATGAAGAATCGGTAAAATCCACACTTGGCACTTCGGTTGACGGAAGCATTTATGCGGACGAACACGAGGACGATGATGCTGAAGGATAATCGGAGGGAGTAGATCAAACCCCGGATGGAGAGCCGGAAGACGAATTTGCAAGTAGCGGCTAAACTAACAGTTAGAGGTCCGAGAGCAAAGATCTAGACGCTATTTTTGACAGTATCAGCCACCCGTCGGATTGAAACTGGTCTACTAGTTGGGTGGCTCTATCTCTACTTTGGGGACCACCCAAAACAAAACTTACGCGAAACTGTATGGTCCGCTCTGGGCTTATTTTGTTGAAAAACTCGCCCTTGCTCGAAGGGCCGTCGGCTGATTCAATTCCAGTACGGGGTGGGAGGATTGGCGATGATGGGACCGCGGCAGGAGGCGCAGCCAGCGCTGTTTTACGAGTTCTCGCTGGAGGACCATGTCCCGCAGAACCACCTGCTTCGCTCCATCGACCGGTTCGTGGACCTGTCCGGCATCCGCGGCTACCTTGCAGATTTCTACAGCCATACAGGGCGGCCTTCCGTCTATCCCGAGCTCCTCATCCGAATGCTGCTGGTGGGGTATTGCTTCGGCATCCGGTCAGAGCGGCGGCTTTGCGAGGAGGTCCATCTGAACTTGGCATATCGCTGGTTCTGCCGTCTCGATCTCAGCGATCGCGTCCCTGACCACTCGACTTTTTCCAAGAACCGGCACGGCCGTTTCCGCGACAGCGAACTGCTGCGGCACCTGTTCGAGACGACGGTCGCACGGTGTATTGAGGAAGGCCTCGTCAGTGGCCAGCGCATGGCCGTTGACGCGAGCCTCATCGAGGCTGATGCCAACAAGCAGAACTCGACGCCGAAGGAGGATTGGGACCCGGCGCAGGTCGATCCCGCTGATGGGCCCCGGGCGGTTCGTGAGTATCTCGACACCCTGGACGAGGCCGCGTTTGGTGCGGCCAGCGAGGTGCAGCCCAAGTTCACGTCGCATTCCGACCCCGCGAGCCAGTGGACTGCTGCCCGTAAAGGCCCGGCTTTCTTCAGCTATTCCGACAACTACCTGATCGACACCGACCACGGCGTTATCGTGGACGTAGAGGCGACAAGATCAATCCGGCAGGCGGAGGTTGGTTCGACCAAGACCATGCTGGAGCGCGTGAAGGCCAGGTTCGACCTCCATCCCGAACGCCTGATCGCGGACACCGCCTACGGCACGGCGCCGATGCTGGGGTGGCTGGTCGACCGCAAGATTGCCCCGCACATCCCGGTCTTCGACAAGTCCGGGCGCAGCGACGGGACCTGGACCCGGGCTGACTTCGAATGGGATGCCGAGAACAACCAGTACATCTGCCCCGAGGGGCAAGAACTGAAGCAGTTCCGCCGGAACTACTCGGACCTGAGCCGGGGGCCGACCGGCAAAGGCACAGCCCGCTATCGGGCGCTGAAAGAGGTCTGTCAGGCCTGTCCTTCAAAGGCAAAGTGCTGCCCGAACGCGGAAGCGCGCAAGATCACCCGGGAGGAACATGAGGACGCTCGTCAGGTTGCCCGGGACATTGCGAAGACCGATCAATACGTGATCTCGATGAAGCTGAGGAAGAAGGTCGAGATGCTGTTTGCCCACCTCAAGCGGATCCTTGGCCTGAACCGGCTCCGATTACGCGGTCCATGCGGCGCAAATGACGAATTTCTCCTCGCCGCAACCGCCCAGAACCTCCGCAAATTGGCCAAGATCCTTCCTGCACCGCAGCAACCGCGAAACGCCTGACAAGAAAGGCGCTCGCGCCCTATCCAGTGGTCGATATTCTGCGCCAGCGAACGGGTGTTTTTCCACGGAATCGGCTCAAAGCAGCTCTTCGCAGCCGGTCGCTACGATGACGTTTTGGGCGACCCAGGTTTTTTACTCAACGACGCGAAAAACCTCCCAATATGTTGAGCTGGAAACTATCGCTTCCCCCATCCTTTTCTCCCAGTCGGCATGCATCTTGATCGAAGCGATTTTACTGAAAAAACGCATCTAGTTCGGCGAAATTTTCGGTCTCGAATTCGTCTTGAATGATTGTTTCCTTAGCGCCAAGCGAACCGGTAACGATCCGGCTTTTCAACATATCGATATCTGTCTGCGAGCCGATCTGCTCGGCCCATTCTTTGTGAAGCGCCAACGTCTCTGATTTCATTCCGAACTTGGCCTCGCAAGTCCAGCGCGCGATCATCATGAGGTGTTACCTTCAATAAGTGTAAAAGTTTCGACCTGCACGGTCCGCAACAAACAGGATGGTCTTGTCAGAAGAATTTTTCTTGAGTGGGGCAGGGGTGTTGCGTAGCTTTTGCCCATGACCAATCCTGGCTCTTTCAAGTATTTCAAAACCAGCCCCGAGATCATCCGCCTTGCGGTGATGCTGTACATCAGGTTTCCACTTTCGTTGCGGAATGTCGAAGATCTGCTTCATGAGCGAGGCACCGATGTGAGCCACGAAACTGTCCGATACTGGTGGAACAGGTTTGGCCCGGTGTTTGCTGCTGAGATCAGACGGAATCGTGTTCAGCAGCTGCGCGCGTTCTCCAAATGGAAGTGGCATGTGGACGAGGTTTTCGTGAAAGTGAATGGCAAGCCGCATTATCTTTGGCGGGCCGTTGATCATGAAGGCGAGGTATTGGAAACCGTTGTCACCAAACGTCGAAACAAGCAGGCGGCATTGAAATTCCTCAAGAAATTGATGGAGCCGCACGGCAAAGCGGAAGCCGTCGTCACGGATCGCTTCGCCTCTTACAGAGCCGCTCTCAGAGAGCTTGGTGCTATCGAAAAACAACAGACGGGCAGGTGGCTCAACAACCGCGTCGAGAACTCACACCTCCCTTTCCGACGACGAGAACGTGCAATGCAACGTTTCAGGCGCATGCGAAGTTTACAGAAATTCGCTTCCGTCCACTCCTCCGTCTACAACCACTTCAACCACGAAAGATCGCTGACCAGCAGAGATACCTTCAAGCTAATACGCACCGCCGCTCTCGCAGAGTGGCGCGAACTCGGTGCGGCATAAAGGGCAGCGCTACTGGCCTAGCTGAGACTGGTTCGAATTTGTCTGACAGCACCGTTGTTAGGGTGTGCAGCCATGAAGGAGCTGGATACCAAGAGCCTGATAAAGAGTATTGGGACGGCAGAGGCAGGCCCTAACCCGCACTGCCACACCCTTATGTGTCTTCTTTCCGCTCATAAGCTGTCATCTGAGAAAATAGTCAGATGACCAAGTTGAGCCCAAAGCAGAAAGGGGCTTATTGGCCTTCACGCTCGCAACTGAGCCAAACAAGCGGAGCATTGTGTTCATTTCCTTGCAAATCGGTAGACACCGTCCCAATCTGCGCTGGGGGGATCTGCGATAAATCTGTTGCATCGCGTTATGAAGGTATCAATGAGCAGCTTGTTGCGCGCAATTGATCGATGTGCCTGAAACGCATTCAAAGATTCACTCCAGTTTCTGGACCGATAAAGCGCATAACACGCCTGCCAACTCTCATGTTCACGAAATACGTTTTCTTTGATCCGGGATTCACCTACATCGCTTTTGCCGCCCATGAGTTCGTAAATGCGGGTGGGGCTTGTTGTTCCTGCAGGTGCAACAACGTCAATCTCACGCAAGTAAAAGCTATCTGAAACAAGAAGAAATAGCGCTTCCGAAACGAGGATCCTTGTTCCGTAGACTTTGTTCAAGCCTTCGAGTCTCGAAGCAAAGTTTACAGCCGACCCAAGCGCCGTGTACTGTAACCTTGAACGCGATCCGACGTTTCCCACTACGACGCGACCAGTATGCAGCCCAAAACGCGTATAGAGCGGACGCAATGGCGAAGCGTCTTTCTCAGAGTTGAGGCGCGCTTCGGCCTCGAGACACGCCAATGCAGCCTTGCATGCGTTGATTGCGTGTTCAGGATCATCGAGCGGAGCATTCCATAACGCCATTATTGCGTCTCCGATGTACTTGTCTACAGTACCCGAATTGCAGGAAATCTCCTTTTCCATTGCCTCGAAATACTCCGACAAAGCGGGCATCAATACTTCAGGTTCGAGCCCTTCTGTTTGAGACGTGAAGGCTTGCAGATCTGAGAACATGAGAGTTACGTCGCGCGTATCCCCACCCACGGTTATTCTTTGCGCCTTTGAAACTATTGAACGAACCAGTTCTTTTGGAACGTATGCTCCAAAACTCGATAGGCCCGCCTTCATGCTTGTTATCGCTGCCTGTAAATCTGCAACTTCCTTAATTGTCGATTTCACTTCCAGATCATCGCTCAGGTCGAAATTGCTCATGCGGCGGGCTTCTGTTGCCACGCGGGTAAGGTTGTTACTCAGCAGACGCGCCACGACGAAAGTGAATGCCACGGCCAACACCAGAGCAAACCCACCGACCTGCAAGGCACGGATCGTCGTAGCTTTTATGGCGCCAACAAACTCATCTTCAGGCACCGTTAACCCAAGAATGGGTTGAACATCAAAAATTTGCGGGATCGGCGCAACGGATGCGATATGCTTGTATTTCCCTGACGGTGGAACAAAATGAAAAAATGCTTTCTGGCTTGCGCGCCATTCAGTGATGGCACTGTCAATGACTTCGTTGTCGATTTCTATTCGCTCATTTGGGTCCGTACTGACGAAGTGTGCTGCCTCCCCCTCGAACCGCGTTCCGGTATAAGACAGCAGGTGACCCTCGTGGTTCAGCATAAATGCGCGTCCGTGATCTCCAATTCGAATGTCGTCGAGTATTTGTGAAAGCGCCGATATCGTCATATCGAGAGCGACGACACCAACGAGTTCGCCGTTTAGATTAAGCACACGCTTTGCTACGGTGACGCCCAGACGCCCGGTGCTTTCAAACCTGTAAAGAGGTGTGATGTATATTCCGGTTTGCTCTTTTGCCCCAAGATACCAGGGACGCGTACGTGGATCATATTCTGTCGATCCGCTGAAGAATGGTTCTGCTGGCTCGCCAGTTTGTGCCCAATAGTACGTCTCAACGCGTTTTTGCTCTTGTTCGGAAATGATACGTTTTACGCGATCAACGCCCGCAGGAACTGGACTTGTGTCAGGCCCAAAGGTCTCCCAGCCTTTTGGCAGGTTGATGTTCTGAAAAAAGTCACCCGATTTCTCTTCGGCAAAGTACAATCCATAATAGTGGTCGTTGCCTTGCATCTGCGAGTAGAGAACATCCAGTCCCGCAAGGGATGTTGCCTGCTCGGGGAACTCTAAAAGAAAAACGGACGCGGATGACACAACATCTCCAGCGCCGCGTATCACTGCCAGCATGTCTTCGACCGATTGGGCTCTGGCCATACCCATCCGGTCTTGTGCCGTCCTTAAGGCCAGTTGCTTGTTGCCGAAATAAAGGAAGGCAACGAGTATTGCTGTCACAATCAACGTGAGAAGCGTGAAGACAGTCGCTACGCCGATCTGAAGCCGTATTTTCATCCCATTGTTAAGTAACGACTGAAAAAGGTGAGTCCAGCTTTATATTTCATGGAGTTATTTCAACTGTGGTCCGCATGGAAATAAATTGGCTTGAAGTGATACCAAAATTACCTGGTTTGAACGGATGGGCCAGTGTGTGCGTCGCGGACACAGATATCCGCTATTGGTGGAACAGGTTTGGCCCGATGTTCGCATAGGAGATCAGAAGGAAGCGTGTTCAGCAACTGCGCGCGTTCTCGAAATGGAAGTGGCATGTGGACGAGGTCTTTGTGAAGGTGAATGGCAAACGTCAATATCTTTGGCGGGCTGTGGATCACGAAGGCGAGGTGCTGGAAGCGGTTGTCACGAAGCGCCGAAACAAGGCTGCAGCACTGAAATTCCTCAGGAAATTGATGAAGCGGCACGGTTGCGCCGAAGAGATCGTCACAGATCGCTTTGCTTCCTACAAGGCGGCGCTCAGAGAAGTGGGTGCACTGGAAAAACAACAGACGGGCAGATGGCTCAACAATCGCGTAGAGAATTCGCACCTGCCGTTCCGACGAAGAGAACGCGCGATGCAGCGTTTCAGGCGCATGCAAAGTTTACAGAAGTTCGCCTCCGTCCATGCCTCGGTCCTAAACCTTTTCAATTTGGAGTGCAGCCTCTACGCCAGGCCAAACTTCAAGCTGAACAGTGCCGCCGCTCTTGCCAAGTGGCGCGGCCTATGCGCCGAATAAAGGGCAGCTATTCTGTCCATGTAGAGACTGCTTGGAATTTGCCTGACGACACCGTCAAAAATGCAAGATCTCGAAAATCTCTGTTGCATGAAATCACTTAGCTAGCGCTTCTGTTATGCGTTCAACTAACGCCATCTGAACAATGGCAAACCTTGGGGTTTGCGCAATTTCCTCTAACATCGCGACCCACAGCGGAACCTCAATCTTAGGACACACGTCTTGCGACCTTTTAAGGCGGGTATCCGCGTCGCCAAAAAATGAGGGCAGAAAGGTTTTACCAGCTCCCGAGGCAGCCATCTGCTGTAGCACCAGAAAACTGTCTGCTCCGTTGGTCATTTCGTCGGCGCTCACATTCGCCTTCAGCCATTTGGCAGGAAGTGAACGGCTTAACGCCCCATCAAGCCTCATCCATGTGCGATTTGGGAAACCGTCGTCAAAGACGCCGAAGGACAGCGTTCCTGCACGCTGCCCGACTAGCCCTTCCCCAAGCTTTATCGATGGGCGCACAGCAATGTCTGCTGTCAGTCTGGAAAGATCATGGTGGCTATTTTGGCTCAGCAGAGTCAATTTCAAGCCTGGGTAAAGAAGTGAGATCTCGTTCAGGATGCGAGGTAGAACGATCTGACAAAGACTATCGGTAGACGTAATGCGCACGTGACCCATAGGAGACCGGTTTGCCCCGACAACCGCTCGCTCCACCGACAGCACTGCGTCTTCGACGCTTTCCATGGCCGAAAAGATCGCGTTGGCTTCGGGAAGAACGGAATACCCTGATGGGTTTTTTTGAAAAATTCGGCAGCCATTGCGCTCTTCGAATGCCGCCACTCTGCGCAATACTGTGGCATGAGTAACGCCCAGGGCCGCCGCCGCCGCGTTCAACGAACCGTATTTGCTTACGGCCAGCGCGTACCGAATATCATCCCAATTTTCATTGTTCATAAATTAACAGGTGACGACCAATAACAAACAATTACAAGTAAATTCGTTCAATATAACATTCAGAGCATTGAACAGGGAGACACATCATGATGAAGAAGTTCTCAATCTTAGCGGCAGGTTTTTTGTCAGTGGCTGCAATTGGCACAGCCCTCGCCCACGAAAGCGAAAACCCGGCTGTGAAAGCTCGTACCTCAATCATGCAACTCTACGCCTTCAATCTCGGTACGCTTGGTGGCATGGCCAAAGGCGAGGTGGATTATGATTCCGAGGCCGCAACACGGGCTGCAAACAACCTTGTTGTACTAACGCAGATCGACCAATCTGCGATGTGGCCTGAAGGATCTGACAGTGTGTCCGATCCATCCTCCCGAGCGCTTCCTGCGATCTGGGAAAACTTCCCTGACGTTGGCGCGAAAGGGCAGGCCATGGCAGACGCCGCTGTTGCAATGCAGGCTGCGGCTGGCCAAGATGTTGATGCCCTGAAAGCGGCTATGGGCGATCTGGGTGGAAGCTGTTCGGCATGTCACAAAGCCTACAGAGCATCAAAAGACTAATTGGTAGTTAGCTGTGAAGCGGATTTTCCTATTCACCGCTTTCGCTGCACTTTTGGTTGGGTTGGCCGGTTTGGTGCTGACCCGACCACAAAGAATGGATCAGTCTCAACTCGATGGTTTGAACCCAAATCTCGCCAGAGGCGAAATCGTGTTCCACGCCGCAGGATGCGCATCCTGTCATGCAGCACCTGATGCAGTTGGCGAGGACAAGCTTATGCTCTCCGGTGGTCGCCGGTTTGAGACGGAATTCGGCACGTTCATTGCCCCCAACATTTCCAGTGACCCAGAAGTCGGCATTGGGTCCTGGTCTGCCCTCGATCTGGCCAACGCCTTAGTCCATGGGACCGGACCCGAAGGGCAGCACTATTTTCCAGCGTTTCCCTATACATCTTACGCTAACATGTCATTGGACGACGTCGTTTCGCTTCACGCATTCCTCGGCACCCTGCCAGCGACCGTAACCGAAAGCGTTGCGCATGAGGTTGGATTTCCCTTCAACATTCGACGCGGGCTGGCCGGATGGAAGCTTTTGTTCATGTCGTCAGGCTGGGTGGTCGAAGGTGATCTGACCGACCAACAAAGACATGGCCGGTATTTAGTGGAGGCACTTGGACACTGCGCTGAATGCCATACGCCACGCAACGGGTTAGGTGGTCTGAAACACGATCTCTGGCTCACCGGCGCACCTAACCCCAGCGGAAAGGGACGCATCCCGGGGCTGACCTCAGACCAGCTTGATTGGTCCGAGGCTGACATCGCCGAGTACCTTAAGTCTGGCTTCACTCCGGATTATGACAGCGCAGGTGGTGAGATGGCGGAGGTCATCGAGAACACATCACGCCTCTCGGATGAGGACCGTTTGGCGATTGCCGCCTATCTCAAAGCTGTTCCCGTTTCGTTGACGGGGCCTCCATCCGAGTAACAGTCATTTGGCGCCATGCAGCGGGTACCATATGCTGTCGCCGGTCGCCGGTCGCCGGCAGGAAGCCGTAGCGCCTATCCTCACACGGCTTTGGCACAATCTCACAAGCTTATGGCAGCTGATCGCATGCACGTAGCGCGCAGACGGAGCATATGCCTGTCAATCTTACCGGTTCGTTTGGTTCTCCGACCAAGCGATTGGGAAATCGGTTGGATTGGGGTGCGGCACACAGGGTAATACCAACGGAGGCCCCCACTCACGGCTGCGCTGCCCCCATCTCAACCAACAGATTCACTTTCGAGCAGTACAAAAATGAGCCGCGTGGGGGGAATAAACTCCACGCGGCCAGAAAGTAAGCAAGTATTGGTTGCGCAGTATGCCCGCCCCCAAATCAGCATCGAACCCGTATTAAACGGTCGACGGAATGCAGACATTTAGCGATTTCCGCTCCGTGATTGACACCGCGACGGCATCAATGTTGTCCCGCAAGACTTCTTTTTGTCCGGAATTGGCGCAATCTCGCACAGATTTGGCAGCTGTTCCCACGACTTCATTGCGCAGTCGGGCATATACCAAGCCGTTCCACCGGGATGCTTGGTTCAACATCTGAGCGTTGGGGAGGTCGGTTGGACAGGGGCGTGGCGCGGTCGGTCGAACCGACATAGGCCCCCTCGCGACTGCGCCGCCCCACCATAGCGTTAATCATCATCATCCCGATCGTCATCATCCTGATCGTCATCATCCTGATCGTCATCATCCCGATCATCGTCGTCTCGTTCTCGACGGTCAGCCTCTCTGTCTGCCGCCTCCTCGCGTCGGTCAGCTTCTCTATCCGCTGCGTCCTCGCGTCGGTCAGCCTCTCTATCTGAGGCCCCCGACCGATGATCGCCACGTGCCGTCGCTTCCTGAGAACTATTGCGGTTTCCTTGATCACGTCCAGTGTCACCGCTTCTCTCAATACGTTCCGACTGATCAGATATTGAAGCATCTGCGCCACTTCTGTCTTTGGGTGAACATTCCTCGCGGGATTCTCTAACAAAATCCCGCAATTCACTTGATAACTCGTCATCGCGGGAAAGAGCGCGGGGTCTTAACAACACGTATCGTTGTACTCCGCAACGGTCATCTGCCTGCAATAGTCTGTTGATGCTCTGCAGATATTCGATCTCTGAGAAGCCACGGTTTGCTAAATCGCAACCTGCTAACCAAACGAACACTAACAAAACAAAGCGCATGTCACGATTGCCCCACAATCATTTAGGAACGCGCTTGCATTGCGCAAGCCATCACCAAAACCTGCAATAGCTTAAGGGGGTCAGCATCTTGCGGCATCAAACATGATACATGACGCTGTGTTCTGTCAAATAGCTCTATTGGGTCATTATTGATTCCCAACAGGCGACAATGAGGCCATATAGGATCGATTGTTTCCGATACGGTCGTGAACGGATGTTCCGGCGGTTCCACACCGTGCTTGATCAACTACTCAAATATAGCACCCCAATCGTCCTTCAGACTTAGAGCGCTGCGATATTCACGCAGGCTTTCCAAGTTGCAGCGTAGATCGTTGGGAATAGTGCGAAGCCACTTGCACATGTAAATGCTCTACACTTGTTTTTGATTGGTTCGACTTGCAAAGAACCCCACGTGGAGGTGATCCTAAGCGTGGGGTCTTTTGAGCGTTTTTGCCGAACTTCGACACTCACTCAAAACACGAAACTCGTTAACTCGGCATCTGGGTAAAACAGCAGCCGTCTGGAAATACCGGAAAACGAACCGAGGCATGATCGGGCTCACGTCAGAAGAACTTGGGTTGAGGCGGGCAGGGCGGTTGCTTAGCTTTTGCCCATGACCAGACCCGCCTCTTTCAAATACTTTAAAACCAGTTCCTAGATCATCCGCCTTGCGGTGATGCTGTGTGTTCGGTTTCCGCTCTCGCTTCGGAATATCGAAGATCTGCTGCACGAGCGAGGCATCGAAGCGAGCCGAGAACTATCCGCTATTGGTGGAACAGATTTGATTCGATGTTTGCTGCTGACATCAGAATGAAGCGTGTTCAGAAACTGCGCGCGTTCTCGAAATGGAAGTGGCATGTGGACGAGGTTTTCGTGAAGGTGAGTGGTAAGTGGGATGATCTTTGGCGGGCTGGTGAT